>JBEBOQ010000013.1:0-87263 GCA_040396375.1 Achromobacter xylosoxidans
CGGGGTGGACCAGGCCGGGGCGGTCGGTGGCGTAGGCGCCGGCGACGCTGGGCATCGAGTGGCAGTTGATGTGCCAGACCTTGCCGAACTTCTGGTGGGCGTTGTCCAGCACCTGACCCAGGGCGGCGTGGTACGGCTTCCAGCAGGCTTCGATGCGGTGGGTGATTTCTTCCACCGTCAGCTTGCGGTCGTACAGCGGGGTGCCGTCATCGAGCATGCGCCAGATCAGGCCCTTGCCCAGCTTGACCTTGGGCGAGGCGTTGATCGGGCCGGGCCACGGTTGGTCCAGCAGCAGTTGGTCGATTTCGTCGGGGGCGCGATTGGCGTCGATGTAGGCACGCGGGAAACCGGCGGCGATCAAGGGGACACCCATGTCGACGGCGTCGCCCCACAGGTCGTCAACCCAGGTGTCCTCGGCCGTGCGCAGCGCGCCGAAAGCCACCGCGGGCGCGAAGTCGGGCGGGTAGGCGGTGCCGCTGTGCGGGGAGTCCAGCACGAGCGGGGCCGAGGCCTCCGAATTCGGGTATTGCTGCGGAAGGTCGAGCCGGTAAGACAGGGGTTGGGAAATTCGCATATAGGGGTGTTGCGTTCGTGAATCGGAGGTCCCCGCGCAGCGCGTGAAGCGCGTGCGGGGACCGAAGATCGCTTAGTCGATCTTCACGTTGGCTTCTTTGGCGATGCGCTTGTTCTTGGCGATTTCCGCCGAGATCTGCTTGGCGAAATCGGCCGAGCTGTTGGCGGCGGGTTCGGCGCCCAGCGCTTCCAGGCGGGTCTTGACGTCAGGTTCGGCGCTGACCTTCTGGACGGCGGCGTTCAGCTTGGCCAGGATCGGTGCGGGCAGCTTGGCCGGGGCGACCAGGCCAAACCACGATGCGTCGTTGACGGCGGGCAGGCCGACTTCGGCGAACGTGGGCACGTCGGGCAGGGTGGCGACGCGCTTGGGCGAGGCCACGGCCATGGCGATCAGGCGGCCGGACTGGACGTGCGGCAGGGTGGACGGCAGGTTGTCGTACATGACGTCGACCTGGCCGGCCAGCGCGTCGTTCAGCGCCGGGCCCACGCCACGGTAGGGCACGTGCATCAGGTCGGTGCCCGAGGCCATCTTGAACAGTTCGCCCATCATGTGCGAGACCGAGCCGTTGCCGGCCGAGGCGTAGGTCAGCTTGCCCGGCTGGCTCTTGGCCAGCTTGATGAACTCGGCCATGTCCTTGGCCTGCACCTTCGGGTTGATGGTCATGATGTTCGGCACGGCGGCCAGGTTCGAGACCGGCGTGAAGTCCTTCTCGCCATCGAACGGCAGGTTCGGGTAGATGGCCGGGTTGATGCCGTGCGTGCTGACGGTGGCGATGCCCAGGGTGTAGCCGTCCGGCGCGCTGCTGGCGACGAAGGCGCTGCCGATCGAGCCGCCGGCGCCGCCGCGGTTTTCCACCACCACGGTCTGGTTCAGTTCCTTGCCGAGCTTGTCGGCGAACAGGCGGCCGACGATGTCGGTGGTGCCTCCGGGCGGGAACGGCACGATCAGGCGGATCGGCTTGCTCGGATAGGCGTCTTCGGCATGGGCGATGCCCGAGGTCAGCGGCGTGGCCAGGGTCGCGGCGGCGACACACAGGCCCAGGACTACATTACGGCGTTGCATGAATTCCCCTATGAATTGGAACGCGGATGCGCAAAGGCAGACGCAAACAAGGCGATTCTTTCGTGCGGGGCGGGTTTGCGCAAACGAAAGTTTCTCCGTAAGCTATGACTTTTTTTCATGCCTCTTTTGCGGCGGAGTTTCTTTTTGTAACTTCGCTCCAGGCGGACCGGGCATGGGAGCTTCCCCAACATGAGACGGTTCTGTCCCTCGCTGACCGACCTGCAGGCGTTTGAAGTCGCCGCCAGGCATAGCAGCTTCACCCGTGCCGCCCAGGAACTGTGCGTCACGCAGGGCGCGGTCAGTAAGCAAGTGAAACACCTCGAGGAGTTCGTTGGGGTCGAACTATTCCTGCGGATCAGGCAAGGCCTGGTCCTGACCGAGGCCGGCCGCAGCTACCTGACCAAGGTCCAGGCCGGGCTGGGCCAGATCGAAGCCGCCACCGTGGAGCTGATTGCGCACCAGGGCCAGGGCGGCACGCTCAACCTGACCTGTATGCCCACCTTCGGCGCGCGCTGGCTGATCCCGCGCCTGACCGCCTTCATGCGGTTGCGCCCCGATATCCACGTCGAATTCCTGCCGCACCGCCAGGGCTACGATTTCTCTACCCCCGAACTGGACGCCGCAGTGCGCTTCGGCGAAGGCATCTGGCCGGGCAGCGGCGCCGATTACATCGTCGGCCGCGAGATCCTGCCGGTCTGTAGCCCGCGCCTGATTCCCGGCGGCTGCGGCTCGCCGGAAGACCTGCTGGCCTATCCGCTACTGCACCACACCTCGGCGCTGGAGGGCTGGCGCGATTGGTTCGAGCAGGCCGGCTGTGACACCCGGCGCAGCCTGGAAGGGGCGCGTTTCGACCAGTACGCCTTGCTGTCGCAGGCCGCCGCCGCCGGCTTCGGCGTGGCGCTGATCCCGCGCTGCCTGATCGAGGACGAATTGCGCGACGGCAAGCTGGCCGTGGCGATCCAGCTGCCGATCCGCGCGCGCATGGGCTACTACCTGTGCTACCCCGAGCAGAAGGCCAACCTGCCCACCCTGCAGGCGTTCCGGACCTGGCTGATGGAAGTCTCGCGGGCGGCCGAGCCGCAGCCGCAGGACGCGGCCAGCCCACAGTAAAATGGCATCATCATGAGTCAAACATCCACCAAGAAGGGCCGCGTTGTCGTCGGCATGTCCGGCGGGGTCGATTCTTCGGTCACCGCCTGGCTGCTCAAGCAGCAAGGCTACGAGGTCGTCGGCCTGTTCATGAAGAACTGGGAAGACGACGACGATTCCGAATACTGCTCCACCCGCCAGGACCTGCTGGACGCGGCCAGCGTGGCCGACCTGGTCGGCGTGGAATTCGAATACGTCAATTTCGCCGCCGAATACAAGGACCGCGTGTTCGCGGAATTCCTGCGCGAGTATTCGGCCGGACGCACGCCCAACCCCGACGTGCTGTGCAATGCCGAGATCAAATTCAAGGCTTTCCTGGACCACGCCATGGCGCTGGGCGCCGAGCACATCGCCACCGGCCACTACGCCCGCGTGCGCGAAGTGCCGGCCGACGGCGGCGGCACGCAGTTCCAGTTGCTCAAGGCGCTGGACGGCTCGAAGGACCAGAGCTATTTCCTGCACCGCCTGAACCAGGCACAGCTGTCGCGCACGCTGTTTCCGCTGGGCGAGATCCATAAGACCGAAGTGCGCCGCATCGCGCACGAGATCGGCCTGCACAACGCGGCCAAAAAGGATTCCACCGGTATCTGCTTCATCGGCGAGCGTCCGTTCCGCGAATTCCTGAACCGCTATCTGCCTACCGAACCCGGCCCGATCCTGACTCCCGAAGGGCAGCAGGTCGGCCGCCACGAAGGCCTGTCCTTCTACACGCTGGGCCAGCGCAAGGGCCTGGGCGTGGGCGGCGTGAAAGGCCGTCAACGCGAAGACGGTACGGCCGAGGCTTGGTACGTGGCGCGCAAGGATCTCGAACGCAATATTCTTTATGTGGTGCAGGGTCATGACCACCCGTGGCTGTTGTCCGGCTCGTTGCGGGCGCAGGACGCCAGTTGGGTGGCTGGGCATGTGCCCACCGCCGGTGCCTACGGCGCCAAGACGCGCTACCGCCAGGCCGACGCGGCCTGCCGCCTGGACCAAGCCGCGGACGGCGCCTTCGCGCTGGACTTCACCGAGCCCCAATGGGCAGTCACGCCCGGGCAGTCGGCCGTGCTTTACGATGGCGACATCTGCTTGGGCGGCGGCATTATCGTGTAAGCGCCGCGGGGGCTTGTTGGCTCCCGGGTGACACAGGCAGGTCCAATCAGGCCCCGCGGGCATCACGCTCCCGGGGCCTGGTTCATAAAACGACAAAAACCGATGACGAGGAGAGGGATGTGGATGTAACGATGGTGGTGTGCCTGCTGGTCCTGGGCGGGGTAGTGGGCTTTGCAGCGGGGTTGCTGGGCATCGGTGGCGGGATGGTATTGGTGCCGTTCCTGACGATGCTGTTCGCCTGGAAGGGCATGGCGCCGGATCTGGTGGTGCACGCGGCGATCGCCACGTCCATGACGTCCATCCTCTTTACCTCCATCTCCAGCGTCCGGGCGCACCAGCAGAAGGGCACGATCAAATGGGGCATTGTCTGGGCGATGGCGCCCGGCATCATCGTCGGCGGGCTCTTGGCCGGCGGGGCGGTGTTCGCGGCGCTCAGCACTTTCTGGTTGTCGCTGTTCTTTGCCCTGTTCGTGGGCTATTCCGGATGGAGCATGCTGCGCAACAAGAAGCCCAAGCCCAGCCGCCAGATGCCCGGCATTGCCGGCACCAGCGCGGCGGGCGCCGGCATCGGTTTCCTCTCGGGTCTGGTCGGGGCGGGCGGCGGCTTTTTGTCCGTGCCCTTCATGGTCTGGTGCAATGTGGCCCTGCATAACGCGGTGTCCACGTCGGCCGCGCTGGGCTTTCCCATCGCCCTGGCCAACAGCGCAGGCTACGTGGTGTCCGGGTTGAATGAAGCCGCAAGCCGGCCGGGCATGCTGGGCTTCATCTACTGGCCGGCGCTGATCGCCCTGGTGTGCACCAGCGTGCTGACGGCGCCTCTGGGCGCACGCATGGCCCACCGCCTGCCGGTGCAGACCTTGAAGCGGGTGTTTGCCTGCCTGTTGTTCGCGCTGGCGGCTTATATGCTGTCCAAGGCCTGGCAGACGTATGCGGGCGGTTGACGCCTGATGTCCGAGCCCCGGGGCCGCGCAGGCCCCGGACGTGAAACCGGCCGCGCAAGGCGGCCGGAGCGGTTCGGGCGAAGACGGCGGGGCCGTCAGGCGGTCTTGGGGGCCGTGTCCACGAACGATTGGCGCTGGGACAGCTTGTCGTACAGGCGCGCCAGATTAAGATGGTCCGTACGCCAGTCCAGTTCGGCGAAGCGCAGGTCCAGGTAGCCCAGGGCGCAGCCCACGGCAATATCGGCCAGGCTGTAGTTGATGCCCATGCAGTGGGCGTTGTCACCCAGGCTTTTGTTCATGGCTTCCAGGCTGGCGCCGATCTTGCCGTACTGGCGTTCGATCCATTCGGGGCTGCGTTGGGCCTCGGGACGCTGCCTTTCCTTGACGATGGTCACGCAGGCGTCGAGCAGGCCGTCAGCGATGGCCTCCCAGCACTTGACGGCCGCACGGTCGCGGCCCGGCTGAGGGATCAGGCGGGCGACGGGCGACAAGGTGTCCAGGTATTCGACGATGACGCGCGAGTCGAACAAGGCGCCGCCATCTTCCATGACCAGGCAGGGCACCTTGCCCAGCGGGTTGTACGTTTGGATCTGCGTGTCGGCGGACCAGACGTTTTCGAGTTCAAGCCGATAATCCAGCTTTTTCTCGGCCATGACGATACGCACCTTGCGCACGTATGGACTGGTAAGCGAGCCGATCAGTTTCATGGATTCACAAGCGGAGTCGGAAAGCGGCCGAAGTATAGCAGGCCGCATGGCGGCCAAACCGTCCGCGGGACGGAATCCCGCTCAGTTTGCCACAATGTTGCGCGGCCCTGAATGATAAAATCGCCGGGTTTTCCCATCCGCAGCTTTTTCCTTCCCAGACCATGCAAATCGCCGACCAGCTTAGCCAACTTAACGCCCTTTCGCCACTGGATGGCCGATACGCCTCCCGCGGCGACGCGCTGCGCGGGCTGCTCTCCGAGGCCGGTTTCATGGCCCACCGCGTCGAGGTCGAGGTGGCCTGGCTGGTGGCCCTGTCCGATGCCGGCCTGCCGGAGCTGCCCGCCTTCTCCCAGGAAGCCCGCGCCCGCCTGCAACAGCTGGTGCGCGACTTCTCCGAGGCCGACGCCGCCCGCATCAAGGACATCGAACGCGTCACCAACCATGACGTCAAGGCGGTCGAATACTGGCTCAAGGAAAAGGTCGCCGACCACGCCGAGCTGGCCACCGCGGCCGAGTTCATCCACTTCGCCTGCACCTCCGAGGACATCAACAACACCTCGCACGCGCTGATGCTGTCGCGCGCCCGCAGCGAAGTGGTGCTGCCGCGCCTGCGTGAAATCGCCGCCAGGCTCAACGACATGGCCGTGGCCCAGGCCGACCAGCCGATGCTGTCGCGCACCCACGGCCAGCCGGCCAGCCCCACCACGCTGGGCAAGGAATTCGCCAACGTGGCCGCGCGCCTGAACCGCGCCATCGTCGCCGTTGAAGCGGTCGAGCCGCTGGCCAAGCTGAACGGCGCCACCGGCAACTACAACGCCCACCTGTCGGCCTACCCGGAAATCGATTGGCCCGCCTTCAGCCAGCGCGTGCTGGCCGGCCTGGGCCTGACGCAAAACCGCCACACCATCCAGATCGAGCCGCACGACTGGATGTCGGCGCTGTTCGATGCCGTCGTGCGCGCCAACATCATCGTGCTCGACCTGGACCGCGACATCTGGGGCTATGTGGCCCTGGGCTACTTCAAGCAGCGCTTGAAGGACGGCGAAGTCGGCTCGTCCACCATGCCGCACAAGGTCAACCCGATCGACTTCGAAAACTCCGAAGGCAACCTGGGCCTGGCCAACGCCGTGCTGCGCCATCTGGCCGACAAGCTGCCGATCTCCCGCTGGCAGCGCGACCTGACCGACTCCACCGTGCTGCGCAACCTGGGCGTGGGCCTGGGCTACTGCCTGGTGGCGTGGGACGCCTGCATGCGCGGCCTGGGCAAGCTCGAGGTCAACGTTGCCGCCATCGATGCCGACATCGACGCGTGCTGGGAAGTGCTGGCCGAGCCGGTCCAGACGGTCATGCGCCGCTACGGCCTGCCGCAGCCCTATGAACAACTCAAGGCTTTGACGCGCGGCAAGGGCATTACCGAAGAAGCCCTGCGAGAATTCATCCAGGGCCTGGCGCTGCCGGACGAGCCCAAGGCCCGCTTGCTGGCGATGACCCCGCGTTCGTATATTGGCCTGGCTGCGGAGTTGGCCCGGGCGGTATAGTCGCCATGCCGCGCGCCCGGCGCGCGGCATTCTTGTTGTACTTACGGGAGATTGCAATGAAGAAGTTGTCCACGCTCGCTGCGCTGGCCTGTATGACCATTGGGCCGCTGCTGGCGACCTCCGCCTCGGCGCAGTTCGCCAAGCCTGAAGACGCCGTCAAGTACCGCCAGTCGGCACTGACGCTGATGGCTTCGCATTTCGGCCGCATGGCGCCGGTGATCAAGGGCCAGGCGCCTTACGACGCCGCCCAGATCAAGGCCAACGTGGAAGTGCTCAAGACGCTGGCGGCGCTGCCGTGGACGGCTTTCGGCGCAGGCACGGAAGGCGGCGACGCCCGTCCGGAAATCTGGAGCGACGCAGCCGGCTTCAAGCAGAAGCAGCAGGCATTCCAGGACAACATCGTCAAGCTGTCGGCCGCGGCCGATGCCGGCGACCTGGACAAGCTGCGCGCCGCTTTCGGCGACGTCGGCGCCAGCTGCAAGGCCTGTCACGATTCATACCGCAAGAAGAAGTAAGCCGCCGCTCGCGCCGCGGGGCGCGTCCAGGTATGCGAAAGCCCCTCGGCAGAGGGGCTTTCCATTTGGCGAAGCGGCTAAGCGGGCAGGGCGGCAGGCGCTACGAGAACGACATGTCGGCTGCGATTTCCAGCGACCGGATCCACAGCACGAACGCGGTGACGCAGGCGCCCAAGACAAGCGCGCGCACCCAGATGGCCAGCCCGTCTTGCGTGGGCGGCGTGCCGGCCGGCACGTCTTTAGGATCGACATTGCCGGTGATGATGGCGCGCACCAGGCGCTTGCGGCGCACCAGGGCGTACCAGGCCACGGCCAGCAGGTGCAGCGCGACCAGGCCGATGATGACCCACTCATTGAGCTTGTGCCAGGAGGTCAGCAGGTTGGCGGTGGATTCGCTGACGTGGCCGTACAACGGGCCCTGCGTCAGGATGTCGTCGGTGGTGAACAGGCCGCTGACGGCCTGGAAACCGATCACCAGCAGCAGCGCCAGCACCGACAGCGCCCCCAGCGGATTGTGTCCGGCGGGCGCCGCCGCGCCCTTGAGGTAGCGGGCCACTGCGCGCGGGCCTCGCACGAACTGGGTGAAGCGCGCATAGCGCGGACCGACAAAGCCCCACAGCAGGCGGAAGATGATGAGCCCTAGTGCTGTACAGCCGAAGCGTACGTGCCAATCCATGTACAGGCCGCCCAGCTTCACGCTGACGAAGGCGCCCACGATACAGACGACGAGCGCCCAGTGGAAGAGGCGGGTGGGGAGGTCCCAGATGCGGATTGCAAGCCGGTTGTTTTGCATGATGCTTTTGCCATGACTGCGTTGCTTGCGACTTTATCACGCAGAAATGAAGCCGCCGCGGGGGTAGCCGCGGCGGATTTGAGCTTGCTCAGCGAGCGCTGATTCAGTTGGCGCTGATCCAGTTGGCGCTGATCCAGTTGGCGCCCGCGTTGCGGGTGCTGCCTTAGCGAGCGCCGCGACGCACCGGTTCGATGCGATGCACGTGCTCGTGACGGAAGCGGATGCGCTGGCCAGGGGCCTTTTGCGCAGGCGCTCCGCAAGGCACGACTTCCGTGGTGTACGTGGTCGTGCCGTCGATCGGCGCGTTGAAGATAACCGTGGCGCGGATGGCCGGGCCGTTGGTCGGTTGCAGGTAAACGATGTCGCCGATATGGATCGGCGTGTTGTCCAGCTTCGTGTGAGCCGGGCGTCGGATCAGATCCGAGGTAGTGAAACGAGTATTCATGGTGTGTTCTCTTTCAAGTTCTTGTTATGGGAATTGCTGCGCAGCGCATGCCGCGTAGACGGGACGAGAGTGCTGTAACACGTCGCGTCCTGTCCGCGTGCCGAGTCATGCATGACACTAACGCATAACCGCTGCCGATCCCTTGCGCATTCTCATGGTTTTGCTTGCGCGCGGGTCTTGGCTGCGGGGCGCGGCCTCAAGCATTGGCTTGAGGCTCGCTGCCGGATCCTGACGGGCTGAATGGACAGCGGGCTGCGGATCTGGCGAACGGCCGCTTTGGGATGCTGGCCGCCAATTGCTGTAATGGGATCGAACCAGACTGGGCGGAACGATCTTGATAAGGCAATAAGCGTGGGCTTTTTGGCCTGCTTATGCGTGTTCTGTACTGATGCGCGTCTGGTATTGACGCGCGTGGCTTGTACTGTTTTGTACTGGGCTTGAACCAGGTTCTGCGTTTTTAGGGTTATCTGTCGCAGAGACCGAGCGTAGCCCTGGGGGCTTGTCCAAGGTTCAAAGTCTTAGTTCAAAACCTTGGTTCAGGCTGAGAAACACCAAGACTGGAACAACTTGGAAGGGCTGGCAGTGCCAGTTTGCATCACGGACTTGAACCCATTCAGGGTTTGAGTCCGTATCGGGTTTGGCCTGTTGGATTTGATCCATTGGGTTTGAACCCAGGCTTGACCCATCGGCACAACTTTTTATGTGTTTTCGCCGACTCAACTAACAATGATATAGCTAGTTCTGTGATTTTGCAAGGCTTTTTTGGGGGGGAGACAAAGGCGCTGTCCGTGGCTGAAATACGTCGGCGCCTTGGGGGCTGCGCGCCCGGGTCAATGCGTTGCGGGGCGGGCCTGGCGCTGGGCTTCGATAATCAGGGATTCCAGGCGCGGCGACATGCGCAAGGCGACCTGGGCGGCGGTCGAGCCGTCGGGCCGGGTGTCGGTTTCCAGGGCCAGTTCGATACGCTCGCCATCGAACGCTTCAGGGGCCGCCTGGATGTCGACGTAGCGTTCCAGCAGGGCATCGACGGCCTTTTGCGCATCCGCGAGGGCTTCTGCGCCCAGTTGGTCCGGCCCCAGGTACTGGTTGGCGACGCGCGCCAGGTCGTTCATGAAAAACAGCAGGGCGGCGGCGCCGCGGCAATCAGGATGGGCAAAGCCCCAGGTGTCGGAAGAAAGGTCTTGGGTCATGACAAACGCTACGGCAAGGGTGGCAGGCGGCCGCGGCGGGCCGGTAAACCGCCATTTTAGGCGATGGCGGGGTGCCGTCTGGACAAGAGGCCGGGTGGGCAGCGAGTCCCCATGCCTGCCGCCAGGCCCGTCGGGGCGTGCTTGGGGCATACTTGGCGCCCCATGATCAGACACGCCTCCCCCGCCGACCTGGCCTTGCTGCCGGATATCGAGCGCTCCGCCGCCGCCCGCTTCCTGGGTACGCCCATGGCCTTTGCCGCCGCGGGCGATCCCGTGCCCGCCACGGTGTTGGCGCAAGCCATGGTCGACGGTCTGCTGTGGGTGGCGCTGGACGACGACGACCGGCCCGCGGGTTTCGCGCTGGCCCGACCCATGGATGCCGACCTGTTCCTGGCGGAAATGTCGGTGGCATTGACGATGCAGGGGCGAGGCCTGGGCCGCGCGCTGCTGCGGGCGGTCGTTGATCATGCACGCGCCGCAGGGTCTTATTGCGGCGTGGCGCTCACGACCGATCGCGAGTTGCCCTGGAATGGTCCGTTCTACCAGCGGGCGGGCTTTGCGGAGGTGCCGCTGGCGCACCAAGGGCCGCAGTTGCGCGCGCAGTTGCAGCATGAGGCCGCCGCGGGATTCGACCCGGCGCGCCGCTGCGCCATGCGCCTGCAGTTGCTGGCCTGAGACGGGCGGCGCCCTGTGTCATATCGATTCGATGGCAACAAAATCCGCCCGTGGTCAGCGCGCGGCGGGCGCTTCGGGATAATCTGCCCGGGGGCGTCGGCCGCGCGGCAGGCGGGCGGCCCGGGCGCAATGATTCACGCAAGGAGGAACGGCATGGCAATGCTGCGGATGTGCCTGGCGGGCTTGGCGGCGGCTTCGATGCTGACGCTGGCGGCCTGCGGCAACCGGGAGCCCGAGGAACGCGCGGCCTTTATCCAACTGCTGCAAAACCGTATCGATACAGGAACCTTGGTGCCGATCGGCGCGCTGAGCGAGGCTGAAAAAGACGCCGTGGGCGATTACGACGACGCCTATGCGGTGATTTCCCGTTTCCAGGCGTCCCTGGCCAAGGCGGCAGCGCCGTTGCGCCGCGTGTTGGCGGCCGAGACCATCCGTTCCGTGGACGACATCGTGCAGCGGCGGCAAGCCTTCGAGGCGGCCCGCAAGACATTGGCCGACAGCGCCGATGCACTGCAAACGGCGCGGGCCAAGGCGGACCGCGCTCGCGGCGGCCTGACGCTGGCGCCGGATCTGGCACCCGTCTACGACGGCGTGTACGACGAGGCGGTCACCGCGCCCTTTGCCGACTTGATGCAGGCTGCGGCCACGATGGATACCGTGGCGCGCAATGCGCTGGACGTAGCCGATTTTGTCGCCACGCATGCGGACGACATTGCACTGGAAGACGGCCAGGCCAAGGTTTCGACGCCGACGCTGCAGCAGGAATTGAACCTGCGCCTACAGGCTTTGAATGCGCAATCCGATGCGCTGGAGCGGGCCCGAGCCACCGTGTTGCGGGCTGCGGGTAGCGATTCCTGAGCCCGCGGCGGGCCTGCGCGCTTCCCAGGCGCGGGGGGGTAGGGCGCCGTGGGGCTTTGTACAATGCGGGTCTCGCGGCTTCTGCCGCGCCTTGGACGGAATATGAGTCAATCTTCGAGCTTGCACTACAGAACCTTCCTGCTTTTGCTGGTGGCGGTTTCCATCGCGTTCGGCTGGCTGTTGTGGCCTTTCTACGGCGCAGTGTTCTGGGGCGCCGTCCTGGCCATCTTGTTCGCGCCGTTGCAGCGCCGCCTGGTGGCGCGCATCGGCGGGCGCCGTAACCTGGCGGCCCTGATCACGCTGCTGCTCGTGCTGCTGTTGGTGATCCTGCCATTGGTGCTCATCAGCGGGTCGCTGGTGCAGGAAGGCGCCAACCTCTACCAGAGCATCAAGTCCGGACAACTGAACTTCGGCGCCTACTTCCAGCAAGCCATGGAGGCGCTGCCGCCTTCGATTCACGATCTGCTGGCGCGGTTTGACCTGGCCGACATCCCGAGCCTGCAAGAAAAGCTCAGCGCCGGGGCGATGCAGGTCAGCCAGTTCCTGGCCACGCAGGCCCTGAGCATCGGCCAGGACACGTTCCAGTTCGTGATCAGCTTCGGCATCATGCTGTATCTGCTGTTCTTCCTGCTGCGCGACGGCCCGCAACTGGGCTTGCGCATCAAGCGCGCCATGCCGCTGAGCCACGCCCACAAGCAGCATCTGTTCCGCAAGTTCACGACCGTGGTGCGCGCCACCGTCAAGGGCAACATCGCGGTGGCGGCCTCGCAAGGCGCCTTGGGCGGAATTATTTTTTCCATCCTGGGAATCCAGGGGGCGCTCTTGTGGGGCGTCATCATGGGCTTTCTGTCCCTGCTGCCCGCCGTGGGCGCCGGGCTGATCTGGGCGCCGGTGGCCATTTATTTCCTGCTCACGGGCGCCACCATCAAGGGCGCGGTCTTGATCGCGTTCGGCGTGCTGGTGATCGGCATGGTGGATAACGTGCTGCGCCCGATCCTGGTGGGCAAGGACACCAAGATGCCCGACTACGTGGTGCTGATCTCGACCTTGGGCGGCATGGCATTGTTCGGCCTGAACGGCTTTGTCATCGGCCCGTTGATCGCCGCGCTGTTCATGGCCAGTTGGGACCTGTTTTCGCCCCCCGACGAAGAAGTCATCGAACCCGTCGACGTGCAGCCGCCCAAGGCCGACTAAGGCGGGCGCGGCATACCCCGCCGCGCCGTTTGCCGGCGGTCAAGCCGCCGTCAGCGCGGCGGGTGTAAGGTGTAGCGGTGCTGGCCTGTTGCGGGCTTTGACCAGAACCCGCGTTCACGGGACGGCACCGTCAACTTCACTTACCAGGAGCGTGTCGGATATGGACTGGAAATTGCACAAGTCGGGCTGGATCGAAGAACGCAACTTCGACATTGAGTTCGCCGAAACCCCAGAGGGCTACCACGCCCGCGTGCGCGTCTTCGGCTTTCCGGTGCTGGAAGACACCAAGAATGTCTTTCCGAACGAAGCACTGGCGGAAAAAGGCGCGCTGACGCTGCTCAAGAGTCAGTTCACCGGCACGCCGGACCTGGAAGAGAAGTAGGCGGCGGGGAGCCGGCCTGTCTATGCCAGGCAGCAGGCCGCCCCTGCCTGTTCCTTCAATGCAGCGGCAGGCGCTGCCCACCGACGATCAGATCGCGGTCCTGGCGGGGTTCGGTGCGGACCTCGCCCTGGGCCAGCGCACGGCCGATATCGCTTTCCGGGCTTTCGTCGGTTCTGTGGCGGTTCTTTGAGGCCAGCTTGAGCCAACTGCCGTCGCTGCTTTGCGTATAGGTGATGAAGGTCTCGTAACCGCCCGGGCTGGCTTGCGTCCGGGGCGGCACGTAGAGCACCAGGTCATCGGCGCCATCGCCTGTGATGTCGGCGTAGATCAGCCAGCAGCGGCTGCTGGCCTGTGAACTGTCTTTTTCGGCGACTTGTTCCATGCGGACGCAGCGATCGGCCTCGTAGGGGGTGGCGTCGACGGCAGCGGCCCACCAGCCATCCGGCACGGGCTTGCCCGCGGGGTAGACCTGCAGGTTTGGCTTCGGGGGCGGCGCCGACTGGGCGGCTGCGCGGGGGCGGTCGCCCCAATCGTAGTATTCGCCCTTGAGCGCGTGCGCCGCGGCCAGCGCGATCTTGGGAGATTGCGCATCGGCGGCGCCGTCGGCCAGCTTTTGCATGGCCTGCCGGCCGTATTGGCCGTAATCGCGCGCCGTGGCAAGGTAGCGGAATTCGCTGGGCGGACTGCTGCCGTCGATCAGGCGTTGCACCTGGCTTTCGATGGCGATGCGGTCGGGACTGAGGAACGGCGTGCCGATGAGCGTCAGCGTGGCCAGCGCGCAGAATGACGCCACCAGGTTGGTGCCCCCCAGGATGGCGTGGAAACGCCGCGGCGCCAGAGCCGCGCAGGCATACCCCGCCGCGTAGATAACCAGCAGGGCGGCGGCGTACATGCCCCAGACGCGCGGCAGGGTCCAGCCGTATTGCTGCACCCGCACCCCCAATCCGTACAGCGCCACCAGCGCCAGCGGCAACAAGCCGCAAGCTGCAATGCGCAGCACCGCCTGCAATCGCGGGCCGAAGGGCGGGGCGTCGGGGCTGTCTTGCCAGGCGGAGTTGATCAGCTTGATCCAGACGGCGCTGAAGGCGATCAATGCCGTGGCGGACAGGGCCACCGCTTGCAGGTCCAGCGCCAGCCGCGCCGCCAGCGCCAGCACGAAGGCGATACCGACCAGCGCAACCGGCGGCAGCAGCCAGGCCGTGAGCGTCAACCAGGATCGTTGCAGCGTGTCGGCCAACTGCGGGCGGCGGCGCACGCCGATCAGGCAGATCGCCACCACCAGCGGCATGACCGCCAATTGAAAGCGGGTGGCGTGCACGACCTGGTTGACCTCGGTGATGCCGATCATGCGGAACATGGCGCCGGCTGCCCAGAACAGCAGCCAGACCGCAAGGGCCAGGCCGCCGGCCAGCGCCAGCATGACGGTGTTGCGCCACGCGGCGCGGAACACCGCGGGGTAGTCCCAATGGGGGCGGGAGGTATCCAGCGCCTGGATCAGGGGAAGCAGCATGAAGCCGCTGGCGGCGGTGACCAGGGTGGCGATGGCGCGGTTGCTGCCGCTGTCGCCGTAAGGGCCGGGCAGCGGGCCCAGCAACTCCAGCAGGCCGTAGGCATGCAGCGCCGGCAACGCCAGGCCGTAGGCCACCAGGGCCACCAGCCAGCGTGTGCCCGAGCGCATGCCGGCCAGCAGGGCGCCGGCCAATGGCACCAGCCATACCCATTGAATGAAGAACAGCGTGGCGAACGTGCTGCGCCACGGCCACATGTGGCGGGTCAGCGCAAGATGCAGCGCCAGCGCGCACAGCGCGCCGAGCACGCCGTACAAGAGAATGGTTCGTTCGGCGGCCGGCAGGCGGGGGCGTTGGGTCATTGGGATTAGAAGTCCTCGCTGCGCCAGACCTTCAGCACGCGGCCGAAGACCTCGAAATCCATGCCTTCGGTGATGTCCCAGGCGTCGTACTTGGTGTTTTCGGACTTGGCCCGCACCACCAGCCCGGAGGCGGTGGGAATGCGCTGCAGCCGCTTGATGAAGCCTTCGCTGCCGACGCGGAAGAAGTAGATGGCGTCGTATTCGACGGCCTGCACGCCGCGGTCGACGATCAGGGGATCGCCGGGATTGAACATGGGGCGCATGGAATCGCCAAAGCCCGTGACGATGCACAGGTTCTTCGAGGCGGAAAAGCCGCGGACGTTCTTCTGCAGCCATTCGGGGCTGACGTTCCAGCTCTGGATGACGCCCGGCTGGTCGCGCAGTTCCAGGCCGCTTCCCATCGCGCCGCCGGTATCGAACTGGGCGATGAGCACATTGCCGTGATCGGGCCGGCCCAGCCGCCCGTGGTTGAAGGAGACCAGCCGGCCCGGTGGCTCGTCGGCGATGACGTCGGGCGAGAGCTCGTGCCACAGGTCGGGGTGGGGAAGATCCATCCAGTGGGCGGGCTGGCCCAGGCCGGCGGAAATCCTGGCGGCCAGGGCATCGCCGACGCGGCGTGGGTTCTTGTCGCGCTTGCCCTGGAACCCCTGGAGGATCTGGTCGAGGTATTTGCGACTCACGCCCGCGCGTTCGGCCAGGCGGTCCACCCCCCCGGCCTGGAGCACGGCGTACTTGAGGTTGTTCAGTCGTATCGAGCGGATATCCATGGTAGCGATAGTAGCAATCCGCTACCTGAAAGTACAGTAGCGATTCGCTGTTGACTTCATAGTAGCGACTCGCTACCATGAATTGCATCCCTCGGACAGTCGGGCAAGCCGCAGCGCAGGGCGGGCCTTGACACAGTGGGCCGCGCGGGCGGCCTTTGGTGGCGCGGCGGTTTTCGCCACGACTGTCCCAGCGTGTGTCGCGACGCGATTCGCTACCCAGGCGTTTGGTTATCGCAGCGACTGGACGGGGGAGCACAACCGGCAAAAAACCTGGAACAAGGATAACGAGGCATGGCTCACAGTCTTGAACGGGGGGCGTCCCGATGAAATACGCAAAGGAAGTGCTGGACACGATGTCGGCGTTTCCCGGGCGCCCCTGGCGCATGGCGGAACTGGTGCGCGGCGCGTCCGGCCCGCGCGAATTGACGCGGCGCGAACGCAATGCGATGCGCCAGGCGATATTGCGGGTGCTTGAAACGTTGCATGAAGGCGGGCAGGTGGCGCGCATCGAACATGCGCGCAATTCGCTCGCCTATGTGTGGAGCGAAGTGCGACACCAGGAGGATTGCGCCCACGCCTGACCTTGGCGCACAATTCGTTCATGCCGTCGCGCCTTGCGCCGATGGCACACCGAAGCAGTTCCCCAACGCAGTATCCCAAAACAGGCCCGCCCACCGCGGGCCTTATTTATGAGAGGGTACGTGCGTCCGGCAAGTACCCTTTGCTGTATCTGTTGACAGGCTCGCCATCGGCGGGCCTTTTTCATTTCCGCGCCCCGCGTTCTCTTAAAGAACGCGGGGCGTTTTGCATGGCGCGCCCAGCGGCCTGCCGCTTCGTTGTTTCTTTCGTCCCGGGTCTGTCTCCGAACCGCAGCGACAGGAAACAGCTTGAGGCGGCAGCCCGGTGGGCGACAGCCGGAATCCGCCGCAACCCGGCCGCACGCGTCAAGCAACGCGGCATCGCGCCTTGTGCGCACCAAAGTCGGCGATCCGCCTCCAGCAATCTGGATTCCCACAACTTTCCCAGGACGCAGCGGCATTCGAAGGCACTTCTTCGAATGCCGCTGCGCCTTTTGCCCGTCAACATTACAAGGAGCTTCGCATGGCGAATAGTTCGGCCACTGGCGGCTACCTGGCGCCTCTCGCCATTTCTCCGCCTCTGGAGGATGCCGAACTCGAGGCGCTGTTCCAAGGGTTCATCGCCGGCGTGTCCGGCCTGCCCCTTGACTTGGTTCGTACACGCTGGCCTGCCGCCGGCGTGGAACCGCCCGCGCAAACCGATACCTGGTGCCTGATGGACATCCGGTCGCAAACCGCGGACGCCGGTCCGGTCGTGGCTCACGACCCGGCCGGGGAAGGATCTGATTCATACGTTCGGCACGAGGACATCGAGGTGCTTTGCTCGATGTTCGGCCCCCGTGCGCTGCGCCACGTGGCGCAACTGCGCGACGGCGCCGCCGTGCCGCAGAACCGCGAGCCCTTGCAGGCGCAAGGCATGGCGGTCAGCGGCGCAGGGCCGATTGTGGCCATGCACGAGCTCGTGAATCAGCAGTGGATACGGCAGTTCGACATGACTTTGCGCTTTGCGCGCCAGGTCACGCGCAGCTATCCGGTCCTGAATCTTCTGTCGGCGCAAGTCACGACGCATGCCGCGTCGCTGTCCTCGACAGACAACACCAACCACCTTGCAGATTAAGGGATTTACCATGGCTAATGGATTGCCGGTATCACGCCTGATCAACGTTACGATCAACATGTCGCCGCTGGCGGCACAGGGCGCGAGCCTGAACACCGCGCTTTTGCTGGGCTCGTCCGCGGTCATCGACACCGGCGAGCGCATGCGCTCCTATGGCGTCATCGACGCCGTGGCTGCCGACTTCGGCACCACCGCGCCTGAATACCGCGCCGCATTGCTGTATTTCCAGCAGACGCCCCAGCCTTCGCAGCTGTTCATCGGCCGTTGGGCCAAGGGCGCCACGTCGGCCACGCTGCGCGGCGCCGTGCTGTCCGCTGCGGACAAGCAGATGTCGGCCTGGACTGCGGTCACGGCCGGCGCTTTCGCGCTGACGGTCGACGGCACCGCCAAGACGGTCAATGGCCTGGACTTCTCCGGCGCCACCAACCTGAATGGCGTGGCCACGATCATCTCGACGGCGCTGGTTTCCGCCTCGGTGCTGTGGAACGGCTCGCAATTCGTCGTGACGTCCAACACGTCGGGCACGGCTTCGTCGCTGGGCTACGCCTCGGCGGGCGGCGCTGGCACCGACATTTCGTCGATGCTGGGCCTGACCGCCGCCAAGGCGTCGGCGCCTGTCGCCGGCATTGCCGCCGAGACGCCGGTGGACGCCGTGTCGCTGTTCCTGGACCGGTTCGCCAACAAGTTCCTGGGCCTGACCTTCGCCGACGCGGACCTGTCCAGCGCCGATCATCTGGCCGTCGCCGGCCTGATCGAGGCTGACCAACGCCATCTGTATGGCGTGTCGACCCAGGCGCCGCAGGTGCTGGACCCGACCAACCACGACGACATCGCCAGTCAGCTCAAGGCGCTGAAATACAAGTACTCGATCGTGCAGTTCTCCAGCGCCAATCCGTACGCGGTGGCCTCGCTGCTGGGCCGCATGTTGACGGTGAATTTCAACGCCAACAACACCACGATCACGCTGATGTACAAGCAGGAACCCGGCATCGTCGCCGAGACCCTGACCAGCAGCCAGGCCGACACGCTGGCCGCCAAGAACTGCAACGTGTTCGTCAACTACGACAACGACACGGCCATCATCCAGTACGGCGTGACGCCCAGCGGCATCTTCATCGACTCGGTCTACAACGCGATCTGGTTCCGCAACCGCGTCCAGACCGATGTCTACAACCTGCTGTACACCAGCCCCACCAAGGTGCCGCAGACCGACGCCGGCAACCAGCTGATCGCCTCGGTGATCGAGGCCGCGTGCGAGGCCGCCGTCAACAACGGCTACCTGGCCCCGGGTGTGTGGAACTCGGCCGGCTTCGGCGCCCTCAAGCAGGGCGACACGCTGGCCAAGGGCTACTACGTCTACGCGCCGGCGATCGCCACCCAGTCGCAGGCCGACCGCGAAGCGCGCAAGGCCGTTCCGTTCCAGGTCGCCGCCAAGGAAGCCGGCGCCATCCACACCGTCGACGTTCTGGTCACGGTCAACCGCTAAACAGGAGTAGCAGATGTCTACCTATTCGTTCGCTGATATCAGCGCCAGTCTCATCGGCCCGGGTGGGGCGATTTCGCTGGGCTACGGCTCGGGCAATGCCGACGAAGGCATCACCGTCGCCATGGCCGCCTCGCGCAACACCATGACGGTGGGCGCCGATGGCGAAGTCATGCACACGCTGAACGCCAACAAGAGCGGCACCGTCACGCTGACGTACCTGAAGACCTCGCCGGTCAACGCTCAGCTGCAGGCCCTGTTCGACGCCCAGACGCTGGATTCGCGCCTGTGGGGCAAGAACCTCATCACGGTGACCAATCCGGCCACCGGCGATGTGACCGCTTGCCGCTCGTGCGCGTTCGGCAAGCGTCCGGACCTGACCTACAAGAAGGACGGCGACACCGTGGCCTGGGTCTTTGACGCCGGCAAGATCGACACCATTCTCGGAACCTACTAAGCCATGTCTCTGGAAATCGACCTGAACGGCAATCGGTATTCCATCGGAAAACTGAATGCCAAGCAGCAGTTCCACATCTCGCGCCGCATTGCGCCGATTCTGCCGACGCTGATCCCGGTGTTCGTCCGCCTGGCGGGTGGCAACCGGGTGGTGTCGGAAGACCCCGGCGGCCTGGCCGACGTCCTGCAACCGCTGGCCGACGGCCTGGCGGCGATGAAGGATGAGGATGCCGAGTACGTGCTCGACACATGCTTGCAGGTCGTCCAGCGCAAGCAGGAGCACGGCTGGGCCGCCATCTGGTCGGCCAGCCAGCGTACGCCCATGTTCCAGGACATCGACCTGGGCGTGATGTTGCCGCTGGTGATGCGTGTCATCACCGTCAACCTGGGGCCTTTTATTCAAGGGCTGCTTACGAGCCAGACGAGCAGCCCCGAGGCGACACAGGCTGGCTGAAAAGCCTGCCGGGCGGCGAAGACTGGTTGCTGGCGCCGGTGCTTGAGGGACTCTGCAAGTACGAGTCCCTCAAGGACGGCTCCCTGGACCTGGCCGACATCGCGCTCTTGAACGACGCGTTGTCGGTCCGGGCAGACAACAAGGCGGAAGCGCACCGCCGTCTAATGGCAGAGAAGAATGGCTGAAACATTCGAATTGCAAGGAGCAGGCCTCTCGTGGGACCTGCGGATCGACCCGCAAGGCATCGACAAGCTTGAAGATGCGCTGGAAGTGATGGCGCAAGGCTTCATGAGGCTCACTGATGTGCTGTTGCAGACAGTCCAGGCTGCAGGGCTGTTGACCGACAGACTGGTGGCACTGGCGGGCATGCCCGCAGCGACGCCCGCACGGCGCGACAGTGGCGCCGAGAGCGGTGGTGACAGCAAGCCGGAACCGAAGAGCGTGGCCAAACCCTTGGCGGAGGTCCGGGCATTGCGCGATATGGCGCAGGCCTATGGCCAGGAGTCGGTCGCGAATGACGCGCAGGCCGTGATGAACAGCCTGAGCGATATCGGCCGCACGGCCGACGGGATCATCCTGCAGGTGTCTGGGGTGTTCTTCGAGAAATTAAAGGGGCCGTTGGAGGAGTTTGCCAAATGGTTTGACACCCATGGCCCCCTGATCGGCAAGCGCCTGGCCGAAGTGGCGGGCGCGGCGTTGAATATGGCGCTGGTGATCGCGCCCGTACTGGGCTGGATTGGCAGCCTGTTCCTGGACCTGGACGCCGCAACGGGCGGGTGGAGTACCCGGATCCTGATTGCTGTCACCGCCTTTCGCATGTTGGGCGGGGCGGATCTGGTTAACGGCCTGGTGGCCCTGGCCAATGCGATCGGCCTGGTCAACGCGGCCAGCGGCGGCTTGGGAAACCTCGGCGGAATGCTGTCGGGCGTCGGATTGGGGGGCAAGGTCGGCCGGGCTGGCCTGGCCGTCGGTTTGGGATTGGAAGTTGCCCGGATGTTGGGCGTGCCGGATACGGACGTCGCCGTCGGCGAGCAGGCGGTCCGCGACGGCGAATGGTTCAAGGCCGCGTCGTATCTGCCCGCAGGCGATTTATTTTCGGCGATCTGGGGTAGTTGGTTTGGCGACGACAAACCCGAGGCTGCCGCCGAGGGCGCTGCGGCCGATCCGCAGCAGGGCGCCGCGCCAGGGTCGGGGGCGTTGCCGGGCATCGAGGCGGCGTCTCTGCCACCTGGCAACGACGCCTTGTTGGCCGCCGCCCAGGCGCCACGCCTGACGTCGCAACAGATGCTGGACAACGCCAATCGTTCGGCGGCGCAGGCGGGAGAGCAGTTCAGATCGATGATGCAGGACCTGCCCGACACGCGTCGCGACGTGGTGTCCGCCGATGGTGGCAGCGCGAGCCTGCGTCTGCCCGCTTTCGGTGAACCCATGCCCCAATCCTTGTCCGCGCCCTGGGACGGCTACCGCAGCGGTGCGCTGGAATTGAAGCTGAACGTCGAGTCGCCGCAAGTCAACCTGACCGCCACCACCACCATCTATGTCGAGGGTTCCGCTGATCCGATGGCGACCGCGACGGCAGTGGCCGGACAACAGGATCGCGTCTTCGCGGACCTGACACGCAATACCCAGGGAGCATACCTATGATGGATTTGAGCTCGGCAGGCCTGGACATGGTGCTGCTGCACACCAAGAAGATCGGCCAGATCGAGATCCCGGCCGTTATCCAGGAAACCTATACGGATACGCTGGAAATCACCTCGCATCCGGTGGATGGCGGGCCGGATGGCCCGCGCACCATCAACGACCATGCGTTCAAGAAGCCGCGCGAGGTTGTGATGGAGTGCGGTTGGAGCAACGCGGATTACCAAGGGCTGCTCGGCGCTACCGCCGAGGCGCTGCCCAATGGCCAGGCCGCGGCCTCCGACTACGTGACGGCGGTGTACACGCAGTTGCTGGCGCTGCAGGAATCGCGCGAGCCGTTCGACCTGATCACCTGCCGGCGCAAGTACAGCAACATGCTGATCCAGAGCCTGAAGGTGAACCACACCAAGGACACGCAAGGCAGCTTGCGAGTCACGGCCAATCTGGTCGAGGTGGCGATCGTGCATGCGCGCGAAACGGCGGTGCCGCCGTTGGTGCGGCATGCGGATGCCAAGAAGACCGGTGGGCCGATGGAATGCGGAACCCGCAACGCGACTGTCGCGAACCCGAGGAGCCCATGATGACCAGTTTCTACGAGATTCCCCTATTGCCGGTGCCGCAGAGCTTCACGATCGCCCTGGGCGGTAAGGATTACCGCTTGACCGTGCAATACCGCAACGGCTGGGTGCTGGATATCAGAGCCGCCGATGGCGGTCCGCTGGTGGCTGGCATCCCGTTGGTGACGGGCGTGGACCTGCTGGGTCAGTACCAGCACCTGGGCTTCGAAGGCGGCCTGTGGTTGATCAACGCCAGTTTGTCCGACTCCCCACCGACCTACGAAAACCTGGGCGTCGAGTCCAAGCTGTACTGGAAGGCGGGCTGACATGGCAGAGCAGACATCAACGGAAGCAGCGGCAGGGGTGGAATACAGCCGGCAATGGCTGCGCAAGTCGGAGCTGCTGATCGGCAATGACCAAGGCCTGGATCTGTCGGATTTTCATTTCACGTTTCAGATCAAGCATTCGGATTCTTCCAAGCCCAGCACCGCGAAGATCCGCATCTACAACCTGAGCGAAGCCACCATCAACCGCATCCGGCGCGAGTTCAACGTCGTGATGCTCAGGGCGGGCTACCAGGACAACCTGGGCACGATCTTTCACGGCACCCTGATCGAGGCGGTCAGTGGCGCGGAAGGGCAGACCAATCCCTACCTGGAAATCGTCGCGGCCGATGGCGACCTGCCGTACAACTTCGCGACCATGAGCCAGACCCTGCAAAAAGGGGCGACAGTGCGTGACCGTGTCCAGGCAGTGCTGGCGGCCATGAAGCCGATGGGCGTCACCGCTGGCTACATGGCCGAGCTGCCGCCGGGCGCGTCGCTGCGGGCGAACGTCAATGCGGGTATGTGCCGCGACGTGCTGGATGACATCTGCCGCACAGCGGGCTGCGTCTGGCGGATCCAGGACGGCCGTCTCGAGATCGTGCCGGAAAAGTCCTATGTCCGCGAAACGGTGCAGGTCCTGACGGATGAAACCGGTGTTATCGGCCGGCCGGAGCAGATCGACAAGGGCATCAAGGTAAAGATGCTGCTCAACCCGGCGGTGAAGGCGGGCCGCCTGGTTTACCTGAACAACGACAGCATCAAACGGTATCGCTACCAGACCGAGGCGGCGCGCTCGCAGGAAGCTGCGTCCAAGGCCAAGGGCACAAAGCAGGCCAAGCCCGAACCGGACTTGGCCATCCAGCGCAAGCTGGCGGACAACGGCTATTACTACGTCATGGTGGCCGAACACAACGGTGATACCCACAAGACCGATTGGTACACCACGATCACGTGCCTGGCCTGGGATGCAACCCTGGATCCGCCGGGCGAACTGCCCAGCCAACTGGGCGAACCTACCCCAAAGGACGCTAAATGAATCGACGCGAACGGCTTAATGATCCGAACGTGGCGCTGCAAGACGCGATCCGGGGCGCCCTGGCCATGACCTGGACGGCGCTGCCGGGCATCGTGCAGTCGTTTGACCCAGTCGCCATGACCTGTGTGGTGCAACCCGCGATCAAGGCGCGCAGGACCTTGCCGTCAGGGGCTGTCGTCACTGACGCGCTGCCCCTGCTGGTGGATTGCCCCGTCCACTTTCCGTCAGGCGGCCATTGCACGCTGACGTTTCCGGTTACGGCGGGCGATGAATGCCTGGTGGTGTTCTCGTCGCGCTGTATCGACAGCTGGTGGCAATCCGGCGGCATTCAGGAGCAGGCCGAGTTGCGAATGCATGACCTGTCGGACGGCTTTGTGTTCGTGGGGGTGCGGTCGCAGCAACGCGTCATTGCCAATGTCAGCACCAGCGCGACGCAATTGCGCAGCGACGACGGTTCGACCTACATCGAGCTGGACCCCGCAAGCCAGAAGGTCCAGATCGTGGCGCCGGGCGGCTTTGACGTGGTTGCGCCGCGGTCGACATTCTCGGACCAGGTGCTGGTCGAGGGGCTGTTGACCTACGTCGCCGGCCTGGTCGGCAGCGGCGGTCAAGGCTCGGCGGCGCAGATCACTGGTGTGTTCAACGTCATCGGCCAGATCCTGGCCAATGGCAAGCGGGTGGATGACACCCATACGCATACGGCCCAGGGGGCCAACGCGGTCACGACGCCACCCAACTAAGGAAACCAATGCGCTATCGAAAAATGGACGCTAACGGGGACTACTCGTTCGGCGGGCAGCAGGCCGACTTCTACCGGGACACGCCGCAAGCGGTTGCCCAGGCGGTCAAGACCCGGCTGATGCTGCTGCGCGGCGAGTGGTTCCTGGATACCAGCGAAGGCATGCCTTGGCGGACGGAAGTCCTGGGCAAGCGCTTCGAGGCTTCGTACGACGGAGCGATCCGCGAGCGGATCCTGGGCACCGCCGGCGTGACGGGCATTACCGAGTACTCGAGTCGTCTCGATACCGAGACGCGGGGACTGGCCGTGGTCGCCACGATTTCAACCCTTTATGGCACCGCCATTGTGCAGGCAGCATTATGACGATACTTTCTACCGCGCCGGTGGTCGACGCCGCCGGCATTCGCGCACCGTCTTACGGCGATGTGTTGCAGTACCTGCAGGAACAGTACCGGGCGATCTATGGGCCCGATACCTACCTGGAGGCCGACAGCCAGGACGGCCAGTTGCTGGCCGTGTTCGCGTCCGCCATCAACGACGCCAACATCGCAGCCATCAATGTCTACAACGCTTTCTCGCCGGCAACCGCCGCGGGCAGCGCGCTGTCTTCCAATGTGAAGATCAACGGCATCAGCCGGGCCGCGGCCTCGCAATCCACGGTGGACCTGCGGATCGTTGGCCAAGGCGGCGCCCTGATCAGCGGCGGCATCGTGAAGGACGCCAACGGCATTCAGTGGCTGCTGCCGGCCCAGGTGACCATTCCGCCCGAAGGCGAGATCACGGTCACGGCGACTTGCCAGCAAATGGGCGCGGTGGCGGCCGCGGCGCATACCGTCGACCAGATCGCCACACCTACCCGCGGTTGGCAGTCTGTCAGCAACCCGGCTGCGGCAACGCCCGGGGCGCCGGTCGAGAGCGATGCGGCCTTGCGCAAGCGCCAGGCGGTTTCGGTGGCGCTGCCGTCCAAGACGGTTTTCGAAGGCACCGTCGGCGCGGTCGCCACGGTGCCTGGCGTGAATCGCTACGCGGCCTACGAGAACGACACCAACGCCACGGACGCCCATGGCTTGCCGCCGCACTCGATCAGCCTGGTGGTGGACGGCGGCGATGCCGTCGCCATCGCCCAGGCTATCGCAGGCAAGAAGACGCCGGGTACGGGCACCTACGGCACGACTACCGTGGTGGTGAGTGATATCTACGGCATCGCGCATCCCATCAACTTTTTCCGGCCTGAACTGCTGCCGGTCACGGTGGATGTGCGCATCCGCGCCTTGGCCGGCTATACCGCCGCGACCGGGGAGGCGATCAAGCAAGCGGTGGCGGACTACGTGAACAGCGTCGCCATCGGTGGCGGTGCCAGCGGCTCGGTGGAGTGGGGCGACGCCATCACGGCGGCCAACGGCGTGGCGGGCAATGCGACCTTCAAGATCGCGGCGCTGACCCTGTCGGCCGCCGGTTCGGCCGGTACGCCGGACGTGACGCTGACGTTCAAGCAGGCCGCCTCGGCCTCGCCAGACAGTGTCCTCTTGACGGTGGTCTGACATGGCGGACATCAGCGACTACACCGGCTTGCTGTCCGCCTACCACCGCGGCAAACCCAACTTCATCGCCACGGTCCAGGCCCTATGCCAGGGCATGGTGGACGTGGGAAATCTGTACGGAACGTTGCCCGACGCCTTTGACCTGGACTTGGCCGTGGGCCGGCAACTGGACGTGGTCGGTCTGTGGGTGGGGCTGGGCCGGCGCATCAAGACGCCGCTGGCGGGCGTTTATTTCTCGCACGACATCGAAGGCCTGGGCTTTGACCAGGGCGTATGGCAGGGACCGTTCGATCCGGACAGTGGCCTGACCGAACTGGACGACGACACCTACCGCCTGCTGCTGCGCGCCAAGATCGGCGCGAACCACTGGGACGGCACGTTGGAGACGTCAGCGGCCATCCTGGACCGCATCTTCGGCGGCGGCACGCACGTTTTCATCCAGGACAACGGCGACATGTCGGTCGACATCGGCGTCGCCGGCACGCCGCCGTCCGCGCTGTTCCTGGCGCTCTTGACTGGGGGCTACATCCCGCTCAAGCCCGAGGGCGTGCGCATCAGTTACTACGTCATCCCCTCGGGCGAGGGGCCTTTGTTCGGTTTTGACGTTCAAAACCAATACATCTCGGGGTTCGACGGCGGACTCTGGGGCTCGCTTTTTGCCGGTTGAATAAGGACATTCCGTGGCTATCAATCAAATACTTCCCTTTGGCACCGTTCCCGGCGCCAACGTACTGACCCCCGCCGACTACCAGGCGCTGGCCGCCCGGCTGGGTGGTTTCACGGCCGGTACGGCCAAATCGAAAGAACTGAACACCGTCTGGCGTCAGGCGTCCTTCGTGACCGCCATGATCGCGCAGTACATCGCCGACAAGGCCGGCCAGGATGTGCTGGACAACGGTGACCTGGCGGCCCTGCAGGCCAAGTTCGTGGCCGCGCTGGCGGCTTCGCCGGCGTTCACAGGGGTGCCCACGGCGCCTACGCCCGCTGGGGGCGACAACAGTACCAGGCTTGCGACGACGGCGTTTGTCGATGCAGCGTTAGCTGGGTTGGGGGTCCCCAAGCGCGTCACGATCACGTCGTCACAGACGTGGGCGATCCCACCGGAGTGGCGTGGCAAGGTCGTTGACGTCTTTCTGATCGGCGGTGGCGGTGGCGGCGGTGGAGCCGCGGCCGGCGCCGATAACTGGGGCGGTGGCGGTGCTGGCGGGGGCGGCGCGGGTGAATGGAAGCGGGTTCAGGTGCAGTTGCCTGACGCTGCGAGTATCCCTGTGACCATCGGCACCCCGGGAAATGGCGGCGCTAATGGCGGCGATGTGGGTGCCAATGGTGGAGCAGGGGGGGTTACCTCGCTGGGTGCCCTTGTCTCAGTCAGCGGCGGGCTCGGTGGAGGCGCGGGGGGAGGCTCGGGCTACACCGGTCGGCCATTTCCTGGCGCTGGTGCGATCGGCGCTGGCTCGGGCACGCCCGGGGCGATGACAGGGGCCACTCTTGCCGGATTGTCGGGCAACGGGGGCAGTGGCGCGAGTTCCCCTCAGGGGCGCGGTGGCATGGGGGGCTCGCGGTCGGGTCAGCAGGGTTATCCAGGCAATCCCGGTTTGGCATCTCCCGACGCTAACTCTGGCACAGGTGGCGGCGGTGGGGGCGGCGGCATGGCTGGTGGGAACGGCAACGTAGGCGGTGCTGGCACGGCCGGCGTAATCATCATTCAAAGGGCATAGGCATGCGTATCTTCATTCAAATTCTCGACAACAAAGCGCACTGGAAATTCCAGGCAGAAGAACAACCTGTTTTCGCGCCCTATATCACGCTTATGGACGTGACCGGCACAACGCCCGAACCCGAAGAAGGCTGGGCCTACAACGATGGCACCTTCTCCCCGCCCGACACTCCGCTGCCGGGCTAGCCTGCCTGCCTCTTCGCAGGCCACCCCTTTCACACGTTTATCTGGCCCGCCTTGGCGGGCCTTTTTTTTGTTCGGGAGGCAGTCATGCTCACCCTCACTTAGGAGCAGAGCAAAGATGGAACCGAGTTCCGCAGGCTTTAGCGGATTCGCCGCCCTGAAAATTGCGATGGCGTTCGGCATGCCCGCCGCGATGGCGGCGTTGATCGGCATGTTGCTGATGCCGCCGCGCTCGCCGCGCGAGTTCGTTGCGCGCACCGCTTGTACGGTGGTCAGTTCATTTCTGTTCGGGCCGCTGCTGGCGATCGGCATGATCGCCTGGATGCCCGACATCATGTCGTCCGCCTACTGGATGGCGCAGCGCACCGGGCTGGGCGAAGACGGGCTGTTGGCCATGTTCTACGTGCTGGGCCCTTGCATGCTGCTGGCCGGGTTGCCGGCCTGGTGGGTGCTGGGCGCTTACCTGCGCTTGACCGCCAAGCTGCAGAACCAGGACCTGGTGGACTGGGCGGTGGAGATCCGGCGCAAGGCGCTGGGGTTGGAAACGCAAACAGACAAGGAGGGCAAGCATGACGCTTGACCAGATCATGGAGAGCGCGGTGCGGCCGGCGATGGCGCTGCTGCCCGCGCGCATGGATTCGCGGCAGGCGCATTGCCTGCTGCTGGCGATCGGCTTGCAGGAAAGCCGCTTTATCCACCGCCGGCAGATTGGTGGGCCGGCTCGCGGCTTCTGGCAGTTCGAGCAGGGCGGCGGCGTGCGCGGGGTGTTGACGCATCCGGCCTGCCGCGACGCGGCCAGCCAGGTCTGCCGGGCCAGCGGGGTGGCGGCGACGGCGCCATCGGTGTATGCGCGGCTGGAGCAGGACGATGTGTTGGCGGCAGCGTTCGCGCGCCTGCTGCTGTGGTCGGACCCGGCGGCCTTGCCGCGGATTGGCGATACGGAGCAGGCCTGGGCGCTGTACCTGCGCACCTGGCGGCCGGGCAAGCCCAAGCGGGAAACCTGGGACGGCTTGTATCAACGCGCCGTGGCGGCCGTATCGGTGCAGGCCACGCCGCAACCGTAAGGAGCGCAACGCATGTTGCAACAGTGGATTAAGCGGGGCCTCGGCGTCGTGGCGGCATTGGTGGCGGGCTTGGTCGCCGTCGCCGGGGTTTATTGGAGGGGGCGGGCCATGGGCCGGGCGCAAGAGCGCGCGGACAGTGAGGCCCGCCTCCAGGCGCGGGCGGCTGATGCCCGCAAGGAGGTCAGGGATGTGCAGGAAAAGGTGGCTCGCAGCAATGACGATGCCGTGGCTGATCGCCTCAAGTCTGGGTGGGTGCGCAGCAGCCCCCCCGCGGACCGGGATTGAATACTGCGATCACGCCCGGCCGATATATTTCAATTCCGCCGCCGAGGTGGACGCGACGCCGGCCGATATTCGGCGGCAAGTGCTGGAGCATAACGAAACCGTTGCCGGGCTTTGTTTTTGAGGTAAATTGAGATCGCGATTTTCCTGCCGCGGGCGCCTTCTTTTTTCCGGCATCCGTTTTGCGGCGGATATTGTGCTGCATTCTGGTTCTGCAATAATTTCTGACTTTTCACCGATCCGGCAAACCGCCCGGACGGAAGCTCCAGGAGAGGCGCTATGGGTCAGGGGGTGCAGTATCGGCAGGCGTGTTGCCTCGGGCAAATGCGCCGCGGAGAAAAATAATATGCCCGACGGCGAAAGCCTGGCCGCCGCGCGGGTTCGCCCGCAGCACCGGTACTCCATGCGTACCGGCTTGCTGGCGCTGGTGTTCGCCTGTATTGCCCCCGCCCTGGTGGTGGCGTCCATCGCGGTCTACGAAAGCTATCAAATCCAGAAAGAACGGATCTTTCGCGACACCATCTTTCTGGCGCGCAACCTCACGGCCATCCTGGACCGCGAGATGACCGGGGTCGAGGCGGGCTTGCAGATGCTGGCGTCGTCGCCGGACCTGATCGGCGGGGACCTGGCGGGATTTCACCAACGGGCCCGGGACGCCATCAAGTTCCAGATCGTGGACAGCTATGTCCTGGCCGACAAAGAGGGCCATCAGGTCATCAACACCCTGGTGCCTTACGGCACGCCTTTACCGCTTTCCGGGGTGGCGCAAGAGGTCTCCCGGGTATTTCAGGCGCGTGAGCCAGTGCTCAGCGGCCTGTTCATGGGAGCGGTCAGCAAGAGTCCGACCATTGCGCTGGCGGTGCCGGTGGTGCGCGGCGACGACGTCATCTACAGCCTGAATGTGGGCCTGTCGCCCGACCGCATCGGTAATGTGCTGGGGCGACGCGGGCTGCCGGACGGCTGGGTCGCGGCGGTGCTGGACAAAAACGGCACCATCGTCGCGCGCACGCGCGAAACGGCCAAGTTCGTGGGGCAGAAGGCGGTTCCCGCGTTGTCGAGGGCGGTGCAGCTGGAAAACGAGGGGTCGCTGGAAACCACCACGAAAGAGGGCACGCCGGTCTACACCGCGTTCAGCCGGTCCGGGTTGACTGGCTGGACGGTGGCCGCCGGCGCGCCGATGACGCTGGTGACGACCGACCTGTATCGCTCCATCGCCTGGCTCGCCCTGGGCACGCTGACGGCTTTCGGGCTGGGCCTGTGGCTGGCCCTCAGGCTGGCGAACCGCCTGACGTCTGCGGTGCAGGGGCTGGTCGGTCCGGCGCTGGCGCTGGGTGAAGGCCGCACGGTCGAGCTGCCCGGTACGCAGGTCAAGGAAGCCGAAGAGGTCGGCACCGCGCTATTGCAGGCCTCGCGCATGTTGGCCCACGCGCAGCACCTGGCGCACTACGACCCCCTGACCGGGCTGTGCAATCGCGTGCTGTTCGGTGAAATGGTCTTGCGCGAACTGGCCGTGGCCCAGCGCAGCGGCGAAACCTTCGCCATCCTGGCGATTGACCTGGATGGTTTCAAGGCGGTCAACGACATGCATGGGCATGCCGCGGGCGATACCGTGCTGAAAGAAGCGGCCGACCGCATGGCGCGCGCCATCCGGGTCTCGGATGTCGCGGCGCGTCTGGGGGGCGACGAGTTTGCCGTGTTGCTGATGGGTGCCGACCGGGACAACGCGCAGGTGGTGGCCGAAGCGCTGGTCGAAAGCCTGTCGCTGCCTTATCCCCAGATCCGGGTGGCCGTCTCGGCCAGCGTGGGTATCGCCGTGTTTCCCCAGTCGGGGGTCACCATGCTGCAGCTGCTGGAGCGCGCCGATATGGCCCTGTACCGGGCCAAGAAGCTGGGCAAGCGGCGGGTGGCGTCCGACGAGCGCTAGCGCTAGCGCCTTGCCGCTGCCCGGGAGCTGACTCAGGCGCCGGGACGTGGGGCGGCGGACGGCGCCAAGGCCGTCAGCACCTCGCCCGATTTCAGGCGGTAACGCCTGTCGCCCAGGGCGATGACCCCTTCTCCTTCCGACGTCCTGAGTATGTAGCGAGTGGTCGTGGCGTCGGCGGGCGGATTCGCCTGGTCGGCCTGCGAAAACACTTCGATCCGATAGAGTCGGCCAGATTCCGTCGTGGCGAGCACGTCGGTCAGCCTGCGTATGGAAATGGTCATGCGGCTCGTTCTCCCTCTTGCTGGTTATTCAACGGGCTTGTCGCTTCTCTGGCATTGGATTCCCGTATGCCGACGGGCGCTGCGGTGGTTTTCCTGTTTTCGCTACACTTCGGTCGTTTTGGCGCGCGCTTTTTGCCCGGCGCGGCCTGTCGCATGAATATCGGGCAATCGGAAACGGTAATGCAATTTGTTCCCAACCGGAAGACGGCGACGTTTTTGGGATTAATGGCCGTGGTGCTCTGGGGCACCGTTGTCGGCCTGATCCGCAGTGTCAGCGAGAGTTTTGGCCCGATTGGCGGTGCGGCGCTGATCTATACGGTCGGATCGGTGTTCCTCGTGCTGTTGCTGGGTCTTCCCAAGCTGCGGTCGTTTCCGCGCTCGTACTTGGTTTCAGGCAGTGTGTTGTTTGTGGCCTATGAAATCTGCCTGTCGCTGTCGTTGGGATTCGCCACCAGCCGCGGCCAGGCGATTGAACTGGGCATCGTCAACTACCTATGGCCGTGTTTTACGGTGATCCTGGCGATACTGATCAATGGCCAGCGCGCGGGGGCTTGGGTAGTGCCGGGCATCGCGCTGTCGTTGTGCGGCATCGTCTGGGTGGTTGGCGGCTCGGGCGGACTTTCCTGGGACCGCACGGTCGCCAATGTTGCCGGCAATCCCCTCAGTTATGGCCTGGCGTTCAGTGGCGCCATTATCTGGGCCGTTTATTGCAACGTCACGAAACGCTATGCCGATGGCAAAAACGGCGTTGCGCTGTTTTTTATGCTGACTGCGGCCGTGCTGTGGATCAAATATGGGTTCAGTACTGAGCCCGCATTGGCGTTCAGCGGGCCTGCCTTGATTGAGCTGTGCGTGACCGGGGCGGCGATGGCTACCGGATACGCGCTCTGGAATCTGGGCATACTCAATGGCAACCTGACCTTGCTGGCCACGGCCTCGTATTTCACGCCGGTGCTGTCCACGTTTTTCGCGGCCGTGTGGTTGTCCACGCGTTTGACCGCGACGTTCTGGCAGGGCGTGGCGATGGTCACCGCCGGGTCGTTGATATGCTGGGCGGCGACGCGGGGCAGGCCGGCCCGGGGCGGCTAGCCCCGGTCAGGCGTAGTGGCTCATTCCATGACCATGGTCTGCGCGACGGCGTAGCCAAGCGGAATGAGCAATAGGGAAGCGAACAGGGAACTGACAATCGCCGCCGATATCTTCAGCCAGGGCTCGGGCCCTGCGCTTTGAACCGTTTGAATCACCAACGCGACGATACCCACAACCATCAAACAGCTGATTACCACTGCTACGTAAGTCATGTTGTCTCCGTCCTCGCCTGATTAAAGGGATGCGGCGGCCGCTTCTGCGGTCTATATGTTTGACTGATTGTGCGCCTGTATTCGCGGCGATGGCGCTAGGGTTTTCCTGGCGGTCCGCAGCGCTGTGGCGTTTTTGCCGCGCAGGGTGCAGCATGCAGCGCATGTGCGGATGCAGCATTGCCGAAGGCCCGCCGGCGGGTTGCTTTGCGCTACGATGGCGGCGTCGAATCACTCCCAAGGCTGCGAAATGCCGCAACGATTACGCCCAGGCACGCGCGCCACATTGCAGGTCAGGCAATTGCTGCCGGGCGAATTCGCCTGGATCATCACTTTGCTGGACCCCGAAAGTGGCAATGTGCGCAGCACCAATTATTCCGAACGGCGCTATGCCAGCCAGGACGAGGCGTCCGCCGCAGGCAAGGCCGCAGTAGTGGAATTTCTGGGTAAAGGCGGCCAAAACGGCACGGATCTCCCCAAAGACGGCAAGTCGACCAAGCCCTGACGCGGCGCATCGGCCTTCCCCGCAAACCCTCGCCAGAGGGTTTTTTTTCGTCTGATTTCCGGCAAGAAAGGGGGGCGGGAACGCTAATTGCTGGGTAGCGGTCCGGCGCAACTGGCGCCACCGAGGAGACCCGCTATGACCCAGACCCACCACCGGCCACCGGGCGCACCCGACGATGTGCCGCCCGACGATCCGCCGCTGCCCGGCAATCCGCGGCCTGACGACCCGCAGTCGGATACGAATCACCCGAGCCACGATCCGGGTGAATCCGGCGTGACGCCGCCCGCGCCCGATCCGCGCGCGCCCGGCACCATCGACCTGGCCTGAAGGCCAGCACATCTTCGCGACCCATTTTCGCGACACCAAGGAGGTTTACATGCGTTCCATTCTGCTATGGCTGCTGGGGGTACCCATTCCCATCATCATTTTGCTGGCGCTGTTCTGGCACTGACACCCCAATGGGTTCCCGCGCCGGCGCCTGGCTTTCAGGCGCGGCTGCACAAACAATGAACAAGGAATAACCATGGAAAACACAACTTCGGCGGGCCAGCCCTACAGCGGTGCGCCCTACGCCGGCGTCGTGCCTGGGCGTGAATCGGCGGTGTCCGCCGTGTCCTGGGCAGCGGTGTTCGCTGGCGCGGTGATTGCCGCGGCGTTGTCGCTGGCGCTATTTGCCGGCGGCTCCGGCCTGGGCTTCCTGTCAGTCTCGCCGTGGGGCGGGGAAGGGATGTCGGCGCCCGCAGTGGGCATCAGCATCATCGCCTGGATGTTGTTCACGCAGATCGTTGCCTACGGCATCGGCGGCTACGTGGCCGGTCGGCTGCGCACGAAATGGGTGGACGCGCATGGGGACGAGGTCTACTTCCGCGACACTGCGCATGGCTTCCTGGTCTGGGCGCTGAGCGCGGTGGTCAGCGCGGCGCTGCTGGGTTCCGCGCTTGCCACGTTGGCATCCGGCGCGGCCAAGGCCGGCGTGTCGGTCGCGGCAGGTGCGGGTGCGGCGGTCACGGCGACCGCGGCGGCTGGCGCGAGTGGGGGCGGCATGGATCGGGCGAGCGACTATTTTACCGACGTGCTGTTGCGTTCGGACCGGCCCGATGCCTCTGGCGACAAGGCCGCATCCCGGGCTGAAGTGGGTCGCATCGTGGCGATGAGCCTGGCCCGCGGCGAAATGGCGCCGGCCGACCGCGACTACGTTGCCAAGGTCATTGCGGCGCAGACTGGCACGGATCCGGCCGCGGCGCAGCAGCGCGTGGACCAGACCATCCAGAACGCCAAGAAGGCCGCCGACGACGCCAAGCAGAAGGCGCGCGAGGCGGCTGACCAGGCGCGCAAGGCCGCTGCGGCGTTTGCGTTGTGGGGCTTTGCGTCGATGCTGATCGGCGCGTTTGTGGCGAGCCTGTGCGCGACGTGGGGCGGCCGTCGCCGCGACACGCTGCACAAGAGGATGTAGCGCCAGGTTTTCTGGCGCAGGCAATCACCCGGTTCGTGCTTTGCACGTTCCGGGTCGCGCTCCCCGGATGGCGATGGCTGTCCGGGGAGCGCGTGCGTTTGGGTCCGGGGCGCCGTTGTTGGAACGGCCACTCGCGCCAGACGGCAAAGGCGAGGGATTCCAAGCGGGTTCACCGGCATGTCGGGGGCTCATTGAATGGACCGTGGCAGCATTCTCGTGCAGCATTCCAGATCCAATGCCAATGCAAAAAGGCCTTCACTTGCGTGAAGGCCTTTTTAAATTCTTGGTGGCGCATCCCTGATTCGAACAGGGGACCTGCGGATTATGATTCCGTCGCTCTAACCGGCTGAGCTAATGCGCCATCTTTTCGTTGCTTTTTGCTTTGCGGCAAATTCAGTTTCAAACGAAGCTGAAGTAACGAAGAACGAAATTCTAGCATGAAATTTTTTGGCAATGCAACTGGGGGCGTGGGTTTTTTCACGCGTCCCGGGCCAGGCGTATGCCCGAAAACTGCCAACGCGCCTCCGGCGGGAAGAAATTGCGGTAGCTGGGGCGGATATGGCCGCGCGGCGTGGCGCAGGAGCCGCCACGTAGCACGTATTGGTTGCACATGAACTTGCCGTTGTATTCGCCCACCGCGCCGGCATCCGGCGTGAAGCCGGGGTAGGCGTCATAGGGGCTTGCTGTCCATTCCCAGGCGTCGCCATACAGTTGCGTGGGGCCGCTGGCGCCCAATCGTGCTGGCGCCGGGCGGGGATCCAGGTGGCCGTTTTCCAGCATGTTGGCGCGGTTGGAATAGGCGCCATCGGGCAACTGCCGGGCGGCATGTTCCCATTCGGCCTCGCGTGGCAGCCGTACTCGGGCCCAGCGCGCGTAGGCGTCGGCCTCGAAGTAGCTGACGTGGGTGACGGGAGCCTGCAATTCCAGTTCCTGCATGCCGCGCAGGGTGTAGACGCGCCAGTCGTCGCGCTGGCCTTCCCAGTAGAGCGGGGCCCGCCAACCTTCGGCGCAGACTCGGTCCCAGCCCAGCGACAGCCAGAGTTCGGGGCGCTTGTAGCCGCCATCGCGGATGAAGGCCAGGTATTCGTGCTGCGTCACCAGTCGGTCGGCCAGATGGAAGGGCGCCAGCAGCACCTCGTGCGCAGGGCCTTCGTTGTCAAAGCCGAAGCCACGCCCGTCATGGCCGATTCGGACCACGCCGCCGGTGTAGCGAGTCCAGCCGGCCGCTGTGCCCGGGGGCAGTGCGGGCGAGCCCGAGGCCACATAGGCGGGCTTTAGCGGATTGGTCGACAGCATGTGCTTCAGATCCGTCAGGATCAATTCCTGGTGCTGCTGTTCGTGGTTCAACCCCAGTTCCAGCAGGGCATCGAAGGCGGGGTCATTGCCGCCCAGCCGCGAGATCAGGTCGTGCATGGCCTGGTCCACGTGCTGGCGGTAATGCAGCACGTCCGACAACGGCGGGCGCGACAGCAGGCCGCGCTGCGGGCGCGGGTGCTTGGCGCCGACGGCGTTGTAATAGGAATTGAACAGCATGCGGTACTGTGGATGAAAGGCCGAGTAGGGCGGATGGAAGTGCGTCAGCAGGAAGGTCTCGAAGAACCAGGTGGTATGCGCCAGATGCCATTTGACGGGGCTGCAATCCGGCATGGATTGCACTTGGCAGTCTTCGGGGCTGAGCGGCGCGGCCAGGGCTGTGCTGGTGGCGCGCACGGCGTCGTACCGGTCGTGCTGGCCCGCTTGTCCGGCGGCATAGGGGCCGTTGGCGGGATGGGTCAGCAGGCAGGCAGGTTCCATGGCGATCCTCCAGGGGCGGGTTGGGAGACGCCGCGCGTCATGCGCGGGCGCTGAAAACCGAAAACCAGCCGCGTGAATCCGACCAGTGCTCAATGCTGTGGTAGCCCGCGCTCTGCAACAGGTCGATAAAGGCCTGGGGCGTGAACTTGTAGGAATTTTCCGTGTGGATGCGTTCGCCCGCGGCAAAGCGCCGTTCGCCGCCCGGCCATCTGACGGTGACCGGCCGCTGCGCCTGCAGGTGCATTTCGATGCGCGATTGTTCGCCGTTGAACAACGCCACATGGCGCCAGTCGTCGACGACGAAGTCCGCGCCCAGCACGTCGTTGACGTGCCGCAGCAGATTCAGGTTGAAGGCGGCGGTCAGGTGCAGGGCGTCGTCATAGGCCGGCTCCAGCACCTGGCTGGGTTTGACCCGGTCCACCCCCACCAGCAGCCCGCCGCCTTCGCATTGGCGCCGGATCCGCTGCAGCATGGCGCGAGCCTGTTCCGGATTCAGGTTGCCGATGCTGGAGCCGGGATAGAAGAACAGGCGTTGCTTCGGGGCGACGTCGGGCGGCAACGTCAGCGCCTGCGAGAAGTCCTGGCCAATGGCAGTGATGCGCAGGTCGGGGTAGGACAACCGCAGCCGGCGCACGGCCGTTTGCAAGTAGTCGGCGGAAATGTCGATGGGTACGTAATGGCGGGGGCGCAGGCTGGAAAACAGGCGTTCGGCCTTGACGCAATCGCCCGCGCCCAGGTCGATCAGCGACTGCACGGGGCCGATGCGGCGGGCGATGTCCTGGCCGTGGCGCTCGAAGATTTCGGCTTCGCAGCGGGTCGGGTAGTACTCAGGCAACAGGGTGATGGCGGTGAACAGCGACGAACCCAGCGCATCGTAGAGAAACTTGGGGTCGATATGGGCGGGGCGATCCTGCAGCCCGTCGCGCAGTTCGCGCTGTTCGGCGCTGGCGGGTTGCGGCTGAGGCGCCAGGAAGTGCGGGGCGGAGCCGGCAAGCAGTGCGGAAGGAGAGACCATGCGTTCAGTTCCTTTTTGAGGCTGATGAAGCGCATTGCAAAGGCTTATTGTGGCGGCCAGAGGGGTTCTGGTGTCAAGTCTAAGCTCCTGAAATGCAATGGACTTTTACGAAATCGGGCAGGCCTGGCGGGAGGGGCGCCCCGGGTGTTCCCCAGGGGAGGGCTGTAGGAGCGGTCGCCGCGGGCCCTGAATCCCTCAGCAAGTTCCGCGCCACTGAAATATCGGTTAACGGCTGGTTGCGAAAGCTCGGGCGGCCTCGCGTCCGGACGGTCACAATGCCCACATGGCCTGGCGGGGCCTGTTTGCCCCGCGCCGTATTGCCGCTCGCGGGTCGAGTGGCAACACGGGGAAGGCCCAATCCGCAATACGCATTAGGAGCGACTATGAATCGAAAGAACCAGCGCGCTGAAATGGCCCTGCACCGTGACCGGGTGAGCGACAGCTTCCAGGAGTTGCTCGCCGGCACCGAAGACCTGTTGCGTTCGACGGCCTCGTACACCGGCTCCGAAATCGAAGCGGCCCGCTCGCGCCTGAAGCGCCAGTTGGCCGAGGCGCGTGATTCCGCGGGCGACTGGGAAGGCGAGGCGCTGGACCGGGCGCGCCGCGCCAAGGCCTATGCCGATGAATACGTCCACGAAAACGCGTGGAAGTCTGTCGGTGTGGCAACGCTGGTGGGCGTGTTGCTGGGCTGCTGCCTGTTGGCTAACCGGCGCTAAGCCGACGCGCCATGAGGCCGTCACCGGCCTTTGCGTTGGCCGCTTGCAGCGGCCGGCCGTCGCGCAAGGCCGGGTGGCGGCAGTGGGCGCGTGCGGCGGTGCTGGGCTGCATCGCCGCTACGCTGGCCGCCTGCGCCAGCGTGCCCGATGCGCAAGACCGCGCCGCCCGCAAGGCGCAAGCGGGCCTGTCGGCCGATGCGGCCCAGGCTAGCTTGCGCCGCGGGCACGATCTAGCGGCGGACCCCGACACCCCCAAAGACGATTTCCTGGCTCGCCACCTGGCGGTTGAAGAGGCCGTCAGCGGCGCGCCGCTGGTGCCTGGCAACCGCGTGCGCCTGTTGGCGGACGGCCCCAGCACGTATCAGGCCATGCTGCGTTCGATCGCGCAGGCGCGGCGGTACGTGCACATGGAAACCTACATTTTCGACGATGACGAAGAGGGCGCCCGGTTCGCCGAGGCCCTGATCGCGGCGCGCAACCGAGGGGCGGACGTTGCGCTGATGGTGGACGCCGTGGGTACGATCAAGACGCCCGAGGCGCTGTTCCAGCGTTTGCGGGACGCCGGCGTGCAGGTCGCGGTGTTCAACCCCGTAAGTCCCGTGAACGGCAGCCGCGCCGGCTGGTCGCCCAACCAGCGCAACCACCGCAAGATCCTGGTGGTTGATGGCAAGGTGGGCTATTTGGGCGGCATCAATGTCAGCGGCGTCTATGCCTCATCGCCCTCTGGCGGAAGCGGTGGCAGCGGCGGTTCGGGCGGCGTGGGCAGCGGCCCCGACGCCAAAAGCACCGACGCCCGCGCCGCGCCGTGGCGCGACACGCATCTGCGCATCGAGGGCCCTGCCGTGGCCCAACTGGACGCCGTGGTCCGGGCCGGCTGGGAATCCCAGGCCAAGGACCCGCTCAAGGGCGGCGGCGAGACGATCGCGCCACCGCAGGGGCCGACGCGGGTACGGATACTGGCCAACCAGCCCGACCGCAGCGACGGCTATACGGTGTACCTGACGCTGATGTCCGCGTTCGAGAGCGCGCAAAAGTCCATCCACATCACCATGGCGTACTTTGTACCGGACCCGGCCTTTGTGGACGTGCTGGCCGTGGCGGCAGAGCGCGGCGTGGACGTGGTGCTGGTGTTGCCGGGGTTCAGCGATTCGTCGTTGGTGTTCAACGCCGGCCGTTCGCACTATGGCAAGCTGCTGAAAGCGGGCGTGAAGATCTACGAGCGGCGTGACGCGCTGCTGCATGCCAAGACGGCCGTGGTGGATGGGGTCTGGTCCACCGTGGGATCCAGCAACATGGACTGGCGCAGCTTCGCCTTGAACTACGAGGTCAACGCGGTGGTGCTGGGGCCGGATTTCGCGGCCGACATGGAAGCCTTGTTCCAACGCGACGTGGCCGACTCGGTGCGCATCACGCCCGAGGCCTGGCGGGCCCGAGGCGTGGATGACCGGTTCATGGAATTCTTTTCGCGGATGTTCGAGCGCTGGCTATAGGGGGCGCGGCATTCAAGTAAGGATGTTGAATGTCGATACGCTCCGGCATCGCTCAGGCCGGTGCGGCCTGGGGCGGATGCGCCAGCGCATGTTCCTGCGCCAGTGCGGTGCTGATGTCGTGCGTTGGCTGGAACGAATTGGCCTGCGCCATCGACCACCCCGCGCGGAACACCTGGTGGCGGAATTCTCCGCGCAGCAGTTCGCCCGGCGCCAGTTCGGGGAACAGCGCGGACAGCAGCCGGATTTCGCTCGACGAGATGCGGCGCGCGATGTGATGCGGACGCAGTTGGCTGGGGTGGGTCAGGCCGGCGGCGGCCAGCAATTCGGCCAGGGCGTGCAACGTGTTCTTGTGGAAATTGGCGACGCGCTGGGCCTTGTCCGGCACCACCAGCGCACGCTGGCGCAGCGGGTCCTGGGTGGTGACGCCGGTGGGGCATTTGCCGGTGTGGCAGGCCTGGGCCTGGATGCAGCCGATGGCGAACATGAAGCCGCGGGCGGCGTTGCACCAGTCGGCGCCCATGGCCATGACGCGGGCCATGTCGAACGCGGTGATGATCTTGCCCGAGGCGCCCAGCTTGATGCGGTCGCGCAGGTTCACGCCGATCAGGGTGTTGTGCACCAGGCGCAGCGCTTCGCGCAGCGGCGTGCCGACATGGTCGACGAATTCCACCGGCGCGGCGCCTGTGCCGCCCTCGGCGCCGTCGACCACGATGAAGTCGGGCGTGATGCCGGTTTCCAGCATGGCCTTGACGATGGCGAACCATTCCCAGGGATGGCCCACGCAGAACTTGAAGCCCACCGGCTTGCCACCGGACAGCTCGCGCAGGCGGGCTACGAACTTCATCAGGCCAATCGGCGTGTCAAAGGCCGAGTGGCTGGCCGGCGAATTGCAATCCTGCCAGGCGACCACGCCGCGCGCTTCGGCGATTTCGGGCGTGACCTTGCCGGCGGGCAGGATGCCGCCGTGCCCTGGCTTGGCGCCTTGCGACAGCTTGATCTCGATCATCTTCACCTGCGGCGTACAGGCGTTCTTGATGAAGGCTTCTTCGGAAAACGCACCTTGCTCGTCGCGGCAGCCGAAGTAGCCCGAACCGATGTTCCACACCAGGCTGCCGCCCGGCTGGCGGTGGTAGCGGCTGATGCCGCCTTCGCCCGTGTCATGCGCAAAGTTGCCTTGCCGCGCGCCTTCGTTCAGCGCCAGCACCGCGTTGGCCGACAGGGCGCCAAAGCTCATGGCCGACACGTTGAAGGCGGACATTGCGTACGGTTGTGTGCAGTCCGGGCCGCCCACGGTCACGCGGAAATCGGTGTCGCCGATATGGGTGGGCGACATGGAATGGTTGATCCACTCGTAGCGATCGCCGTAGACGTCTTCCTGGGTGCCGAAGGGGCGCTTGTCGATCTCGCGCTTGGCGCGCTGGTACACGATGGAGCGCTGCGCGCGCGAGAACGGCGAGGCCTGGGTGTCGTCTTCCAGGAAGTACTGGCGGATCTCGGGGCGGATGAATTCGAACAGGAAGCGCAGGTTGCCCAGGACCGGGTAGTTGCGGCGGATGGCGTGGCGGGTCTGGATCAGGTCATAGACGCCCAATACGCCCAGCATCGCCAGCGGCACGGCGGCCCACAACCACCAGAGCGAGCCGGTGAACGCCAGCACCGTCGTCACGACGGCGCCCACCAAGGTCAAGATAAAGGCCGAGAAGCGGCCGGCGATCCATTGCATGTCCATCTCCGTGTTTCGGAATGGAGCAACCTTACACCACGGCGAGCGTAAAAAAGGCCCCCTGAGGGGCCGTTCCTGGAACAGTGTTTTTCAGCAGCTGGATGCTGCCGGCGTTTTTTCGACCGCCAGGCCGAACAGCGGGCGCAGGTGCACGCCCAGGGCGCTGCCCGCGAACGCGGCAGGCAGCCACAGCCAAGCGTGCAAGCTACCCGACAGAATGCCGCTGAAATAGGCGCCGATGTTGCAACCGAAGGCCAGGCGCGCGCCGTAGCCCAGCAACAGGCCGCCGATGACCGCGCCGACCAGCGAGCGGGCGGGAACCTTCCAGACCGGCGCGAACTTGCCGGCGGCGCTGGCCGCGGCCAGTGCGCCCAGCATCAGGCCGATGTCCATCACCGTGGTGACGTCCTGGCGCAGCGGCGCGCCCAGGGCGGCCTGCTTGCTCCAGTAGGCCCAGGTGGCCACGTCGGCGCCCATCGCGTCCAGCGCCTTGGCGCCCCACAGCGCGAAAGCCGAGGTGATGCCCCAGGGGCGGCCGGCCAGCGCCAGCGTGGCGAAGTTCAGCGCCACCAGCGCCACGCCGCCCCAGATCAGCGGCCAGGGCCCCTGCAACAGCGACGCCGGGCGCGCGGTGCGCGAGGCGAACGAGATCACGTGGCCGTGGCGGCGTTTTTCCAGCTTGGTGGCGACCCAGGCGATCAGCGCGAACACCGCCAGGTTGGCGATGATGGCGGGCGCCAGGCCCCAGGTCTTGATGAGCGAGGTCGGCGCCAGCGCGGGCAGGGTCGACCACCAGCCGAAGTGGGCGGTGGCGATGACCGAGCCGATGATGAAGAACAGCAGCGTGACCAGCATGCGGGTATTGCCGCCGCCTACCGCGAACAGCGTGCCCGAGGCGCAACCGCCGCCCAGTTGCATACCGATGCCGAACAGGAACGCGCCCAGCAGCACGGAGACGCCGGGGGGCGAGACCAGGCCCGTCACCGGCTGGCCGAACAGCGAACCCTGCGCCAGGAACGGGAAGAACAGCAGCACGCCCACCGCCAGCATGAACATCTGCGCGCGCAGACCGGCGCCGCGGCGGTCCGACACAAACACGCGCCAGGCCTGGGTGAAACCGAAGGACGCGTGGTACAGCGCCACGCCAAGCAGGGCGCCCACGATCCACAACGCGCCTTGGCGCCAACTGACGGTCTGGTTCAGATAAAGGGCGCCGGCCAGCACCAGCAGCAGCGCGATCCAGAGCGGTTTGCGATTGATGTGGATGGGGGGCAGCGCCGAAGGCAAGGGCAGGGTGGAAGCGTTGGTGCTCATGGGTGAGTCCCGGGGAATCGGTAGGGTCAATGCAAACGGGCGCGTCGCCGCACCCGTCATGATGGATAAAAGTCTAAAGCCGGGGGAACATTTCTCAAAGCATCTATTTATGCTTCTTTAATAACCAAAAGCTATATAAAACGTGGCTCCGGCCCGGCTAAGTGATCGGGTTCGCGCTGATCCAGGCGACCAACAGGCTGACGGTCAGCACCGACAGCACCGTCGACACCAGGATGGCGCGCGACGTAACGCGGGCGTCGCGGCCATACATCTTGGCCAGCATGAAAGGGCCCGTGCCGATCGGCAGGGCGCTCATCAGCACGGCGGTCCAGGCCCACAGCGGCGGCATGGAAAACACTTGGAACGCCAGTAGAGCGGTCACGGCCGGCTGCAATAGCAGCTTGCCGACGACCAATCGCAGTACGCCCGGTCCTGGGCTGGCGGTTTCGGTCTGCGCCAGGAACAGGCCGATGGTCACCAGGGCGCACGGGCTGGCCGACGCCCCCAGCAGGGCCACATAGCGATCCACGCCCTCGGGTAGCGTCAGGCCGGTGCCGGCCCAGGCCAGGCCGAGCACCGGCGCGGCCAGCAGCGGGTTGCGCATCAACGCGCGGCCGACCTTGAGCAATGTGGCAGCCAGGTTCGGCGCCTGTTGCCGGTCGAATTCGATCAGGGCGATGGCGAAGCCGAACAGCACGCTGGCCGTCAGCAGCGTGGTGAACGCCGCGGGCGCCAGGCTTTCGGCGCCGAACAGCGCCAGGCACAGCGGAATGCCCATGTAGCCGGCGTTGGCGTAGGCGGCGGCCAGCCCTTCGATGCTGCGGTCCGTCAGTTCGCGCGGGCCACGCTTGCGCGGCAGGAACGACAACAGGAAGGTCACGGCGATGCCACCGGCGAACGCGCCGACGAAACCCCAGTGCGCCATGTGCGCCAGGTCTACTTGCGTCATGGCGCGAAATAGCAGCGCCGGCAGCGACAGGTACACCACATAACGGTTCAGGGCGTCGGTGGCGCCGGGCCCCAGTACGCGCCACCGCGCCGCCAGCCACCCGGTCAGGATCAGCGCGAAGACCGGCAGGGCGGCGGTGATAACGGCATTCATGGCGGCAAGAGGCGTGGGCGCGAAAAGGCGCTCATTCTACTGGGCGCGCGGTTTGCGGCCGCGCCGAGCGGGTCACCAGCAGGATGCCCAGGGCGGCCAGCGCCATGCCTGGCCAGGCCAGCGGCGGAATGGGTTCGTGCAGGATTGCCAGCGCGATGACCGCGGTGGCCGGCGGCACCAGGAAGAACAGCGCGGAGACGCGTGACGCTTCGCCGTGGCGAATCATCGCCAGCAGCAGCGTGATGGCAATCAGCGAATTGCCCACGACCAGGTACGCCAGCGAACCCAGCAGCGGGCCGGTCCATTCGATGCGCATCGGCTCCAGCCAAAAGGCCAGCGGCGCGGTAACCAGCAGGCCCACCGCGTACTGCACCGTATTGGACGTGACCGGATGGGTCTGCACGCCGAAGCGCTTTTCGTACAGCGTGCCGCTGGTGATGCACAGCAGCGCGGCCACGGCGAACGCCAGGCCCAGCGGCGACGCCAGGTCGACCGAAGCCTTCGATACGATGACCAGCGCGGCGCCGCAAACGCCCAGTCCCAGGCCGGCCCAGCGGCGAGCGTCAACACGTTCGTGCGCGATCGCCGGCGCCAGCAGCCCGATCAGGATGGGCTGCAGCGACGTGATCAGCGCCACGCCGCCAGCCGACATCCCATGCTTGAGCGACAGGTAGGTAAAGCAGAAGTAGCCTGCCTGCAACAGCAGGCCGACCGTGGCCAGGTGGCCCCACGCACTGGCGCCGCGCGGCAGCGGCGGGCGCAGCGCCAGCAGCAAAGGCGTCAGCAGCGCCACCACACAGGCATAGCGCAGCGCCAGGAACGTCAGCGGGTCGGCGTAGGCCAGCCCGACCTTGAGCACCACGAAGCCGCTGGACCACAGCAGCAGGAAAAGCGCGGGGGCGAATTTCAACCAGGCGGGCGCTGCGGCTTGCGGCATGGCGGACTGTGGACGGAAGTGGGCCAGCCGCGATCGTACGCCTGTTTCGCCAATGCGCCATCCCTGCGAAAATGGCGGCTACGGATTCACATTCAGCGGCAGCGCGAAGGAAAATAAAATGGCGAGCGAAAAACCGGCGGTACGGATCTCTCTGGGAACCTGGGACCGCCTGCGCGACGACGCATCGTCGGTGCGCTATGAAGTGTTCGTGGTCGAGCAGAACGTGCCACCCGAAGTCGAGATGGACGATGACGACGCGGTGTCGGTGCATGTCGTGGCCTATGCCGACGATGGCACGCCGCTGGGCACGGGGCGTTTGCTGCCCGATGGCCATATCGGCCGCATGGCCGTGCACAAGCGGGCGCGCGGCCTGGGCGTGGGCGGGCTGTTGCTCGACGCGCTGATCGGGCAGGGCCACGGCGATGGCCACCGCATGCTGGTGCTGCACGCACAGACCCACGCCAAGGGCTTTTACGGGGCCCATGGCTTCAGTGTGGAAGGCGATGAATTCATTGAAGCCGGCATCTCGCACGTCGTCATGACGCGGGTGCTGAGCTAAAGCACACGACCGGCCCGCCGTGTGCAGGCCGCGCAGTGCCGTCCGATCGTCCTGGGCCGGCATTTCCCGCCCGATCGTTCGGATCAGAAAAGAAAAAACCCCGGACGCTTTCGCGAACGGGGTTTTTCTTGGCGCATCACGACAGGTACCTCGTGATGTAATAATTGGTGCCCAGGAGAGGACTCGAACCTCCACACCTTGCGGCACACGGACCTGAACCGTGCGCGTCTACCAATTCCGCCACCTGGGCGCTGTTGCTTTTCATTTCACGTCGCTTTGCGTTTTGCTTTTCAGCTAACCGCTTGCGTTTCGTTTCGTGTTCAGCAGCAGAGGAACGAGATTATGCATACTTTTTTTAAAGTGTGCAAGTCGTGCAGCTTTTTTTTCACTTTTTTTGCGATTTTTTTGAGAAGGCCGCTTTCGCTATAGTGTGGCCCCATGTCACGTACCGTCTGTCTGCGCTGCAAGCGCCCCGAATCCCATTGCCTGTGCGCCTTGATCCCCGCGTTGGTCCCGCAGACCCGTGTGGTGGTGCTGCAGCATCCCAGCGAAGCGCGCCATGCGTTGAACACCGCGCGGTTGGCGGTGCTGGGCCTGTCGGGCGCGCGGCGCTTGGTGGGCGAACATTTCCGGCGCGAGCAATGGGCCGAGCCTGGCTGGGCGCCGCATGTGCTGTTCCCGGGGGAGGGCGCGCAGGTTTTGACACCGGGCTGTCCGGCGGCGGCGGGTGGGCCGATACAGTTGATCGTGCCGGACGGCACCTGGACGCATGCGCGCAAACTGCTGCACATCAATCCCGAGCTGGCCGCGCTGCCCCGGGTGATGCTGCCCGCCGGGCTGACGACGCGCTACCGGGTCAGGCATGCCGACATCGCGGGCGCGCTATCCACTATCGAAGCCGTGACGCATGCGCTCAACGCCATCGAGGCGCCGCGCAACTTCGACGCCTTGCTGCGGCCATTCGAGGCGCTGATCGACGGTCAGATCGAAGGCATGGGCGCGGACCTGTATGCGCGCCACCACCTGAACCGGAAAGTGCCCTGGCGTTAGGGCTCTGGCGTTATTGCCTGGGCGTTTGTGCCCTGGCGTAGTGCCGCGCGTTAGTTTTCCGCGCTAATTTCCCGCGCTAATTTCCCCACATTAATACATACGCCGCGGCTGGGCAGGGCGGGGCGCCTGCTTTTGCGGCCCACAAAGCAAAAGCCCCGGTAATCTTTCGATTACCGGGGCTTTCATCTTTTTAATCAACGCCGCCTGGATTTTTGATACCAAGCCGCCTTGATTGGAATTCCGTGGTGCCCAGGAGAGGACTCGAACCTCCACACCTTTCGGCACACGGACCTGAACCGTGCGCGTCTACCAATTCCGCCACCTGGGCACTGAGAGATTTCGGTAAAGACTTTGTGATACGCTGCCGCTCAGTTGCATGGGTTTCGCTTTTTGCTCTACGCTTTTGGCTTTACCTATGTCACTACTGCGGTACGAAATCGCATGAGAGTGTAGTTAAAAATCAATCTACAATCCGTCTCGACCACTTCTGCTTCAGTGTTCAGCCTTGGGCGAACCACAGAAGCTGCGCATTATATACGGAAAATTTAGCTTTGGCAAAACGATCGAATAACGAATCGAACAACAACAGATCCACTCCGTTGCCGGAAGCGCCGCCTGACTTCGACCCCGATGTCCCGTCCCGTGAAGCCATCCTGAAAGCGCTGCGATCCGCGGGGGCGCCGCTGTCTCCGGTGGAGCTGGCCGAGCGCATGGGCGTGGAGCGTCCGGCGACGATGGTGGGATTCGAACGCCGCCTGGGTGCGATGGAGCGCGATGGCCAATTGATGCCCAATCGCAAGGGCGTGCTGCTGCTGGCCACCAAGCTGGACTTCGTGGCGGGCAAGGTGCTGGGCCACCGCGACGGTTTCGGCTTCCTGCTGCGCGATGACGGCGGGCCGGACCTGTTCCTGTCGCCGCGCGAAATGCTCAAGGTGCTGCACGGCGACCGTGTCCTGGTCAAGCCGTCGGGCGAATACCGGGGCAAGCCGGAAGGCACCATCGTCGAGGTCATCGAGCGCCGCACCAATAAGCTGGTGGGGCGCTTCCTGCATGAGCACGGTCTGTCGATCGTGGTGCCGGAAGACCAGCGCATCAAGCACGACATCCTGATTCCGCCCAGCGACACCAACGGCGCCCAGCATGGGCAGGTGGTCGCGGTCGAGATTATGGCGCAGCCCACGCGCCACACGCAGCCGCTGGGCCGCGTGGCCGAGGTGCTGGGTGAAATCGATGACCCGGGCATGGAAATCGAAATCGCGGTGCGCAAGTTCGATGTGCCCGTGGAATTCTCCGAGGCCGCGCGCAAGCAGGCTGCCCGCCTGCCGGACGTGGTCCGCAAAAGCGACCTGAAAGACCGCGTGGACCTGCGCGACGTACCGCTGATTACCATCGACGGCGAAGACGCGCGAGATTTCGACGACGCCGTCTACTGTGAAGCCGTGGAACTGGGCACCGGCCAGCGCAAGCGCCCGGGCTGGCGCCTGCTGGTCGCCATCGCCGACGTCAGCAACTATGTGCGTCCTGGCGACGCGCTGGACGAAGACGCGCTCGAACGCGGCACCAGTGTGTACTTCCCGCGCCGCGTCATTCCGATGTTGCCCGAATCGCTGTCCAACGGCCTGTGTTCGTTGAACCCGGACGTCGACCGCCTGGTGCTGGTCTGCGACATGGTGATCCCGGCGTCGGGCGCCAAGGCCGGTACGGTTACCGCCTACCAGTTCTATAACGCGGTCATGCATTCGCACGCCCGCACCACCTACACCAACATCTGGGCGGCGTTGCAGCAGCCCGGCGGCCCGGCCGCCCACGCCATGCGCGCCGTCATGCCGCAGGTGCAGGGCCTGTACGAGCTGTTCCAGCTGCTGTCGCAAAGCCGCAAGAAGCGCGGCGCCATCGATTTCGACACGGTCGAAACCAAGATCGTCTGCAACGAGCTTGGCCGCATCGAACAGATTGCGCCGTCGGTGCGCAACGACGCGCACAAGCTGATCGAAGAATGCATGCTGGCGGCCAACACTTGCGCCGCCGACTTCATGACGCGCAGCAAGCATCCCGGCCTGTACCGCATCCACGAAGGCCCGACGCCCGAGCGCCTGCAGTCGCTGCGTGAATTCCTGCGCACCATGGGCCTGTCGCTGGGCGGGGGCGAGTCGCCCACCGCCAAGGACTACGGCGAGTTCCTCGATTCGGTGCGCGGACGTCCCGACTATCAGCTGCTGCAGACCATGTGCTTGCGCTCGATGCAGCAGGCCATCTACAGCCCGGACAACCTCGGCCACTTCGGCCTGGCCTATCCCGGCTATAGCCACTTCACCTCGCCGATCCGCCGCTACCCCGACCTGCTCACGCACCGCGTGATCAAGGCCCTGCTGGCCGGTCAGCGCTATGTGCCCAGCCTGGACGATCAGCCGGTCGTCATCGGCCGCACCCAGCGCGAACATGAACACGCCATCTGGGAAAAGATGGGCCTGGTGCTGTCGGCCAGCGAGCGCCGCGCCGACGAGGCCTCGCGCGACGTCGAGGCCTGGCTCAAGTGCTGGTTCGTCAAGGAGCGCGTGGGCGAGGACTTCAGCGGCACCGTCACCGGCGTGGCCAGCTTCGGCATCTTCGTCACGCTGGATACGCTGCACGTCGAAGGGCTGGTGCACGTGTCCGAGCTGGGCGGCGAGTACTTCCAGTTCAACGATGCGCTGCATGAGCTGCGCGGCGAACGTACCGGCATGCGCTACCGCCTGACCGACAAGGTCCAGGTGCAGGTCTCGCGCGTGGACCTGGAGGCGCGCCGCATCGAGTTCCGCCTGGTGCAGGGCACCAGCTTCGACGCCTTGCGCAAGGCGTCCGCGCGTGGTCCCGACGAGGGTCCGCGCCGCGTGAAGAAGGCGGCCGCGCCCAAGCCGGCCGCGCTCAAGGGCCAGACCGCCAAGGAGCGGCGCGCCGAGGCCAAGAAGGCCGGCAAGCCGTCCAAGGTCGCCCAGCAGCGCGCCGCGCCTGCCAAGAAGGCCACGCGCAAACGCCACTGACAGGGCGCCGCCCGGGTTTCGGCCCGGGCGGGCGGCCGCCCCATAAGGGGTAACATTGCGCCTATGGCCGGCCTGTCCGGCGGCCCGCTCCGTTCCGGGGCGGGCATTCGTTTCTCTAAAGGTATTTGCATTTATGGCGTCGACCCAAGTCCTTGCCGGGTTTCACGCGGTTGTCGCGCGGCTGCGCCACGCGCCCGAGTCGATCAAGGAAATCTACGTAGAAGCGTCGCGCCGCGACAAGCGCATGCAGACGTTCATCGAGCAGGCCGAGAAGGCCGGCTGTCGCCTGCATCCGGTCGCCATGGAGCGCCTGGACGGCCTGGCGCGCGGCACCCGTCACCAGGGCGTGGTGGCGCTGGCCGACGAGCGCCAGCTGGCGGTGGACGTGGACGAAGTGCTCGACGTGATCGAGGGCCCGCCGCTGCTGCTGATCCTGGATGGCGTGACCGATCCGCACAACCTGGGCGCCTGCCTGCGCACGGCCGATGCCGCGGGCGTGCACGCCGTGATCGCCCCGCGCGACCGCGCGGTGGGCCTGAACAGCACCGTGCAGCGCGTGGCCTGCGGCGCAGCCGACACCGTGCCGTACCTGATGGTCACCAACCTGGCGCGCACCATGCGCAGCCTGAAGGACCGCGGCGTATGGCTGGTCGGCACTGACGACCAGGCGACCGACAGCATGCACCGGATCGACGCGCGCCAGCCGATGGCCTGGGTCATGGGCGCCGAAGGCGAGGGCATGCGCCGCCTGACGCGCGAAACCTGCGACCAGCTGGTCAACATTCCTATGCTGGGTTCGGTTGAAAGCCTGAACGTCAGCGTGGCCAGCGCAGTCTGCCTGTACGAAACCGTGCGCCAACGCCAGGCGTGAGCCGGCGCGAACTTTCTTTTCCGTAGACCCTTCTTTTCCGCGTAGCCCATCATGCACCAGAACGGCTTTACCACCACGATCCTCCATTCCGACCGCAAGCAATCCGTCGAGCACGGAGCGGTGCACAAGCCCATGCATCCGTCGTCGGAGTTCGCTTACGACGACGCGCGCGAACTGGCGGCGGTGTTCCAGGGCAAGGCGGGGTTCACCTACGCGCGCCAGGGCACGCCGACCACCACGGCGCTGGAAGCCAAGATCAACCAGATGGAAGGCGGCAAGGGCACGGTCAGTTTCGCCACGGGCATGGCTGCGCTGGCGGCCATCTTCACCACGCTGCTGCGCCGTGGCGATCACCTGGTGTCCAGCCAGTACGTGTTTGGCAACACCAATAGCTTGTTTGGCACGCTGCAGGAATTGGGTGTCGAGATCACCTTCGTGGACGCGACCGATTCGGCGCAGGTACGCGCGGCTATCCAGTCCAATACCCGCATGGTGTTCACGGAAACGATCGCCAACCCCGGCACCCAGGTCGCCGACCTGGCCGTCATCGGCGAGATCTGCCGCGAAAAGGGACTGGTCTATGTGGTGGACAACACCCTGACGTCGCCGTGGATGTTCCGTCCGTCGACCGTGGGCGCATCGCTGGTCATGAACTCGCTGTCCAAGTACATCGGCGGCCACGGCAACGCGCTGGGCGGTGCCGTGACCGACACGGGTTTGTACGACTGGTCCAATTACTCGAATATCTTTGACACTTACCGCAAGGGCGCGCCCACCAGTTGGGGGCTGACCCAGATCAAGAAAAAGGGCCTGCGCGACATGGGCGGCACGCTGGCCGCCGAGCCGGCGCACCGCATCGCGGTGGGCGCCGAAACGCTGGCCCTGCGCATGGCCAAGCATTGCGCCAACGCGCTGGCGCTGGCGCGCTTCCTGGAAGAGCACCCGGGCGTGGCCAAGGTGCATTACCCCGGTCTGGCAAGCCATCCGCAGCATGCGCGCGCCGCAGCGCTGTTCGGATCGCGCTTCGGCGGCTTGCTGGGCGTTGAGCTGGCCGATGGCGTGGACTGCTTCGACTTCCTGAACCGCCTGCGCATCGTGCTGATGGCGACCCATCTTGGCGATACCCGCAGCCTGGCGCTGCCCGCCGCCCACACCATCTATTACGAGATGGGCGCCGAGCGGCGCAAGCAGATGGGCATTGCCGACAGCCTCATCCGCGTCTCGGTGGGCATCGAAGATGAGGCCGATCTGCTATTTGATTTCGATCAGGCGCTCAACGGCTGTCTGCAGGGATAATGCTGCGGCACGCGCGCGACCATCGGGCGTGCGCGCTTGCAACACAATCGGGATAGCGCCCATGCTTATACAGATCGCAGAAGTTTTTACGCCGGAAGAGGCTGCCGAAATCCGGCGACGGCTGGACGCCGCTGATTGGGTCGACGGCAAGGTCACGGCGGGCTATCAATCGGCCGAAGTCAAACGCAATCGCCAATTGCCCGAGCAGCATCCGCTGGCGCAGGAGCTGGGCAACCTGATCCTGCAACGCCTGGCGGGCAACAATCTGTTCATGTCGGCCGCGTTGCCGCGCAAGATCTTCCCGCCTTTGTTCAACCGCTACGAGGGTGGCGAGGCCTTCGGCTATCACGTGGATAACGCCGTGCGCGGCATTACTGGCACCGCCGAACGCGTGCGCACCGACCTGTCGGCCACGCTGTTTTTCTCGGAGCCTGATTCCTACGATGGCGGCGAGCTGGTCATCGACGACACCTATGGTCCGCGCGCGGTGAAGCTGCCGGCTGGGCACATGGTGCTGTATCCGGGCACCAGCCTGCACAAGGTCAATCCGGTGACGCGCGGCGCGCGCGTGAGTTCGTTTTTCTGGATGCAGAGCCTGGTGCGGGAAGACAGCCAGCGCGCCTTGCTGCTCGATATGGATGTGGCCATACAGCGCTTGAACCAGGACGCATCGGGGCATCCATCGATCGTTCAACTCACCGGCATCTATCACAATCTGCTGCGTCGCTGGGCCGACGTGTGACGCTGTTTCATGGTGGTGCGCGGCGGTGTCGTGCAAACCCCTAAATGCGCGTTTTTGTTTATTGCGAAAAGACCTAAAAGCTAGTATTGGTGCGGGTTGTGGTGAGGTTTTCGCTTGACAGCCGCTCTACGCCAAGGCCTAATACATGTCTGCGTCGCTGACGGTTCAGGGGTCTTGAAACCCTTGAAACCTAGGCGGCGCAGCAGTTTAAAAGTTGTGCTTTGCAGCGCAAGAAAAAGTTTATCCACTAGTCTGTTCGTCGTTTGTCGGGTCTTCGCGTCAAGTCGTGGCGTCCAACATGACAGCCATGAACTGCACTCCCGGCAGACTCCATACCTTGTGAGGGGTACACCTGAATGAACAAAACCGAACTCATCGATCACATCGCCAGCAAGGCCGACATCTCCAAGGCTGCCGCCGGTCGTTCGCTCGACGCCCTGATCGGTGCCGTCAAGACCACCCTGAAGAAGGGCGGTACGGTTACGTTGGTTGGCTTTGGCACGTTTGCTGTGTCGGCTCGCGCCGCACGCACCGGCCGTAATCCGCGCACCGGCGAAACCATCAAGATCAAGAAGGCCAAGGTGCCGAAGTTCCGTCCGGGCAAGGCCCTGAAGGACGCCGTCAACTAATTGACGGCAAGGCGAATCTCCGCGGCTGCGTCGCCCGGTGATTTGCCGATAGGTACGCGGTCCGGTATACTCCGGCCCGCGTATTGCTTTTGAGTACCCCGGCAGGCGTTTTTCGTAGGCAGCATCAAGCAACATCTCGATGTTCATGCATGACGAAATCCGCAACCAAGACGGGTGCTTAGCTCAGTTGGTAGAGCGGCGCCCTTACAAGGCGTAGGTCACAGGTTCGACCCCTGTAGCACCCACCATCAGCAATACGAAATCATCAAGAACCCGCACACGTCACCGTGGCGGGTTTTTTGTTTTGCGTGACTAGTTTTTGAAGCCGCTTTGCGCCGCGCGGTGCTGTGAGGCAGCGGGGTGGGGTGCCCGGCGCGCGTGGGCAACGGTGGGATGTCGTCCTGCTTTGATACGGCGCAATCGGTGTTACGCTAGTCCGGCTGAAATATGGCGTGCGAATCATTCGCATTTAAGATATGATGTTCGGCTTGTACCGGTCAGCCGGCGGCGCCCTTTGGCGCGCGTCTTTCTTCTGGCTGGCCAGATAAGTTAATGCACCCTGGCTGATTCATGCCTAGCTTTCAACGTGGTTTGAACACTTCACCGCCGTCTTCCCTTGGTATACGCGTAGGCGCTGGCCTGGCGGTCGTTGCGCTACACGCCGCAGTGGTCTATGCCATTTACCTGGCTCCCGAGAACCGTCCTGAACTGGAGGAACCCGAGGCCATCATGGTGAGTGTGGTGGACGCTCCCACTCCCCAGATCGCCAAAGCCGACCCCACGCCGGAAGTGCCGCAACCGGTGACCGAAACGCCGCCCGAACCACAGCCCGAGATCGAACCCGAACCCGAGCCGGATCCGAAGGTGGAGCCCGAACCGGAGCCCGAACCCGAACCGGTGGTCGAAAAACCGCCGATGCCGGCCCCCAAGCCGAAGCCCAAGCCGAAACCCAAGCCCCAGCCCAAGCAGGAAGTCAAGCCCGAGCCCAAGCCCGAGACGCCGCCCGTCGAAACGCCGCCCACCGGTACCCCCGAAGGCGCGCAGACCACGCAGGCGCCGCGCCAGGGTCCGCCGCCCGACCAGATCCTGCAGGAAACGCAGATCGAATACCTGGGGGCACGGCCCATGCCCAACTACCCGATGGCATCGCGCCGCATGCGGGAAGAGGGCCGGGTGGTGGTGCTGGTGGAAATCAATACCCAGGGCCTCGTCGAGCGGGCAACCATCGACGCGTCTTCGGGCTTTCCGAGGCTTGACGAGTCGGCGCTGGCCGCCGCCCGCAAGGGCCGCTTCAAACCCTATACCCGCAATGGCGTGGCCTATCCCGCCAAAGCCAAAATTCCGTTCGATTTCGTAATGAGGAACTGAGATGTCCAACGCAATGCATAGCGCCACCTTGGTGGCGCAGGCGACCACCAGCCCGGCAGCAGCGCCGGCCGCCCAGCAGGCTGCCGCCACGGCCGGCGGCGTTGCCCAGCAGGCCGCCGGCGCCGTCCAGCAAACCGCGGACGCGCTGCACGGCGCCGCCACCGCGATGCCGGCCGTCGTGCCCGCGCCTGCTGCCGTCCCCGACATGGGCTTTCTGCACTTCGTCGCGCAAAGCGACTTCGTCGGCAAGAGCCTGTTCATCATCCTGATCCTGATGTCGCTGGTGACCTGGTACCTGATCCTGGTCAAGGTCGCGAGCAACGTCAGCATGCGCAAGCGTTCGGCCGACTTCCTGAACAAGTTCTGGAACGCCAGCTCGCTCGAGCAGGTCGAGCACGAGATCTCGACGCACGGCGCGCGCGATCCGTTCTCGCACCTGGCCAGCCACGCCATGCACGCCCAGGCGCACCACAGCAAGTTCGGCGCCACCAAGCTGGAAGAGGCGGGCTCGAATACGGATTTCGTCACCCGCACGATGCGCAAGGTGATCGACGAAGAAACCGCCAAGCTGGAAAACGGCCTGACGGTGCTGGCCTCGGTGGGCTCGACCGCGCCGTTCGTCGGCCTGTTCGGCACGGTGTGGGGCGTGTACCACGCCCTGGTCGGCATCGGCCTGTCCGACGGCGTGACCATCAACCGCATCGCCGGTCCGGTGGGCGAAGCCCTGATCATGACCGGCCTGGGTCTGGCGGTTGCCATCCCGGCCGTGCTGGCTTACAACACCTTCGTGCGCAACAACCGCGTGTACCTGTCGCGCCTGGATGCCTTCGCGCATGATCTGTTCGCCTTCCTGACGACCGGCCAGCAAGTGGCGCTGTCCGACGGCAAGGTGCGTGCCCTGCGCCGCCAGAACGGTAACGGCGCCGCGGCTCAACGCGGGAGCGAATAATGGCTTTTGGCAGCTTCGAGGGCAAAGGATCCGGGAGCCACACGGTTTCCGAGATCAACATGGTGCCCCTGATCGACGTCATGCTGGTGCTGCTGGTGATCTTCATCATCACGGCGCCGCTGCTGGCGCACTCGATCAAGATCAACATGCCCCAGGTGGCCGCCGAGCAGATCGAGGAAGAACCCAAGACCGTGGACCTGGCCATCGATGCCGGCGGCGCGCTGTTCTGGGACGAAAAGCCGGTCAATATCGACGACCTGCCCAATCGCTTCAAGTCGATCGCCGGCACCAAGCCGCAACCCGAGATCCGCATCCGCGCCGACCAGAATACCCGCTACGAGACCCTGGCCAAGGTCATGGCTTCGGCGCGCCGGTCGGGCATGACGCGCATCGGCTTCGTCACCACGCCGCCCTCGGGCGCGCCGGCGGGGGAGGCCCCGGCAGCAGGCGGAGCCGCCCCGGCACCGTCCGCCCGTTGAACGATTCCCGGCAGCGGGGCGCATTTCGCGCCCCGTTTTTTCCGGGATCGCGCTAGAATCGCGGCATGCGAGTTCTGGTAATCGAAGACGACACCACCCTGGGCCACGCGCTCCAGGAATTTCTGGCCGACCAGGGTTATGCGGTCGACTGGCTAACCGAGGGCGACCGGGTTCTGGGCGCGCTGGCTGGCCAGCCGTATGACCTGATGCTGCTCGACCTCAATCTGCCCGGCATGAGCGGCCTGGACGTCTTGCGCCAGTTGCGCCAGGACGGCAACCAGGTTCCGGTCCTGATCCTGACGGCCCGCGACGGCATCGAAGACCGCGTCGCCGGCCTGGATGCCGGCGCCGACGACTACGTCACCAAGCCCTTTGAACTGCCCGAACTGGCCGCCCGCGTGCGCGCATTCGGCCGGCGCAGGGCAGGGCAGGCGCAGCCCCTGATCGAAGTCGGCCCCCTGGTGTTCGACACCGTTGGCCGCGAAGTCCGGGCCAATGGCCAGCGCCTGTCGCTGTCGGTGCGCGAATTGTCCGTCCTGGAAATGCTGATGGCCCGCGTGGGCCGTGTCGTCACCAAGCGCCAGATCGTGAATTCGCTGTCCGCCTGGGACGCCGATTTCAGCGAAAACGCAGTGGAAGTCTATGTGTACCGCCTGCGCAAGCGCCTGGAAGGCACGGGCGCCAGCATCCAGACGGTGCGCGGCTTCGGCTACATGCTGGATGTGGAAACGGCCTGACGGGCCGCCTGGCCGTCCCGCGCCGGCTGTTCTAGCCGGCTTGCGGCGGCCGGACACCACTCCCGCCTAAGCGAGGGCACCGCGTCATGACGCACGAACGCACTCCTCCCTCTCCCCCGCCCTCGCGCCCCTTGCTCCCGTCTCGTTCGCTTGCGCGGCATCTGGTCATCCGGCTGATGCCGCCGATCCTGCTGCTGGTGCTGCTGGATCTGGCCGCGACCTGGGTCATCACCCACAAGATCGACATGTCGCTCTGGATGCTGGAGGACTTCTTCTGGCTGATGGTGGTGGGGCAAGTGGCGCTGATCGGCCTGTTTACCTGGGTGGTGGTGCAGGGCGTGCGCTCGGGCCTGCGCTCGGTCAATCACCTGTCCGAGGAAATCCGGCAGCGTTCCATTGACGATATGCAGCCCCTGGAAGTGGCCGGGGTGCCCGTCGAGATCGAACCCCTGGTGACCCATACCAACGACCTGTTGCTGCGGCTGGACGCCTCGCTGGCGGCGCAGCGGCGCTTTATCGGCCATGCCGCCCACCAGTTGCGCACGCCATTGTCGGGCCTGCGGCTGGAATCTGAACTGATGCTGGCGCGGCCCTTGCCCGACGACGTGCGGGCGCGTGCCGAGCGCATCAAGGCGGTCAGCGACCGGATGATCCGCCTGGGCCAGCAGTTGCTGGTGCTGGCGCGTGCCGATCCCAATGCCCGGCCGCAGGACAGTTTCGTGCGCATCGACCTGTGCGAATGGGTGCGGGCGCACGGGGCCGAGTGGTTTCCGCGGGTGCGCGAGGCACGCTATGAACTGGACCTGGTGGCGCCGGACGCCCCGATCTGGATCGACGCCGATCCGCTCTTGCTGGCTGAATTGCTGGGCAACCTGATCGACAACGCGCTGCGCTATGGCAATGCCACCGGCAAGATCACCCTGATCGTCGGCGCCAACCCGCCGTCGCTGACGGTCGAGGATGACGGCCCCGGTATCCCGCCCGAAGAGCGCGACCGCGTGTTCGAGGCGTTTTACCGCTCGCCCACGGCCACCGCTGGCGGTTCGGGCCTGGGGCTGGCCATTGTGCGCGAGATCGCGCATGCGCATGGCGCCTGGTGGAAGCTCACCAGCCGCCCGGATTTTTCCGGAACACGGCTTTCCGTCGTGTTCCCCGGCCCCCGCAAAGGGGCTCAACTTACTCGGCAAGAACCCACATCATGAGCCAAGGGTCGGCTAGCGTTCCTTCCTCGTCCACCGGCCACGCTCCGGTCGGCCACGCGCCGTCATCGCGCGCGGCGCTGATCATGGGGGCGCTGGGGGTGGTGTACGGCGATATCGGCACCAGCCCGCTGTACACGCTACGGGCCTGCTTGACCGGGCTGAGCGTGCACACCGACCTGGAACCGGCCCATTTGCTGGGCGTGCTGTCCATCCTGTTCTGGATGCTGATGGTGGTGGTGTCGTTCAAGTACGTGACGCTGATCCTGCGCGCCGATAACCGGGGCGAGGGCGGCACGCTGGCGCTGCTGGAACTGGCGGTGCGCAGCCGCGAGGGCAAGCTGCGCTGGGTGTTGATTGTGCTGGGCATCTTTGGCGCGGCGCTGTTCTATGGCGACAGCATGATCACGCCGGCGATTTCGGTGCTGTCGGCGCTGGAGGGGATCAGCATCGTGTCGCACCAGCTGGACGCCTGGGTGGTGCCGCTGGCGTTGGTGGTGCTGGTGGGGCTGTTCGCGATCCAGTCGCACGGCACGGGCGCCATGGGCAAGCTGTTCGGGCCGGTGATGCTGCTGTGGTTCGGCACGCTGGCCGCGCTGGGCGGCTGGCAGATCTGGCAGACGCCCGAGGTGCTGGCGGCGCTGAATCCGATGTGGGGCTTGCGCTTTATCGTCGAGTTCCCGTGGATCAGTTTCGTGCTGCTGGGCGCGGTGGTGCTGGCGCTGACCGGCGCCGAGGCGCTGTATGCCGACATGGGCCATTTCGGCCGCCCGGCCATCCGCAGCGCCTGGTTCAGCATGGTGCTGCCGGCGTTGACGTTGTGCTATTTCGGCCAGGGCGCGCTGTTGTTGCGCGATCCCAGCGCGATCCGCAATCCTTTCTTCATGATGGCGCCGGAGTGGGGCCTGGCGCCGCTGGTGGCGCTGGCGACGGTGGCCACCATCGTGGCGTCGCAGGCGGTGATCTCGGGCGCGTATTCGGTGACGCGCCAGGCGGTGCAACTGGGCTTCTGGCCGCGCATGCAGATCCTGCATACGTCGGCGGTGGAGAAGGGGCAGATCTATCTGCCGCAGGTCAATGCGCTGCTGCTGTGCGCGGTGCTGGTGCTGGTGCTGGTGTTCCGCAATTCGGACAATCTGGCGGCAGCCTACGGTTTCGCGGTGACGGGGACGATGTTCACGACGTCGGTGCTGGCTTTTGCGGTGCTGCCGCGCGGCAGCAAGGGCGCCAAGCGGCTGCTGTGGTTCGTGGTGCTGGGCCTGTTGCTGCTGTTCGACGTGCTGCTGTTTTCGGCCAATGTGTTCAAGATCCACGAAGGCGGCTGGTTGCCGCTGGTGGTGGCGATTGCGGTGTTCACGCTGATGATGACGTGGCGGCGTGGACGCCGGCTGTTGTCGGAGATGCAGCAGCGCGATCGCCAGCCGCTGAAGGAATTCATGGAGCAGCTTGAGGAGTACCCGCCGTCGCGGGTGCCGGGGACGGCGATCTTCATGACGATGAATTCGGGCAATGTGCCGCCTGCGCTGCTGCATAACCTGAAGCACAACAAGGTGCTGCATGATCATGTGCTGTTCCTGACGATTCTGGTGGCGGATGTGCCTTATATATCGCCGGAAGAGCGGTTTACGGTGCACAAGATGAGTGCGTCGAGCTGGACGGCGACGATCAACTACGGGTTCAAGGAAGATCCGGACGTGCCCGAGGCGTTGCGGTTGGTGGCGGAGGCTTATCCCGAGCTGGATCTGGAGCCCATGCGGACGTCTTATTTCTTGTCGCGGCAGACGGTGGTGGCGGCTCGCAAGCCGGCGTTGTGGCGCTGGCGGCGAGCGGTGTTTTCGTTCATGGCTCGGAACTCTACGCGTAGTACCAAGTTCTTCAAGATTCCTGCTAATCGGGTGGTTGAGATGGGGATGCAGGTTGAGCTTTAGGTTTTGGTTGGACATCGTTGGTTCTTGAGACGCCCGGTGCGTTGGCGGCTTGGGTGCGCGGGGCTACGATTGCGGTCCGGAGCCTTCGCTCCGGACTTCCCCTTCGTCATCTTCGTCACCGCCTTCGGCGGTTCCTTCAGATTCCCTCGGGCGCATCTACACGCCCCGCGCACCCAAGCCGCCAACGCACCGGGCTTTGATGTACCTGGTTTGACGGAGGCTGGGGCGGGCGTTTTGCTTGGCGTTCTGGCCTAAAGTCTTTTAGGGGTGGAAGGTCTTGCGAGGTCGCCAAAGTTGGCCGCGCGGGCGGCCTTTTTTGGCGTTTGGGAGGTGGGGCGCGGGAGGTTGCTGGCTGCGGACTGCTGTGGGTTGTGGGTGGATTTGCTTGGAATAAAAAAAGCCCCTCGGTGTGCCGAGGGGCTTTTTGTTGGGCTTGAAGAATTACTTCTTCTTGGCCTCGTCCTTCAGTTGGGGCAGCGAGGTGCCGGAGGACGAGAGCAGGCCGGTTTGGGCGTAGGTGAACAGCTTGGCGCGGGTGTCGACGATGTCGAGGTTGCGCATGGTGAGCTGGCCGATACGGTCGGCGGGGGTGAAGGGGGCGTTTTCGACCTTTTCCATGGACAGGCGCTCGGGAGCGTACGTCAGGTTGGGCGATACGGTGTTGAGCAGCGAGTAGTCGTTGCCGCGGCGCAGTTCGAGGGTGACTTCGCCGGTGATGGCGCGGGCGACCCAGCGCTGGGCGGTTTCGCGCAGCATGATGGCTTGCGGGTCGAACCAGCGGCCCTGGTACAGCAGGCGGCCGAGCTTGCGGCCGCTTTCGCGGTACTGCTCGATGGTGTCTTCGTTGTGGATGCCGGTGACCAGGCGTTCGTAGGCGATGAACAGCAGGGCCAGGCCGGGGGCTTCGTAGATGCCGCGGCTCTTGGCTTCGATGATGCGGTTTTCGATCTGGTCGCTCATGCCCAGGCCGTGGCGGCCGCCGATGCGGTTGGCTTCGAGGAGCAGCTCGACGGGGTCGCTGTATTCGACGCCGTTCAGGGCGACGGGCTGGCCTTCTTCGAAGCGCACGGTGACTTCTTCGGCCTTGACCACGACGTCGTCGCGCCAGAAGGCCACGCCCATGATCGGCTTGACGATCTTGATGCCGGAATTCAGGTGCTCGAGGTCTTTGGCTTCGTGGGTGGCGCCCAGCAGGTTCGAGTCGGTGGAGTAGGCCTTTTCAGCCGACATCTTGTAGTCGAAGCCGGCTTGGCGCATGTATTCGGACATTTCCGAACGGCCGCCGAGCTGGTCGATGAACTGTTGGTCAAGCCAGGGCTTGTAGATCTTCAGGTCGGGGTTGGTGAGCAGGCCGTAGCGGTAGAAACGCTCGATGTCGTTGCCCTTGAAGGTGCTGCCGTCGCCCCAGATGTTGACGTTGTCTTCCTTCATGGCGGCCACCAGCATGGTGCCGGTGACGGCGCGACCAATGGGGGTGGTGTTGAAGTAGGTGATGCCACCCGTGGAGATGTGGAAGGCGCCAGCCTGCAGGGCGGCGATGCCTTCAGCCACGAGCTGCGCGCGGCAGTCGATCAGGCGGGCATTTTCGGCGCCGTAGGCCAGGGCCTTGCGGGGGATCTCGTCGTAGTCGGATTCGTCGGGCTGGCCGAGGTTAGCGGTGTAGGCGTACGGGATGGCGCCGTTGTTGCGCATCCAGAGCAGCGCTGCGCTGGTGTCGAGGCCGCCGGAAAAGGCGATGCCGACCTTCTGGCCGGTGGGAAGGTTCGGGAGGATAGTGGTCATTGTTTGAGGTGGGACGCCAACAGGACTTTGACAGCAACAAGCCGTCAAACAAGAAATCAGACCGCTATTTTAACTCTTTTGACGGTGGTGGGCCGGGGGGAGGGGCCGGCGCGGGCCCGGGGACGGACGGGGCCGAACCGGACGCGAACCTGTCCAATTTGTCAGGGAGCGGACAGCGTGGAGTCCCGCAGGGCTTTCTACAGTGAGACCGTACTGACTGTCAGCCGCGCGGGCGGCCCTAAGAAAATGAACACAGGCAAGCGGAGCGCGCCACGGCGGGCGGCGGCGGCGGGGCTGGTGGCCCTGCTGGCCCTGGCCGGCTGTGCGGTGGGGCCGGACTATCAGCGTCCGGCGATGGACCTGCCGTCCGGTTACAAAGAATCGGGGCCATGGAAGACGGCCCAGCCGGGCGTGGTGGACGGCGCACAGCCCTGGTGGGAGGTCTATGGCGATCCGACCCTAGATGGGCTGATCGTGGCGGCCAACGCCGCGAACCAGACGATCCAGCAGGCCCAGGCGCAATACCGCCAGGCGCGCGCGGCGGCGGACGCGGCCCGGGCCGGTTTCTGGCCCACGGTGGGCGTCAATGTGTCGGCACAGCGCGCGCGGGCCAAGAGCAACGGCGTGATCGGGGTGTCCAACGGGTATTCGGCGGCGATTGACGTGTCGTGGGAGCCGGATCTGTGGGGCGCGGTGCGCCGGCAGGTCGAGGCCAGCGACGCGTCGACCCAGGCCAGCGAGGCAAACCTGGCGGCCGCCCGATTGAGCATCCAGGCCGCGCTGGCGCAGGATTATCTGCAATTGCGGGCGGTGGACCGCGAAAAGGACCTGTACGCCCGCACCCTGCAGGCCTACGAGCGCACCCTGAAGCTGACGCGCAGCCAGTACGACGCGGGCGTGGCCCTGCGCTCGGACGTGGCGCAGGCCGAGGCGCAATTGCGGACCGCCCAGGCGCAGGCCATCGATCTGGATACTTCGCGCAATCAGCTGGAGCATGCCATCGCCATCCTGACGGGGCGGGCGCCGGCGCAGTTCAGCCTGGCGCCGCTGCCGGCCGAGCAGCCCTGGATGTTCCGGGTGCCGGCGGTGCCGACCGGCCTGCCGTCGGATCTGCTGGAGCGGCGTCCGGACATCGCGGCGGCCGAGCGCCAGGTGGCGGCGGCCAATGCCGATATCGGCGTGGCGCGGGCCGCCTATTTTCCTTCCCTGTTGTTGTCGGCCAGCGGTGGTTTTGGCGCGGCCAGCTTCGCGCAGTGGTTCAACGCGCCCGGCCGCGTCTGGTCGCTGGGGGCAGCGCTGGCCGAGACGATTTTCGACGGCGGCCTGCGTAAAGCGCGCGATGCCCAGGCGGTAGCGGTGTTTGACGCCAGCGCCGCGCAATACAAACAGACGGTGCTGGGCGCGTTCCAGGAAGTGGAGGACAACCTGTCCACCCTGCGCGTGCTGGACGACGAGGCCAAGGCGCAGGACCAGGCCGTGGTGGCCTCGCGGCTGAGCGAGCAACTGGCGCTGGCGCAGTACCGGGCGGGCACCAGCACCTTTCTGGCGGTGGCGACCGCCCAGGCCCTGACGTTGTCCAACGAACGCACCGCGGTGCAGTTGCGCGGGCGCCAGATGGTGGCCAGCGTGGCGCTGGTCAAGGCCGTGGGCGGCGGCTGGAGCGCGTCCGCCCTGAATGCACCGGATGCGCAGGCGCTGGCCGTGGCCGGCAGTGCGCCGGCCGCCGCGGCACCGGCCGCCGCGGCATCGGCCGCCGCGGCATCGGCCGCCGACAAACTTTCTACCGAGAATGAGTAAGTCCATGGACAACGCGGTGACTTTTTCCCATCGGAGCGCGGGCGGCAAGAAGGCCGCGGCGCTGGTGTTGGCGCTGGTGGCCTGCGGGCTGGTGGCGTGGTTGTTGCTGCGCGGACGCGGCGAGACGGCGCCCGCGCCGACGCCCGCCGTGCCGGTGGCCACGGTGCTGGCGCAGCGCCAGGACGTGCAGCGTTACCTGACCGGGGTGGGCACGGTGACGTCGGCGGCCAGCGTGACGGTCAAGGCGCGCATCGACGGCCAGCTCGACAGCGTCGGTTTCGTCGAAGGGCAGGACGTGAAGGCCGGCCAGGTGCTGGCCAATATCGACCCACGCGCGTTGCAGGCGCAATTGGCCCAGGCCCAGGCGCAGCGCGCCAAGGATCAGGCCACGCTGGTCAACGCGCGGCTGGACCTGCAGCGCTATACCCGCCTGCAGCGCGAGGACGCCGCGACCCAGCAGACGCTGGACACGCAGCGCGCCCTGGTGGCGCAGCTGGAAGCGGCCACGCAGACGGACGATGCGCAGATCAGCTACGCGAAAGTGCAACTGGACTACACCCGCATCGTGGCGCCCATCTCGGGCCGGGTGGGCGCGCGGCTGGTGGATCCGGGCAATATCGTGCACGCGGCCGACGTCAACGGCCTGGTGGTGATCAACCAGATCGACCCGATCACCGTGCTGTTTTCGCTGCCGGAAGAATCGGTGCCGGCTATCAACGCGGCGATGAACAAGGGCCAGCCCCTGGCGGTGGCGGCTTACGCCCGTGGCAGCAATGAGCCGCTGGGCGAAGGCCAACTGGTGCTGCTGAACAACCAGATCGACACGACCACCGGCACGGTGCAGGTGAAGGGCCGGTTCGACAACCCGCAACATCGCTTGTGGCCCGGCCAGTACGTCAATGCGCGCCTGGTGCTGGATGCGCGCGAAAGCGCCGTGACGGTACCCGTGGCCGCGATCCAGCGCAGCCAGACCGGCACTTTCGTGTTCGCGGTGGACGGCGCGGGTGTCGCCCAGGCGCAGCCGGTGAAGGTGGAACGCATGCAGGACGGCTTGGCGGTGATCCAGGAAGGGGTGACGGCCGGACAGCGCGTGGTGGTGGACGGCCAGTACAAGCTCAAGCCCGGCAGCAAGGTGCGTGAGCTGGCGCCAACGGCAGGAGAGGGCCAGTGAGCATTTCAGCGAATTTCATCAAGCGGCCGATCGGCACGTCGCTGCTGGCGTTGGCGATATTGCTGGTGGGCGTGGCGGCGTGGCCGCTGCTGCCGGTGGCGCCCTTGCCGCAGGTGGACTTTCCCACCATCCAGGTGCAGGCCAACCTGCCGGGGGGCAGTCCGGAGACCATGGCGTCCAACGTGGCGCAGCCGTTGGAGCGCCAATTCTCGCTGATCGCGGGCCTGTCGCAAATGACCTCGGCCAGCGCCATCGGCACGACCCAGATCACGTTGCAGTTCGACCTGAACCGCAGCATCGATTCGGCGGCGGTGGACGTGCAGGCCGCCATCAATGCGGCCACCGGTCAATTGCCCGCCAACCTGCCCAACCCGCCGACCTTTCGCAAGGTCAATCCGGCGGATGCGCCGATCATGGTGATGGCGGTGCAGTCGGACACGCTGCCGCTGATCCAGGTGAACGACTACGCCGACAACATCCTGGCGCAGCAGATTTCGCAGATATCGGGGGTGGGCCTGGTCAATATCGGCGGCCAGCAAAAGCCCGCCGTGCGCATCCAGGTGGACCCCGGCAAGCTGTCGGCGCTGGGGCTGAGCCTGGAAGACATCCGGGGCGTCATCGCGACGACCACCGTCAACCAGCCCAAGGGCACCATCGACGGGCCGCGCCAGAGCTTCACTACCTATACCAACGACCAGTTGCTGTCGGCGGCGCCCTGGAACGACATGGTGCTGGCCTACCGCAACGGCGCGCCGATCCGGGTGCGCGACGTGGGCGTGGCGGTGGACGGGCCGGAGAACACCAAGCTGGCCGGCTGGGCCTACGCCGGCCCCGCGGCGCCGCCGGACAACACCATCACCAACGGCCGTTCGATCGTGCTGCAGATCAGCAAGCAGCCGGGCGCCAACGTGATCGAGACCGTGGACCGCATCCGCGATGCCCTGCCCAAGCTGGAGGCGTCGATTCCGCCGTCGGTGCATGTGAACACCATCATCGACCGCACCCAGACCATCCGGGCATCGGTGGCGGATGTGGAGTTCACGCTGACGCTGACCATCATCCTGGTGGTGCTGGTGATCTTCCTGTTCCTGCGCAACGTGGCGGCCACGCTGATCCCTTGCGTGACGGTGCCGCTGGCGTTGATGGGCACGGCCGCGATCATGTACGTGGTGGGATTCAGCCTGGACAACCTGTCGCTGATGGCGCTGACGATCGCGGTGGGGTTCGTGGTGGATGACGCCATCGTGATGCTGGAGAACGTGTATCGCTACGTCGAGGCGGGGATGTCGCCGATGGAGGCGGCCTACAAGGGGGCGGGCGAAATCGGCTTCACTATTGTGTCGATCTCGGTGTCGCTGGTGGCCGTGTTCATTCCGCTGCTGTTGATGGGCGGCATCGTCGGCCGGCTGTTTCGCGAGTTCGCGGTGACGGTGACGTTGACGATCGTGGTGTCGGTCCTGGTGTCGCTGACTTTGACGCCGATGCTGTGTTCGCGGTATCTGAAGAATCAACATGGCGATCGCCACGGCCGCTTGTACCTGTTGTTTGAACGTGGTTTCGACGCCATGCTGCACGACTACGAACGCGGGCTGAAGCTGGTGCTGCGGCACCAGTTCGCCACCCTGTGTGTGTTCCTGGCCACGGTGGGTTGCACGGTGGCGCTGTTCCTGGTGATCCCCAAGGGCTTTTTCCCGCAGCAGGACACCGGCTTCATTTTCGGCTTTGCCGAGTCGGCCCAGGATTCCTCGTTTTCGCTGATGAACCAGCGCATGATCCAGATGGCCGATGTGATCCGGCAGGATCCGGACATTGCCAGCTTTGGCTTTAACGGCAGCCAAAGCACCTACAACACGGGCAACTTCTACATCGGCTTGAAGCCCAAGGACGAAGGCCGCACAGCGTCCGCCGACCAAGTCATTGCCCGGCTGCGGCCGCAACTGGCCAAGCTGGAGGGCGTGACGCTGTTCATGCAGGCGGGCCAGGACATCAACGTGGGCGGGCGGCTGTCGCGCACGCAGTACCAGTACACGCTGACGGATTCGAACCTGGACGAGCTGAATGTGTGGGCGCCGCGGCTGCTGGCTAAATTCCGCGAACTGCCGGTGCTGACGGATCTGGCCTCCGACCAGCAGAACGCGGCGGCCACCGCGTCGATCACCATTGACCGCGCCCGGGCCTCGTCGTTCGGCATTTCGCCGGCCTTGATCGACGCGACCATCTACGACGCCATCGGCCAGCGCCAGGTGGCCCAGTATTTCACCCAGATCAACAGCTACCACGTGGTGCTGGAAGTCACCCCCAAGCTGCAGCAGGACCCGGACCTGTTCTCCAAGCTGTACCTGACCTCGCCCTTGACGGGCCAGCAGGTGCCGCTGTCCACCTTCATCAAGCTGGACACCAACAAGACGGCATACCTGTCGATCAGCCACCAGGGCCAGTTCCCCGCGGTGACGATTTCGTTCAATCTGGCGCCGGGCGCATCGCTGGGCGACGCAGTGCAGGCGATCCAGCAGGCACAAGCCCAGATGGGCGTGCCGGCCAGCCTGACGGGGGCGTTCCAGGGCACGGCCAAGGCTTTTGGCGACTCACTGTCCAGCCAGCCCTACCTGATCGCCGCCGCACTGATCGCGGTGTATATCGTGCTGGGCCTGCTGTACGAAAGCTACATCCACCCGCTGACCATTCTGTCGACCTTGCCGTCAGCGGGGGTAGGGGCGCTGGCTATCCTGATGCTGGGCGGCTACGACTTGAGCGTGATCGCGCTGATCGGCATTATTCTGCTGATCGGCATCGTCAAGAAGAATGGCATCATGATGATCGACTTCGCGCTGACGGCCGAGCGCGAGCACGGCATGGCGCCGGCCGAGGCGATCTACCAGGCTTGCGTGCTGCGGTTTCGTCCGATCATGATGACGACCATGTGCGCGCTGCTTAGCGGCCTGCCGCTGATGCTGAGCCACGGCCAGGGGTCGGAATTGCGCCGGCCGCTGGGCTATGCGATGGTGGGCGGGCTGATCGTGTCGCAGGCGTTGACGCTGTTCACGACGCCGGTGGTGTATCTGTACCTGGACCGTGCGCACTTCTGGTACATGCGCAAGAAGCAGGAGCGGGCCACGCGTCGGGCCGCCCTGGTGCAGCCCGGGCCCGGAGTTGAGTCAAAATAAGCTCCTTTGCATGCTGACAAGCCCTAGCGGGGCCGCGATGAAAATCCTGATAGTCGAAGATGAACTGAAGACGGCGGATTACCTGCGCAAAGGCCTGGGCGAGCAGGGCTGCGCGGTCGATGTGGCGCACAACGGCATCGACGGCCAGCACCTGGCGCTGGAGCACGACTACGACGTGATCGTGCTGGACGCGATGCTGCCCGGCATGGATGGCTTCGCGGTGCTGCGTTCGTTGCGCAGCGTGCGCCAGACCCCGGTCATCATGCTGACCGCCCGCGACGGCGTCGAAGACCGCATCCGCGGCCTGCACGACGGCGCCGACGACTACCTGGTCAAGCCGTTTTCCTTCCTGGAACTGCTGGCGCGCCTGCAGGCGCTGACCCGCCGCGGCCGCGCCCAGGAACCGGTGCAATTGCGCATTGGCGACCTGCAGATCGACCTGATCAGCCGCAAGGCCTGGCGTGCCGGCACCCGGCTGGACCTGACCGCCAAGGAGTTCGCGCTGCTGGCGGTGCTGGCCCGGCGCCAGGGCGAAATCCTGTCCAAGACGGCAATTGCCGAGCTGGTCTGGGACATGAACTTCGACAGCAACGTCAACGTGGTCGAAGTGGCGATCAAACGGCTGCGCGGCAAGGTCGACGCGCCATTTGACCGTAAGCTGCTGCACACCATCCGCGGCATGGGCTACGTGCTGGAACTGCGGGACGACGAGTCCGCCGAATGAAGTCATCCCTGAAATCCCGGCTGGTGGTCATGTTCGCGGTGGCGGCGGCGGCGACCTTCGCCCTGACCGGGGTGGCGCTGTATGGGGTGCTGGATCGCCAGCTGGACCGCATCCAGCAAGACGCCCTGCGCACCACCGCGCACGAGGTCAGCTATTCCCTGACACGCAGCGGCGACCCCGAACGCTGGGGGCGCTTCAAGGCCAAGCTCGATACGCTGACGCCGGCCGACGGCAGCCTGCGCTTCTGGGTGCTGTCCGATGACCCCGCCTACGAATACGGCAAGGGCCTGGCCGACGTCGACCGGCTGGAACGCCATCCGGACGGCTACGGCACCATCACCTTGCCGGACCGTGAAAACGTGCTGCGCACCACCACGGTGACGGTCGAACCCTTCCAGCAGCGGCCGCGCGTGCGGCTGATCGTGGGGATGGATTCGGCGCCCTATGCGCACACCCTGCGGTATTTCCTGTGGGCCATGGCCGCGTTGTCGCTGACCGCCATTTTGCTGGTGGGGTTGTTGGGATTCTGGGTGGCCCGGCTGGGCCTGCGGCCCTTGAACCGCCTGTCGGCCGAGGCCCGGGCGCTGCGCCCCAGCGCCTTGTCGCAGCGCCTGAGCATGGCCAAGCTGCCGGTGGAGCTGGAAGACCTGGCCACGTCCTTCAATGGCGCGTTGGCGCGGCTGGAGGGCGCCTACAACCAGCTCGAGGCCTTTAACGCCGATGTGGCGCACGAGTTGCGCACGCCGCTGACCAACCTGATCGGCCAGACCCAGGTGGCGCTGTCGCGGCCGCGCAGTTCCGGCGACCTGCAAGAGGTGCTGCAGTCCAACCTGGAAGAGCTGGACCGCCTGCGCGCCATGATCAACGACATGCTGTTCCTGGCGCGCGCCGACCAGGGCGAGGCCGCCACGGGCCGCATCCACGCGGTGCTGGCCGACGAGGTGGGCAAGACGGTCGAATTCTTCGAATTCCTGCTGGACGAGGCGGGCATGCGGGTGCGCATCCAGGGCGAACGGGACGGTGTCGCGCTGATCGACACGGCGCTGTTCCGGCGCGCGGTGACCAATCTGCTGCAGAACGCCATCCAGTATTCATCAGCGGGCGCCGATATCACGGTGGATATCGAGCGGCGCGATGGCAAGCTGGAGGTGGCGGTCAGCAACCCCGGACCGCCGATCGCGCCCGAGCACCTGCCGCATCTGTTCCAGCGTTTTTACCGGGTGGACGCGGCCCGGCGGGGCGATGGGGTGGAGCACAGCCATGGGCTGGGCCTGGCCATCGTCAAGGCGGTGGCGTTGATGCACGGCGGCTCGGTGTCGGCGGCCAGCGGCGGGGGAGTGACGCGGGTGGCGTTCAGCGTCGAGGCCGAGCCGAAGGGCTGAGGCTGACGGCAACAGCGCAAGACGCCATTGCCATTCCCTCAAGGCGCGAACAGCGCGGCCAGATTCAATTGGCGGATCAGCTCGCTGGTCGCGGACGCCAGCCGGGTGGCCGGGCGATGCCGGGCGCTGGCCAGCACCAGGTTGTTGGTGATCTGCGGCGACACTATTTCGCTGAGCGACAACGCGTGTTCGGCCGCCGGCCCGCGCGCGGCCGAGCGCGGCAGGATGGCGTAGGCGTCGCCCTGCGCGGCCAGTTCCACGATGGTTTGTACCGCGTCCACCTCGGCCGCCACCTTCAGGCGCACACCTTGGGCGCGGCAAACGCTTTCGACCAGGGTGCGGATGGCGTTGGGCAGGCTGGGCAGCACCAGCGGATACGCGCCCAGTCCAGCCACCGCGATGCGGGCGGGCAGGGGCGGTTGGTGGTCGGCTGAGGCCACCAGCACCAGGTCTTCGCGGAACAGCGATTCATACGCCAGTTGCGGCGACGGTGCCGGGTCATACAGCAGCGCCAGATCGACCCGGCCGGCCAGCAGCCATTCGCGCATCTGCGCACTCAGGCCTTCGGCCACCGCGATGGAGGCGTCGGGGAACCGGCGGCGGAACGCCTGCACCAGCGGCGGGGTCAGCACGCGGGCGATGCGGGGCGGCAGGCCGACCACGACCTTGCCGGTGGGCGTTTCGCGCAGGGTCTGCAGGTCTTGCTTGGCGCGATCGGCCAGGGCCAAGAGGGCGCGGGCGTGTTCCAGGAAGCGCAGGCCGGCCTCGGTGGGTTCCGCGCCGCGGCCATTGCGATACAGCAGGTGCTGGCCCAGCTCCAGCTCCAACAGGCGCACCTGGCGGCTGAGCGTGGGCTGGGCGACGTCCAGCATTTCGGCCGCGCGCGAAAAGCTGCGCCGTTCGGCGACGCGCACGAAGTATTCGATTTGCTTGAGGTCCATGTGAGCGGGGGGTGGCGTGGTGCGTGGGCGGGGTCGAGCGTTGAACAGGGGGAGCTACAGAAGAATCCCTGATATTGATATTTTCTATATCTGAAATCAAAGATATAGCATTGTTACTCGGACCGCAATCCGGGAGGATGGCGTTTTCCCCGCAGGAACCGCCGTGCCCGATTGCCGTCCTCCGCTAGAGTCGCCCTCCCGTCCCCGCCACGCGCTGCCGGCCGGGACCTGCGACACGCATTGCCACGTGTTCGGCCCGGCCGACGTGTTTCCTTATGCCGAAGGGCGTTCGTACACGCCGCCCGACGCCCCGTACGCCAAGATGGCCGCGCTGCACGCGCACCTGGGGGTGCAGCGTGCGGTGGTGGTGCAGGCCAATTGCCATGGCAATGACCACGCCGCCTTGCTGGACGCACTGGCGCAAAGCCAGGGCCGCTACCGCGGCGTGGCGCTGCTGGGCGCGGACGCCACGGCGGCCAGCGTGCGGCAACTGCACGAGGGCGGGGTGCGCGGCGCGCGCTTCAATTTCGTGCCGCACCTGGGCGGCGCGCCCGATCCGGCGGTGTTCGACCATGTCATCGGCCTGATCGCGCCGCTGGGCTGGCATGTGTGCCTGCACCTGGACGGGTCGATGCTGCCCGAGCTGCTGCCGCGCCTGCGCGCGCTGCCGGTGCCTTTCGTGGTGGACCACATGGGCCGCGTCAAGGCGTCGGAAGGCGTGGATGCACCGGCGTTCCGTGCGCTGCTGGACCTGGCCCGCGAGCCTCGTGCCTGGGTCAAGGTATCCGGCATCGATCGCATCGCCTCGGGCCAGCACCCCTTTGCCGAAGGCATCCCGTTTGTGCGCGCCCTGGTGGACGCGCTGCCCGAGCGCACGCTGTGGGGCACCGACTGGCCGCATCCGAACGTGGCGGGCGACATGCCCGACGACGGCGAACTGGCCGACGCATTTTTCCTGGCCTGCCCGGACGCGGAATCGCGCCAGCAGGTCCTGGTGGACAACCCGGCGCGCCTGTACGGATTTCCGTAGCGCGCTCTTTGCCTGATCCCAGGCACCCACAAAACACGACAATTCCGAGGAGACACAATATGTTCAAGAAGCTCGTATTCGCAGGCCTGCTGGGCCTGGCCAGCCTGAGCCCGGCGCACGCCGACGGCCCGGTGCGCCTGATCATCGCCTTCCCGCCCGGCGGCCCGGTGGACCTGGTGGGCCGCGTGCTGGCCGAACAACTGGGCAAGGAACTCAAGCAGCAGGTCATCGTGGAAAACAAGGCGGGCGCCAACGGCAACATCGCCGCCGCCTACGTGGCCAAGGCCCCCGGCGACGGCTCGGTGCTGTTCCTGACCAGCGTGGGCGCGGTGTCCATCAGCCCGGCGCTGTACAAGGACCTGCCGTATGACCCCGTGCGCGACTTCGCACCCGTGTCGCGGGTGGTCAACAACGCCACCGTGTTCGTGGTGAACCCGGCCAACCCGGCCACTGACGCCGCCGATTTCGTCAAGCGCTCGCAGGCCGACAAGCAGTCCGTGGCCATCGGTTCGTCGGGCATCGGCAGCATTCCGCACCTGACGCTGGAAATGTTCGCCGACGCCAGCCACGCCAATGTATTGCACGTGCCGTACAAAGGCGCCGCGCCGGTCATCAACGACGTCATGGGCAATCAGGTATCGGGTTTCTTTGGTGACGTGCCGGGCCTGATCGGCCATATCCAGGGCGGCAAGCTCAAGCCGCTGGGCATCGCCGCGCCGACGCGCCATCCGCTGCTGCCGAACGTGAAGACGCTGGCCGAGCAGGGCATCACCGGGGTCGAGTCCAATAATTGGTACGGCATTCTGGCGCCCGCGTCCACGCCGGCGGCCACGGTAGAAAAGCTGAACCAGGCCTTGCGCGTGACGCTGGGCAACGAAGCCGTGCGCGCCAAGCTGGAGAAATTCGGCGCCCAGGCCGCGCCCAGCTCGCCGCAGGAACTGGCCGCGTTGATCGCCGCCGACCGCGAGAAGTGGACCGCGCTGATCCAGCGCAAGAACATCCGTCCGGAGTAAACCATGGACGCCTGCCGAGTCACACCGGTAGCGCCGGGCACGCGCCCGGCCCTGGCCGACATCGAATCGCGCATCGCGGCCGCGCGAGGCCGCATCTCGCCCTTGTACCAGGTGTTGCTGAACAGCCCCGCCGTGGTGCAGGGCTGGGAAGCGATGCTGACCGCCATTCGCCTGAACACGTCGTTGTCGCCGCGCGTGCGCGAGCTGATCATCCTGCGCGTGGCGACCCTGAACAACGCGCCGTATGAATTCGATGCGCATGTGCCGCATGCGCGGGCCGCGGGCACGCCGGATGCGGTGATCGAACAACTGCGCGCCGGGCCCGAGGCTGCGGCGGTGCAGGGGCTGGAAGCGGGCGAGGCCGACGTGTTGGCCCTGACCGACGCCATGACCCGCGACATCGAGGTACCGGACGCGCTGTTCGCGCCGCTGCGAGCGCGGTACAACGACCAGGAACTGGTCGAACTGACCGCGACGGTGGCGGCCTACAACATGGTGTCGCGCTTTCTGGTGGCGTTGCGCGTCGGACACTGAAAGGAGCATGGCATGGACAAGACGGTATTGCTGGTGTCGCTGGGCGAACGTTTCGATGCGGCGCGCGCGGCCGACATGGCACAGCGGTTGACCGAGGGCCTGGATGGCCTGCGGGTGCGGGCCTTTGCCGCGATCGACGAAGACGACACCTATGTGTACGTGGACGGCGACGGGCATGGCCTGCCGGAAGTGCAGGCCCGCCTGGCGGAGCTGTTTCCGGGGGCGCATGCGCGCGTGCTGCACCCGACGCTGGACTTGGCCGGCGCCTCGGCGGGGGCGGATGCGCCCTGGCACTACATCGTCGAAACCGACGTCGTGCCGCAAGCCGAGGCCGACCTGAACGCCTGGTACGACCAGGAGCATCTGCCCGGCTTGGCGTCGGTGCCGGGCACCGTGCGCGCGCAGCGCTTCGAATGCCGCGACGAGGGGCCGCGCTATTTGGCCTGCTACGACCTGCAGACCCGCGAAACCTTCGGCAGCCCGCCGTGGCTGGCGGTCCGGGCAACCGACTGGAGCAGCCGGGTGCGGCCATCGTTTCGCAACACGCGCCGCACGATGTTCCAGAAGATTCTTTAACCAAAAAGAACGGGGAGACAACGATGAACAAACGATGGGCAAGTCTGGTGTTATGGGGCGCAGCCAGCGCCCTGGGGCTGTCTGCGATGTCGGTCGCTGCCGCGCCCGCGGCTGCCGTGGAGCGCGTCACGGTGCTTCCCGGCAACGGCGCTCGCATCGAGGTCCTGGTGCAAGGCCAGGGGCCGGCGCTGGTGCTGCTGCCGTCGCGTGGGCGCGGCGCGGAAGATTTCGACGATCTGGCGGCGCGCCTGGCGCAGGCCGGCTACCGGGTCCTGCGGCCCGAGCCGCGCGGCATCGGCGGCAGTTCGGGGCCGATGACGGGCATTACGCTGCATGACCTGGGCAACGACATGGCGGCCGTGATCCGCGACGTAGCCAAGCAACCCGCCGTCATGGTGGGGCACGCATTTGGCAACTGGGTGGCGCGCACGACCGGGGTGGATCATCCCGAGCTGGTGCGCGGCGTGGTCATCGTGGCGGCCGCGGCCAAGCAGTATCCGGCGGGCCTGAGCGAACATGTGGACCGCAGCGCCGATCTGTCGCTGCCGGACGCCGAACGGCTGAAATCCATCCAATACGCCTTCTTTGCACCCGGTCACGACGCCAGCGTGTGGCTGAACGGTTGGTATCCCGAGGTCAGTGAAAGCCAGCGCCTGGCGGGCAAGGCCACGCGCCAGTCCGACTGGTGGTCGGGCGGCAGCAAGCCGCTGTTGGACTTGCAGGCGGGCGCCGACCTGTTCAAGCCCGAATCGACCCGCAACGAGATCCGCGATGAATTCGGCGAGCGCGTGTCGGTGGTGGTGATCCCCGGCGCCGGCCACGCGCTGGTACCCGAGGAACCGCAGGCCGTGGCGGACGCGATCGTGCGCTGGGAAAAGGGGCTGAAGCCTTGATCTTCCGGCTCTGAATGCCGTCAGCCTTGATTTGACCCGAACGGCATCCCTGCCCGGAACAGGACGAAAAAAAAGCAGCCCGACAGGGCTGCTTTTTCATGGGCTCACGGCTTACTTGAGTTGGCCCAGCAGCAGGAATTCCATCAGCGCCTTCTGCACGTGCAGGCGGTTTTCGGCTTCGTCCCAGACCACGCTTTGCGGGCCGTCGATGACTTCGCCGGTGACTTCCTCGCCGCGGTGGGCGGGCAGGCAGTGCATGAAGACGGCTTCGGGATCGGCGGCGGCCATCATTTCGGCGTCCACGCACCAGTCGGCGAAGGCGGCGCGGCGCTCGTCGTTTTCGGCTTCGTAGCCCATGCTGGTCCAGACGTCGGTGGTGACCAGGTGAGCACCCTGGCACGCCTGCATCGGGTCCTTGAACTGGCGCAGCACCTTGTCCGATGGGTTGCCGATGCGGCTGGCTTCGAGTTCGTAGCCGGCCGGGGTGGACACATGCAGCGTGAAGCCCAGCATTTCGGCCGCGTGCAGCCAGGTGTAGGCCATGTTGTTGGCATCGCCCACCCAGGCGACCGTCTTGCCGGCGATGGGGCCGCGGTGCTCGATGTAGGTGAAGATGTCGGCCAGGATCTGGCAGGGGTGGAATTCGTTGGTCAGGCCGTTGATCACGGGCACGCGCGAGTGCGAGGCGAAGCGCTCGATGCGGGTCTGCTCGAACGTGCGGATCATGACGATGTCGACCATGCGCGAGATGACGCGCGCGGTGTCCTCGATGGGCTCGGAGCGGCCCAGCTGCGAATCGTTGGAGGTCAGGTTGATGACCGAACCGCCCATCTGGTACATGCCGGCCTCGAACGACACGCGGGTGCGCGTGCTGGCCTTTTCGAACACCATGGCCAACGTGCGGTCGTGCAGCGGCATGTGGGGCTCGTAGCGCTTGAACTTGTCCTTGATCAGGCGCGCGCGGTCCAGCACGTAGGCGATCTCGGCGGACGAGAAGTCCTTGAACTGCAGAAAGTGCCGCAACGGGCCGTTTTGAGTCGTGGGAGGAGTCATGGTGATGTCGCTAGTCTGGGGACCCGGACGGGCTCGTGGCCCTGGCGGGACGTTGATTATGGATGTTCGGCCACGAACTGTCGAATCAGCGGAACCAGGATCGCTACGATCTGGTCGGCTTCTTCGCGGGACAGGATCAGGGGCGGCAAGAGGCGCACCACGCGGTCGCGGGTGACATTGATGAGCAAACCCGCCTGCAGGGCGCGGCTGACCAGCGCGCCGCAGGGGCGGGCCAGTTCGATGCCCAGCATCAGGCCGCGGCCGCGCACCTCGGTCACGCCCGGGGTGCCTGCCAATTCGGCGGCCAGCCGGTCTTGCAGGTGGTTGCCGACCCGATGGGCGTTGTCCAGCAGGTTTTCGGATTCCAGCGCCGCCAGCACCGCCAGGCCGGCCGCGCAGACCAGCGGACCGCCGCCAAAGGTGGTGCCGTGGCTGCCGGGCGTGAATACGCCGGCGGCGGGGCCTGCGGCCAGCATCGCGCCGATGGGCACGCCGCCCGCCAGGCCCTTGGCCAGGGTCATGACGTCCGGCACGATGTCCGCCCATTGATGGGCGAACCACTTGCCGGTGCGGCCGATGCCGGACTGGACCTCGTCGATCATCAGCAGCCAGCCGCGCTCGGTGCACAGGCGCCGCACGTCCTGCAGGAAGGCGATGTCGGACGGCCGGATGCCGCCTTCGCCCTGCAGGACTTCCAGCAGCACCGCCGCGACGCGGGGTTCGGCCTCGCCGGCGGCGCGGATGGCGTCGGCGTTGTTGTAGGGCACCTGGATGAAGCCCGAGGGCAGGGGCTCGAAGCCCTTGCGCGCCTTGTCGCTGCCGGTGGCGGCCAGCGTGGCCAGGGTGCGCCCGTGCCAGGATGAGTCCATGGTGATGATGTGGGCGTGGCTGTTGCCGTGCCGGTAGGCGTAGTAGCGCGCCAGCTTGATGGCGGCTTCGTTGGCCTCGGAGCCGCTGTTGTTGAAGACCACGTCGCGCATGCCGGACAGCCGCGCCAGGCGCGCGGCCAGCTCGGTCTGCTGCGGGACTTCGTAGATATTGGAGGTGTGGATGACGCGCGCGGCCTGCTCGCTGATGGCCGCGACCAGCCGGGGATGGGCGTGGCCCAGACAGGAGACGCCGATGCCCGCCAGCGCGTCCAGGTACTTGCGGCCCTGCGCGTCCCACAGCCAGACACCCTGGCCGTGGGTGAACGATACCGGCAGCCGGGCATAGATGTTGGCCAGAGGCGAGGTCATCGCGGGTCCTCCTGGGCTTTTCCCCTGGGCGGATCGCCTTTCGGGACAGGGCAAAGGATCAATCATATACAATTCGCGGCGCGGGGCGCAGTTTGATCACGCCGACGATCCGGCTTCGTGAAGGGCGTTCCGTAGTGAAGAATCCATGGCAACTCGCGTCAGACAATTCGTAATTCATGGCGTTACCGAAAGCGGTAGCCGCTTTCGCCCCAGCGATTGGGCGGAACGGCTCGCCGGCGTAATGGCACAGTTCCGGCCCGCCGGCTGTGCCGGTAACCACCTCACCTATTCGCCTTATGTGCTGCCCGTCGTTATCGACGGCGTGCGCGGCATCGTGGTCGACCTGCGCCTGCGCGACCTGGAGCCGCTGGCGTACAAGTTCGTGGTGGATTTCGCCCGCGACAACAACCTCAAGACGGAAGAGCGCGAAATCTAGCGCCCCTGAACCCAAAAGCGCCCAGACCGGGCGCTTTTCTTATTCAGGTGCCGCCCATACGCCCCTTTGCAAGGGGTGCGTTGTCCCCTACGTGCCGTAACGGTCCAGGATCTTGCGGATGTCCCGTACAGCGGAGCCGTCCGGGCTGAGCAGCGCGCGGGCGGTAACCGATTCCAGATGGTGCTCCAGCAGATGCAGCACGTGCTTTTCGTCGCGCGCCCGCAGGCTGGCGACGATCTCGCGGTGCTCGCTGACCGCGCATTCGCTCGAATGCGGCCGGCCGTAAAGCGCCAGGATCAATGAGCAGCGCGACACGATTTCATTGACGTAGCGGGCATAGACCGCGTTGCCCGACAGCTCGGCCATCAGGATATGGAACTCGCCGGACAGGCGGATCGACTCGTTGACGCTATTGCGCGAGCGGGCGGCTTCTTCTTGCGCCACGTGCTGTTCCAGGCGCGCCAGGCCGGCGTCGGTGACGTGCAGCACCAGCCGGCGGGCCACGTCGCGTTCAAGGCAGCGGCGCGCTTCGAAGATATCGTGCGCTTCTTCCAGGCTGGGACGGGCCACCGCCGCGCCGCGGTTGGGGCGCAGGTCGACCAGGCCTTCGCTGAACAGTCGCGTCAGCACGCCCCGGACGATGGTGCGGCTGACGCCGAAGCGCTCGCCGATGACATCTTCGGGCAGCTTGTCGCCCGGCAGCAGGGCCTGTTCGATGATCGCCTGCCGCAAGTTTTTGTATACGATTTCCGTGCGGTTTACGTCTTTCCGGGCAGGTTCAACCGCCGGCGGCAATGGGGACGTCATCGTGATTTGATCTCCGAGGCACGCGCGTTCCAGGGGGTGAAACCTTCCGGCAGCCCGCGCCGGCGCGCATTTTCTAAGTGTGAAACAGCATACTACACCGGGCGGTAAGGGTTAGCGATAGCTTGAAGCATCGGACCAATGGCGTACATTGTCGGCATAAATCGTATACAAACATTTATACAAAATCAGTTCTATGGCGGATTGATGGTGTAGCGGTTCGTATACAAAACCATCAGGGGTTTGATTCATGTCCGCAGCACCCGCCGCCGTGCTTCCCGAAAGCCTTGCCGCCACGCCTTGCCGCCTGTTGGTGGTCAACGGCAACACCACCAGCGAACTCACCGCCAGCCTGGCCGGCCAGGCGCGCGCTTTTTTTGGCGACACGGCCCAGGTCCATGCCGTGACGGCGCCTTTCGGGCCGGCGTACATCGCCAGCCGGGCGCAGGCCGCGGTGGCCGCGCATGCCGTGCTGGAAACCGTGGAACGCGAAGCCGCCCTGGCCGAGGCCGCCGGCGCGCCGTTCGATGCCTGTCTGCTGGCCTGTTTTGGCGAGCCGGGCATCGGCGCAGTGCGTGAGCGTCTGGGGATGCCCGTGGCGGGCATGGCCGAAGCCGCCATCATGACCGCGATGCAGCGCGGCGACCGCTACGCCATCGTCACCGTGGGGCGTCTGTGGCCCGGCATGCTGCGCGAGCAGATCCGCCAATTGGGCGTCGAATCCCGCTGCGCCGGCGTGTTGGCCCTGCCGGGCAACGCGCTGGACTACGTGACCCGGTCGCCCGACACCATCGCCGCCGTCGGCCAGGCCCTGGACGACGCCGCCGCCCTGGGCGCCGACGTGGTGATCGTGGCCGGCGCCGCGCTGGCGGGCTTTCTGCCCAGCCTGTCGCGCCTGCCGTCCGTTCCCGTCATCGATTCCTACCGCGCCGCCTTGGCGCAGGTACTGGCGCTGGCCACGCTCGACCGTGCACAGCGCCAGGCCGCCGGCCGCTGACCGGCCGCCGCCCCAATCCATTCGCTACCCAGAAGTACCCAACCCCATACGCAAGGGAGAATTTCCGCCATGAAGACGCTGCTGAAGTGGACTGCCGGGGCCGTGATCGCGCTATCGGCCATCACGGGCGCATCCGCCGCCAATACCTTGAAGTGGGGCGCCGCCCGCGATCTGGATTCGCTGGATCCGTATTCCTACGGCAGCACCTTCAACCTGGCCTTCCTGAACCACGTCTACGAAGCGCTGATCCGCTACGACGACAAGTTCAACATCACGCCCGCGCTGGCCGAATCCTGGGAGACCCCGACGCCGACCGTGCTGCGCTTTCACTTGCGCCACGGCGTCAAGTTCCACAATGGCGCGCCGTTCTCGGCCGACGACGTGGTGGCGTCGATGACCCGCGTGTCCGACGACGCCTCGCCGCTCAAGGGCAACCTGCCGGCCTTCAAGGCGGTGCGCAAGGTCGACGACTACACCGTCGACATCGAAATGACGCATCCATACCCGCTGATGCTGAACGACCTGACCAATATCTTCATCTTCAACCGCCAGTGGCTGGTGGACAACAACAGCCTGAAACCCACCGACGCGGCCAAGAAGATCGAAGGCTACGCCACCCACAACGCCAACGGCACCGGGCCGTTCAAGGTCGAGTCGTACCGGCCGGACACCCGCACCGTGCTGGTAGTGAACCCCGACTGGTGGGACAAGCCGCGCCACAACCTGGACCGCATCGAATTCACGCCGATCGCCTCGGCGCCGACCCGCGTGGCGGCATTGCTGTCCGGCGACATCAATTTCACCGAAAACGCGCCGCTGCAGGATCTGGACCGGCTGCGCGCCGCGCCTAATGTGAAGGTGTTGGCCGCCACCGAATTGCGCACGCTGTACTTCGGCTTCAACCTGGGCGACAAGCTGGTGGGGTCCAACATCACCGACAAGAACCCGCTGAAAGACCTGCGGGTGCGCCAGGCGCTGTATATGGCGCTTTCGCCCGATCTGCTGCAAAAGCGCGTGATGCGCGGCTTGTCGCGCACCACCGGCGCCCTGGTGGCGCCGTCGATTCCGGGCTACGAGGCCAAGCAGGAAGAACGCCTGCCGTTCGATGCCGCCCGCGCCAAGAAGCTGTTGGCCGACGCCGGCTACCCGGACGGCTTCTCGCTGTCGCTGCTGTGCTCGAACGACATGTTCGTCAACGAAGAAGAACTGTGCCAGGCTGCGGCCTCGATGTGGGCGCGGATCGGCGTGAAGGCTTCGCTGGCCAGCGGCCCGCGGTCGCTGCAGAACCCCAAGCGGTCGCGCGGCGAGTTCGACATCACCATACACGGCTGGGCCAACGAGCCGCAGATCGACGCCCTGTCGATCTTGCTGCAGGTCATGCATAGCCGCACGGGTCCGGCTGGCGTCTTCAACTGGGGGCAGTGGGGCGATGCGGCGCTGGATGCGCGCATCGACGCCGCGGCCGCCGAAATGGACCGGCCCAAGCGCGTGCAGATGATGGCCGACATCCTGCAGACCCTGCATGACGACGTGCGCTTCCTGCCGCTGCACCAGCAGCCCATGGCCTGGGCGGTGGGCGCCAATGTCGGCGATGTGCTGCAGATGCCCGACAACAAGGCGCGTCTGTGGACCGTGCGCATGAAGTGATGGCGGGCCGGCCGCAGCCGCGGCCGGGCTCTGGGGCTGACAGGAGGCGCACATGCTGGCGTTCATAGTTAGACGGGTCTTCAACGCGGTCGGCGTGATGCTGGCGGTGGCGTTGCTGGCGTTCGTGATTTTCCGGTTTGTCGGCGACCCCGTCGACATGATGCTCAACGAGCAGGCTTCGCAGACGCAGCGCGACGAGCTGCGCGAGCGCCTGGGCCTGAACGCATCGGTGGGCATGCAGTTCGTGCATTTCGTGGCCAACGCCGCGCATGGCGAATTCGGCATTTCCTACCGCAACCAGCAGGACGTGTTCGCGCTGGTGGCCGAGCGCTTTCCGGCTACCTTCGAGCTGGTCATGATGGCGACCTTGCTGTCGCTGGTGGTGGGGGTGCCGCTGGGCGTACTGACCGCCATTTACCGCAAGTCGCGGCTGGCGCAGGCGCTGCAGTTCGTGTCCATCCTGGGCATCTCGCTGCCCAGCTTCGTGGTGGGCATCATGTTGATCCTGATCTTTTCGGTGCAGCTGGGCTGGCTGCCGGGCTTTGGCCGCGGTGATACGGTCCGCATCGGCGGCTGGACGACGGGGCTGCTCACGCCGTCGGGCCGGGCCGCGCTGGTGCTGCCGTCCATTACGCTGGCGCTGTTCCAGATCACGCTGATCATGCGTCTGGTGCGGGCCGAAATGCTGGAAACGTTGCGCACGGAATTCATCAAGTTCGCTCGTGCCCGCGGCCTGCCCAACCGGGTGGTGCATTTCCGGCTGGCGCTGCGTAATTGCCTGATGCCGGTCATTACCGTGACCGGCATGCAGATCGGCAACCTGATCGCGTTCGCACTGATCACCGAGACCGTATTCCAGTGGCCCGGCATGGGCTTGCTGTTCATCCAATCGGTCATGTTCGTGGATATTCCCGTCATGGCCGCCTACCTGGTGATCGTGTCCTTCATCTTCGTGGCGCTGAACACGCTGGTGGACATGATGTACGGCGTGGTCGATCCCCGTCTGCGCAGCCAGCACGTCAAAGGAGGCGCCAATGCTCACTAAACCGTTTTCCGGCCAGGGCCGGGGCAGGCTGGCGCGACTGCTGCAAAGCGACCTGTGGTGGAGCCTGCGACAGGACTACGTGGCGATGGGCGCGGGCATCGTGCTGCTGGTGGTGGTGCTGCTGGCCATATTCGCGCCGTTGATCGCGCCGCAGAATCCCTACGACCTGGCGCAGCTGGATCTGCTGAACGCGGAATTGCCGCCGAGCTGGGTCGCCGGGGGTGAGGCTCAGTTCCTGCTCGGCACCGACACCCAGGGGCGCGATGTCTGGTCCGCGATTCTGTACGGCTCGCGCATGTCGCTGGTGATTGGCTTGGCGACCGTGGTGCTGTCGCTGGCGATCGGCCTGCTGGTGGGCCTGGCGGCGGGGTACTTTGGCGGCTGGGTAGACAATGCGCTGATGCGCGTGGGCGATACGCTGCTCAGCATCCCCACCATCCTGGTCGCGATCCTGGTGACCGCCGTATTCCGCCAATTGTTGCCGCCCGGCATGCGCGAAACGCTGTCGTCGGTGATCCTGATCCTGGCGATCTCGATGACCAACTGGGTGCAGTATGCCCGCACCGTGCGCGCGTCGGCGCTGGTCGAGCGCGGCAAGGAATATGTGCAGGCCGCCCGGCTGATCCGCGTCAGTTCGCTGCGCATCATGCTGACGCACATCCTGCCCAATACGTTGACCCCGGTCATGGTGACCGCCACGCTGAACCTGGGCCTGGCGATCCTGATCGAGGCCACGCTGAGCTTCCTGGGCGTGGGCATGCCGCCCACCGAACCGTCGTTGGGCACGCTGATCCGGCTGGGCAACCAGTTCCTGTTTTCCGGTCAATGGTGGGTGGTGGTCTTTCCGGCCCTGTACTTGAGCCTGATCGTGCTGGTGGTGAACCTGCTGGGCGACTGGCTGCGCGACGCCTTGAATCCCCGCCTGCGCTAAGCGCGGCAACGTACACAGACACACACGAACCATGCAAAACGCAACTTTGTATACCCATGTCCGCCCGGCGGGCGGCGAGATCGCCTCGGTGCTGGTGCGCGATGGGCGCTTTGCGGCCATTGACGGGCCGGTGCCCGACAGCGTGCCGCGGGTGGACGGCGGCGGCGCCATTTTGCTGCCCGGCCTGATCGATGCGCATGCCCATCTGGACAAGACGATGTACGGCATGCCCTGGTACCGCAACGAAGTGGGCCCGCGCCTGATCGACAAGATCGACAACGAGCGCCTGGAAAAGCGCCGCCTGGGCATCGACCCGTATCGCCAGTCGGCCCGCCAGATCGTGATGTCGGTGGCCGACGGCACCAGCCATATCCGCAGCCACGTCGACGTGGACACCGACATCGGCGTGGCCGCCATCGAAGGGGTGATGCGCGCCCGCGACCAGTATCGCGACCAGATCGACTTGCAGATCGTGGCGTTTCCGCAAAGCGGGCTGCTGATCCGCCCGGGCACGTTGGAACTGATGGAACAAGCCCTGCGCCTGGGGGCGGACGTGGTTGGCGGGCTGGACCCGGCCGGCATGGACCGCGACCCGAAGGGCCACCTGGACGCGATCTTCGGCCTGGCCGACAAGCACGGCAAGCCGATAGACATCCACCTGCATGAAGCCGGCGAGCTGGGCGCGTTTTCCATGCAGATGACCATCGACCGGGTACTGGCGCTGGGCATGCAGGGCAAGGTGACGCTGTCGCATTCGTTCTGCCTGGGCATGCCCGACGCGCAGGCGGTGCAGGGGCTGGTGGACGGCCTGCTGGAAGCTGGCGTGCACATCATGACCACCGGCTCGGCCTCGCGCCCGGTGCCGAACGTGGCGCGGCTGCACGCGGCAGGCGTTGTGGTCTGTACCGGCAACGACGGCATGCGCGACACCTGGGGCCCCTATGGCAAGCCTGACATGCTGGAACGCACCATGCTGGTGGGCCTGCGCAACAACTTCCGCCGCGACGACGAGCTGGCGCTGGCCTTGCACGTGGCCACCTATGGCAACGCCCGCGTCATGGACTTGGCCGACTATGGCCTGGCGCCGGGCTGCCACGCCGACTTCGTGCTGGTCGACGCCGAAACGGTGGCCGAGGCCATCGTGGCGCGTCCGGTGCGCAAGCTGGTCGTCAAGCGCGGCCAGGTCGTGGCCCGCGCCGGTCGCGCGCTGGTGGAGGCGCCGTAATGGCCGGGCGCGATGACGTTACGCTGTTGACCGCCCGTTGGGTGGTCGGCCACGAGAACGGCCGCCATTGCCTGTACGAGAACGGCGAAGTCGTGTTCCAGGGCGACCGCATCATCTACGTGGGCCACCGCTATCCGGGCACGGTCGCGCGCCGCCACGACTACGGCCGGGCCCTGATCGGGCCGGGTTTCGTGGACTTGGACGCGCTGTCGGACCTGGATACCACCATACTGGGCTTCGACAATTCGCCGGCCTGGCGCCGCGGTCGCATCTGGCCGGAAAGCTATATGAAGCAGGGGCCGTACGAGATGTACACCCCGGGCGAACTGGCCTTCCAGAAGCGCTACGCCTTCGCCCAACTGATTCGCAACGGCATCACTACGGCGCTGCCGATTGCGTCGTTGTTCTACCGGGTGTGGGGCGAGACCCGCGAGGAATTCCTGTCGGCCGCCCAGGCGGCCGGCGAGCTGGGCCTGCGCGTCTACCTGGGGCCGGCCTACCGCAGCGGCCATACCTATGTGGACGGACAGGGCAATATCCGCTGCCACTACGACGAGGCGCGCGGCATGGCCGGGCTGGCGCAGGCGGTGGCGTTCTGCGACGACATCGACGGCCTGCATGACGGGCGGGTGCGCGCCATGCTGTCGCCGGACCGTATCGAAACCTGCACGCCTGAACTGCTGCGGGCGTCGGCGGCTGCCGCACGCGAGCGCGATATCCCCATCCGGCTGCATTGCTGCCAGTCGCGCCTGGAATACGACCTGGTGCTGGAGCAGCACGGCATGAGCCCGCCCGAATGGCTGCAAAGCCTGGGCTTTCTGTCCGAGCGGGCGTTGCTGCCGCATGGCACCTATGTGTCCGGCTCGCGCCACATCGACCGGCCGGGGAACGACCTGGAGATCATCCGCGACGCGGGCGCCGCCATCGTGCATTGCCCGCTGGTGTCGGCGCGCCACGGCGCCACGCTGGAATCGTTCGCCCGCTATCGCAAGCTGGGCGTGAAGATCGGCATGGGCACGGATACCTGGCCGCCGGACATGGTGCTGAACATGCAGGTGGGCCTGATGCTGTGCCGGGTGGCGGACCAGTCCACCGAAGCGGTGCGTTCCGAAGACTATTACGACGCCGCCACCGTCGGCGGGGCCGATGCCCTGGGCCGGCCCGACCTGGGCCGCCTGGCGGTCGGCGCCAAGGCCGACATCGTGGTGTTTGATTTTTCCCACGACCGCAATGGCCAGTTGATCGATCCCATCCAGACCCTGATGGTGGGCGGCAGCGGCCGCGACGTATCGCAGGTGGTCATCGACGGCCGCTTTGTCATGGTCGACGGCCGTATCCCGGGTTTTGACGCGCGCTTGGCGCAAGCCCAGGCCCAGGACCAGTTCGACGGCCTGGTGGCCCGGTATCCCGACCGTACCTGGGGCCACCCACCGGTCGGCGAGATTTTCTCTTCCAGTTATCCGCGGCCCCCAAGGAGCCCGTCATGACGACCGTTCCCAGTCCCGCCGCCCCGACGCTGTCGGTGCGCGGCCTGTCGGTGGAATTTCCCACCCGCCACGGCACCCTGGTGGCCACGCGCGACATCACGTTTGACATCGGACCCGGCGAAATCCTGGGCATGGTGGGCGAATCCGGCGCCGGCAAATCGCTGACCGGCATGGCGGTGATCGGCCTGCTGGAGCCGCCTGGCCGCTTGGGTGGCGGCGAGATCCACCTGGCCGGCCGGCGCATCGACAATCTGCCACCCAAGGCCCGCCAACGGCTGCGCGGCAAGGAGATCGGTGCGATCTTCCAAGACCCGCTGACCAGCCTGCACCCGTTGTTCACGGTGGGCGACCAATTGGTGGAAACGATCCGCCATCACGACAAAAGCTCGTCCGCGGTAGCGCGGCAGCGGGCGCTGGAGCTGCTGCTGGCGGTGGGCATCCCCGCGGCCGACCGCCGCATTGACCACTATCCGCACCAGTTTTCCGGCGGCATGCGCCAGCGGGTGGTGATCGCGCTGGCGCTGGCGGCGCGGCCGCGGCTGATCATCGCTGACGAGCCGACGACGGCGCTGGATGTGTCGGTGCAGGCGCAGATCACGGCGCTGCTGCGCCGGCTGTGCCGCGAGCAGGGTACGTCGGTGCTGCTGGTGACGCACGATATGGGCGTGATCGCGGAAACGGCGGACCGGGTGGCGGTGATGTACGCGGGCCGCATTGTGGAGATCGGCCCGGTGCTGGAGGTGCTGCGGCGCCCGGGCCATCCGTATACGCAGGGCCTGATGAACGCGATTCCGGGGCTGCGCCACCGCGCCGCCCGCCTGAACCAGATCGACGGCGCGATGCCGCGGCTGCACGCGATGCCGGACGGCTGCGCGTTCCATCCACGCTGCGCGATGGCCGGCCCGCGCTGCGGCCAGGCCCGTCCGGTGCTGGCGGCGTCGCCGTCCGGCGCCACGGTCAGCGCCTGCTGGCTGCACCAAGGAGGCGTCGCTCATGCCGCATAACGAGGATTACCTGTTGCGGGCCGACGACCTGGCCTGCTGGTTCGATGTGTCGCCGCCCTGGCTGGAACGCACGCTGTCGCGCCAACCGATGCAGACGCTGAAGGCGGTGGATGGCGTATCGCTGGCAGTGCCGCGCGGCAGTACGTTAAGCATTGTGGGCGAGTCGGGCTGCGGCAAGTCGACACTGGCCAAGCTGCTGGTGGGACTGGTGTCGCCAACGCGCGGCACGCTGCGCTACGGCCGCAATCGCAAGGGCGGGACGCTGCATCCGCAGATGATTTTCCAGGACCCGTACGCGAGCCTGAATCCGCGCTGGCGGGTGGGCAACATTGTGGCGGAGCCGATCATTACGCTGGGCCTGCGATCAAGCCCGACGGATACGCGGCGCCGGGTGGACGAGCTGCTGGAACTGGTCGGGCTGTCGGCGAGCGACGCGAGCCGCTTTCCGCACGAGTTTTCGGGCGGGCAGCGCCAGCGCATTTCGATCGCGCGTGCCCTGGCGACAGAAGCGGAGTTCCTGGTGTGCGACGAACCGACATCAGCACTGGACGTGTCGGTGCAGGCACAGATCCTGAACCTGATGGGCGACCTGCAAAAGGAATTCGGGCTGACGTACGTGTTCATCAGCCATAACTTGTCGGTGGTGCGGCACGTGTCGGACCGGGTAGCAGTGATGTACCTGGGACGGATTGTGGAGCAGGCGGCGGCGGACGATTTATTCGAGTCGCCTAAACATCCGTACACAAGGATGCTGCTGGACACGATTCCGGATCTGGATGATCCGAGACGGGATCGAGAGCCAATGGGGGGGGAGGTTCCTAATCCGATCAGGCCGCCGGCTGGGTGCACGTTTCATACTCGGTGTGGGATGGTGCAGGAGCGGTGCCGGGGGGTGGTGCCTGAGGTGGTTGTTGTTGGGGGGCGGGAGGTGCGGTGTCATGTGGTGGCTGGGGCGGTTTGAGTTTTTTTGAAGGCGTTAATGTGGCGGGTTGTTCTTCGTAGGTCGCCCCTCGCGGCGGCGGCATGCGGGGCGGGCGCCCACGATTGCGGTCCGGCGCGCGGGCGCCGGACTCCCCCTTCGTCA
>JBEBOQ010000014.1:0-86915 GCA_040396375.1 Achromobacter xylosoxidans
TGGCGGCCAAGGTCGTGTTCAACGCTGACACGTTCTTCGACTTCGACAAGTCGACCCTGAAGCCCGAAGGCCGTCAACTGCTGGACCAAGTCGCCCAGCAAGCTCGCGGTATCGACCTCGAAACCATCATTGCTGTTGGCCACACCGACTCGATCGGTACCGACGCCTACAACCAGAAGCTGTCCGAGCGCCGCGCCGCTTCGGTCAAGGCCTACCTGGTCAGCAAGGGTATCGACCCGAACCGTATCTACACGGAAGGCAAGGGCAAGAAGAACCCGATCGCTTCCAACAAGACGAAGGAAGGCCGCGCCCAGAACCGTCGCGTTGAAATCGAAATCGTGGGTAGCCGCAAGTAATTGCCGGACTAGCTACAATAAGGGGCCTCGCATAGCGAGGCCCTTTTTTTCGCCCGGCTTGCACCAATGCGGTGCAAACGTCTCGGCACCTGCCGCGCCCAAGGCGCCGCAGCCCCTCTATATATAGAGAGCCGCCTTCTGCTGGACCGCCCATGACCACCCACACTTCCGATACCGCCCAAGCCACCATCAACGCCGATCAGGCCGAACTGGACAAGTTCGGCGCCCTGGCCAGCCGCTGGTGGGACCCCGAAAGCGAGTTCAAGCCCCTGCACGCCATCAACCCGCTACGCCTGGAATGGATCCAGGAATCCGCGGGCAGCCTCGGCGGCAAGAAGGTGCTGGACGTCGGTTGCGGCGGCGGCATCCTGTCTGAATCCATGGCCCGCGCCGGCGCGGATGTTACCGGCATCGACCTGGCCGACAAGTCCCTGAAGGTGGCTCGGCTGCACGGTTTGGAATCGGGCGTGAAGGTGGACTACCGCAAGGTGCCGGTGGAGCAGTTGGCCGCGGAGCAGCCCGGTCAATACGACGTGGTGACCTGCATGGAAATGCTGGAGCACGTGCCGGACCCGGCATCCATCGTGCGCGCTTGCGCGGCGCTCACCAAACCGGGCGGCTGGGTGTTCTTTTCCACCCTGAACCGCAACGCCAAGGCATTCCTGTTCGCCATCGTGGGGGCCGAATACGTGCTGCGCCTGCTGCCTCGTGGCACGCATACGTACGACATGTTCATCAAGCCCAGCGAACTGGCTGCGGCCGCCCGCGGCGCGGGCCTGGCGCCCGTCGGCATGCGCGGCATGGAATACAACCCGATCACCCAGATCTACTCGCTGTCGTCCGACACCTCGGTCAACTACTTGATGGCTACCCGCAAATGAGCGCCCTGATCCTGTTTGATTTTGACGGCACGCTGGCCGACACCGCCCCCGACCTGGCCGCCGCCGCCAACCAGCAGCGCACCCGCCGTGGCCTGGATCCCCTGCCCTACGAAACCCTGCGCCCGGTCGCCTCGCAAGGCGCACGCGGCCTCTTGCGCGTGGCGCTCGGCTTGAAACCGGGCGACACCGACTACGAGCCGACCCGCCTGCAATTCCTGGAAGACTACGCCGCCAGCTCGACCGTCCACAGCAAGCTGTTCCCCGGTATCGAGGCGCTGCTGGCCGATATTCGCCAGCGCGGCCTGTCCTGGGGCATCGTGACCAACAAGGTCACGTACCTGACGCTGCCGATCGTTGAATTCCTGGACCTGACCCGCGATAGCGCGGTGCTGGTCTGCGGCGACACCACCGCCCACGCCAAACCGCACCCGTTGCCGCTGCAGCATGCCGCGCGTGAAGCCGGTTTTTCCGTCGACCGCTGCGTCTATGTCGGCGACGACCTGCGCGACATCCAGGCCGCGCACGCGGCAGGCATGCCGGCGGTCGCGGCCGCCTACGGCTACGTGGGCGAGGAAGACAACCTCAGCGCCTGGGACGCCGACGCCTGCGCCAATACGCCCGCCGAACTCTGGTCCGCGATTCAGCCGCTGCTGCCCCGCGACCTGCGCTAATTTCCGGCTTGCGGCCCGACGCATGACAATTGTTCGGCCAAATTAGTTGAGCTGGCCGAACAATTTATCCGGATCCCGTAGCTTTATCCGGGGCCGCAGTTGAATTAAAGTAGCTTCCATGCAGGGCAATCCGGGTGCCTCCCGATTGCCTTTCCCGGCAAACGCCGGCGCAGCGCGGCAACGCCCGCGCAGCGACCTCGCTCGACGCACTGACGGCCCGCAGCCCTCATGCAATGGCGCACCGACCTGTCCCCGGTGCGCGATCCTGACCTTTTAGAACGCCCTCTTCGCACTATCCGCGCGTTGCCGACGGCATCGCGCGCACTAGGAATTGCCTATGCTTTTGCCCATCCTGCTACTTTCAGCCGCCGGCTTCACCATCCTGACCACGGAATTCCTGATCGTCGGCCTCTTGCCCAGCCTGGCGCGTGACCTGGGCGTCACCGTGTCCCAGGCGGGCCTGCTGGTGTCGTTGTTCGCCTTCACGGTGGCAGCCACCGGCCCCCTCTTGACTGCCCTGATGGCCAACATCGAACGCAAGCGCCTGTTCATCAGCGTGCTGATCTTGTTCGGCCTGTCCAACGCCCTGGCGGCAATGGCGCCCAACATCTGGGTCATGGCGATCGCCCGCTTCGTACCTGCGCTCGCCCTGCCGGTGTTCTGGTCGCTGGCCAGCGCTACCGCGGTGGAATTGGTGGGCCCTGCCCGTGCCGGCCGCGCCATTTCGATGGTGGCCTTCGGCATTGTGGCGGCCACGGTGTTCGGTATCCCCATCGGCGTCCTGATCTCGGACGCCTTCGGCTGGCGCGCGGCGTTCTGGGTGCTGTCTGGGGTGGCGTTCGCCAAGGCGCTGCTCCTGTTGGTGGCCTTCCCCCGCACGCGTATCCGCGCCGAGAGCGTCAAGCTGGTAACGCAGCTGCGCATCCTGCGCAACCCGATTGTCGTGGGCCACGTGGTGCTGTCGCTGCTGGTGTTCACCGGTATGTTCACGGCCTATACCTACTTGGCGGACATGCTGGAACGCCTGGCCGGCTTCAACGGCCAGATCGTCGGCTGGACCATGATGGCCTTCGGCGCGGTCGGACTGGTCGGCAACACCCTGGGCGGTCGCATGGTCGACCGCAGTCCGCTGGGCGCCACCGCGCTGTTCTCGGCGCTGATGGCCGCGGGCCTGGCTTTCGTGGGCCCGGTGATGCAATCGCATGGCTTGTTGGCCGTCGCGCTGGCGATCTGGGGCGTCGCCCAGGCCGCGCTGTTCATCGTCTGCCACGTGCGCCTGATGAAGTCGGCGCCCGAGGCGCCCGCCTTCGCCGCGTCGCTCAACATCTCCGGCGCCAACATCGGCATCGGCTTGGGCGCTGTCGTGGGTGGCAACGTGATCGACCAATACGGCCTGGCTTCGCTGGGCTGGGCGGCAGCGGCCATCGTGGCGCTGTCAGTGGCGCTGGCGTTCCTGCTGATGGCGGCTTCGCGCCCGCGTGCCGCCGCCAAAGCGGCCTGCGCCAACGTGGCCTAGTCCTGCTCCGAACACCGCCCGCCCCATCCAGCAAGTCGGGGCGCGGAAAGGCAGCAGGCTATTGCATTTACCAGTACAATAGATGTTCTTGGGGCCGATCCGGATTCGACGTGGGTCGCGAAACAACTCAGGGCATGCCGAGCACCAGTACGCTCGTTAAACCACTGGAACACTACAAACGCCAACGACGAGCGTTTCGCTCTCGCCGCTTAAGCGGTGAGCCGCTGCACTGATCTGTCCTTGGGTCAGGCGGAGGAAGGCAACTTCCTAGGGGGGCAACCCTCGAACCGCAGCAGCGACATTCACAAGGAATCGGTCTGCGCTGGGGTCACACGGCTCAGATTTAAATTACGTGAATCGCTTTGGTCCGGCCTGTCGGTTGGCTAAGTCCAAGGTTAAAACTAAATAAATCGACTACGCATGTAGAACTGATTGCAGAGGGCTTGCGGACGGGGGTTCAATTCCCCCCGGCTCCACCAAATACTGCGATGTCGCCAAAATGGCCAACCTTTACCGGTTGGCCATTTTTTTGCGCGGCGCTCAGTGGATGTGCTCTTCACCGGATCGGTCTGTGCGTTCCATCTGCAGGGTCGTGTGATGCAGGTCGAAGCTTTCCTGCAGGCGCCGCTCGATCTCAAGCCTGACACTTTCGCCGTCGGCGCCGGCCGCCAGCACGACGTGGCCGGTCAGGAGGGGCTGCTTCTGGGTGATTGCCCAAAGGTGGATATCGTGCACGCCGGCGACCCCTTCGGTGCCGGCGATGGTGTCGCGCACCGCGGTCAGGCTCATGCCGGGCGGCACGCCTTCAAGCAGCAAGTTGATGCATTCGCGCAGCAGCACCCAGGTGCGAGGAAAGACCATGAAGCCGATGGCGACGGCCAGCGCCGAGTCGACCCAGCGCCAACCCGTCAGCCAGATGATGACCGCACCGGCGATGACGGCGACCGAGCCCAGCATGTCGGCCCACACCTCAAGATAGGCGCCCTTCACGTTCAGGCTCTCATCCTTGGACCCGGCCAGCAGGCGCATCGACACCAGGTTGATCAGCAGCCCCGCGATCGCCACGACCAGCATGCCGCCGGACTGGATATCGGGCGGCGACGCGAGGCGACGATACGCCTCGTAGAGGATGTAGAACGCCACCCCCAGCAGCACCAGCGCGTTGACCGCCGCGGCCAGGATCTCGAAGCGCGCATAGCCGTAGGTGCGCATCAGATCCGCCGCCTTGCGGCCTGCCCGAATCGCGATCAGCGCCAGCAGCAAGGCGATGGCGTCGGTCATCATGTGCATGGCGTCGGAGATGAGTGCCAGGCTGCCGGTCCACAGGCCGCCCAGAATCTCCACCACCATGAAGGTGCTGGTAAGCCCGAACGCGATCCACAGCCGGGACTCGGGCAGCGTACGTATTTCGCCGTGCTGGTGACTGTCGCTCATGCGGGTCCTTGAGAGGGTTGAGTCGGCGCAATGCCAGCGCCGCCGTGGTGACTTTCCAACAATGATTTCAGGTGACCCGTGATCGGCGCCCCCGACGGGATTGCGCGGCGCCATGAACGCGGCACCACGATCACATGAAAAAGCCTAAAGCCACTATAGAGTCAAGCCCTTTGCGCAGTGCCGCAAATAATGCGCGATTAAACAAAAATTGGCCGCTTTTCAAAACTCCCTGACCCTTTTCTACATCCTCACTGCATTATTTTTCGCCGTTATCTATGGCTACCTACCGCAATGCAGCAGTTACTAAAAGCAACTTGCAAAGATACGACACGATACGACTGTGACAGCGCACTGAAATCCCATGCGGCCCCGTTTATGCCCCTCTGGAGAGATTCGCTTTCATGCAGCTCCCAACAAGTTATCGAACTGTTGCCAGCCATTAGGAATGTCGGGAAATACTCCGTCACATATTACTAATACTTTCAAGACATAATAAACGCAAGAAAATGCCACCGGCGTGGGCCGCGTTATTGCGATGAAGATACTTTCGATATTCGGAACGCGTCCTGAAGCCATCAAAATGGCTCCCCTGGTGACGGCGCTGCAACAAGAGCCCCGAATCGATAGCGTGGTCTGCGTGACCGGCCAGCATCGCCAGATGTTGGACCAAGTCCTTGCGCTGTTCGACCTGCATGCGCAGCACGATCTGGACATCATGGTGCCCAACCAGACCTTGAACGGCCTGTACGCACGATTGATCGGGCGCGTCGACGAGGTGCTGGAAAAAGAACAGCCCGACTACGTGCTTGTGCACGGCGATACGAGCACGGCCTCGGCCTGCGCGCTGGCCGCGTTCCATCGACGCATCCGTATCGGCCACGTTGAAGCGGGCCTGCGCACGGGCAATCTGGCCATGCCCTTCCCCGAAGAAATGAACCGCCGCGTGGTCGACGCGATCGGCGATTGGCTGTTCGCGCCGACCGCCGAATCCCGCGGCAACCTGCTGCGCGAAAATCTGGCCGGCCGCATCACTGTGACCGGCAATACCGTCATCGACGCGCTGGCCATGACCTGCGCCAAGCTCGCCCCCGAGGGCGAACTGGCGCGTGGACTGCAAGCCCGCTACGACTGGCTGGATCCCAAGCGTCGCCTGATGCTGGTCACTGGCCACCGGCGCGAAAGCTTTGGCGACGGTTTCAAGAACATCTGCGCCGCGCTGGCCGAACTGGCCCGGCGCGAAGACCTGCAGATCGTCTACCCGGTGCATCTGAACCCCCAGGTGCGCAACGTCGTCATGACGGATCTGGCCGGGTTGGACCGGGTGCATCTGATCGACCCGCTGGATTATCTGGACTTCGTCTGGTTCATGCAGCGCGCCCATCTCATCCTGACCGATTCCGGCGGTGTGCAGGAAGAGGCGCCCTACCTGGGCAAGCCGGTGCTGGTAATGCGGGAAGTGACGGAGCGCCCCGAAGCCGTGAAGGCGGGCACGGTGGCCCTGGTGGGCACCGATACGCGGCGCATCGTCACCGAGGTCAACCGGCTGCTGGACGATCCCACCTTGCACGCCTCGTTTTCACGCCGCATCAATCCCTACGGAGACGGCCGGGCCAGCCAACGCATCGTTGATGCGCTTTGCGGCCGGCCCGTCTCTGAATTCGATCCCTACGGGTCCAACGCCGGTACGCCGGCCTGATGTCTTCAGCCCTGTATTCCCCGCCTGGAGCCCCCATGTCAAAGTCCACTCCCTTTCCCGCCGCCCTGACGCTTTGCCGCGCGCTGATGGCCGCCGGCCTGTTGCTGCCCCTGGGCGCGATGGCCAGCCCCGCCGGAGACGCCCTGCGTCAATTGCAGGGCGACGACTGGGTGACGCGCAACACCACGCTGGCCGATCTGGGTATCGGCGAGCCGGTGGTCCTGAGCAATAGCGACGCGCGCCAGGAATTCTATGTGCCGGTGCCACGTGGCGTGCCGATCGCCGACGCGACGCTGAATTTCGACGCCAAGTACACCAAGGGCGAGCCGGGCCGAACCAGCTTGGTGCTGTGGGCCGACGGCGTGCCGCTGAGCGCCCAGCGCATCGCCGACGGCGATGGCACCGTGGAGCGCGGCTTCGCGGTCGACCCGCGCAGCCGCGAGAGCGGTTTCCTGCGAGTAGGCGTGGACTGGCAGTCGGAAATCGCACTGCGCCACTGCGAAAGCAACCGCGCCACGGCCAATGCGCTGACGATTTCGCCGCAGACACGCCTGACCTATCGCTACGACGCCTCGGCCATCGGCAATCTGGACGACGCCTGGGGCACCCTGCCCGGCAAGCCGACCCTGATCGTGGCCGGCGCCAAGCTGGACCAGCAGGCCTTCGACAGCGCCTGGCGCATCGGCGTGGCGCTGGAACGCGCCGGCAAGCGCGTGGCGGTGCGGGCGTTTCCGGCCGTGGGCGACCTGATCGACACGCGCGGCCTGCAAGCCCCGGCCGGGCTGTCGCAGATCCCCGCGTTCGCCGCGCTGACCAGCAACGAGAAGCACAAGGTGGCCAACACCGCCGAGATCGGCGCGTTGCTGGTCATGGGCGCGCCCGCCGTCGCAGGCGATGTCGTGATCGCCGACGCCGCATTGCGCGCCAAGCTGAACGAGGCGCTGGACGCGCTGCAATCGCAACTGGCGGCCGACGCCGCCGCGGTCGATGCCTTCAAGGCCTGGCGTACCCAGCGCGCGCCGCTGGCCGCGGCAGACCTGCAATCCAAGGAGATCCGGCTGGCTGCCATGGGCCGCCAGGCCGTGATCGCGGTGGCGGCGGATGCCGGCGCCCAAGGCGCGGGCGCATTCGATACCGCCTGGCGCCGCATCCTGGTGACGCGCCAGGTGCAGGTCAAGGCCGCGACCCCGCCCGAGACCTTCAAGGACGGTGGCCTGCGCCTGACCGCGCTGGGCGGCTCGCCCAACAGTTTCAACGTGGTGGCCAGCGGCGACTGGACCACGACCTTCCCGCTGGCCGCGGTGTCATCCGACGGCCGCATGCCTGGTGAACTGGTCATGGACCTGTCGGCCGCGCCCGGCGCGTCGTCGACGCGGCCGGTGGCATCGGTGTTCTGGAACGGCATTCTGCTGGCCGCCAAACAGCTGGATGCCAACGGCAAGCCCGAGCGCTTGACGGCGCGCGTGCCCGGCTACGCGCTGGGCGTCACCAACGCGGTGCGCGTGACTTTCCAGCGCCAGCCCGTGTCGGTCGATTGCAATGAAATTCCGCAGGGCTATCCGGTGAACGTGCTGCCGACCAGCTACGTGAAGCCCGACCGGGCCGAGCCGGACGGCACCTTCGTGGGCTTGCTGCCCCTGCTTGCCGGCACCCCGCAAGTCATCATTCCCGACACTTACCTGGCCGATGCCCCCGACAACCTCAAGCGCCTGATCGGCATCGCCTCGGCCAGCGGGGTGTCGACCTCGCGCGCCGAACTCACGGTGGCGGCCGGCGGCCAGGCGGTCAAGCCCGTCCGCCCCTTCCTGGCGATGGAAGTGCCGGTGGACGGCGCCAAGCCGATGGTCAGCGTGAACGACCGCAAGCAATTGCGGGTGGACGGCAAGAACGCGACCTGGCTGGATATTTCCGGACTGGACCATCTGAGCACGGCCGAAGTGGTCAGCGCCAGCGGCCAGGATGGCGTGCTGTGGCACACCCTGGGCCAGCGGGCTGGCATGCTGGACGCGCCCTTCGTGCTGAATCGCGGCAACGTCGCGATCATCGGCGCGACCGGCCCCGTAGCGTGGATCGACAGCGCCAACCCAGACGCCAGCCACCCGCCCGGCGCCGGCGAAAGCGCCTTCTTTGAATGGCGCCGCTACATCTCGTGGAGCGTGCCGGCGATCAGCATCAGCCTGCTGGTGCTGCTGTTGATCCTGATCTTCGCCATGCGCGCCAGCCGCAGAAGGGACAAGGCCAGCAAGTAAACCAGGACACGCCCGCCCATGTCTTCGCTTTACTGGCCCTATCTCATCGCCGATTACTACCGCGGCCTGGAGATCGTGACCGCCGTCGTCGGCGTGATCATCCTGCTTTCGAGCCTGGATGACCTGTTCATCGACGCCTGGTTTTGGGTCCGCGAGGCCTGGCGATCGGTCACCATCAAGCGCCGCTATGCGCCGCTGGCGGCGTCGCAACTGCGCGCGAAAGAGGAGCAGCCGCTGGCGATCATGGTGCCCGCGTGGCTGGAGTACGACGTAATCGCGTCGATGCTCGAGACCATGGTGTCGACGCTGGAATACAAGAACTACATGATCTTCGCCGGCACCTATCAGAACGACGAGCGGACGATCAAGGAAGTCGAGCGGATGCGCCGGCGCTACCGCCAATTGATACGGGTGGAAGTGCCGCACGACGGGCCGACCTGCAAGGCGGATTGCCTGAACTGGATCGTGCAGGCGATCTTCGCGCAGGATGCCAAGCAGCCCGTGCCCTTTGCCGGCGTCATCCTGCACGACAGCGAAGACGTGCTTCACCCGCTGGAACTGAAGTACTACAACTACCTGCTGCCGCGCATCGATTTCATCCAGCTGCCGGTCACGTCGCTGGAGCGCCACTGGTACGAACTGGTGGCCGGCACCTACATGGACGAGTTCGCCGAATGGCACACCAAGGACCTGGTGGTGCGGGAAAGCCTGTCCAAGATGGTGCCGTCGGCCGGCGTGGGCACCTGTTTTTCTCGCCGCGCCCTGGTCGAGCTGGCGGCCGAAACCAATAACCAGCCGTTCAACACCGATACGCTGACCGAGGACTACGACATCGGCGCGCGCCTGGCGCAGCGCGGCATGCGCCAGATCTTCGGCAAGTTCGGCGTTGAATACGTGACCCGTCGACGTTCGTGGTTCGGCCTGGGCCGCGAAAAGATCTCGAGCGTGCACATGCCACTGGGGGTGCGCGAATACTTCCCCAACACCTTCCGCACCGCCTATCGGCAAAAGGCCCGCTGGACGCTGGGCATCGGGCTGCAAGGCTGGCAGCAAGTGGGCTGGACCGGATCGCTGGCCACCAAGTACCTGCTGTTCCGCGACCGCAAGGGTCTGGTGACGTCGTTCATCGCGATCCTGGCATATGTGCTGCTGGCCAACTTCTTCATCTTCTACCTGGCGGATCTGTTCGGCTGGTGGAAGGTGTATTACCCGTCGTATTTCAAGCCGGGCGGCTGGCTGGTGACGCTGATGTGGATCAACGCGGTGGCCCTGCTGCTGCGGGTGGTGCAGCGCGCCTATTTCGTTGGCCGCATGTACGGTTGGGAACACGCCATCCTGTCGATCCCGCGCATGATCGTGGGCAATTTCATCAACGCCATGGCGGCGGCCCGCGCCTGGAAGCTGTTCATCGGTCACCTGATCACCGGCAAGCGATTGGCGTGGGACAAGACCATGCACGACTTCCCGTCCACCGACCAGTTGGCTCAGCAGCGCCAGCGCCTGGGCGAACTGCTGTTGTCCTGGCAGGCGATCGACGAGGATAAACTGGCGCGCGCGCTGGAAATCCAGTCGCGCGACAAGAAGCCGCTGGGCGAGATCCTGATGGAACAAGGTTGGCTGGACGAGGGCACGCTGAAAGAAGCCATCCACTTCCAGCAAGGCGGCCAGACCGACGCCGCGGCGGCTCACTCCGACGACAAACCCGCAACCACATGAAGCCACTGACCCGTTCGTTTTTGCTGTCCGCCGCGCTGGCTTGCGCCGGAAATGCCGGGCCCGCGCAGGCCCAGTCGGCGCCACGCGCCGCCGAGGCGCCACTGGAAGGCGCGGCCTACCAGTTCGCGGACGAGGGCTACAAGAGCTATGACGCCGGCAACTTTGCGCTGGCTCAGAAGCAGGCCGAATCGGCCATCGCGCTGCGGCCGGACGTCGAGCGGCTGCGCCTTTTGCTGATCTATTCGCTGCAAAAGCAGGGCAAGCTGCAAGAGGCCGACAAGGCCGCGGCGGACGCGATCAAGGCCGGGCTGGACACCCCCGGGCTGCGCCAGGCGCGCGCCAACCTGCGGCCCCGCGCGGCCCAGCCCACCGGCACGGCCGCCGCCGGCGCACCCGCCACCACGGCGGCCTACCGCCGCGGCTTTCCCATCGCCACGCGCGCCTATACCGATTACAACCGCGGCGACTTTCCGGCCGCGCAGCGCGGCGCCGAGCAGGCCTTTCGCATCGATCCCAAGCAGGGGGCCTGGGCCATGCTGTGGCTGGACGCGCTGGAGTCCCAAGGCAAATATGCCGAGGCCGAAGCCGCCGCCGACAAGGCCATTGCACTGGGCGCCCCCAACAAGAACGACTTGACCGCGCGCCGCACCACCATGAAGCGCCGCCTGGCGATCAAGCCCGCCGAACAAGGCTATCAGGCGCTGATCGCCAACCGGCCAGGCGATGCGGTGCCGCTGGCGCGCGAAGCCGTGGCGCTGGCCCCGGACACCGCCAGCCACCGCCTGCTGCTCATGACCGCGCTGATGCTGGACAACCAGTTGGCCGCCGCCGAAGACGCAGCGACCGACGCCTTGAAGCAGGACGACGAGAATACGGTCGCCCTGGTGATGCGCGCGTACCTGCGCCAACGCCAGGGCAAGACGGACCTGGCCAATGCCGACTTCGACGCCGCGCTCAAGCAGGACTGGCTTGACGAAGACCAACGCCGCAACGTGCGCCTGATCGCGGCCGACGCGTCACTGGCCGGCGGCGCCACCGCCCGCGCGCTGGCGTTGCTGCAGCCCCTGGGCGCCAAGGACGAAGCGGCCAATGCGCGCATCAAACGCGCCCGTTCGGCTCCCACGGTACCGGCGACGCTGACCCTGGCCAACTACCCCGCCCCGGTGCAAGACTGCCGCGACACCCCCTACGGCACGTCCTGCGAGCTGCTGCCGTCGGACGCAGCCGGCAGCGGCGGCCCGGCGTCGCTGGCTTACGCGGCGTACGGGCGCGAGGACTACCAGGAAGCCATCGCCCAAGCGCGCAAGGCGGTCGAACAGGACCCGACCAACAAGGAATTGCAGCGTCTGTTGACGACCACGCTGGCCGCCGGCAACGCCGCGCAGTTGGCCGAGGCCAACAAGCGCATGAGCGACGCGCTGGCGGCGCAGCCCGACGACCCCGCCCTGCTGATGCAGCGCGGCTATCTGCACCAGCGCATGGGCCAGCCCAAGCTGGCGCTGCAGGACTTCCAGGCCGCGCGCGCCACCGGCAAGGCTCCACCCACCGTGATTCTGGACGAGGGCTACGCCCTGTCCGGCGTGGGCGACAAGCGCGGCGCGGTGGACAAGCTGAAGGAAGCCATCGACGAAGCCGACGCCGGCCGGCTGGAGCTGACGCCGCAGCAGCGCTTCGATACCCGCAGCGGCATCGCCGGACTGTCGCGCGAATGGGGGGGCTACGTATCGGCCGGCTACCGCGGCGCACGGCCCGCGTCCTCCGGGCTGGGCGGCGCGGCGATTACCGTGCCGGGCGACGCCATCTTCAGCACCACGGAAATCTTCTGGCGTCCCTCGGACTTCTTGAATTCGTCGACGCAGACCTTCGAGCTGTACGGACGCCTGTCCAACACGCTGTACAACAAGGGCGGCAAGACCTCCAGCCAGACGGTCTCGGACCCTTGCACCGGTGGCTCCATCAACGTCGACGAAACCCGCAACCAGGGCATCTCCGGCATCCCCACCACGGTCGGTTCGCTGGGCATGCGCTTCACGCCCTCCACCGAAGTGGGACTGACCTTTGGCCTGGAACGCCAGTTCAACCTGGGCACCGCCACGCGTCAAGGCACGTTCAGCCCGAAGCCGGACGACCTGCGTTGCAGCCTGAACCGCAGCAACCAGACGGCTCATTACAAAACGGACGCCGGCAGCGGCGGCTGGCTCGCCTACGTGACCTACGGCATGTATGAAGGCACCACGCTGCGCATCGACCGTCCCAACTGGTTCACGATGGAAGGCTATGTGCAGGCCGGCTATTCGTGGCAGGACATGTCGGCCCGGCTGTGGAAGCGCAACAACTCCACCGGCGCCGATACCGACCAGACCTCGGGCAAGCTCAAGCGCGACCAGGCCTTCGGCGCCGGCGAACTGCGCGTGGGGCGCAGCTACCGGGTCGACCCGATCAGCGAACGCCTGGTGTTTTTCCCGTATGCCGTAGTGGGCGTCGACTGGCTCTGGAACAAGAACCGCCTGAGCGGCCTGGATATCGACGGCACCGATTCGTATAACCAGCTGGGCGACGGCTCGTCGTGGTCCATGGGCGCCGGCCCTGGCTTCAATATCCGTTACTGGTTCCGCGAAGACCACTACAACGCGCCGCGTTCGTACCTGGACCTGACCACCCAATATCGATTCAATATCGGCGGCGGCCAAGCCGACCGAGCCAAGGGCTTGTTCATCAACCTGACCCTGTCCTACTGAGCCGCGCCGACACGCCCCCTTAAGGAGTCCGCCAAACATGACTACCGCTACCCTCACCCGCTCCCCGCGCCGACTGGCGTCGGCGCTGTGCGGCGCGCTGCTTGCCCTGACCGCCGTCGGCGTCCAGGCCCAACAAGCCTCGTCCATCGTCATCCAGGGCAAGGACAACTGGCTTTTCCCCGGCTGGGGCAGCCTGACCCAGGTGGATACCCGGGGCATCGACGCCTCGACCCAACTGGTGCGCGAGACCCGCGACGCACTGGCCGCGAAAGGCATCCAGCTCGAAGTGCTGGTACTGCCCGACAAGACCCTGTTCTACCAGGACAAGCTACCGGACGGCACGACACTGAGCGCCGAGGTCAAAAAGCGCTACCAGACCATCCAGGACAAGCTCAAGGCGGCCGGCGTGGCCACCTTCGACGACGAAGCGGTACTGCGTCGCGTCAAGGACAGCGGCCAGGACGTGTTCTACCGCACCGACCAGCACTGGACCCAGGCCGCCGCCGACGCCACCGCCGAAGCGCTGGCGCAACGCATCAAGCAGGACGTGAAGACGCTGGCCGGCAAGCCCGGCACCGGCATGCCGCTGGGCAGCGTGGTCAATGAACGCCGCTATGGCGACCTGGCCGAACTGTTCCTGACGCCCGACCAGCGCAAGCAAGCCGGACGCGAGACCTTCACCGTGCGCCGCCAGGCTGACAACCAGAGCCTGATCGACGACGCGCCGGCACCGGTGCATGTCACCGGCCACAGCATGGTGCAGCCGTACTTCGGCTTTCCGCAAAAACTGTCCAACGTGCTGGACCGCCCCGTTTCCGTGAACTGGAAGCCCGGCAACGTCGGCCAATGGATCATGCTGCTGGAATACCTGGAATCGCCCGCGTTCAAGCAGAACAAGCCGCAGGTGCTGGTGTGGCAGATGTTCGAGCCCACCTTCGCGCAAGGCCCGGACGCCAAGGGGTTGTGGGACAACGCGTCCATCATGACCGCAGACAGCTGGCGCAGCCGCATGAAGACGGCGGTGGGGCAATAACACCGTGGCACAAGCGGACAAGGCGGCGCCCGCCGTTCCCGGACACCGGCTGCACGCGATCGCTTTCGGCGTGCTGCTGGCGCTTGGCCTGGGCTGGGGCGCCTGGTGCCTGCTGCAGGCCAAGCTGACCGCGGCCGACGTCGCGCCGTCCGCCTGGATGAACGGCACGGCGGGCACCGCGCTGAACAAGTCGCTCCGCCTGCCCGAGCAGGCCAGCCTGGACACCTGGAATTCGTCGGTGCGCTACCGCGTGCTGGGCGATCTGGGCGATCAAGTCGCCATGGGCTGCCCGCAATGGCTGTTCTACCGCGACGGCCTGCGGCCGCAACCCGGCGTTGACGTTTTCGATCAACGCCTGCGCCTGATGCACCATTGGGTGGAAGAACTGCGCCGGCAGCAGGTGCAGGTGCTGGTCGTGGCCGTGCCGGACAAGTCGCGCATCGAAGCTGACCACCTTTGCGGCCAGATGGTCTCGATGCCCATGCAGCGCACCCTGGACGCCTGGCAGGAAGCGCTGCGCGCGCAGGGCGTGCCCTTCGTGGACCTGCGCCAGGCGCTGGCGGCAGCCGAGGCGCCGCGCTATTTCCGCACCGACGTCCATATGAACGCGACCGGCGCCCAAGCCGCGGCCACGCGCGTGGCGCAGGCCGCGCTGCCCTTGCTGCAAGGCCCGGGAACGCAGGCCTTCAACGAAGAAAAGCCCGGGCCGCCGCAGCCGCGCATGGGCGACCTGATCGTGCTGGCCGGGCTGGAACAGGCGCGGCCGGGTTGGCGCCCAGAACTGGATCTGGCGGCGCCGCAGAAAATCGAGCCGGTACGCGGCGGCGGACTGCTGGACGAGACGCCGCCGGTGGAAGTCTTGCTGGCGGGCAGCTCGAACGGCCGTCGCAGCAATTTCGCTGAACGCTTGGGGCAGGGGCTGGGCCGCGAGGTCTGGAACATGAGCCTGGACGGCGGGCAGTTCTCCGGGGCCCTGCTGGTCGCGCTCAAGCAGCGCGAGCAATGGCCCAAGAGCCTGAAACTGGTGATCTGGGAGTTTTCGGAAATGGCGCTGTCGCTGCCGTTGACCGACGACGAGAAATCCGTGCTGGCCCGACTGCCCTGACCCGAGATGCTATTCAATTCCTACCTGTTCCTGCTGGTCTTCCTGCCCGTGACGCTGGCCGTGTATTACGGCGCGGGGCGGCTGAACCTGCGGCTGGCGGCCCTGTGGCTGTGCCTGACGTCCTTCGTGTTCTACGGCTGGTGGAATCCGCAGTTCGTGGTCTTGCTGGCGGGGTCGATCGCCTTCAACTATCTGGTCAGCCTCTTGATCCTGCACACGGCCGCCAAGCCGCGGTTGCAAGGGCTGATCGTGGGCCTGGGCGTGGGCGCCGACCTGGCGCTGCTGTTCCACTACAAGTACTTTGCGACGCTGCTGAACTTCCTGACCGACCTGGGCATGACCAGTTCGACCATGGATTCGATCATCCTGCCGCTGGGGATTTCTTTCTTCACATTCACCCAGATCGGCTACCTGCTGGACTGCCGCGCCGGCGTCGTGAAAGAGCGCAGCCTGCTCAGCTACGTGCTGTTCGTGACGTTCTTTCCGCACCTGATCGCCGGCCCCATCCTGCATCACAAAGAGATGATGCCGCAGTTCGCACAGCCGGAGAACTACCGCTTCAAGGCCGAAAACCTGTCGGTGGGCGGCATGCTGTTCGTGATCGGCCTGGCCAAGAAGGTGCTGCTGGCCGACGGCATCGCGCCCTACGCCGATGCCGGCTTCGCCGCGCCGGGCGATCTGATGTTCTGGGGTTCCTGGGGCGCCAGCCTGTGCTACGCGCTGCAACTCTATTTCGACTTTTCCGGCTACTCGGACATGGCGCTGGGCCTGGCCAAGATGTTCGGCATCCGCTTCCCGCTGAACTTCAACTCGCCCTACAAGGCGGGCAGCATCATCGAATTCTGGGCGCGTTGGCACATGACACTCACACGCTACCTGACCGCCTATCTCTACTACCCGGTGGCCATGGCCATTTCGAAATGGCGCACCGATCGCAACCTGCCGGTCGGGGCGCAGGGCGTGGCCACGGCGGGCGGTTTCCTGGCCAGCATCGTCACGCCGACGCTGTTCACGATGGCGCTGGCCGGCGTCTGGCACGGCGCCGGCTTCCAGTTCCTGGTATTCGGCCTGCTGCACGCCATGTACCTGTCGGTGAACCACGCCTGGCGCATCTTCGTGGTGGGCCGCAAACCCGCCGCCGCGCGCAACCTGAACGTGGTCAAGCGAGCCGCCTGCGTGCTGCTGACCTTTGTCGCGGTGCTGGTGGCGCAAGCGTTCTTCCGCGCCCACGGGGTCGGCGACGCCATGCTGCTGATGCAGGGCATGATCGGCCTGCGCGGCATGGAAACGCTGGACCTGGCCACCCACGTCAGCGGCCTGGCCTGGGGCGATGCCTGGCGCGTGCTGGTCGGCCACCACCTGCAGTTGATCTATGCTGTGGTGCTGCTGGGCATCGCCTGGTTCGCGCCCAATGCGCACCAGATCCTGGGCCGCTACTCGCCGGCGCTGTTCAAGCCGCAGGAAGCGCCTTCGCCCTGGATGCGCTGGCGTCCCAACCTGCCCTGGCTGGCCGCGATGCTGGCCCTGCTGTTCTTCTGCCTGGTCAACCTGCACAAGGAAACCCGGTTCCTCTATTTCCAATTCTGACCGCGGCGCGGTCGCGGAGTACGCTATGGACATCAACGATATCGAAGCCAAGGTGGCCGACCTCATCGAAGGCATCATCCTCACCAAGGTCGATCCCGATACCCTGCTGATCGAATCCGGGCTGGTGGATTCGCTGGCCGCCGTGGACGTGGCGTTGGCGGTGGAACGCCAGTTCGGCTGCAAGATCCCGCCGACCGAGATCGACGTGCACCTGGAATCGGTGCACAGCCTGGCGGCCTTCATCGCGGAGCATCCGCGCGCCTGATACGCCCTGGGAGGGCTGGACGATGCGTTTCGATTTCAACGTCTACGATTTCGCGGACTCCGCCACCGGCGCCGACGCCGTGGCCGTGGTGGACGCCCAGGGCTCATTGACCTGGGGCGAGTTGCTGACAGCGACCCAGGCCTGGGAACAGGCAGCGCTGCGGGCAGGCGTGACGGCCGGCGTGCCACTGGTTATCTCCGGCCACAAGGAATCCGCGTTCCTGGTGGCAATCCTGGGGTGCCTGCGCCTGCGGGTGCCGTTCGTGCCGGTGGATGTGATCAACCCGCCCGAGCGCATCGCGCGCATCGGCGAACTGGTGCACGCCGGATTGCGCTACGACGCGCAGACGGGCGCCTTCGCGCCTGGCAGCGCCGTGCCGGCGCCGCTGGACGAAGCGGGCCTGGCCTACATCATGTTCACCTCGGGCAGCACCGGCGACCCCAAGGGGGTGCAGATCGGACGCGAAAGCGTCACGCTGTTCGCGGGCTGGATCCGCGACTGCCTGAACCTGGGGCCCGCCCCCGCGTTCATGGACCAGATGCTGTTCAGCTTCGACTTCTCGCTGTTCAACTGGGTGGGCGCGCTGGAACTTGGCGGCGCCTGCGTGCTGTGCCCGCGCGAGACCATCGCGCAGCGCGACACTTTCGTGAACTATCTGGCCGCGACCGGCATCAACGTCTGGGCATCCACGCCGTCGTTCGTACGCCAGCAGCTGTTCAACCCGGACTTCGACCGCGCCCACTTGCCGCAGCTGCGCGTCTTCGTCTTCGGCGCCGAGTCGCTGACGCCAACGCTGGCCGAAGAACTCTGGCGGCGCTTTCCGGATGTGCGCATCGTCAATTCCTACGGCCCCACCGAGGCAACCTGCTCGACCACCTGGGTCGAGATCGACGCCGACTTGCGGGCCCGGGCGCCCAACCCCTTCCCCATCGGCCGGGCCAAGCCCTACGCCGAGGTCTTCATCGAGAACGGCGAAATCAGCATCGCAGGCGACCACGTCATGCGCGGCTACCTGAACCGCCCGGACCTGAACGCGCAGCGCATGTTCACTCGCAACGGCAAGCGCGGCTACCGCAGCGGTGACCTGGGCGAGATCGATTCGCAGGGCCTGGTTACTTTTCGGGGCCGGATCGACGACCAGATCAAGCTGCACGGCTACCGCATCGAGCTGGCCGAAATCGACGCCGCCATCGCCGCCCTGCCCGGTGCGCGGGCAGGCGCGACCGTAGCGCTGCGCAAGCCCGATGGCGCTATCATCCGATTGATCGGGTTCGTGGAGCCCGCCGAGGCCGGCCCTGGCGGTTTGCAACCGCTGCCCGCGGCACTGGAAGGCTGGAAAGCCGCCCTGGGCCGCCGGCTGCCGCCCTACATGATTCCGTCCGAACTGGTGGCCTGCCACCGGTTTCCGACGACCAGCACCGACAAGGCGGACCGCAAGCAGCTTGAACGCTTGTACCTGGAGGCCCGCCTGAGCAAGAAACCGGAGTCTCAAGCATGACCCGTAGTGTTCGTTTCCCCACCCTGGCGTTGACATTGACGTTCGGCCTGGCCGCCGGTGGCGGCGCGGCGCATGCCGAGGGCGCATTCGCCCAGCTCTACGCCGCGCGTCCGCCCGCCGGCTCGTCATTCGTGCGGGCGGTCAACCCCGAGGTCGGCCCCTTGCGCGTGCAGATCGCCAACGGGCCGTCGCAAGAAATCGGCCCCACCCACCCGGCCAGCACCTATGCCATCGTCAAGGGCAACCAGGCGTTCAACTTGCTGATCGACGGCAAGCCGGCCGCCAGCCTGCAAGTGGCGCCCGACACGTTCAGCACCCTGGTGGTGCGCCGCGACGGCGTCAAGGTGACCTACACGCTGGTGGACGACAGCAACGGCGCACAAGACGCGCTGAAAGCCGAACTGCGCTTTTACAACCTGGCCGCTGACTGCCCCGGCGCCAGGCTGGCCGTCAGCCCGACCGGCCCCACGCTGTTCCAGGACGTCAAGCCCGGCGCCTCGGCGGCGCGGGCCATCAATCCGGTCAGCGCGTCGCTGGCGGCCGGTTGCGGCGAAGTGCTTTCGCCGTCGCTGTCCTTGCCCTCGCTGCAGCCCGGCGACCACTACAGTCTGTTCCTCACCGGCGGCCCCACCGCCCCCACCTTGAGCGGCCAAGTCAGCGCCACGGACCCCTATAGCAAGTAAGGAGGCCGTATGCGCCGCGTATTCAGGGATGACCACGAGCTTTTTCGCGACCAGGTCCGGCGCTTTGTCGCCGAAGAGATCGCGCCCCACTACGCCGATTGGGAAAAAGCCGGCATCGTGCCGCGCGCGCTGTGGCGCCGCGCGGGCGAAGAAGGCCTGCTCAACTGCGCCCTGCCCGAGCCCTACGGGTTGGGTGGCGACTTCGGCCATACCGCCGTCGTCATCGAAGAACTGGCACGTTCGAATTTCCTGGGCATCGGCTTTTCGATCCACTCCGACATGGTGTCGCCCTATCTGGACGCGTTCGGCACCACCGCGCAGAAAGCGCGCTGGCTGCCCGCCATGACCCGGGGCGAGTTGATCGGCGCCATCGCGCTGTCCGAGCCCGGCGCCGGCAGCGACCTCAAAGCCGTGCGCACGCGCGCCCGCCGCGACGGCGACCACTATGTGCTGAACGGCCAGAAGACCTTCATCACCAATGGCGTCAACGCCGGGCTGGCCATCGTGCTCGCCAGCACCGACCCCGACCTGGGCGCGCGCGGCCTGTCGTTGTTTTGCGTCGAAGAGAATCAGCCCGGCTTCACCAAGGGCCCGGCGCTCAGCAAGATCGGCCAGCACTGCCAGGACACCTGCGAGCTGTACTTTGACGACCTGCGCCTGCCGGCCGATTGCCTGCTGGGCCAGGAAAATGCCGCCTTCGAATACATGACCCAGGAACTTGCACGTGAACGCCTGGCGATCGCGCTGCGCGCCGGCGCATCGTTGGAAGGCATGCTGGAAGAAGCCGCCGAATACACCCGCAACCGCAAGGTCTTCGGCCGCCGCGTCATCGACTACCAGAATTCACGCTTCAAGCTGGCTAGCGCCCGCGCCCAAAGCACCATGCTGCGGGTGTTCCTGGACGATTGCCTGGCCCGTCACATGGCCGGCGAACTGGACCCCACCACGGCCGCAATGGCCAAGCTCAACGCCACCGAAATACAGGGCGCCGTACTGGACGACCTGCTGCAGTTGTACGGCGGCTATGGCTATATGGCGGAATACGGCATCGGTCGCGCCTGGGTGGATGCGCGCGCGCTGCGTATTTTCGGCGGCACCAGTGAAATCATGCGGGAAATCATCGGCCGCAGCTTCATCTGAACGTCCGCAGGCGGCGCGCGTCAGACGCGCGCCGCCATCCAGGCGCGCATCAGCGCCTGGGCCTCGGGCGTATCGCCGATGACCCATGGATCGACGGTGAAGGCCACGACGCGTTTGGCGCCGTAGCCGCGAGCCACCTCCCACTGCTGCTTGACCCGGCTGAAGTCGGCCGAGCGCGCCTTGAAGGTGGTGCCGTCGGTGCTGCCCGAAGGCAATTCCTCGAACAATTCCATGACCAGGTCAAACGGCGCCCGGCGCTTGAGCAGCATGTCGTGCAGCGGTTCAAGCGACTGGTAGTTCGCCAGGCCCGCCACGCCCACGCCATCCTGGATCATGGGATGAATGCGGACGTGATCCAGCACTCGCGCCCATAGCTTGGTCAGCGATCCATCTCCGCCCAACCGGCTGAAGTAGGTGGAGATGGTCGGCACACGGGAGCTGGTGGCCAGCGAGGCGCGGGTGAACGCGTCCAGCCAGGGCACCAGCAACGCCTGGCGCTCGGGACGCGACCAGTTGTACTGCTCCAGTTCGTATGGCAAGTACCAGCCGCGGAAATTGCGGCGCTTGGGCCACGCCGAACTTTGCATGTAGGCCACACCGCGGTCGCGGGTGTGATCCAGGTAGGCAGCTAGGGCCGTGTCGTCGGGCGAGGCCAGCATGTTCCACCAGCGCTGGTCGTACGGCAGGCCCACGTGCACACCCAGGCCGCTGCGTTCTGCTTCATGGAAAATGGCGTCCAGCGTGGCCTTGGGCGCCATCCAGTCATCCGGCCGCCCGCCTTCCAGGCCGGTCCACTGCAGGAAGATTTCGCGGCAGCCCAGACGCCGGTAGGCCGCGATGCGGCGCCGCCAATCGTCGGCGGTCAGGTCCAGGTGGCTAAGCCACAGCTGCAGGAAAGTCGCGTTCAGCGAGATCGGCGGCGCGCAGGCCGCCAGGGGCGCAAGCGCGCCGAGCGCCAGCGCCTGCAACAGGCGCCGGCGCAACACGGACTGGGGCAACGGGCGCGTCAGGAGCGTGTTCCTGACCGCATTCAGCCGCGGTTGCCGAACAGGCCGGACAGCGAGGCCAGCAGGTCGGTCGGGTTGAAGGTGTGGCCCGGTTGGACCGCGCCGTCAGGGGTGGCCCTGTCGACCAGTTGCGGCAACAGCGAAGACAGGGAACCCAGCACCGAGTTGCTGTCCTGGCCGGTCTTGGCAGCCAATTCACTGACCACGCCCGGATCCAGCACCTGGCCGAGCTGGTCGGCACTGACGGGCAGATTCTGGCCCTTGCCGACCCATGAAGAGACGATTTCGCCCAAGCCGCCCTGCTGGAAGCTGGCGATCAGGCCAGACATGCCGCCCGGGTACTTGTTCAGTTGTTCGATCAGGGCCGGCAGCAACGAGGCCGAGCCCCCTTGCTGACCGCCGCCGGCCATCGAGGCCAAGGTATCCAATAGACTCATCGCCGTACTCCAGAAAAGTCGGAAATCCAGTATAGGCCCATGCCGGCGCAAATCCTGTCATCCCTGTGGCCAGGGCGCCGATCTTTGCAAAACTTGTCTTTCGCCGCCCGTTCAGCCGCCCGCGCGCAAGGCGTTAAGCGCCTTCTGCCCGGCGCGGCCGTCCGCTGGCAGGCCCAGTTGGCGCTGCGCCGCCTGCAGGGCTTCGCGGGTCCGGGCGCCGATCATGCCATCGGGTTCGCCAAGTTCATAGCCACGGGCAATCAGCAAGCGCTGCAACTCGCGCCGCTCGGCCCGCGACAGGCCGGGGTCGTCCGTCGGCCAGGCTTGGACCAGTGGACCACCGCCGCGCAGGCGGTCGGACAGGTGCGCAATCGCCAACGCGTAGCTTTCGGCCGCGTTGTAGGAATACAGCGCATCGAAATTACGGGTCACCAGGAACGCCGGGCCTTGAGGGCCGGCGGGCAGCAGCAGCCCGACAGGCGTATCGCCCGACGGCAACGGCCGGCCGTCGGCGCGGGTCACGCCCTGCCCGCTCCAGGACGACAGGGGGCGCTTGTTCTTGCGCCCGGCGCCGGCGGTGTTCAGGCCCGCGGGCAGCTTGACCTCGTAGCCCCAGTCCAGGCTGCTGTTCCAGCCCGCGCGCTTGAGGAAATTGGCGGTGGACGCCAATGCGTCAGGCACGCTGTCGATCAGGTCGCGCCGGCCGTCGCCGTCGAAATCCACGGCCAACCGCAGGTAGGTCGACGGCATGAACTGGGTCTGGCCGAAGGCGCCCGCCCACGAGCCGGTCAGTTTTTCGGGCGCGATGTGCTCATCCTGCAGAATTTTGAGCGCCGCGAAGAACTCGCCGCGGAAATATGCTTGCCGCCGGCCAAAGCACGACAGCGTGGACAGCGACGTGAGCAGCGGCCGTCCGCCCAGGGTGCGGCCGTAATTGCTTTCCACGCCCCACACGGCCGCGATGGTGGCCGGGTCCACCCCATAGCGGGCTGCGGCCCGCTCCAGGTCAGCGTGCCAGCGTTCGATGCCGGCCCGGCCGTCGACGACGCGCTCGTCGTCGACCAGCGCCGCCATGTAGTCCCAGATCGGCGTCTTGAATTCGGGCTGCGCGTCCAGCAAGCCGATCACCGCCATGTCGGGCGTCAGGCCGGCGGTATGCGTATCGAAGGTAGCGCCGGACACGCCCGCCTTGGCGGCAGGGGCACGCAATTGCGCCAGGCATGAAGCGAAGGCATCGGCGGCCTGCGCGCTGGAAAGCGGCAGGGCCAACGCGGCGGCGGTCAGGGCGACGGCGACAAGGGGCGATTTCATGAACGAGGGAGTGCTCCAGCAGTGATGTCGGCCGCGTCGCCTTCCAGGCGTCGCTTCCAGTCTTCGATTTCGCCCAGGCGGGCGCGCTTCTCGAACAGGGCGCGCCAGTTGGGCGACAGTTCGGGCAATGCGGCCAACTCGGCCAGCAAGGCCGCATCCAGCACACGGCGGTTGAGAATGTCCTGCACCCGCGCCAGCGTCCATTGCGGATGCGGCCGATCCTGCAGCGACAGTGTGTCGCCGGGCGCCAGCCAGCCCTCGCGCAGCACGCGGTAGTACCAGCCCGTCTTGCCGCTGGCCTGCACCCGCGCCGACATGCCAGCATGCCCAAAACGGTGGTTCAGCTTCCAGCACGGCTGACGCGCCTGCGACACCTGGATCAGCGCTTGGCCGGCGGCGAAGACGTCGCCCACGCAGACATCGCTTTCCGTCATGCCGGCGGTGGAGAGGTTTTCACCGAAGGCGCCCGGCGCCTCCAGCACGGTGCGCGCGCCCAGTTCTTCGCGCCAGGCGGGATAGTGTTCGCGGGCATAGTGGTGCAGCGCTTTCTCGGGGCCGCCATGAAAGCGCCGGTCGGCTTGTTCATCGCCGTGCAGCCCCTGCAGCCCCAGCCACAGGCGGTGGGCGACCGGCTGCTTGTCGATACCGCTGTCACGGCCGGAATCGCCCAACGGGCGCACCGCGCCGGTCAACAGTGTGTCGATAACGATGTGCATAAGGATCAATCCGCCTGCAACGCGGCCAGTTCGGCTTCGTCGAAACCGGCGGCGCGGCGCGCTTCCAGGTTGAAGGGCCCGCGCAAGCGCGGCGCATCGTAGCGGGCGGCCAGTTCGGCATAGCAGGCCACGGGTTCCTGGCCCCGCTCGGCACACAGGCGCTTGTACCAGTCGTTGCCGATGGCCACGTGGCCGATTTCGTCGCGCAGGATGATGTCGACGATGGCCGCGCTTGGCGCATCGCCGGCGCCGGCAAACTTATTGCGGATCAGCGGCGAGGCATCCAGCCCACGCGCTTCCAGCGTGCGCGGCACCAGCGCCAGCCGCGCCAGCAGGTCGTCCCGCGTGCGCTCAGCCATGTCCCACAGGCCGTTGTGCGCGGGAAAATCGCCATAGGCATAGCCCAAGCTGGCCAGGCGCTGGTTCAGCAGGTCAAAGTGGCTGGCCTCTTCTTGTGCCACGCGCAGCCAGTCGCGGTAGAACGCGTCGGGCATCCCGGCGAAACGCCATACGATGTCGAGCGCCAGGTTCACCGCATTGAATTCGATATGGGCCAGCGCATGCAGCAGCGCCGCGCGGCCCTCCAGGGTGGCCATGGACCGGTGCGGCACCTGCGCCGGCGGCACCAATTCAGGGGCTGGGGGACGGCCGGGCAGCACGCCGGACGCCACATATTGCCGCGTGCGATCCAGCGGCGCGTCGCTGGCGATGCCGCGCACCCGCGCCAGTTTGTCCGCCCAGTCAGCGGCCGCCAGCGCTTGCAGTGCCTGGGCGCGCAGGCAAGGCGCGCCGCGCTCGTCCGGACCCTTCCCGCTCGCGGGAAGGATCGAATTACTGTCCATGGTGATTCCCGGTACCGGGGCGACCCGCGGCCGCCCGAAAAACAATAACAATGCGCCATGCGCTGACGGAGACTTTATCATTCGTCCATGGATTCGCCGCTACGCCTGACCATCGAGACAGACCTGTCCCGCATCGACGCACGCCAATGGGACGCCCTGGCCGGCGATCAGCCATTCTTGCGCCATGCTTTCCTGTGCGCCCTGCACGACACGGGCTGCGCCGCGCCGGACACCGGCTGGGCCCCACATTACTTGGCGCTATGGCGCGACGGTCAATTGGCCGCCGCAACGCCGCTCTACCTGAAATCGCATTCGCGCGGCGAGTACGTGTTCGACTACGCCTGGGCCGACGCCTTCGAGCGCCACGGCCTGCGCTACTACCCCAAGCTGCTGGCGGCGGTGCCGTTCACCCCGGTCTCGGGCCCGCGCCTGCTGGCCGCCAGCGACGAGGACCGCGACACGCTGGTGCGCGGGCTGGTCGCCTTCGCCGAAGAAATCCAGGTGTCGTCGCTGCACCTGCTGTTTCCGGCCGCGGACGACCTGCGCGCCCTGCGCGAGGCCGGCTTCATGGTGCGCGAAAGCGTGCAGTTCCACTGGACCAACCCCGGCTACGCCGACTTCGACGCCTTCCTGGCCACCATGAGCCACGACAAGCGCAAGAAGATCCGCCAGGACCGCAAGAAGGTGGCGCAGGCCGGGCTGGCGTTCCGCTGGCTGCGCGGCGCGCAGATCGACGCGGCCGAACTGGATTTCTTCCACCAGTGCTATTGCCACACCTACTTCAACCACGGCAATCCGCCCTACCTGAGCCGCGAATTCTTCCTGCGCGCCTATCGCGACCAGCCCGACGCCTTCGTGCTGATCCTGGCCGAGCGCGACGGCCAGCCGGTGGCGGCGGCCCTGAACCTGGCGGGCGGCGACACGCTGTACGGAAGGTATTGGGGCGCGACGGAATACGTGCCGGGGCTGCACTTCGAAACCTGCTATATGCAGGCCATCGCCTACTGCATCGCCCACGGCATGGCGCGTTTCGAGGGCGGCGCGCAAGGCGAGCACAAGATGGCGCGCGGTTTGCTGCCCACGCCCACCTGGTCGGCGCACTGGGTCGCCGATCCGCGCTTCGCGGCCGCGATCCAGCACTTTCTCGATGAGGAAACCGCCGCGGTCGACGACTACCTGGGCGAACTCGAGGCCCACACGCCGTTCAAGCGCGCGGCGGCGGATTGACCGCTCAAAGGAAGCGGTCCAGCAGTTTGCGGCTGTGCTTGTCGAGCGACAGGATGTCGCGCACCAGGTAGAAGATGCCGTGGCTGTCGGCAATCAGCAGCGTCTGCGGGTTCAGGCGCCGGATGTCCTCCTCGCCGCGCAGCGTGAAACTGGTGGGGCCCTTGTCGGTCTCCACCTTCCAGACGCTGGGCGTGGCGAAGGTGGACACGCTGGCCAGCTTGCGGATCTCGGGCATGAATTCCCGCCCGGCCAGTTCCTCTTCGATCAGGGCGCGTTCGGCGGCGGGCACGTCGGCCAGCCGCTCGATCCACAGCAGTTCGCGGCCTTCGCCAGTCACCAGCGACAATCCGCGATCGGCCTCGCTGATCGGAAAGGCCCGCACCGGAATCACGCCTTCGTGCGCGACGCCGTCGGCGCCCTGGAACACCAAACGCCCGAACGCATTGCGTCGCAGCTGGAAAACGGGAAGCGTCATGACGGTTATCTCGCTCAGGCCACGGCGGCCATGTCTTCGCTGCCGGAGGCCTGCGCGTCGGCCTCGTTCTGGCGCGCCTGCGCCTGGTACAGCCGGTAGTAGGCGCCTTCACGCGCCATCAGTTCCTCGTGCGGGCCCTGCTCCACGATCTGGCCGCGGTCCAGCACCACCAGCCGGTCGGCCTTGCGCAAGGTGCTCAGGCGGTGGGCGATGGCGATGGTGGTGCGGCCGCGCACCAGGTTGTCCAGCGCCTTCTGGATTTCCTTTTCGGTGGTGGTGTCCACCGACGACGTGGCCTCGTCCAGGATCAGGATGCGCGGATCGATCAGCAGCGCGCGCGCGATCGAGATGCGCTGGCGCTCGCCGCCGGACAGCGCCTGGCCGCGTTCGCCGACCAGCGAATCGTAGCCATGCGGCAGCCGCAGGATGAATTCATGGGCATGGGCGGCGCGGGCCGCCGCCACGATCTCGTCGCGGGTGGCGTCCGGCTTGCCGTAGGCGATGTTCTCGGCGATGGTGCCGAAGAACAGGAACGGCTCCTGCAGCACCAGGCCGATGTTGCGCCGGTAGTCGGCCACGCGCACCGAGCGGATGTCGGCGCCGTCCACCAGCACCGCGCCTTCGGACACGTCGTAGAAGCGGCAGATCAGGTTGATCAGCGTGCTCTTGCCCGAGCCGCTGTGCCCCACCAGGCCGATCATCTCGCCGGGGGAGATCGTCAGGTCCAGGCCGCGAATGACCTGACGGTTGCCGTACCGGAAACCGACATCGCGCAGTTCGATGCGGCCGTTGATCTGCGGCAGCTTGGCCGGATTCTGCGGTTCGGGCACGCTGGACACGTGGTCCAGGATATCGAAGATGCGCTTGGCGCCAGCGGCGGCCTTCTGCGTCACCGAGACAATGCGGCTCATCGAATCCAGACGCGTATAGAAGCGCCCGATGTAGGCCAGGAATGCCGCCAGCACCCCCACCGTGATCTGCTTTTGGGACACCTGCCAGATACCAAAGATCCAGACCACCAGCAGCCCGACTTCGGTCAGCAGCGTCACGGTGGGCGAGAACAGCGACCAGGTGGTATTCACACGGTCGTTGACTTCCAGGTTGCGGTTGTTGGCTTCGCGGAAACGCGCCACTTCGCGTCGTTCCTGGGCAAAAGCCTTGACCACGCGGATGCCCGGAATGGTGTCGGCCAGCACGTTGGTGATTTCCGACCAGATGCGATCGACCTTTTCAAAGCCGTGACGCAGGCGGTCGCGGACTGCGTGGATCATCCAGATGATGAACGGCAGCGGCACCAGGGTGACCAGCGCCAGCCACGGATTGATCGAGAACAGGATCGCCGCGGTCATGACGATCATCAGGATGTCGTTCGCGAAATCCAGCAGATGCAGCGACAGGAACACACAGATGCGGTCGGTTTCGCTACCGATGCGGGAAATCAGGTCGCCCGTGCGCTTGCCGCCGAAGTATTCCAGCGACAGCTGCTGCAGGTGCTCATAAGTCGTGGTGCGCAGGTCGGCGCCGATGCGCTCGCTGACCCAGGCCAGGATGTAGGTGCGGGCCCAGCCCAGCCCCCACGCCAGGAAGGCGGACCCCAGCAGGCCGCCCAGGTACAGGCGAACCTTGCTGTAGTCGATGGGCGCGCCGTTCTGGAACGGGATCAGCACGTCGTCCATCAGCGGCATGGTCAGGTAGGGCGGCACCAGCGTCGCGGCCGTACCCAGCAACGTCAAGAGAAAGCCGGCCAGCAAGGGGCCGCGATACGGCCGGGCGAACCGCCACAGGCGCAGCAGCGCCCAGGTCGAGGACGGGGACGCCTGTTCCTGGCTGCAAGTCGGGCATTCGTCCTGACCGGCCGGAATGGCGGTATTACATGTGACGCACTGGCGCTCGGCCGCTTCTTCGGCCTGGTGGCCGGACAGGCGGATCGCCTGCTGCGCCTCGAACTGACCCAGCAGGCGCAGCGCCGCCGGATTGCGGGCCAGGGTAAAGCGCCAGATGCCCAGCCGCGCGGTGTCGTCGTGCAGCTCAAGCACGGCGGCGCCGGCATGGTCGGAAAGATTTAGGGACAGTTGGGGGCCGAAGGCCCACGCTTCCCAGCCGGTATCGGCGGGATTGCGGGCGATCAGACGGCGGTCGGTGACCGCCAGCAGGCCCGGCTGGAACTTCAGGCGCTGATCCAGGTCTATTTCAACCCAGGCCAACAAGGTCTCGCCCTCCGCCAGTTCAGCGCGGATTTGGTCGCGCCAGCGGGCAGGAAAGGCATCGGCTAGGCCGGAAAGCAGGTGTGGTTTTTTCATTAGAACGCATACCGGGCCAGGACTCTGCCCTACAAGGCGGCGACCGTTCCCAACCCCAGGCTGAAAACGTGTCCCTTCCTTACAACACAACGAGTTCACGCCTTTGAAGGCGTCGTATAGTATCAGCCGATTTTTCTAATTAGGAATATCTGGGATCCCCCACTCGTTGGCATTATTCTAAAGGCGCAACCCCAATAAATTCGCGGTCTTGCATAGGGGCGTCCGCGCGTGCCAACCTGCTTCTCAAGTAAATTAAAACATGAAAAAGAAAGACATTGAATTTCTCGATGTCGTGGCTTTGCGCGGCCCGAACATTTGGACGTATCGTCCGGTACTCGAGGCGTGGGTGGATATCGGCGAACTGGAGGACTACCCTTCCAACACCATTCCCGGCTTCTACGAGCGCCTGACCGCATGGCTGCCCTCGCTGATCGAACACCGCTGCAGCCCGGGGGTTCGCGGCGGATTTCTGTCCCGCGTGAAGGAAGGCACCTGGCCCGGCCACATTCTTGAACATGTCACCCTGGAACTGCAGAACCTGGCCGGCTTGCGCGGCGGGTTCGGCAAGGCCCGTGAAACCTCCACCCGCGGCGTCTATAAGGTCGTCGTGCGGGCCTGGCAGGAACAAGTCACCCGCACCGCCCTGAACGAAGCCCGCGACCTGGTCATGGCCGCCATCGAAGACCGCCCGTTCGACGTCGACGCCACCGTGTCGCGCCTGCGCCGGCTGGTGGACCGCCACTGCCTGGGCCCCAGCACAGCCTGCATCGTGGATGCCGCCGACGACCGCGACATCCCGTACATCCGCCTGTTCGAAGGCAACCTGGTGCAATTCGGCTATGGCGCACGCCAGCGCCGCATCTGGACGGCCGAAACCGACCGCACCAGCGCCATCGCCGAAGGCATTTCGCGCGACAAGGACCTGACCAAGGAACTGCTCTCGACCTGCGGCGTGCCGGTGCCGGAAGGCCGGCTGGTCGACAGCGAGGACGACGCCTGGTCAGCCGCCGAGGACATCGGCCTGCCGGTGGTGGTCAAGCCGTACGACGGCAACCACGGTCGCGGCGTCTTCACCAACCTGACCACCCGCGAAGAAGTGGTTTCCGCCTACCGCGTCGCGGTCGACGAAGGCAGCGGCGTCATCGTCGAACGCTTCGTGCTGGGCAACGAACACCGCCTGCTGGTGGTCGGCAACCGCATGGTGGCCGCCGCCGCGGGCGAGCCGGCCTGGGTCACGGGCGACGGCAAATCCACCATCACCGAACTGATCGACAGCCAGATCAACACCGACCCGCGCCGCGGCCGCACCGAAAACCACCCGCTCAATCCGGTGCGGCTGGATTCGGCCGCGCGCCTCGAGATCGCCCGCCAGGGCCTGTCCGAAGACAGCGTGCCGGCCGACGGCCAGCGCGTGCTGGTGCAGCGCAGCGGCAACGTCGCCTTCGACGTGACCGACCGCGTGCACCCCAGCATCGCCGCCGCCGTGACCCTGGCCGCCCGCATCGTGGGCCTGGACATCGCCGGCGTCGATCTGGTGGCCGAAGACATCTCGCGCCCCTTGGACGAACAGCGCGGCGCCATCGTCGAAGTCAATGCCGGCCCCGGACTGCTGATGCACCTGAAGCCGGCCGACGGCACCCCGCGCCCCGTGGGCCGCGCCATCGTCGACCACCTGTTCCCGGAAGGCGACGCCGGCCGCATCCCCATCGTGGGCGTCACCGGCACCAACGGCAAGACCGTCGTCGCGCGCCTGGTTTCCCGCCTGCTGCACCTGTCGGGCAAGCGCACCGGCCTGGCCTGCAGCGAAGGCCTCTACCTGGACCGCCGCCTGGTGCAAAAGGGCGACCGCGCCGATTTCGCCTCGGGCACCCGCCTCTTGATGAACCGCAACGTGGACGCCGCCGTCATCGAAAACGACAGCGGCGTGATCCTGGGCCAAGGCCTGGCTTACGACCGCTGCCAGGTGGGCGTGGTCACCAACATCGACGACGCCGATCACCTTGGCGACTTCGACATCAACGAAACGGAACGCATGTTCAATGTGTTCCGCACCCAGGTCGACGTGGTGCTGCCGACCGGCGCCGCCGTGCTCAATGCGCGCGACCCGCGCGTGGTCGAAATGGCCGAGCTGTCCGACGGCGCCGTGATCTTCTTCGGCATCGATCCCGCCCTGCCCGCCATCACCGCCCACCTGCAACAGGACGGCCGCGCCGTGTTCGTGCGCGACGGCGGCATCGTGCTCGCCCAGGGCGCCCACGAAGAGCGCCTGGCCGACGTCGCCGCGATTCCGCTCACCCATGGCGGCCGCGTCGCCTTCCAGGTCGAGAACGTGCTGGCCGCCGTCGGCGCCGCCTGGGCGCTCGACATTCCGGTCGAACTGATCCGCGCCGGCATCGAGACCTTCGACATCGACCAGGCCGACGCGCCCTGGCAGTTCACGCTGTTCGAGCGCAACGGCAGCACCGTGGTGGTGGACGACGTCCACAACGCCTCCGCGCTGCGCCCGCTCATCGCCGCCATCGACCAATTCCCGTCGACCACGCGCGCCGCCGTCTATTCGGCCGGCGCCGACCGCCGCGACGCGGACCTGATCGAGCAGGGCAGGCTGCTGGGCGACGCCTTCGACCGCGTGGTGCTGTACGACGACGCCACCGTCACCAGCAAGCGTCCCGCCGGCCAGGCGCGCGCGCTGCTGCGCCAGGGACTGGAACAAGGCAGCCGCGTAAAGCAGATCATCGACGAGCCGGACCACGGCAAGGCCATCGAGAGCCAGCTGTCCGGCATCGCCGCGGGCGACTTCGTGCTGCTGCAATCCGACGAAGCCTTCTCCGGCCCCACCATCGATCTCGTCCGCCGCTGGATCCAGCAACACTGACATCACTGAGCGCGCCCCGGCCCCGGCCGCGGGCGCGCGTAAGCTAGACAGGAATACCTGCCATGGAAGTTTCCCGTATCCGAGCACTGCGCGGCCCGAACCTGTGGAGCAAGAACACCGCGATCGAGGCCATCGTTTCCTGCGCCGACGCCGAATGCTCCATCGATAACCTGCCCGACTTCGAAGCCCGCCTGCGCGCGCGCCTGCCCCAAACGGGCCTGCTGCGCCCCGAGGGCCACCAGGGTGCGGTGTCGATTGCGCATGTGCTGCAGATCGTCGCCCTGACCCTGCAGGCCTATGCCGGCTGCCCCGTCACCTTCGGCCGCACCTCGTCCACCATCGAACCGGGCGTGTTCCAGGTCGTGGTGGAATACAGCGAAGAAGAAGTCGGCCGGCTGGCCATGGACCTGGCCCAAGCGCTGGTGCGCGCTGCCCTGGACGACACGCCGTTCGACCTGGTCGACGCCTTGAAGCGCCTGCGCGAGCTGGACGAAGACGTGCGCCTGGGGCCCAGCACCGGCTCCATCGTCAATGCCGCCACCGTCCGCAATATTCCCTCCCGCCGCCTGACCCAAGGCAGCATGGTGCAGTTCGGCTGGGGCAGCAAGCAACGCCGCATCCAGGCCGCCGAAACCGACCTGACCAGCGCGATCTCCGAATCCATCGCGCAAGACAAAGACCTGACCAAGATGCTGCTGGACGCTGCCGGCGTGCCGGTGCCGCTGGGTCGATCGGTCACGACCGCTGAAGACGCCTGGACCGCGGCCCAGGAGCTGGGCGGCCCGGTGGTGGTCAAGCCGCGCGACGGCAGCCAGGGCCGTGGCGTCGCCGTCAATATCGAAACGCGCGAACGCGTGATCCAGGCCTTTGAAGTGGCCGCCGAAGTCAGCTCCGAAGTCATCGTCGAACGCTACATCCCCGGCCACGACTTCCGCCTGCTGGTGGTGGGTGGCGCCCTGGTGGCCGCATCGCGCCGCGATCCGCCGCAAGTCACCGGCGATGGCGTGCAGACCATTCGCCAACTGGTGGAGCAGGTCAACGCCGACCCGCTGCGCGGCGACGGCCACGCGACCTCGCTGACCAAGATCCGCTTTGACGACATCGCCCTGGCCACGCTGAAAAAGCAAGGCTTTGACGCCGACTCGGTGCCGCCCCCCGGCACGCTGATCTTCCTGCGCAACAACGCCAATCTCAGCACCGGCGGGTCAGCCACCGACGTCACCGACGAAGTGCATCCCGAAATGGCGGCGCGCGCCGTGTCCGCGGCCCGCATGATCGGCCTGGACATCTGCGGCGTGGACGTGGTGGCCGAAAGCGTGCAATACCCGCTGGAAGAACAGAACGGCGGCGTGGTCGAAGTCAACGCCGCGCCCGGCCTGCGCATGCACCTGAACCCCTCGTTCGGCAAGGGCCGCGCGGTGGGCGAAGCCATCATTGCGAACATGTATGCGGACGGCGACGACGGCCGTATTCCGGTGGTCGCGGTAGCCGGCACCAATGGCAAGACCACCACGGTGCGCCTGACCGCCCACATCCTGGGTGTCGCCGGCAACCGCGTCGGCATGACCAACTCGGACGGCGTCTACGTCGACAACCTGCGCATCGACACCGGCGATTGCAGCGGCCCGCGCAGCGCCCGCAGCGTGCTGATGCACCCGGACGTCGACGCCGCCGTGTTCGAAACGGCCCGTGGCGGCATCCTGCGCGAGGGCCTGGCCTTCGACCGCTGCAATGTCTCCATCGTCACCAACATCGGCATGGGCGACCACCTGGGTCTTGGCTACATCAGCACCGTCGAAGACCTGGCCGTGGTCAAGCGCGTGATCGTGCAGCACGTGCATCCGAGCGGCACCGCCGTGCTCAACGCCGCCGATCCCATCGTCGCGGAAATGGCCTCCAGCTGCCCCGGCTCGATCACCTACTTCGCCGAGGACCGCAACCACCCGGTGATGGCCACGCACCGCGCCCAGGGCCTGCGCGTGGTCTACCGCGACGGCGACGCCATCGTCGCGGCCCAGGGCGGCGAGGAAACCCGCTTCCCGCTGGCCGAGATTCCGCTCACGCGCAACGGCACCATCGTGTTCCAGGTCGAAAACGCCATGGCCTCGATCGCCGCGGCCTGGGCGCTGGGCCTGGACTGGAGCATCGTGCGCCGCGGCCTGGCGACTTTCGTCAACGACGCCCAGACCGCGCCCGGCCGCTTCAACGTGTTCGACTATCGCGGCGCCACCGTGATCGCGGACTACGGCCACAACCCGGATGCCATCCTGGCGCTGGTGCGCGCCGTCGACGCCATGCCGGCCAAGCGCCGCTCGGTGGTCATCAGCGGCGCCGGCGACCGCCGCGACGAAGACATCCGCATGCAGACCGAGATCCTGGGCGAAGCCTTCGACGACGTGCTGCTGTACCAGGATCAATGCCAGCGCGGCCGCGCCGACGGCGAGGTGCTGGCCCTGTTGCAGCAAGGCCTGGTCAACGCCAGCCGTACTCGCCACATCGAGGAGATCCACGGCGAGTTCCTGGCCATCGACACGGCGTTGGCGCGCCTGAACGCCGGCGACCTGTGCCTGATCCTGGTGGACCAGGTGGAAGAAGCGCTGGCGCACATCGCCCAACGCATCCGCGAAGCCTGATCCCGGTCGCGGGACCGAATGAAAACGGGGCGCCTTGTGCGCCCCGTTTTCATTGCCCGGCCCTTCAGCCGCGGGCCGATAGGTCGGGTGCCGCCGCCTGGTACCGGTCCGTCACGTGGGTGCAACCGAGCGCCGCCATCGCGGCCAGCGCCAGCAGGATCGTGCCAAGGAATCGTTGCGTCATGCATGTCCTCTCTGTGTGAAGGGGGCCCGGCCACGCGGGCAGCAAACCCGTGCGTGGAACCTGCCCCAAATATACCGGTGCCCCGGCCACCCGGCCAGCCTCGGATGGCCCGCCTGCCGGCCTCAATTGCCGTCCCGCCCGAGGCGCGGGTCGGGCAGGCCTGCGTCGGGTAGGGGTCCGTTACCTGCCCCGCTCAAAACGGCTCAAGACGTTGCTCAGATGTAACTTCCCCTCCTGGTGCGCCTGCGCTACCTGCCGTCGAAAGACGCGCGCTTTGCCCCGTCCCCCGCCGTTACATTTGCCCACAGCGTCCTTTGACAGGGCTCGCGGACGGCCTGTACCTTGAACTCAAGCTGATCAGTGTCCAACTCAACCGCGAATGCACAAGCTTATCGGCCATAAGCCGCCGCATCCGCCACAACGAAGAGAGGTCACCATGAATAACGACATCATCGCTGGCAAGTGGAAGCAACTTACCGGTAAGGCCAAAGCGGCCTGGGGTGAACTCACCGACGACGAGTTGACCCGTACGGAAGGCAACGCCGAGCGCCTCGCTGGCCTGATCCAGGAGCGCTACGGCAAGACCAAGGAACAGGCGGAAAAGGAAGTGCGCGATTTCTTTGATCGCAACCCCTGATCCCCACGCCACCAGGAGAAGCTGACATGTTGCACTACGCCGTAGTTTTTTTCGTTATTGCGATCATCGCGGCTGTCCTGGGCTTCGGCGGCATTGCCGCCGGCGCCGCGGGCATCGCCAAGATCCTGTTCTTCGTCTTCCTGGTTCTGGCGCTGCTGTCCATCCTGGGCGGCGCATTCCGCAAGAAATAGAAGAACATCGCACCCCGAGAATTTTCGCTTAGCCGTTGCGTCCCGAACGCGCTGAACCACACACAAGGAGCACCACTATGGAAATTCGCAAGCTGATCGCCGCCGCCGCACTGGGTACGGGCGCTGTCTTCACTTCCATGGCCTTTGCCGCCAATGACGGCAAGCCCAAGCAATCCGTGGGCGAATACGCGTCCGACGCGACCCTGACCACCAAGGTCAAGGCTGCCTTTGTAGCCGACAAGCAATTGAGCGCCCTGGAAATCGCCGTGGAAACCACGGACGGCGTAGCCAAGCTGACCGGTACCGTCGGCACCGCCGCCGAAGCCGATCACGCCGCCACCGTGGCCCGTGGGGTCGAGGGCGTCAAGCAGGTCATGAACAACATCAAGGTCGACCCGGCCAAGAACAAGAAGTAAACGCCGTCACCTTTACGTGACTACCGCGGCGCCTGCGTACCCACGCAGGCGCCGCGTTGTTTTGTGCCGCAGGTAACTACCGCCTACACGTTGACCGTGCCGCGGCCGATTTCCAGCGCACGGCCGCCGACCTGGATGCGGCCGTCGGCCTGCACGTCCAGCAGCAATCGGCACGGGCGGCCCATCTGGTCGCCTTGCTCGACCAGGTAGCTGACCGGCAGCGCGCGACCCTGATGACGCAGCCAGCCGCCCAGGTTGGCGCAAGCCGAACCGGTGCCCGCGTCTTCGTCCACGCCGCCACCCGCCTTGGCAAAGAAGTAGCGCGCCACCACGACGTCGCGGTCGTCCTGGCGCCGGCCTTCGTCGAAGGCGAACAGATAGCAGGTCTTGCGGCCCAGGCTGCTGGCCTGCCTGCGGTGCAGCAGCGTGGCATCGGGGCGAGCGCGGCGTACGGCGTCGACGCTCTTGATCGGCACCAGCAACTGGTCGGCGCCGGTGTCGACCCAGATTGGTTCGCCCAGCAGATCGTCGGCCTGCAGTCCGACCAATCCGGCGATTTCAGCCGCGGACAATTCGGGGGGGGCCGTGCACACGCCATCCGGGCACGGCGCGGTGAAGGTCCAGGCGTCGCCGCGCGCCGTCACCGGCACGATGCCGGCCTTGAATTCCAGCGTCAACGCATCGCCCGATTGGAGCAGATCGCGCAGCACCTGCGATGTACCGATGGTGGGATGGCCCGCAAACTTCATCTCGTAGCCAGGCGTGAAGATACGCACGCGCGCATCTGCCTGGTCCGACGGCAGGATGAAGGTGGTTTCGGAAAGATTGAACTGCGCCGCCAGGTTCAACATGGTGGCGTCGTCCATGCCGCGCGCGTCTTCGAACACGCACAACTGGTTGCCACTGAACGTGCTGGAAGCGAAGACGTTGACGAGTCGGAACGCGTAGGTAGCCATGATGCGATGGGGAAGGAGAGCCGCGCCGGGCGGCGAAGCCCTCCACTTTATCGCAGGGCCGCTACCAGATGGCGAAGAACAGCACCCAAGCCCAGCAGAAAGGCGCCAGGCCGGCCAGTAGCACCAGCCATGCCAGGCTTTTTTTCAGGCGGCCTGCGGGGCGCTGGTTCAGCAGCCGGGCGAACAAACGCAGGGTCCACAGCACGGCCAGCGCCAGCAGCGTGAAACGCACCGGCGCCGCCCAGGCGGCGCGCACGCCTTCGTGCTTGAGCAGGTTGACCGTGGTGGCCGATAGCCCCAGGAACACGCCGATGCCCGCCGAGGGAATCAGTGCCTGGGCCAGCTTGTGCAGGCCAGGGCGGAACCAGCCGCTGGAAGGTTGCGTGGCCGACGGTGCCGCGGGCACCAGGCGGTCTGCGATCCAGAGCGACAGGAAACTGGCGCCGCCCACGCACACCGTTGCACCGACCACGAACATCAGGATGCCCGCGCCATCCAGCCAGGAGAAGCTGTCGTTCACTTCCGGATAGTGCGTCAGGATGAACCACGGCGCGTTGTCCAGCAGCGGCCACATGATGTCGTGCTCGACCAGCCAGGTCGCGGCCCACTGCTTGGCGGTCACGTACCAGGGGCTGGCGCTCCAGAGGAAGGCGCCCATGGCGATGCCCATCAGGCCGAAGCACAGCAGCGCGGTCTGCCACGGTTCGCCATCGGTGACGCTGACGACCTCTTCCTCGGGCGAGCGCGGCGTCAGTGCGATGGCGCCGCGATAACCGCTGCAACGGCCGCATACATGGCAGTCGCCGGCGCCCTTCATGTGCCGCAACGGCACCAGCGGCGCACAGTTGATGGGCTCGATGCGGATAACCGGATGGCGCCACTTTTCCTCGTCGACCTTGAAGTGCCACGGCGCCAGCTTGGCCAGCAGATTGAAGACGCCGTTGACCGGACAGAGGTATTTGCACCAGACCCGCTTGCTGCGGCCGTAGCGCCAGCCGACGACCATGGCCGCCGCGGTGGAGCCGCCGAGCACCGCCAGCACCGCCAGCGGATACTGGTAGACGCTGACCAATTGTCCGTAGATGGTGGTCAGGGCGAAGGCCACGAACGGCCAGCCCCCCCAGCGCATCCACTTGGGAATGGCATGCCCCTGGCCGCGTTCGCTGGCCCATTCGGTGAGCATGCCCTCCGGACAGAACCAGCCGCACCAGGCGCGTCCCAGGATCGGCATGGAAATCAGCACGAACGGCCACCATACGCCCCAGAAGGCGAACTGGGCCACGATGGTCAGGTTGTTGAATACCGACGCCGAGTTGTCCGGCAGGGGCATGATGGCCGGAACGATCAGGAGGAAAGCGTATATCGCAACAATGCCCCACTGCAGCTTGCGCAACAGAGGGGCATGGTCTCGGAGAAAGTCGGCGATACGGGAGGTCGCCCTCCCGAGTGCAGCTGCCATGGTCAAACCTTCATTAATTCAGTCCGATCAATACGTCGGAGTCCGTGCTCAAGAGGTGGCGCGCGCCGCCACCGGCGCGGGCTTGCCGCCCACCCAGCGCAGCAGCGCCCACACCACGATCCAGTAAGCAACCCACAACAATACCGAAATCAGGGCCGGCAGCGCACGATAGCCGGCAAAATCAGCCAGAACCTTGCCGAAACCGGTGCTGTCGCTGAGCAGCCACGAGCTGTCCCAGACTGGGTCGATAATGGTGGGCAACACGTCCAGCGAAATCAGGTGATCCAGGCCGCCCACCAGCAGCGAGCCGGCCAGCAGCAACAGCAGGATTTCGGTCACGCGGAAAAAGCGGCGCCAGGTAATGAGCTTGCCGCCCAGTTGCAGCAGCCAGAAGGTCAGGAGCGCGACCGCGAAGCCTGCCACGCCGGCCAGCGCCAACATCATCATGTTGTTGCCGTCTTCGCCCGCTGCCACGGTGCCATACAGGAACACCACGGTTTCGCTGCCTTCGCGGGCCACCGCGATGGCCACCAGCACGAACAGGCCCCACCAGTTGTCGCTGGCCACGGAAGAGCGTGCACCGCTTTCAAGTTCGCCCTTGAGCGTGCGGCCATGCTTTTTCATCCAGACGACCATCTGCACCACCAGCGCGCACGCCGCCAGCGACATAATGGCCTGGAACCATTCCTGGCCCTCGTCGCTGAGCCAGGACGACACGCCCAGCAGCACCAGCGCCAAGGCGACGGCCAGCGCCAAACCCGCCGCCACGCCGCCCCACAGATACTTCAGCCCGCGCGCGCCTTCCGGCGTCGAGCGCAGCCAGGTGTACAGGATGCCCACCACCAGCAAGGCTTCGACGCTTTCGCGCCAGACGATAAAGAGGACCTGTTCCATGTAATGCAGCCTGCCTATTCCTTGGCCTTGACGACCAGGGTGCCTTTCACCGACTGGTGAAAGTCATCGAAGAAGGGATACTCGCCGGGGCGCGAGATGGTGATGACCACGAAGGACTTCACACCGGGGCCCAGCACTTTTTCCTTGCGCAGCGGAATGCTTTCGAATTCCACCGGCTCGTTGCTCTCGTTGATGAGCTCAATCTTGAACCGGCCCGCCGGCACTTCCAGCCTGGCAGGCTCGAAGGTACCGTCGGGCTTGAACGTCAGGGTGAACGTGGGCAGTTCGTCCGCCTGCGCGGGCGCCATGCCGGCCAAGCCGGCCAGGCCGATCAGCAGCGCGGCAACCACGCGAAGCAGGTGGCGCACGATCAGTAACCGCCCTTCTTGCCGGTACCGGCGTAGACGAATTCATATTCCAGGTCGAACGGCTCGAACCAGTCGCCCACCCCGGTTTCCTTGTCGATGTGACGACCAAAGTGGCTCATCTTGTTCGCCGTCGGCGGCAGGATCGAATACTTCAGCTTGTACTTGCCCGGGCCTTCCAGCTTGATGTTCTCGCCGTAGTGCGGGCCGTCGTTGGCGACCATGGGCATGAAGGTGCCCTTCTGCACGTTCTGGCTGCCGACCTTCTGGATTTCGTATTTGACGACCAGGTAGGGCATCCATTCGCCTTCGGGAAAGCCGGTGGGATTGCCGGCCGTGGCGTGGATGTCGGCCTCGAGGTGGATGTCGGAATCCTTGGCGGGGCGCATCATGCCCGGGGGGTCCATTTCGATCGGCTGCAGGTAGACCGCACCGATTTCCATGCCGCCCTTTTCCACGGGCTTGCCGATGGGGTATTCAGCCGCTTGGGCGGCGGACACGCTCAAAGCGACAATGGCCAGGGCCAAGGCTTTCTTCATCATGTGGGTCATCCTCGAAGCTCGATTGAAACGACGGATCCTAAAAACATAAACAAGAACCGTTTGCATTAATGTAACGGAAAAATCTGACACCTCCCTGAATCAGATAAGTCCGAAATCCGCGGATTGTTGCGTCCAATCAAGCAAAACAAAACCGGCGGGCAACGCCACGCCGGCCGGTCGACTGTCGGATCCGCGGCATCGCCGCGGTCGGACGTTGCGGTTAGGACTTGCGTCCGCCGCCCTGCGAGCCCCCGGGGGTGAACGGGAAGTTCGAGAACATGGCGCGGGTCTGGTCCTGCATCTGGTCCTGCATCTGCACGAACAGGTTTTTGCTCTGGTCGATGTAGTTGTTCATCATGTTCTGCAGCATCGGCGTCTGCACGTTCATGAACTGGGTCCAGGCCTCGGGACCGAACTGGCTGCCATACAGGCCCTTGGACTGTTCGGCCATGCGCTGCTGGATTTCCATGAAGGCCTGGATGTTCTTTTCCAGGTAGGAACCCATGATGCCCTGCATCGCGTGGCCGTAGAAACGGATGATCTGCGACAGCATGTTCGACGAGAACATGGGCATGCCGCCGCTTTCTTCTTCCAGGATGATCTGCAGGAGAATGCTGCGCGTGAGGTCTTCGGCGCTCTTGGCGTCGATGACCTGGAATTCCTCGTTGGCCAGAACCAGTTGCTTCACATCGGCCAGGGTGATGTAGGTGCTGGTCCGGGTGTCGTATAGGCGACGGTTGGGGTATTTTTTAATCAGGCGCAGGCTGGCGCCGGTTTGTGCTTGCGTCATGTTTGTCCCCGGATCGGGCGATCTCTAAGACTTCGAATAAAGTGGAGTGTAATGCCGGGAGCCTTCTCCCCGAAGCTCTACGGCGCGGAAGGGCCGCCCGCCGGGCGGCCCAAGGTGCGTCAGCCCATGTGCAGGCCGCCGTTGAGCGAGAAATCCGCTCCGGTGGAAAAGCCAGACTCGTCCGAAGCCAACCACGACGTCATGGACGCGATTTCCTCCGGGGTGCCCAAGCGGCGCACCGGAATGGTGGCAACGATCTTTTCCAGTACGTCGGGACGAATGGCGCGAACCATGTCGGTGCCGATGTAGCCCGGCGAAATGGTGTTGACGGTGACGCCCTTGCTCGCCACTTCCTGGGCCAGCGCCATGGTGAAGCCATGGATACCGGCTTTGGCCGTGGAATAGTTGGTTTGGCCGAACTGACCCTTCTGCCCGTTCACCGAGCTGATGTTGATGATACGGCCCCATTGGCGCTCGACCATGCCGTCGATGACCTGCTTGGTGACATTGAACAGGCTGTTCAGATTGGTGTCGATGACCGCGCGCCAATCGTCGGCGGTCATTTTCCGGAACAAGCCGTCGCGGGTGATGCCCGCGTTGTTGACCAGCACGTCCACCGGACCCATATCCGCCGTGACGCGTTCGAACGCGACCACCGTGGATTCCCAGTCAGAGACATTGCCGACGGACGCATAGAACGTGTAGCCCTGCGCCGCTTGTTCATCCAGCCATTGCTGGTAGTTGCGGCTGGGGCCGCAACCTGCCACGACGCGAAAGCCATCCTTGGCCAAGCGCTGGCAAATAGAGGTGCCGATACCGCCCATCCCGCCTGTTACGTAAGCCAGTTTTCCGCTCATTGGACTTCCTCCTGTGTGCGACGGACGCCTCGTTGATTAACTTTCTTATTAGCCTGGGCCCACCGCGTGTGCGGCCTCAGGCGGCCCTGACTTTCACATACCTGCCTGGCGCCGGCTCGATTGGCCGGTACTTGGCATTGCCTGATTTTTTACGCGCCTTGACCTGCTTGCCGGAATGGCCGGCCAGCCAGGTGGTCCAGTCGGGCCACCAACTGCCCGGTTTTTCCTGGGCCTGGGCCAGCCAGGCGTTGGGGTCGCCCGGCAAAGGATGGCCCGCGTCCCCGGTATTGTCCGCCACCCAGTAGCTGCGGCGCTTCTTGGCGGGCGGATTCACCACGCCCGCGATGTGGCCCGACGCCCCCAGCACGAAGCGCTGCGGGCCGCGCAACACCTGGGTCGACGCGTAGGCCGAGACCCACGGCACGATATGGTCTTCGCGCGAACCGAAAATATACGTCGGCATCGCCAGCCGCGTCAGGTCCAGCGGCAAGCCGGCTGCCTGCGCACGACCCGGCACCTTCAGGTTGTTCTCGAGGTAGGTATTGCGGAAGTACCAGGAGAAGAACGGGCCCGGCAGGTTGGTGCTGTCGCCGTTCCAGAAGAGTAGATCGAAGGGTGGCGGCTTCTGGCCTTTCAAGTAATTGCCAACGACGTAGTTCCAGACCAGTTCGTTGGGCCGCAGGAACGAGAAGGTGGTGGCCAGATCGCGCCCCGGCATCAGGCCGCCGGCGCCCAATTGGTGGTCGCGCCACAGCGCATGGGCCTCGTCAACGAAGACGTTCAGGATGCCGGTGTCGTGGAAGTCGAGCAGCGAGGTCAGCAACGTGAGGGCCGCGACGGGATGCTCGCCACGGGCTTCAGCCAGCGCCAGCGCGGACGCCAGCATGGTGCCGCCGACGCAGAAGCCCAGCGCATTGACCTGCGGCTGGCCTGTGATGTCGCTGGCCACGCGCAACGCCTGCAGCACCGCGTTGTCGAGGTAGTCGGACCAGGTGGCACGATCCACGCCGTCGGTGTCGCTGGCCACGGGGTTGCGCCAGGAGATCAGAAATACCGTGAAGCCCTGCTCGACCGCGTAGCGCACGAACGAGTTGTCGGGCTGCAGATCCAGGATGTAGAACTTGTTGATGTTCGGCGGCACGATCACCAGCGGGCGCTCGTGCACGGTGGCGGTGGTCGGCGCGTACTGGATCAGTTGGAACAGCGAATTCTCGAACACCACGTCGCCCGGCGTGACCGCCACGTTGCGGCCGATTTCGAACTGGGTCTCGTCGGTTTGGGTGATGCGGCCTTTCTTGACGTCGCCAAGCAGATTGGCCAGGCCTTCGTTCAGCGCACGGCCGGCGCTTTCGACGATGGACTGCTGGGCGTCGGGATTCAGGGCCAGGAAGTTCGACGGCGACAGCGCGTCGACCCACTGCATGATGGAAAAACGCAGGCGTTCGCGCATGGGTTCGCTGACCTGGGCGGCGTCCACCATGCGCGACATGGCGCGCGCGGACAGCAGATAGGTGTGCGCCATCAACAGATGCGAACCATTGGCGGCCCAGGCGTCGCCGGAAAAACGGCGATCGGCCAGCGGAGCCAGCGCGCCGCGACGGGCGTCGTCGCACAAGCGCTGCCACTCGCGGGAGAATTCAGCCTGGATGTCGGCCAGGACGTCCGGAGCCACGCTCACCGGAAGGGGCCCTGAGGCGGAGAGATTGGCATTCACTTCGACACCTTGTTATCGAGACTTCCCGATTGATGTTGCATGTCGGGTTAAGTGCTGTCAATGCGGGTATTCAATAAGGCCGGCAAGCCTAGCAAGCCGCCCGCGCGGCCGCTTTGCGCGAGATCAAGCCGGGTCGAGCCACGCCAGCAACGCCATCCGTCCGGTCTCGCCATCGCGGCGGTACGAGAAGAAGCGCTGCGCGTCCGTCACGGTGCACAGGCCGCTCAGGGTGACCTGTTGTACCCCGGCGCGACGCAGGCGGAAATCGGCCAGACCGGCGAGGTCTGCCAACCATTTGCCCGGCACGCCGGACCGCGGCCGAAAGTAGGACTCTGTCGCGGGGTCATCCGCCATGAAGGCATCCAGCACATCGCGACTGACCTCGAAAGTCTGCGGGCCGATGCCCGGGCCGACCCAGGCGCGCCAGCCGGTGGCCTGCGGCGCCTTGGCCCGCATGGCCGCCAAGGTGTGTTCGAGCACGCCGCCGGACAGGCCACGCCAACCGGCGTGCGCCGCGCCCAGCACCTGGCCCTGGCTGTCGGCGATGACCACCGGCAGGCAGTCCGCCACCATGATGGCCAGCACCCGGCCCGGCTGCGAGGTCACGCTGGCGTCCAGCGCGGGCTCGTCCGGCACGTCGGCCTGGTCGGCGTCGATCACGTCGCTGCCGTGCACCTGGCGCAGCCAGAGCGGGTCGGCGGGGACTGCGGCACGCACCCGGCGACGGTTTTCTTCCACGGTGTCGGGTTGGTCGCCGGCGCGGCGTCCCAGGTTCAGGGTGTCGTGCGGGGCAACGCCCACGCCCCCTGCCCGTGTGGTGCAGAAATAATTGACGCCGTCCCATGCGGGGCCGGTTACCACGGGCAAGCCTTGAATCACGCGTTCCATGCGATCGCTTCCTGGACCAGGGTCATGTCCGTGGGCACGGGGGCGGCGAATTGGACTTCGCCGCGGCCGCCCGGATCATCGAAATGCAGGGCGCGCGCGTGCAGCATCTGCCGCGCGGCGCCCGCGATGTTCTTGCCGCCGTAGATCGTGTCCGCCAGCAGCGGATGCCCCAGGCTGGCCATGTGCACCCGGATCTGGTGGGTGCGGCCGGTTTCCAGGCGGCACACCACTTCGCAGACGCGGCCGCCAGGATCGACCTGGCCGCGGCGCGCGGGGGAATAGTGGGTGACCGCGGGCTTGGGCGCCACCGGGCGTTCGACGCTCATGCGCACCGGCACGCGCGGGTCGCGGCCGATCGGGCGGTCGACCTTGCCGGGGGCGGCCACCCAGCCGTGCGCCAGGGCGACGTATTCGCGGCCCATGCTGCGCGCCTGCAATTGGCGCACCAGGTGGGTTTGCGCGATTTCGTTGCGCGCCACGACCATCAGGCCGGAGGTGTCTTTGTCCAGCCGGTGAACGATGCCGGCGCGGGCCACGTGGGCCAATTCGGGGTAGCGATGCAAGAGGCCGTTGAGCAGCGTACCGCTCCAGTTGCCAGCGCCGGGATGCACCACCAGACCGGCGGGCTTGTTCACCACGATCCAGTCGGCGCTTTCGTCAACCACCGGAAAATCAATGGCTTCCGGGGCGAACGCCAGGGCTTCGGGCGCGGGCTGGGCCCATACGGTGATCTCGTCGCCGGGGCCGACGGTCTGGCGGATCTTGCCGGGTGCGCCGTTGACATGGACATTGCCGGCTTCGATCCAGCCCTGCAGGCGGCTGCGGGAATGATCGGGCAACAGGCCGGCCAGCACCTTGTCCAGCCGGTCGGCGCGCGTGGCCGACGGCACCGTTACAAGTTGCGGTTCACCCCGTGGGTTTTCGCCCGGATTTTCGCCCGGGTTTGCTCCCGGAATACCCAAGAGGTCATCGTCAGAAACGAGATCTGCGCTGATGGCTGTATCAGACATGGAGACAAATCATATAATCAGCCTGCCATGCTACCACCAAGGATACGATTCTCGTGATTCACCACTCCGCAGCTCCCTTGAACCCCGCCTCCCGAAGCGGGTCGGTTTTGCGCGTGGTTATCGCGCTATTTGCCGTTATCGCCATCGCCGGTTGCGGCTCGACCAACAGCAAGTACGACAAGACCACCAACTGGAGCGCCGAACAGCTGTACGCCGACGCCAAGGCGGAAATCTCGTCGGGGGGCTGGAAAGAAGCCCGTGAGCGCCTGACCGCCATCGAAAGCCGTTACCCCTTCGGCGTGTACGCCCAGCAAGCCCTGCTTGAGCTGGCCTACGTCAACTGGAAAGACGGCGAAAACGAACAAGCCCTGGCCGCGATCGACCGCTTCCAGCAGCTCTACCCCAACCATCCCGGCACCGACTACGCGCTCTACCTGAAAGGCCTGATCAACTTCACGCCGGCCAGCGCTTTCATGAGCAACCTCACCGGCCAGGATCCCGCCGAACGCGACCCCAAGGGCCTGCGTGCGTCCTACGACGCCTTCAACGAGCTGATCAAGCGCTATCCGGATAGCAAGTACACCCCGGACGCCGAAAAGCGCGTCGCCTGGCTGGTCAATACCATCGCCATGAACGAAGTGCATGTGGCGCGCTATTACTACGAGCGCGGCGCCTACATCGCCGCGGCCAACCGCGCGCAGACGGTCATCACCGACTTCGAAGGCGCACCCGCCACCGAAGAGGCGCTCTACCTGATGGTGCAGTCCTACGACAAGCTCGGCATGACCGAACTGAAGAACGACTCGCAACGCGTGTTCGACAAGAACTTCCCCAACAGCTCGTTCAAGGACAAGGGCCTGAAGGCCGACAAGAGCTGGTGGAACCCGTTCAACTGAATCACCGCCGCCGCATGGGAAAAAGCCCCTCGATCACTCGAGGGGCTTTTTTTTTACTGACTTTGTTTTCGTTCGTAGAAAGCCAGGACTTCTTCCAGTTCGCGTGTCCGCGCAAACGGTGGCAGGCCGCGCCATAGCTGCTTGCCGTAAGGCTTTTCGACCAGGCGGGCGTCGCCCACCATCAGCACGCCCCAATCGGACTCGGTGCGGATCAGGCGGCCGGCGCCCTGCTTGAGCGAGATGGCGGCTTCGGGTAGCTGGTACTCCGAGAACGGATTGCCGCCATGGGCGCGACAGGCCCGCAGCCGCGCCTCGATGACCGGATCGTCCGGCGGCGCGAACGGCAGCTTGTCGATGGCCACCAGCGTCAGCACATCGCCTGGCAGGTCGATGCCTTCCCAGAAGCTGGCGCTGCCCACCAGCACCGGATGGGTCAGCTTGCAGAAGCGGTCGAGCAGGTCGCGGCGCGTGCCTTCGCCTTGTTTGAGCAGCGGCCAGTCATGGCCGGCGTCGTCAAAGGCATCGGCCAGCAGGTTTGCCACCTTGTCCACCGCACGCAAGGTGGTGCACAGCACCAGCGTACCGCCGGGGCTGGCCTCCAGCAGCGGCAGCAGCGTCTGGACGAAGCGCTCCAGGAACTGCGGCGATTGCGGTTCGGGCATGCCGCGCGGCACGAACAGCAACGCCTGCTGCGGATAGTCGAAAGGCGATTCCCATTTACCGGTGCGCGCGCGCTCCAGGCCCAGCTGGCTGGTGAAATGATGGAATTCGCCGTTCACCGACAGCGTGGCGGACGTCATGATCCAGGCCTGGCCCGGCTTGCGGTACTTGGAGAAGGCCTGGGCCACCGACAACGGCGCGGAATGCAGGCGCACGTGGTGCAGGCCGTGCTCGACCCAGCGCACCGCCGGGCCGGTCCATTCCACCGCCGCGGCCGCACCTTCAAGAATGGCGGTGGGCGTGGACACGCCGTCGCCAAGAGCGGAGGCCGCTTGCGGCTCGGGCGCCTGGTCGTCGCGCCCCCAGCCTTCTTCGTCGAACCCGGAACCGCCCCGGCCGGGCGTGGCCCAGCGCTTCAGGCGCACGGCGATCTCGGCGCCGGTGCGCGCGGCGGCGACCAGATCGGGATGCCTTTCAGCGACCGACCCCAGCGCGTTGGTGGCGGTGTCCACCGCCTCGCGCAGCACCGCCAGCGCGGCGTCGAACTCGTCGGCGTTGGGGATGGACTCGAAGGTGGCCTTGCGGCCCGGCATGCGCTCCAGCGGCGCACAGGCCAACCGCAGCTCGCGGGCGGCCGTTTCCAGGTGGCGCGACACGTCGCTCCATTTGGTGGCCTCGCGGGCATAGGCCAGGCCGGCGACTTCGAGCGCCCGGCCAAAATCCATGAGCTGGTGGGTGGAGACACTGCTGCCCAGAAAGCGGGTGGCGGTGTCCGGCAATTGGTGCGCTTCGTCGAAGATGACGGTGTCGGCTTCGGGCAGCAGGTCGGTGACGCCTTCTTCGCGCAGCACCAGGTCGGCCATGAACAAGGCGTGGTTGACCACCACCACGTCGGCTTCCTGGGCTTGGCGGCGGGCCTTGACCACGAAACAGTCGCGGATGCGCGGGCACTCCTGGCCCAGGCAGTTTTCGCGGGTGGAGGTAACGCGCTGCCAGATGTCGGCGTCTTCGGGCACTTGCGCCAGGTCGCCGCGGTCGCCGGTCTTGGAGATGCCGGCAAACACCTGGATCTGCCGCAGTTGCTGGATCTCGGTGCGCGACTTCAGGGCGCGGTCATCGCCTTGCAGGCGGTCCAGGTGATAGTGGCAAACGTAGTTGCCGCGCCCCTTGAGCAACGCCGCCGTGACCGGCGCGGCCAAGGCCGCCCGCACGCGTGGCAGGTCGCGGGCGAAGAGCTGGTCCTGCAGGGTTCGGGTACCGGTGGAAATCAGCACCTTGCCGCCCTGGATGAACGCGGGTACAAGGTAGGCCCAGGTCTTGCCGATGCCAGTGCCGGCCTCGGCCACCAGCGTGGCGCGATCGGAGATGGCCTGGCCAATGGCCTGGGACAGCTCCACTTGCGATGGGCGCGGCTTGTAGCCGGGGATGGCCGACGCGAGCGGCCCGTCCTCGGCGAAGAATTCGGATATGTCCAGGTCCAGCATTGAAACAGCCTAGTGTCGAAATCAACCGTGCCGGTCGACGGTCGGGGCGCCAGACACTGATGGTGGGAAAGGACCAAATGATACTCGCTGGCGCCGCCCTTTTCCGCTTGCGACTCGTTCGCAGGCCAAACCCGCAGGGACGGATTGGTCACCCCTGGCACGTTCTGTAACAACGGCTTATGGCACAATCCGCCCCTTGTTTTTCCTTTTTGCCGTCGTATCGAGATGTCTGAAACTTCCGTTATCACGAACGTCGCCGCCGGCGTCGACAATGCCCGTATCGTTGCCCAGCTCGCTACCGAGCTCGGGGCGCGTGCCTCCCAGATCGCCTCGGCGGTGGAACTGCTTGATGACGGCGCCACGGTGCCCTTCATCGCGCGCTACCGCAAGGAAGCTACCGGCGGCCTGGACGACACCGTCCTGCGCAACCTGGAAGTGCGCCTGGGCTATTTGCGCGAACTCGAAGAGCGCCGCGGCGCCATCCTCGAGTCCGTCTCGCAGCAAGGCAAGCTCACCCCCGAACTGCAGCAGGAGATCGCCACCGCGGACACCAAGCAGCGCCTGGAAGACTTGTACGCGCCGTACAAGCCCAAGCGCCGCACCCGCGCCCAGATCGCCCGCGAAGCTGGCCTGGAACCCTTGGCCGACGCCATCCTGGCCGATACGGCCTGCGACCCGGCCGCGCTGGCAGCGCAATACCTGAATCCCGAAGCCGCGATCAACGACGCCAAGACGGCGTTGGATGGCGCACGCGACATCCTGGCCGAACGCTACGCGGAAAACGCGGACCTGCTGGCCGACATGCGCGAGCACCTCTGGTCCACCGGCCTGCTGTATTCCAAGATGGTCGACGGCAAGGAAACCGAAGGCGCCAACTTCCGCGACTGGTTCGACTTCAACGAACCGCTGCGCACGCTGCCTTCGCACCGCATCCTGGCACTGCTGCGCGGCCGTCAGCAAGGCGTGCTGGAAATCCGCCTGGGCCTGGAAGCCGAACTTGAAGCCCAACTGCCCCACCCCTGCGTGGCGCGCGTGGCCAACTTCCTCAAGCTGGGCAACGGCCTGTTCGCGCTGGACGCCTCGCCGCGCGCGCGCTGGTTGGGCGAAGTCTGCCGCTGGACCTGGCGCGTCAAGCTGGTCACGGCATTTGAAAGCGAGCTGATCGGCCGCCTGCGCGAAACCGCGGAAGCCGAAGCCATCCGTGTGTTCGCCGCCAACCTGAAAGACCTGCTGCTGGCCGCGCCGGCCGGTCCCAAGGCCGTGCTGGGCCTGGACCCGGGCATCCGCACCGGCTGCAAGGTGGCCGTGATCGACCAGACCGGCAAGGTCGTCGACACCTCCACCGTCTATCCGTTCGAGCCCCGCCGCGACCGCGAAGGCACCATCAACACGCTGGCCGCGCTGGTCGCGCGCCACAAGGTGGACCTGATCGCCATCGGCAACGGCACGGCCTCGCGCGAAAGCGAGAAGCTGGTGGGCGACATGATGGAACGCTTCCCCGACCTGAAGGTGACGCGTGTGGTGGTGTCCGAAGCCGGCGCGTCCGTCTACTCGGCCTCTGAAATGGCGGCGCTGGAATTCCCCGACCTGGACGTGACGCTGCGCGGCGCCGTGTCCATCGCGCGTCGCCTGCAGGATCCCCTGGCCGAACTGGTCAAGATCGATCCCAAGGCCATCGGCGTGGGCCAGTACCAGCACGACGTCAACCAGCGCGAGCTGGCGCGCTCGCTGGACGCCGTGGTCGAAGACTGCGTGAACGCCGTCGGCGTGGACGTGAACACCGCGTCCGCCGCCTTGCTGGCGCGCGTGTCGGGGCTGAACTCGTCGCTGGCCAAGAACATCGTGGCCTGGCGCGACGATAACGGCGCCTTCCCCACTCGCGATGTCCTGCGCAAGGTGCCGCGCTTTGGCGACAAGGCCTTCGAACAGGCCGCGGGCTTTTTGCGCATCCCCAACGGCGACAACCCGCTGGACGCGTCCTCGGTCCACCCCGAAGCCTATCCGGTGGTCGAGCGCATCGTCGCCAAGATCAAAGCCGAAGTGAAGCAGATCATCGGCCAGCGTGACGCCCTGAAAGGCGTCTCGCCGTCCGACTTCACCGACGAGCGCTTTGGCCTGCCCACCGTGCGCGACATCTTCGCCGAATTGGAAAAACCTGGCCGCGACCCGCGCCCGGAATTCAAGACCGCCCAGTTCAAGGAAGGCGTCGAAACGCTGAACGACCTGTTCCCGGGCATGGTGCTGGAAGGCGTTGTGACCAACGTGGCCAACTTCGGCGCGTTTGTCGACATTGGCGTGCACCAGGATGGCCTGGTCCACATCTCTGCCCTGGCCGAGAAGTTCGTGAAGGATCCGCGCGACGTCGTGCGCGTGGGCCAAACGGTCAGCGTCAAGGTGCTGGAAGTGGACGTGGCGCGCAAGCGCGTTGCCCTGACCATGCGCATGAACGACGCCGCCGTGCCCGCGCGGCGCGGCTCGGACGCCCCCGCCAAGGGCGGCGACCGCCCCGGCCGCCGGCCGCAAGGCGACAGCGGCCGCGGCAATGCCGGCGGCGGTGGCGCCGTGAACAGCGCCATGGCCGACGCGTTCGCCAAACTCAAACGCTGATCATCCCCTGGCCCACCCGCGAGGTGCGGGCCAGGCGGCAGCAGAAGGTCCCCAACCGGCGCTCAGGCGCCGGTTGTCATTCAACATAGGACTTTCCCGCAAAGGGCCAATTCCTTGCGTTCCCTCAAGCCGGACTCAACAAAAATAAGGGAAAATATCGAATTGTGTCCAAATAATAAAAAGCCGGCCGAGTCGGGCACGCACGGCAGATGCAAACCCATGATCAGGCGAGCTGCGGCGCAAGCGTCTATCGGGTAGAAGCACAAGAAAAAGAGCGCCATACCCTGAGAGACCGGAGATCCGTCCGCCATGCGCAATACGATTACGCTTGCCGCCAATGAAACGGCAACCATTACCGAAAAAGAAGCGAGCCTGAGCGGCGCCTACAACGAGGTCACGCTGGGCCAGTACGCCCACCTGACCGTGGACGGCGCCGAAGTCACCTTCAAGCACATCACGCTGGAACGCCTGGGCAGCCGTGTCATCGAACTGGTCAATGGCGCGCAATTGCACGTGGGCGCGCTGGGCTTTGCCAGCATGGGCGCCAGCATCGTCTACCGCATCGGCGCCGGGTGCGCGCTGATCTTCGACGCCAGCCAATGGGACCCGGAAGTGGTCGCCAACACCACCTTCGATTTCGTCAGCCAGGGCAGCGGCACGCTGAAGTACTTTCCGTTCATCAACCCGGAATGGCTGGACTGCCCGAACGTCACGGGCTATTCGACAGGCGACATGCTGGAAATCGCCGGCCAGGGCAGCGCGCAGCGCTTCCAGGTACGCGACGGCCGCATCGTCAGCAGCGTGGGCCGCTAAGCGGCACAATCGGCAAGGGCAAACACGTAGGCGGCGCGCAAGCGCCGCCTACCTCGTTTTATTCCTGCGACATCGACACCAGCGCCTCGCGAGCCTTGGCCAGCAGCGCTGCGGCATCGCCCTGGGCGCCGGCAGGCGCCGTCGCCACGGCCACGCCGTCGAGCACGGCCGCCAAACCGGCTTGGGTCGACTGCAGCAGGGTCTCGGGCGATTCGGCCTGCAGGCGGCGCATCAGCGCGCCGGCTTCCTTGGGGTCCGCGAATCGTTGCGACAGCAGCAGTTCTTCGCCGTCGGCGGCCAAGAGGCGGAAGCGGAAGCCGCCGTCTTCGTCGCGGAAGCTGACGAAGCGCGCGCCCTTGCCCTTTTCCTTCTTGGCGGGGATGTTCTTGCTGGGCGCCTGCGCGTTCAGGTTGCGCAGGCCCACGGCCTCGCGCAGTTCGCGCATCATCGGCACGGCCAGTTGGCGGGCCTTGGCGGCGCCGGCCTGCAGCACGTCTTCGATGCGGCCGGGGTTGGCCATCAGTTCGAAGTAGCGTTCGCGCATCGGCGCCAACAGGTTTTCCAGGTGGTCGTACAAGGCCTGCTTGGCCTCGCCCCAGCCCAGGCCTTCTTCGAGCTGCTTGCGAAACGCGGCGGCCTGCGCCGGCGTCGCGAAGGCGCGGTAGATGGTGTACAGGTGCGAGCCTTCGGCGTCCTTGGGCTGGCCGGGTTCAAGCGAGTCGGTCACGATGCGCATGATCGATGCGCGCAGCGCCTTGGCGCCGCCTTCGAACAACGGAATCGTGTTGTTGTAGCTCTTGGACATCTTGCGCCCATCCAGCCCCGGCAAGGTGGCCACGTCTTCTTCGATGGCGACCTCGGGCAGCGTGAAGTAGTCGCGGCCGTACAGGTGGTTGAAGCGCTGGGCGATATCGCGCGCCATTTCCAGATGCTGGATCTGGTCGCGGCCCACCGGCACCTTGTTGGCGTTGAACATCACGATGTCGGCGGCCATCAGCACCGGGTACGAAAACAGCCCCATCGTCACGCCGTCGTCCGGGTCCACGCCCTTGGCCACGTTCTGGTCCACCGACGCCTTGTAGGCGTGCGCGCGGTTCATCAGGCCCTTGGCCGTGACGCAGGTCAGCAGCCAGCTCAGTTCGGGGATCTCGGGGATGTCCGACTGGCGATAGAAGGTCACGCGTTCCGGGTCGAGCCCCACCGCCAGCCAGGTGGCGGCGATCTCAAGCCGCGAGCGGGCCACGCGGGCCGGGTCGTCGCACTTGATCAGCGCGTGGTAGTCGGCCAGGAAGAAAAACGCGTCGACACCCGGTTGCGTGCTGGCCTGGACCGCCGGGCGGATCGCGCCAGCGTAGTTGCCGAGGTGAGGGGTTCCGGAGGTGGTGATGCCAGTGAGGACGCGGGTATTCATGGACGATGAAGGCGTTTGCTTGGTGAAACGCTCAGTGTAACGTGCCGCGCGGGGCGCCTGAATGACCGGCGCCGCCCGGGCGCGACGCCGCCCCTGCGCGGCGGGTGCGCGCGCGGACGCGGACACCAGGCCGACGGTGCGCCTACAGGACGGCCAGCAAGGGCGCAGCCACCGCGCACAGCCCGCCGGCCGTCAACGCGGCGCGTGGGCGGAAGGTCAGGAACCAGATCAGCAGCAGGCCCGCGATGCTGAGGATGCCGATCCATTCGACGGTGCCGTAGCTCCAGCCCCAGACCGCGGCCGAGGCGCACAGGGACAGCGCCAGCGCCAGCCAGCCGAAGGTGCGCAGCGGCACGCGATGGCGGCGCGGCAAGGCGCGGTCGAACAGGTCTTCGTAGTGACGGTCCATGCCCAGGCACAGGGCGGAGAACCCCGCATAGGCCAGGCAGAAGGCGGCAAGCGTCATGGCGTATCACCTCGGTTCATAGGCGGCTTCGGAAGAAGAATGCGACAGCGCAGCAGTTGCCGGGGCGCGGGCCGCGGCTGTGGCGGCAGTCGGGTGCGGGGCCGCAGCCTGAGGCGGCCCATGAGCCGCCTTGGCGGAAGCTTTGGCGGATGCCTTGGCCGGCGCCTTGCGGGCACGCGTGGCCTTGCGCGCCATCCAGCCCAGCAGCAGCGCACCCGCCAGGCAGGTCAGGTCGAACCCCGCCATGACCCAGTCGCCGGCCGGCAGCGAGACGCCCAGGTGACGCGAGGTGGTCAGCGCGTTGACCACCGGCACCAACGCCAGCGAGGCGGCGGCGGCCCACAGCAGGTCCTGCCACTTGCGCTTCTGGAACAGGAACGCATACACCAGCGACAAGCCCCAGGCCGCAAAGAACGCGCGCGTTTCCCAGAGCTGGCGGCCCGGCAGATCGGCGGGCACCAGGCGATTGGCCCAGAAGAACGCCGCCACCGCGATGAACAGTCCAGCGATGGTGCCGGCGTTCAGCCCGTCCACAAGGCGCAGCGAAAAGGCTTCCCTTGCGCCCGGCCGCGCCTTCTGGCGCCGCTTGGCGATCCACAGCACCAGGCCCGAGCCCACCATGGCCGTGCCGGCCAGGCTCACCAGGAAATAGAACCAGCGCAGCAGCGGCTCGGCGAACAGCCCCAGATGCAGGCCGACGATCACGCCGGCGGTGCGCACGGTCGGACTCAGTTCGTCCTGCCCTTCCAGCACCGCGCCGCTCACGCCGTCAAAACGCAGGTAGGGCGACAGTCGGCCATAGGACACGCCATCGGCCGCATCACGGGTCACGGTGACGGTAGCGCCCGCGTCGCCAGGATTGTTGACGGTGACGCGGCCTACCCGGCCGTGCCAGCGCTGCTGCGCCTGGTCCACCAGCGGGGCAATGTCGACCAGCGGCGCCGGCTCGTTGCGCGGCGGCGTGACCTTGAACGACGCAAACACGTCGTCGGTATATTGGCGCGGGTTTTCATACACCGCCAGGATGCCGGCGGGCATCAGCATGGTCATGAACAGCACCAGGCCGCTGAACGTAATCATCAGGTGAAACGGCAGCCCCAGCACCGACAGCGCATTGTGGCCGTCCATCCAGGCGCGTTGGCCGCCCTTCTTGGGGCGGAACGTGAAGAAGTCGGCGAAGATCTTCTTGTGCGTGATGATGCCGCTGATGATGGCCACCAGCATGAACATGCCTGCGATGCTGGCCAGCCAGCGCCCCCACGGGAACGCCGTTTCCAGTTCAAAGTGGAACCGGTAGAAAAAGTCGCCACCGCGCGTTTCGCGCCCTTGCACCGCCTGGCCCGTATGCGGGTCCAGCTTGACGCGCACGAAGCCGCGCTCGCCCGGCTTGGGCTTGGGCACTTGGTACAGCATGGAGATCACGGGTTCGCGATCAGACGGCGGCGTGATGAACCAGCGCTTGGCGTCGGGGGCGTGCTCGGTCAGGTAGCGCTGCGCCAGCGTCACGGATTCCAGCACGGGCGCGGCCTGGGCCTGGATTTCCGGCTGCATCCAGCGGGTGATCTCGGGCCGGAAGAACGACAGCGTGCCGGTCAGGAACATCGCGAACAGCACCCAGCCGAAGATCAAGCCCGACCAGGTGTGCAGCCACGACATGGATTGGCGCAGGCCCTCTTCGCCTTGCGCTTTTCCGGTACTGGGTTTCATGCGCCCCCCACCATGCGGCCGATCAGGAACAGGCCGCCGAACAGCGCCGCCGGCAACAGGATGCCGGCCCAGGCGCGCCAGGCGTTGCGGGTGGCGAACACCCAGATGACGCCACAGGTGTAGACCACGAAGGCCGACATCTGCGCCGTGACGACGGCATCGGCGCGCTGCATGGGCAGCCAGACGGCCAGGCAGGCCGCGGCCGCCGAGGCCAGGCCGTAGCCGCCGAGGATGGCGGCCAGGGCCCGCGAGGCCACGGCCAGACGGTAGCGCATCATGCCTGCGCCGGCTGCGGGAGCTTTCACTTGGTCACGTTGAAGGTCAGAGTGGAGACGTAGCGGATCTTGGTATAGGCCTTGCCATCGGTCTGGCCGGCTTCGTCCACGACGTGGGCGGCTTCCAGCACGTACTGGCCCGGCCACGGGGTCGTGATTTCGATGCGGCCGTTCTCGTCGCTATGGAAACGCTTTTCCCACTTCGGCGGACCGAACACGGTGACTTCGGTCTTGGCCAGGGGCTTGCCCTTGAACTGCAGCACGAACGTGTTGCTGCCCGCGGCGGCCGGTACCAATTCCAGGTCGAGCTTGCCCTGGGTGTCTTCGCGGCCAGCCTTGGCGCCGTACTGCATCAGGGTTTCTTTGAACTGGATCGGTTGCGACAGGCGCACATCACCCTTGCCGCTGGCGGCGAACTCGGCGAAATCCGCGCCTTCGGTCGACGCCTTCAGCGCCTTGCCGTCGGCGCCGGTTACCACCGGCGCCACCAGGACCTTGCCCAACAGGCCGTCGCGCTTTTCGCGCAGGTCGTCCGCCCATTCGCCAAAGTAGGCTTTCGCCGGGCCCTGATCGGCCCGCTCCAGCCAGACGAAGTGCGCCTGCGCCGCGCCGGCGCTGCCCAACAGCGCGAGCGCTGCCAAAGTCCTTGCGAATTTCATTGTCGATTTTCCTGTTTTATACGCCGATCCGGCACCGCCCCGCGGCAGGTTCCGGTCGGCAGGATCTGAATTATAACCATTCTCACTACCAACGGTAACGCAGGCTGGCCTTGATCGAACGCTGATAGCCGTACCAGCACCAGGAATCGCCCGAGCACGACGCGATGTATTCCTTGTCGAACAGGTTCTGCACGTTCAGCGCCACCTGCATGCCCTTGAGCGACGGCGACACGCGGCCCAGGTCGTAGTCCAACATCAGGTCGAACAGCGTGACCGACGGCACCTTGATGGTGTTGGCGTCATCCACATACGACGAACCGATATAGCGCACGCCGCCGCCCACGCCCAGGCCGGCCAGCGGGCCGCCCTGCAATTGGTAGCGGGCCCAGGCCGAGGCCTGCTGCGACGGCACGCCCACGGGCGACTTGCCCTTCAGGTTGAAGCCGGTCAGGTTGGGGTTGGCCTTGGAGTAGGCGTTGTCCAGCAGCGAATAGCCGGCCAGCAGCGTCAGGCCGCGCATCGGCTCGGTCTTGGCCTCCAGTTCGATACCCTGCGTACGCAGCTCACCCGCCTGGATCTGGCAGCGAGCGTTGGATGTGCCGCACAGGTGCGACGGGTCCGGATCGGTGGTGGTCATGTTTTCGCGGCGGATATCGAACGCCGCCACCGACAGCATGGTCGCGCTGCCCGGCGGCTGGTACTTGATGCCCACTTCGTACTGGTTGCCCTCGATCGGCTTGAAGGGTGCGTTGTTCCAGCCCGTGCCCGATTGCGGTTCGAACGATTCGGAATAGCTGAAGTACGGCGCCACGCCATTGTCGAAGTTGTAGATCACCCCGAAGCGGCCGGTGAACGCCTCGGCGCTCAGCGAGGACGGCGCGACGCGGCCGGTGGCGATGGTGGTGGTTTCACCCACGTTGCGCGACCAGTCGTAGCGGCCGCCCAGCAGCACCGACAGGCGATCGATCTTGATCTGGTCCTGGAAGTACAGGCCGGTCTGGTATTGCTTGCTGGTGGCGTCGGTGGAGAACGCCGGCACCGGAATGTTCTGGTGGTTGTCCGGGTTCAGCACGTTCAGCGCGGGGGCGCTGCCAAAGCCGGACAAGGTGTCGGTCTTGACGTGCTGGTAGTCAAAGCCCAGCAGCACGGTGTGGCCGAACTTGCCGGTATCGAAACGCGCTTGCAGGTTGTTGTCGATGGTCAGCGCGCCGACGTCCACGTCGGTCGCGATCGAGGCGCGCTGTTGGTACAAGTAGCGCTTGTCGGTGTAGCCGTAGTTGGCGGTCGACGCGCCGTAGATGCTGCGGTATTGGGCTTCGGAACGGGTCCAGCGCAGGCTTTGCGAGGCCTTGAACGTGTCGTTGAAGCGATGGTCCAGCACGTAGCCCAGCGAATAGCTCTTGCGGTCGCTCTTTTCGAAGTTGGCGTCGCCGTCGTAGTAGTCCGGGCGCAGGCGGATGCCGTCCGGCGCCGAGAACAGGGTCCGCATGGGCGACACGCTGCCGTACGAGCCCATGTCGGGATCGCGCTGGAAATTGGTCAGCACGGTCAGCGAGGTATCGCCGTTGGGCTTCCAGGTGAAGGCGGGCGACACGAAATAGCGGCGCTCCTTGGTGTCCTTGACCTGGCCATCGGACATATAGCCCGACCCCACCAGGCGGTACAGGTACTTGCCTTCCTCATCGATCGGCCCGCCGAAATCGACGTTGGCGCGCCGGAAGTCGTAGTTGCCCATCTGCAGCTCGACTTCGCGCTGCGCTTCCTCCAGCGGCCGCTTGCTGACCTGGTTCACCACCCCGCCCGGGCCGCCCTGGCCGTACATCACGGACGCCGGCCCCTTCAGCACGTCCACGCGTTCCAGGCGATAGGCGTCGACTTGCGGCAGCGCATCACGGCCGCCAAATACCCGCAGTCCGTCCAGGTAGCTCGAGGCCGAGAAGCCGCGCACGTTGAACTGGTCCAGACGCGTGGCGGTGGCGCCGCGGGATTCGGTGGCCACGCCCGGGGTGTAGCGCAGCACCTGGTTCAGCGTCTGCGCGCCCTGCTCCGAGATCTGCTCGCGCGTGATCACCGACACCGACTGCGGCGTTTCGATCAGCGGCGTGTCGGTCTTGGTGGCACTGACGCTCGCGCCGGCCACGTAGCCCACGGTGGGCGCCAACGCGCTGATCGAATTGCCGGACACCGTCACGGGCGCCAGCGTGTGGGTCGCACCCGACGGCGCCGCGGGCGCGGCCACCAGCGTCCAGGTATTGCCGGCCTGGGCGCGCGCCTGCAGGCCGCTGCCCGCCAGGATGCGGGCGAAGCCGGCGCCAACGGCATAGGCACCGTCCAGGCCGTCCGAGCGCAGGCCACGCACCTGGGCCGGATCGAACGACAGCACCACGCCCGCGCTGCGCGCGAACTGGGTCAGCGCATCGGCGAGCGGACCCGGAGCGATCTTATAAGTGCGGGGCGATTGCGCCTCGGCGGGCGCGGCTTGGGCCCAGGCGGCAGGCGCTGCGGCCAGCCAGGCGCCGGCGCAGGTGGCGGCAAGCACGGCCATGCGGCCGGCGGTCAACGTGGCGCCCAGGCGCGAGCAAGATGAAGCAGACACGAATAACTCCCTGTACGTAGGTCTCTATCTCTGCCTTTCCGTACGGGAATCAAAAACCTGCAGGACGACGTGAAAAAAAGTTGTAACGGTCAGGTCTCGCGGGGACCGACCTGCAGCCAATACTGGGTGTGGCGCGTCACCACGATGGGCAACGCGGGCTCAAGCGCCTTCAGCGCCCGCTCGGCGTCGTCCAGCGGAAACACGCCCGACAGCCGCAAACCCGCCACCGCCGGATCCACCCGGATCACCCCGACCCGCTGACGCGCCAGGTACTGGGCGAAGTAGTCCAGCCGCCAATCCTTGGCCACCACCAGGCCGTCCACCCAGGCCAAGCGGTCCGGGTCGGCGGCGCGCCGCTCGACACCGCCTTCGTCACCGTAATGCAGCCGCTCGCCCGCATCGGCCTGAGCCGCGTGGCCGTCACGCAGCAGCGATACGCTGCCCTCGTAGACGCCCAGCCGCGCGCCGCTGTCCGTGCGGCGCACATCGAAACGCGCATTCTCGGCCAGCAGCACGCCGTAGCCGGTGTCCACCCGCAGCGCGGCCGCACCAGGGCGTGATTGCGCGCTGACCAGGATTTCGCCGCGCAACAGATGAATGCCGCGCGCCCTGCCGTCCAGCCGCAGCCGCAGCGCGCTGTCACTGTTCAGGGTGACGTGCAGGCCGTCGGCCAGTGCTACCGAGCGGCGCTCGCCAACGCCGGTACTCAGGTCGGCGGCCAGGCGCTGCCAAGGCGTATGCCGATAGCCGGCCCACGCAGCAATGCCCACGCCAGCCAACGACAACGAAGCGCGCAAGACGGCGCGGCGGTTGGACGACGCCGGGCTGTCCAACGCGGCATGCGCCAGCGCCGCCGGCACTCGGCGGGCATCGCGGCCGATCGCCTCCAGCCGGTCCCAGGCCCGGCGGTGCGCGGGGTCCTGTGCCAGCCAGGCGTTACAGGCGTCGTGGTCAGCGGCAATGGCTACGCCCGATTGCAGTTTGGCCCACCAGGCAATGGCCTGGCGCACGACGGGGTCAGGCGGCATGCCGGCGGCGCTAGTCATAGAACACCGCATAGCAAGCGGACATCGCGCGCACCATGTACTGCTGCACCGAGCTGAGCGACACGCCCAGCCGCTGCGCGATCTCGGGATACGTCAGCCCATCCAGTTGCGACAAGAGAAAAGCCGAGCGCGCCTTGGGCGGCAGGTTGTCCAGCAGGCGATCCAGTTGCACCAGCGCCTGCATTTGCTCAGCCTGTGTCTCCGGCGAGGGTGCGTAGGCTTCCGGCATGGCGGCCAGGTAGGCCAGATAGGCGTGCTCGAGGACCGCGTGGCGCTGGTGGTCCACCACCAGGCCCTTGGCGATCGTGGTGAGCAACGCCCGCGCGTCGTCCGCCCGCACGCTCTTGCGCCCCTGTATCACGCGCACGAATACGTCTTGCGCCAGATCCTCGGCGCGGTGCGCACAACCCAGCTTGCGGCGCAGCCACCCGAACAGCCACGGCCGATGGTCGCGATACAGACCGTCGACAGGCATGGCGGGGACGTCGGCGTGGGAAGCCGGAGACGAAATGAAGGTGGAAGGCACTTGAAGACTGCGGCGCGGGGACCTGAAGTCTTCAAATCTTAATTGATAATGACTTGCATTACTAATTTTATCCGCGCAAACGGCGCTGCGCCTGCCCGCAGGCCGGACGCTTGCGGCATAACTACAACGTTACCGTCAGGCGACGTTCGGATTCCAGGTACTCGCGCGACTGCATTTCGAGAATGCGCGAGACCGTGCGGTGGAACTCATTGGCCAGCGCGCCTTCGGTATAGATCTCTTCGGGTTCGCATTCGGCCGACATGATCAGCTTGACCTTGTGGTCGTAGAACACATCGATCAGCCAGGTGAAACGGCGGGCTTCCGACGCCTGGCGCGGCCCCATGCGCGGCACGCCGGACAGGATCACCGCATGGAAACGGTTGGCCAGTTCCAGGTAGTCGTTCTGCGAACGCGGGCCGCCGCAAAGCGTGGCAAAGTCGAACCACACCACCGAACCGGCCAGCGCCAGCGCGCGAATTTCCCGGTGCTCGATATGCAGCAACGGTTCTTGCGGCGGCGTGTCGGCCAAGCTGTTGAAGGCCTCTTGCAGCGCTTGCTGCGCCCGCTCGTCCAGTGGCGAGTGGTAGCACTGGACCTGCTCGAGCGAACGGCGGCGGTAGTCGACCCCGGCATCCACGTTCATCACATCCATGCGCGCCTGGATCAGTTCGATGGCGGGCATCACGCGGTCGCGGTGCAGACCGTCCGGGTACAGCGTGGACGGCTCGTAGTTGGACGTCATCACGAATGACGTGCCGTATTCGAACAACTTGAACAGCAGACGGTGCAAGATCATCGCGTCCGCCACGTCGGATACGTGGAATTCGTCAAAACAGATCAGGCGGTAACGCTTGGCCACGCGCTTGGCCACTTCGTCCAGCGGGTCCTGCATGCCCTTCACTTCTTCCAGCTCGCGGTGCACGCCACGCATGAACTCGTGAAAGTGCAGGCGCGTCTTGCGCACCACCGGCACGGTGGCGTAGAACGCGTCCATCAGGAAGCTCTTGCCGCGCCCCACCCCGCCCCACAGATACACGCCCCGCGGCACGTCCGGGCGGTTCAACAGCTTCTTGAGCGCATTCGAGCGCATCGCCTTGAACTTGATCCATTCGTCGTAATAGCGCTGCAGCCGGTCGATCGCCTTCTTCTGGGCGTCGTCGGGCGCGTAGCCGCGTTCAGCGAGGGCATGTTCGTAGTATTCGCGGACGTTCATGGCAGGGGCAGATCAAGCGGATGAAAAAAAGGGCGGGTCCGAGAACCCGCCCCCTTGGCTATGCGGCTGCGCGGCGCTGGATCAGAAGTTCAGCGCGCGCTTGTCGACGGCCAGCGCCGCTTCCTTCACGGCTTCCGACAGGGTCGGGTGCGCGTGGCAGATGCGGGCGATGTCTTCGGCGGCGCCGCGGAATTCCATGATGGTCACGGCTTCCGAGATCAGTTCCGAGGCCATCGGGCCCACGATGTGCACGCCCAGGACCTCGTCGGTCTTGGCATCGGCGATCACCTTGGCAAAGCCGGTGGTGTCGCCCAGCGCGCGGGCGCGGCCGTTGGCCAGGAAGGGGAAGCTGCCGGCCTTGTACTCGCGGCCTTCGGCCTTGAGCTGCTGTTCGGTCTTGCCCACCCAGGCGATTTCCGGCGAGGTGTAGATCACCCACGGCACGGTGTCGAAGTTGACGTGGCCGTGCTGGCCGGCGATGCGCTCGGCAACCGCCACGCCCTCTTCCTCGGCCTTGTGCGCCAGCATCGGGCCGCGCACCACGTCACCCACTGCCCAGACGTTCGGCAGGTTGGTCTTGCAGTCGCCGTCCACGGCGACGAAGCCGCGTTCGTCCAGCTTCAGGCCCACGGCGTCGGCGTTCAGGCCGCCGGTGTAGGGCACGCGGCCGATCGAGACGATCAGCTTGTCCACCACCAGCTTCTGCTCGGCGCCCTTGGCGTCGACGTAGGGCACGGTCACCGACTTGGCGGTCGCCTTGATCTCGCCGATCTTGACGCCCATCTGGATGTTCAGGCCTTGCTTGGTGAAGGCCTTGAGGGCTTCCTTGGCCACTTGCTGGTCGGCGGCGGCCAGGAACTCCGGCATCGCTTCCAGGATGGTGACTTCCGCGCCCAGGCGGCGCCACACGCTGCCCATTTCCAGGCCGATCACGCCGGCGCCGATCACGCCCAGCGTCTTCGGCACGGCGCCGATGTTCAGCGCGCCGTCGTTGGACAGCACGACCTTTTCGTCGAACGGCAGGCCGGGCAGCTCGCGCGCCGACGAACCGGTGGCAACCACGACGTGCTTGGCAACCAGGTCTTCTTCGGTGGTGCCGGTGACCTTGATGGCCCAGCCGCCGTCGACCTGGCCGCTGAACGCGCCCTTGCCGTGGAAGAAGGTGACCTTGTTCTTCTTGAACAGGTACAGGATGCCGTCGTTGTTCTGCTTGACCACCGTGTTCTTGCGGCCGATCAGCGTGTCGAGCTTCAGGCTGACGCCCTTGACTTCGATGCCGTGCTCGGCGAAGTGGTGGTTGGCCTGCTCGAAGTGTTCGGACGATTGCAGCAGCGCCTTGGAGGGGATGCAGCCGACGTTGGTGCAGGTGCCGCCGGGAGCCGGGCCGCCTTGGCCGTTCTGCCAGGCGTCGATGCAAGCCACCGACATGCCGAGCTGCGCGGCGCGGATGGCGGCGATGTAGCCGCCGGGGCCCGCGCCGATGACGACGACGTCAAATTGTTTGGACATAGTGTTCTCGCGAAGAGGTATTGAGTGGAACACGCCCCACCCTGCTGGCCGGCGAAGAGCCGGCCGGGGCGCCGCGGACCTCTTGGGTCGCTTGGGCGCCGGGCCGGGGCGTCGAGATTACAGGTCCAGCAACAGGCGCTGCGGATCTTCCAGGGCGTCCTTCATGGCGACCAGGCCCAGCACGGCTTCGCGGCCGTCGATGATGCGGTGGTCGTAGGACAGGGCCAGGTAGTTCATCGGGCGGATGACGATCTGGCCGTTTTCCACCACGGCGCGGTCCTTGGTGGCGTGCACGCCCAGGATGGCCGATTGCGGCGGGTTGATGATCGGGGTCGACAGCATCGAGCCGAACACGCCGCCGTTGGAGATCGAGAACGTGCCGCCGGTCATTTCTTCAATGCCCAGCTTGCCGTCGGCGGCGCGGCGGCCGAAGTCGGCGATGGTCTTCTCGATGTCGGCGATCGACAGTTGGTCGGCGTTGCGCAGGATCGGCACAACCAGGCCGCGCGGGCTGCCGACAGCGATACCGATGTCGAAGTAGCCGTGGTAGATGATGTCCTTGCCGTCGATCGAGGCGTTGATCAGCGGGAACTTCTTGAGCGCGGCAACGGCGGCCTTGACGAAGAACGACATGAAGCCCAGCTTGATGCCGTGTTCCTTCTCGAACTTGTCCTTGTACTTGTTGCGCAGATCGATGACCGCTTGCATGTTCACTTCGTTGAACGTGGTCAGGATCGCGTTTTCCTGCTGCGATTGCAGCAGGCGCTCGGCGATGCGGGCGCGCAGGCGGCTCATCGGCACGCGCTGTTCCGGACGGCCGTCCAGCGACAGCGTGGTCGGGGCCGGAGCGGCCGGGGCCTTGGCCGGAGCGGCCTTGGCGGCGGGGGCGCTGGCGTTCAGGGCGTCGCCCTTGGTGACGCGGCCGTCACGGCCGGTGCCGGCCACGCTGGCGGCGTCCACGCCCTTTTCGGCGAGGATCTTGGCGGCGGCGGGCGAAGCCACGCCGGCGGCGGCGGTGGAGGCGGGAGCGGCCGGGGCGGCGGCGGCTTGCGCGGCGGCCTTGGGCGCTTCGGCGGCGGGGGCGGTGGCCGGGGTGGCGGCGGCCTTGCCGGCGGTGTCGATACGGGCCAGGACTTCGCCCGAGGTCACGGTGCTGCCATCGCCCTTGACGATTTCAGCCAGCACGCCCGAGGCGGGGGCCGGCACTTCCAGCACGACCTTGTCGGTTTCGACTTCGATCAGGATTTCGTCCGCTTCAACGGCAGCGCCCGGCTGCTTCTTCCAGGTCAGCAGCGTCGCTTCGGAGACGGATTCGGAGAGTTGGGGGACGACGACGTCGGTAATAGCCATTTTGTTTGTTCCGTAAAGTTTGTGTTCTGGTCGCGCTGCGCGGCAAGCCCCGAAATGGAATTCCAGAAACCTGCGCGCGCGGCGCGTGCATCAAGCGAGTGTTACTTCGTCAACATGACCTTGAACTTGGGCGCGAAAGCCGTTTCGATCAGGGCCTTCTGCTGCTCCTGGTGCTTGGCCAGGTAGCCCACGGCCGGCGATGCCGACGCGGCGCGGCCGGCATAGCCCAGCTTCTGGCCTTCGACCATGTTTTCGTACACATGATGCTGAACGTAGAACCAGGCACCCTGGTTCTGCGGTTCGTCCTGAACCCAGATCACTTCGGTTGCCTTCGGGTACTTGCGCAGCTCCGCTTCGAACGACTTGTGCGCGAACGGGTACAGCTGTTCGACGCGGACGATCGCGACATTGTCGGCGCCACGCTCGCGGCGGGCATTGACCAGATCGTAGTAGACCTTGCCCGAGCAAGCCAGCACGCGCTTGACCTTGGCGGCGTCGATGGCCTCGTCGACCTCGCCGATCACCGGGCGGAAGCTGCCGCCGGCCAGTTCGGTCAGGGGCGAGCCGGCGTCCTTGTTGCGCAGCAGCGACTTGGGCGTGAACAGCACCAGGGGCTTGCGGAACGGACGGATCATCTGGCGACGCAGCACGTGGAAGATCTGCGAGGCCGAGGTCGGCTGCACCACTTGCATGTTGTTGTCGGCGCACAGCTGCAGGAAACGCTCGATGCGGCCCGACGAGTGCTCGGGACCCTGGCCTTCGTAGCCGTGCGGCAGCATCAGGGTCAGGCCCGACTGGCGGCCCCACTTGGCTTCGCCGGAGCTGATGAACTGGTCGATCACGACCTGGGCGCCGTTGACGAAGTCGCCGAACTGGCCTTCCCAGATGGTCAGCGTGTTGGGTTCGGCGCTGGAGTAGCCGTATTCAAAGCCCAGCACCGCCTCTTCGGACAGCACGGAGTCGATGACGGTGAACGGAGCCTGGCCTTCCGAGACGTTCTGCAGCGGAATGTAGGTGCCGTCGTTCCAGCGTTCGCGGTTCTGGTCGTGCAGCACGGCGTGGCGGTGCGTGAACGTGCCGCGGCCCGAGTCCTGGCCGGTGATGCGGATGGCGTAGCCCGAGGACACCAGGGTCGCGAAGGCGAGGTGTTCGCCCATGCCCCAGTCCAGGTTCATTTCGCCCTTGGCCATGGTGCGGCGGTCGTTCAGCAGCTTGGCGACCAGCGGGTGCACCGTGAAGCCTTCCGGCACGGTGGTGATGCGTTCGCCGATGCGCTTGAGCTCGGCCAGCGGCACGGCGGTGTCGGCCTGGTCGGTCCACTTGGCGCCCAGGAACGGCGACCAGTCGATGGCGTACTTGCTCTTGTAGTCGGTCAGCACCGGTTCGATGGTGCGCTGGCCGTCTTCCATCAGCTGGCGGTAGTCCTTGACCAACTGGTCGGCTTCGCCTTCGGCCAGCACGCCCTGCGTGGTCAGCTTGTCGGCGTACAGCTTGCGCGTGCCGGGGTGATGGCCGATGCGCTTGTACATCAGGGGCTGCGTCAGCGACGGGGTGTCTTGTTCGTTGTGGCCCAGCTTGCGGAAGCAAACGATGTCCACGACGATGTCGTGACGGAATTGCAGGCGGTAGTCCAGCGCCAGCTTGGTGACGAACACCACGGCTTCGGGATCGTCGCCGTTGACGTGGAACACCGGGGCTTCGATCATCTTGACCACGTCGGTGCAATACAGCGTCGAACGCGAGTCGCGCGGGTCGGACGTGGTGAAGCCGATCTGGTTGTTGATGACGATGTGCAGCGTGCCGCCCGTGCCGTAGCCGCGGGTCTGGGCCAGGTTCAGGGTTTCCATCACCACGCCTTGGCCGGCGAAAGCCGCGTCGCCGTGCACCAGCACCGGCAGCACTTGCTTGCCTTCGGCGTCGCCGCGGCGTTCCTGGCGAGCGCGCGCGCTGCCTTCGACCACGGGGTTGACGATTTCCAGGTGGGACGGGTTGAACGCCAGCGACAGGTGCACCGGACCGCCACGGGTCGACAGGTCGCTCGAGAAGCCGTTGTGGTACTTCACGTCGCCGTCGGTCAGGCCTTCGGCGTGCTTGCCTTCGAACTCGGCGAACAGGTCGCCGGGCATCTTGCCCATGATGTTCACGAGCAGGTTCAGGCGGCCGCGGTGGGCCATGCCGACCACGATTTCCTGGACGCCGTTTTCACCGGCGTGGTTCACCACTTCGTCCATCGAGGCGATGAAGCTTTCGCCGCCTTCCAGCGAGAAGCGCTTCTGGCCGACGTACTTGGTGTGCAGGAAGCGCTCGAGGCCTTCGGACTCGGTCAGCTGCTGCAGGATGTGGCGCTTTTCTTCGGCCGAGTAGGCCGGCGCGCCCAGCGTGGTTTCCAGGCGTTCCTGGATCCAGCGCTTGGCGGCGGGGTCGGAGATGTGCGTGAATTCGGCACCGATGCTGCGGCAGTACGTGTCGCGCAGCGCCTTCAGGATGTCGCGCAGCGTCATGGTGCTGGCGGTCGTGAAGTAGGTGTTGGTGGCCGAGTAGGTCTGGTCCAGATCGGCTTCGGTCAGGCCGTAGAAGGCCGGATCGAGTTCGGGGATCGGGGGACGTTCCTGGCGCTTGAGCGGATCCAGGTCGGCCCAGCGCGAACCCAGCGAGCGGTAGGCGGCGATCAGCGATTGCACCGAGACTTGCTTGCTGGCGACGCTCAGGTCGGGTTCGGCCGCGCGTTGCACGAAGGCATTGGCCTTGGCGCGCTGGGCGAACGATTCGACGATGGGAGCGTGGGCCTGGTCGCGAGTGGATTCCTGGCCGTCGGTAGCGGGAGCATGCTGCAGCTGGTCGAAGTATTCGCGCCAGTTGTCAGGTACCGAACCGGGGTTGTCGAGGTAGGCTTCGTAAAGCTCCTCAACGTAGGGGGCATTACCCCCAAACAAGTAAGACGTGGATAGGGATTCTATTTCCGAAGACATATCGCTTCACCTTTACGAGTGCTTCACTCGACACGATGCAGGAAAACCTTCCGCGGCACGGGCTTCCCGTTGAGCGGATAGCAGGGGCAGAAGGCGCGTACAAGCCTTAAAAGCCGTATGAATGAAAGTATAACCCTTTGAGTTTAAGGGCGTCTTCTTGCGTTTGCGTGACGCAAAAGCGCGCCTGGAATGGCTTCATGCGGTGTTGGAATGTCCGTCGAATTCCTGCAATTACGCCGTCTACGCACCACCAAATTCCGTTAACCAAAAATGCCGCAATGCGGCATTTTTTTCAGCTGGCGGACCGGGTGTTGCGCATTTGCCTCGTCACACCGGCAGTTCGGTGGTCGACAGGATCTCTTTCAGGACGAAAAAAGTGCGGATCTGGCGCACGCCGGGCAGCTTGATGATCTCGCCCGCATGCAGCTTGTTGAAGCGTTCCAGGTCGCGGATGCGCAGCATCAGGAAGTAGTCGAACTCGCCCGCCACCAGGTGACATTCCAGGCAACCGCTGATGCCGCGCGCAGCCGCCTCGAAGTCGGTGAAGGACTCGGGCGTGGAGCGGTCCAGCACCACCCCGACGATGACCAGCGTGGCCATCTCGACGTCGGCGGGTTCGAGCAGCGCGACCGTCTTCTTGATGATGCCCTCGGCCTTCAGTTTCTCGACCCGGCGCAGGCAGGCAGCCGGGCTCAGGTGCACCCGCGCGCTCAGATCCAGGTTGGTGATCTGCGCATCCTGCTGCAGCAGGCGCAGGATCTGGCGGTCGATGCGGTCCAGCCCGGAAATGGCAGCCATTCAATATGTCCCTAAAAATTTAATTTTGCTTTTTTTTTGATTAGATAAATATTAAATCCAAAAAAAATAAGAAGAGAAAATTTAAATCATAGAAAGCAAAAAAATACGCAATTGACCAAAAATCCCTGCAATTCCTATGATTTTTCCATCCGCGGCGGCCTCGCCCGGACCGCAACTTCCAGGAGCCCGCATGGATCTGCAACGCTTTCCCCGCCACCGCCTGACCTTCGGCGACACCCCTATCGAAAAGCTCGAGCGCCTGTCCGCCCACCTGGGCGGCAAGGTCGAGATCTACGCCAAGCGCGAGGACTGCAACAGCGGCCTGGCGTTCGGCGGCAACAAGCTGCGCAAGCTGGAATACCTGATTCCCCAGGCGCTGGAACAGGGTTGCGACACGCTCGTCACCATCGGCGGCATCCAGTCCAACCACACCCGCATGGTGGCCGCCGTCGCCGCCAAGCTCGGCCTGGCCTGCGTGCTGGTCCAGGAAAACTGGGTGGACTATTCGGACGCGGTCTACGACCGGGTCGGCAACATCATGATGAGCCGCTTGATGGGCGCCGACGTGCGCCTGGTGGACCAAGGCTTTGACATCGGCTTTCGGCGCAGTTGGGAAGAAGCGTTGGAAGACGTAAGAAAGCGCGGCGGCAAACCCTATGCCATCCCGGCCGGCGCGTCCGACCATGAACTGGGCGGCCTGGGCTACGTGGGCTTCGCCGAGGAAGTGCGCCGGCAAGAGGCCGAGCTGGGCTTCAAGTTCGACTACATCGTGGTGTGCGCGGTCACCGGCAGCACCCAGGCCGGCATGGTGGTGGGCTTTGCGGCGGACGGGCGGGCCGACCGCGTGATCGGCATCGATGCGTCGGCCACCCCGGACCAGACCCGCGCGCAGATCCTGCGCATCGCGCGGCGCACCGCCGACATGGTCGGCCTGCAACGCCCCATCGCCGACAGCGACGTGGTGCTGGACACACGCTACGCCTACCCCGCCTACGGCCTGCCGTCGGCCGAGACCAACGAGGCCATCCGCCTGTGCGCCCGGCTGGAGGGGATGATGACCGACCCGGTCTACGAAGGAAAATCCATGCAGGGCATGATGGACATCGTGCGCCGCGGAGAAATCCCCGCAGGCTCCCGGGTGCTGTACGCACATCTTGGGGGGGTACCGGCGATCAACGCCTATAGTTTTCTCTACCGCAACGGCTGACGCCGGCTTTGGAGCGGCGGGCTTCGGTGCGATGGGCTGGCCCGCCGGCGACCTGCGCTGACCCGCAGGCCTGGGCCGGCCCTACCCAGGCCGGCCGCGCCTAGCCGGCCGCACCTGGCCGGCCGCGCCTGGCCGGCCGCGCCCTACTGCGTATTGGCGCCGGCCTCAAACCAGGACCCGATCAAGGCGCGTTCGTCGTCGGTCATGCCGGTCGCGTTGCTCATCGGCATGATCCTGGACACCACCGCCTGCTGGTAGACGGCCTGCGCATGGATGCCCACCTGCTCGGGCGAATCCAGCCGCACACCCTTCATCTGCACCTGGGCACCATGGCAGAGCAAGCAACGTTGCTCGAATACCTGGCGGACCTGGGCGTACGAGACCTGGACCGGCGCGGGCGCGGCAACGGCGGCGGCCACCGGCGCCGGCTGCATCCAGACCACGGTCAGCCCAAGCACCGCCACGCCCAACAACGCATAGGGCCAGGGGTTGCGCGCATTGCCCAGCTTGAAGCGATGGCGCACCACGAAGAACTGCCGGATCGCCGCGCCGCCCAGCATGATCAGCAACAGCACGATCCAGTTGTAGGCGTGCGTGTACGTGAAGCTGTAGTGGTTGCTCATCATGGCGAACACCACCGGCAGCGTGAAATAGGTGTTGTGCACGCTACGCTGCTTGCCGCGCTGGCCGTTGGCCGGGTCCACGGGCTTGCCCTCGCGCATCGCGGCCACGTTGCGGCGTTGCCCCGGAATGATCCAGAAGCACACGTTGGCGCTCATGGTGGTGGCCATCATGGCGCCCACCAGCAAGAACGCGGCGCGACCCGCGAACCAATGGCACGCCAGCCAGGATGCCAGCACGATGAACAGCGCCACGAGTACGCCGACGATTCGATCGCCATGCTTGCCGCGGCCGAACAGTCGGCAGATGCCGTCGTATACAAACCAGAACGCCACGAAGAAGGCCAGCGCCACAACCACGGCCGTCGCCGGCTGCCAGTCCATCTTGGAACGGTCGATCAGGTAGGTGCTGGCATTCCACAAATAGGACATGGTGAACAGCGCGAAGCCGGTCACCCAGGTGCTGTAGCTTTCCAGGAACGACCAGTGCAGGTGTTCCGGCAGCTTTTTCGGCTGCACCGCGTACTTCTGCATGTTGTAGAAGCCGCCGCCATGCAGCGCCCACTGTTCGCCGCCCACGCCCTTCTCGATGGATTCGGGATCGCGCGGTTTTTCCAGGCTGTTGTCCAGCATGACGAAGTAGAACGACGTGCCGATCCAGGCGATGCCGGTGATGATGTGGGCCCAGCGCAGCAGCAGATTGACCCAATCCAGGTAGTAACTTTCCATGCATGCCCCTCGCAGCGGGCGGGCCTGCAAAAGGCTCCGCCACACTGCCTACCACCGCGGGCGCTGTAAGCAGAAGACAGATCGCGCACAAGGCCCGGCAGGCCCCGCACCGCTGCGATCATGAACAACAGAATTGTATGCATATTTTGTTCACGAAACCGCGATGAACAACCATGCACGACATCAGGAATACCCTGACGCCGGCGCTCAAGAACCGCGGTAGGTGGAGTAGCTCCAGGGGCTGACGAGCAAAGGCACGTGGTAGTGCTGGTCAGGGTGCGCCACGCCGAAATCCAGGCTGACGCGGTTCAGGAAATTGGGCTCGGGCAATGCCACGCCCCGCGCCTTGAAGTACCCGGCCACATCGAACACCAACCGATAGGTGCCCGCCTTGAGTTCCTGGTCGGAGAACAAGGGGCCGGCGCTGCGGCCGTCGGCGTTCAGGGTAAAGCGGCTGAGCGGCGTGGCCGCGTCGCCGTGGGTGGCATACAGCGCCACCGCCATCCCGGCCGCAGGGCAGCCGTGCATGGTATCGAGTACGTGCGTGGTCAAACCCATGGCGTCTCCTTGTGTGCCCGGGCGGCGCCCAGGCGTCTCATGGTTATCCTTAATGATGTACAGAAATTGTATACAGCTTCTTGCTTTCCAGCTATCGTTTAGCCCATCATGAAACCCTTCGCCTGAACCCGTCGCGGATCAACCCGCCGCCGACGCCCCTTGGTCTTACGCCCCATCCTTCATGGCTACCTACGACTCCACGCTGCCCTACCCCCGCGACCTGGTCGGCTACGGCCGCAACCCGCCGCACGCCCAATGGCCGGGCCGCGCCCGCATCGCCGTCCAGTTCGTCCTGAACTACGAAGAAGGCGGCGAAAACAGCGTGCTTCACGGCGACGCCGGGTCCGAGCAGTTCCTGTCCGAAATGTTCAACCCGGCCAGCTACCCCGAACGCCATATCAGCATGGAAGGCATCTACGAATACGGATCGCGGGCCGGCGTCTGGCGCATCCTGCGCGAATTCGAAAAGCGGCAGCTGCCACTGACTGTCTTCGGGGTCGGCATGGCGCTGCAGCGCCATCCGGAGCTGACCGCGGCATTCGTCGAACTGGGCCACGAAATCGCCTGCCACGGCTGGCGCTGGATTCATTATCAAAACATCGACGAAGCCACCGAACGCGAGCACATGCGGCTGGGCATGGACGCCATCACGCAATTGACCGGCAGCCGCCCGCTGGGCTGGTACACCGGGCGCGACAGCCCGCGCACGCGCCGGCTGGTGGCCGACTACGGCGGCTTCGAATACGACAGCGACTATTACGGCGACGACCTGCCCTTCTGGATGCAGGTGCAAAAGACCGACGGCAGCGTCGTGCCCCAGTTGATCGTGCCCTACACGCTGGACTGCAACGACATGCGCTTTGCGCTGCCCCAGGGCTACTCGCATGCGGATCCATTCTTCCAATACCTGAAAGACAGCTTCGACGCGCTCTACGCCGAAGGCGACGAATCGCCCAAGATGCTCAGCATCGGCATGCATTGCCGTCTGCTCGGCCGCCCGGGCCGCATCACGGCGCTGCAACGCTTCCTGGACCACATTGCACGCCACGACCGCGTCTGGGTATGCCGTCGGCTGGACATCGCCCGGCACTGGAAAGCGACCTACCCCTATACCCCCAACCGCTGAGCCGCGCCGCCATGGCCTACACCCTGGAACACCTCAATGCCGCCACGCCCGACGCCGCCCTTGCGATGCTCGACGGCGTGTACGAGCACTCGCCCTGGATCGCACGCCTGGCGCTCGCCGCGCGACCCTTCCGGTCACTGGCGCACCTGCAAGACCAATTGCAGCGCGCCGTCGATGGCGCCCCGCACGACGCGCGCCTGGCGCTGATCCGCGCCCACCCGGAGCTGGCCGGCCGCGCCATGCTGCGCCAGGACCTGACGGCCGAATCCAGCCACGAACAATCCCAGGCGGGCCTGACGCATTGTTCGCCCGAAGAATTCGACCGCCTGCAGCAACTGAACACCGACTACAACGCCCGCTTCGGCTTTCCGTTCATCCTGGCGGTGCGAGGCGCGCGCGGCATCGGCCTGACCCGCACGCAGATCATCGATGAATTCGCTCGCCGTCTGGACAACCCGCCAGACGTCGAACTGGGCGAAGCCCTGCGCAATATCCACCGCATCGCCGAACTGCGCCTGGCCGACAAGTTTGGACTGGACCTGACGCTGGGCAACGATATCTGGGACTGGCAGGAGCGTCTGGCCGCCCACAGCGACCCCGGCTATGCCGAAAAGGGCCAGCTCACCGTCACCTACCTGACGGATGCGCATCGCGCCTGCGCGCAGCGCATTTCACATTGGATGCGCGATTGCGGCTTCGACGAGGTCGAGATCGACGCCGTCGGCAACGTGGTCGGCCGCTATCGCGCCGACCGCGAGGACGCCCCCACCCTGATGACCGGCAGCCACTACGACACCGTGCGCAACGGTGGCAAGTACGACGGCCGGCTGGGCATCTTCGTACCCATGGCCTGCGTGCGCGAACTGCACCGCCAGGGCCGACGCCTGCCCTACCACCTTGAAGTCATCGGCTTTGCCGAAGAGGAAGGCCAGCGCTACCGCGCCACATTCCTCGGGTCCGGCGCGCTGATCGGCGATTTCAAGCCGCAGTGGCTGGACCAGAAAGACGCACAAGGCGTCACCATGCGCGAAGCCATGCAACATGCGGGCCTGTGCATCGACGACATCCCGAAGCTGCGCCGCGACTCCAGCCGCTACCTGGGCTTCATCGAAGTCCACATCGAGCAAGGGCCCGTGCTGTACGAAATGGGCTTGCCGCTGGGCATTGTCACGTCCATCAACGGCAGCGTGCGCTACCAGGCGCAGATCATCGGGGTGGCCTGCCATGCCGGCACGACGCCGATGAACCGGCGCCGCGATGCCGCAGCGGCCACGGCCGAACTGGCCCTGTATCTGGAACAACGCGCGGCCCGCGACGGCGACTCGGTCGCCACCATCGGCATGCTGGAAGTACCAAGCGGCTCGATCAACGTGGTGCCCGGCGAATGCCGCTTCAGCCTGGACCTGCGCGCGCCCAGCGATCCGCAACGCGACGCGCTGGTCAACGACGTGCTGGCCGAACTGGCCGCGATCTGCGAGCGGCGCGGCGTGCGTTACGCCCTCGAGGAAACCATGCGCGCCTCGGCCGCGCCCAGCGCCCCCGACTGGCAGCAGCGCTGGGAGCGCGCGGTCGACGCCCTGGGCGTGCCCGTGCACCGCATGCCCAGCGGCGCCGGCCACGACGCCATGAAGCTGCACGAAGTCATGCCGCAGGCCATGCTGTTCGTGCGCGGCCAGAATTCCGGCATCAGCCACAACCCCCGCGAATCCACCACCCGAGACGACATGCAGCTGGCCGCGCTTGCCATGCAAGGCCTGCTGGACGATCTTGCCCACGACATTCCCACACGCTAGACACACCATGACCGACTACGCCCGCCTCGACGCCTGGGTCGACGCCCACTTCGACGAAGAAGTCCGCTTCCTGCAATCCCTGGTGCGCGTGCCCACCGACACGCCCCCCGGCAACAACGCCCCGCACGCCGTGCGCACCGCTGAACTCCTGCAGGACTTCGGCTTTGACGCCGAAGCGCACCCCGTGCCCGCACAAGAGGTCCAGGACTACGGCCTGCAATCCATCACCAACCTGATCGTGCGCCGCGAATACGGCCCTGGCCTGCGCGTGGCGCTCAATGCGCACGGCGACGTGGTGCCACCCGGCGACGGCTGGCACCACGATCCCTACGGCGCCGAGATCGACAACGGCAGCCTCTATGGACGCGCCGCCGCGGTCAGCAAGAGCGACTTCGCCAGCTTCACCTTTGCCGTGCGCGCCCTGGAAGCCGTGGCCCGCCCCAGCCACGGCTCGGTCGAACTTCATTTCACCTACGACGAGGAATTCGGCGGGCTGCTGGGTCCCGGCTGGCTGCTGCGCCAGGGCCTGACCAAACCCGATCTGCTGATCGCGGCCGGCTTCAGCTACGAGGTCGTCACCGCGCACAATGGCTGCCTGCAAATGGAAGTGACGGTGCACGGCAAGATGGCACACGCCGCCATCCCCGCCAGCGGGGTGGACGCGCTGCAAGGCGCGGTCAAGATCCTGAACGCGCTGTACGCGCAGAACACGCTGTACCAGCAGGTGACGTCCGCGGTGCCCGGGATCTCGCACCCCTACCTGAATATCGGACGCATCGAAGGCGGCACCAACACCAACGTGGTGCCGGGCAAGGTCAGCTTCAAGCTTGACCGCCGCATGATCCCCGAAGAAAACGCCGCCGAGGTCGAAGCCGATATCCGCCGCATCATCCAGGAAGCCGCCGCGCAATCCCCCGGCATCCAGGTCGAGATCAAGCGGCTGCTGCTGGCCAATTCCATGCGCCCCCTGCCGGGCAACCAGCCGCTGGTCAGCGCCATCCAGAAGCACGGCGAAGCCGTCTTCGGCGAACCGATACCGGCCATGGGCACCCCGCTCTACACCGACGTGCGCCTGTACGCCGAAGCCGGTATCCCCGGCGTGATCTACGGCGCGGGCCCCCGCACGGTGCTCGAGTCCCACGCCAAGCGCAATGACGAACGGGTGGTGCTCGAAGACCTGCGCCGCGCGACCAAGGTCATCGCCCGCACGCTGGCGGACCTGCTGCAGCCGGGCTGACCGGCACCCGCGTGACCTGGCCCGCAAGCACGGGCCGGGCGCCGGCTTTCGACCGCAACGCCAAGATACGCCCACTGGCAAGCTGCCGCCCCGGTCCACACCATGACGCGAGGCTGCCTGCCCGCGCTCGTTTCCCCTGTTTTCTGACGTAGCACCCCCGATCCGACGCGGGTTTTCCTCTATTCAGCCTGCGTCTCGCTTTGTATACATTTTTGGTACACAACCAAGCGCTTCAGGATTTTCCCGACCGATCTCACTACTCCGCCAGGAGACTTCCGCTATGCAGGCAGCACCCAGCGTGTCCCCCGAGGTTCATCCCGTCGACCAGCGCCTGCCCACAGGCAAGCTCGCGGCGTTGGGCTTGCAGCATGTACTGGTGATGTATGCCGGCGCTGTGGCGGTGCCGCTGATCATCGGCCGTGCGCTGAACCTGTCGCCCAGCGAAGTCGCGATGCTGATCTCGGCCGACCTGTTCTGTTGCGGCATCATCACCCTGATCCAGGCGCTGGGCGCCACGCAGTGGTTCGGCATCAAGCTGCCGGTCATGATGGGCGTCACGTTCGCCTCGGTCGCGCCCATGGTGGCCATGGCCAACGCCCACCCCGGCATGGCGGGCGCCCAGACGCTGTTCGGCACCATCATCGGGGCGGGCATCGTGTCCATCCTGATCGCGCCCATGATCAGCAGGATGCTGCGCTTCTTTCCGCCCGTGGTCACCGGCACCATCATCACGCTCATCGGCATCACCCTGATGCGCGTGGGCATCAACTGGATCTTTGGCAATCCCGCCGGCCCCACCGCGCCGGTCATCGTCGACCCGGTCTACGCGCAGTGGCTGGCGCAAGTCACCTCGCCGGGCAGCCCGATCCCGCCCGTGCCTCAGGGCTTCGCCATCAGGCCGTCGATGCTGAACCCGCGCTACGCCGATCCCGCCGGCCTGGCAGTCGCCGCGCTGGTGCTGGTGTCGATACTGCTGATCGTCAAATACGCCCGCGGCTTTATTGCGAATATCTCGGTGCTGCTGGGCATCGTGATCGGCGCGGTGGTCGCCTCGGCGCTGGGAATCATGACCTTCGAGAAAATCGCCCGGGCCGAGTGGGTCGACATCGTGCTGCCGTTCCACTTCGGCATGCCGCAGTTCGACCCGATGCTGATCCTCAGCATGTCGCTCATCATGGTCGTGGTGATGATCGAGTCCACCGGCATGTTCCTGGCGCTGAGCGAGATGACCGGACGCAAGATCGGCCAGCAGGACCTGGCTCGCGGCTTGCGCACCGATGGACTGGGCACCTTGATCGGCGGCGTGTTCAATACCTTCCCGTACACCAGCTTCTCGCAGAACGTCGGGCTGGTCGCGGTGACGGGGGTGAAGAGCCGCTACGTGTGCGTAGCCGGCGGCGTCATCCTGATGGTGCTGGGCATGCTGCCCAAGATGGCCGCGCTGGTGGAGTCGCTGCCCACCGTGGTGCTCGGGGGCGCCGGCATCGTCATGTTCGGCATGGTCGCCGCCACCGGCATCCGCATTCTTTCAGGCGTCGATTTCAAGGGCAACCGTCACAATGCCATGATCGTGGCGGTGTCGATCGGCATCGGCATGGTGCCCCTGATCGCGCCCGACTTCAAACAATGGCTGCCGCATTCGCTGCACACGCTGCTGGAATCCGGCATCTTGCTGGCGTCGCTGTCGGCCGTCATGCTCAACGCCTTCCTGAACGGCGCCACCTGCGACGAGCGCGCCGTCATCGCGGCGGCGTTGCAAGCCGAGAAGCACTGACCGCAAGCCGCCGGAATCGGGATCGCGCCAAGCCGGTCGCGATCCCACCGCGCGACCCGACCGCGCTAAGCCAGGCGCATCACGCGGCGCCAGAACAGCACCGCCACCAACGCAAACACCGCCAGCCCCAGGAACGACGCGGTGCGGGCGAAGCCTTCGCCCGCGATCGCCAGCGGCGCGTCGGTGCCAGCCGCGCCGATGATGGCCGCCATCACCACGCCCACCAGGCTTTCGCCCACGATCAAGCCAGACGCGATCAGCACACCGCGGCGGTTGGGTGCATCGGCGAACTGCTCATAAGGTTTGCCGGCGGCCTGGGCGCGGCGACGCAGCGCGCGCTCCAGCAGCCAGGCCAGCAGCGCGCCCGCGACGATAGGTGCGGCCACCGTGGGTGGCAGGTAGATGCCGATGCCCACCGCCAGCACCGGGATACGGGCCACCTTGCAGGTGCGCTTCAGGATCTCGTCCACCACGATCAGGCCGACGCCGACCGCCATGCCGATCAGGATCATGGTCCAGTTCAGCTGGTGCGTGAAAATACCGCGCGCAATCGCCAGCATCAGCGTCGCCTGCGGGGCCGACAGCGCCTGGCCGGGGTCCATGCCTTCACGCGGCATGGCGTCGGCGAACCCGTAGGCGTTGTACAGCAGCTCCAGCACCGGTGAAATCACCGCCGCGCCCACCACGCAACCGATCAGCAGCGCCACCTGCTGGCGCCAGGGCGTCGCGCCCACCAGCCAACCGGTCTTCAGGTCCTGCAGGTTGTCGTTCGAAATCGAGGCCACGGCCACCACGGCCGAGGTACTGAAGATCGCCAGCGCGATCGCCATCTGCACGCCGTTCTGCACCGCCAGCAATTCGCCGCCCAGGGCCAGCATCAGCAACGACACCAGCACGATGGCCACGATGCCCACGCCCGAGATCGGGCTGGTCGACGAGCCCACCAGGCCCGCCATATAGCCGCAAGCGGCCGCCACCAGAAAGCCGAAGATGAAGGCGAACAGCACCGCGTAGGCCACCAGCTTCCAGACCGCCGCGGCCGACAGCGGCGCACCGGCCAGGAACACCTGGAACGTGATCACCAGCACCGCCACCAGGACCAGCGTGACGGCCGAAATCCAGCCCGCCGACAGATCGCGTTCGGTGCGCGGCGCCTTGCCCGCCCGGGCGGCGCCCGCGCGCGTCAACGCCGAGAACGATGCCTTCACGCCACGCGCCATCGGCATGAACAGGGTGGCCAGCGTCCAGATGGCGCCCACGCCGATCACGCCGGCGCCGATGAAGCGCACCTGCGACGACCACAATCCGGTGGCGAACTTCGCCAGCGACATGTCCGCGGGGATCTCGGCCATCGAGGTCAGGATCGGCACCGCGATGCCCCACGAGATCACCAGGCCGGTCAGCATGGCCAGGCCGGCCACGATGCCGATCAGGTAGCCGGCGCCCAGCAGCGCCAGCGAAAACCCCATCGGCAGCCGGAACACCGCGCCACCCAGCGCGAACCAGCCGCTGACGCCGTCGCCCAGCACCCGCAGGCCGCTGGCCGCGAAGCTGACCGCTGCCGCCACCACGCCGCCGCTGACGATGTCGCCCATGCCGGTGGCGGCCGGCCCGGCCGGCGCCCGCCCGGCATCCGCTGCCACGTCCTGGGCGCGCTCGGCGCTGCCGACCCGCAGGATCTCCGCCGCCGCCACGCCTTCCGGGTACGGCAGGTCGCTCTGCACCACCATCACGTGGCGCAGCGGAATCGTGAACATCACGCCCAGCATGCCGCCAGCGGCGCAGATGCCCAGGGTCTGCCAGAACGGAAAGCCCTGCCAGTGGCCCATCATGACCAGGGCGGGCAGGATGAAGATGATGGCAGACAGCGTGCCGGCCGCCGAGGCCTGCGTCTGCACCATGTTGTTCTCGAGGATGTTGGCGTCCTTGAACAGGCGCAACACCGACATGGAAATCACCGCCGCCGGGATCGCCGACGAGAAGGTCAGGCCGACCTTGAGCCCCAGGAACACGTTGGAGGCGGTGAAGATGATGGTGATCACTGCGCCCAGCAGCACGCCGCGGAACGTCAGTTCCGGTAGCGTGACCTCTGCCGGGACGCTGGTGGGTTGAGTCATTGAAGTCTCCCTTTACTGGCCGGGACGCGATCCCGCCTGTGGGGCGGGACGGCCCCGGCTATCAGGGCGTTGCCGCCCTGTCTGGTTGCCGGTTTGTTTTTTGTGAAGGGCGAATTCTAGCGCCTTGGCGTCCAGCAGGTGGTCACCACCGGTAAGCGGCCCTGGGCGGCAGATCCTGCCGCCCATCCCCAGCCTGGCAAACGATTATGCTGAAAACCTGCTTTTCACGGCGGTATTTTGATCACCCATGCCCCGTGGACAGGACTAGCATGGCGCTACAAGGAGACAAAACCATCATGTGCGACGCCAGCCATTCCTCCGCCGGACCAGACCCCCGGCATGACGCCGATCCGGCCGAAACCGCCGAGTGGCGCGACGGCCTGCAGTCCCTGGTCGAGGCCTCGGGCGCCGAGCGGGCCGGCTATGTGCTGGATAACCTGCTGGGGCATGCCGCCACGCTGGGACTGCGCGCCAACAGCCAGACGCGCACCGCCTACCTGAACACCATTCCCGCCGACCAGGAACCGCCCTTTCCCGGCAACCTGGCGGTCGAGGAACGCATCGCCCGCATCAACCGCTGGAACGCGCTGGCCATGGTGGTGCGCGCCAACCAGGCCCATGGCGAGCTGGGCGGCCACATCGCCAGCTACGCCTCGGCCGCTGACCTGTTCGAGGTCGGCTTCAACCATTTCTTCCGCGCCGCCGGCGCCGACGGTCCGGGCGACCTGGTCTACATGCAACCGCACTCGGCGCCCGGCGTCTACGCCCGCGCCTACCTCGAAGGCTTCCTCAGCGAGGACGACCTGGCCCACTTCCGCCAGGAAATCACCGCCACCTCGCGCGGCCTGCGCGGGCTGTCGTCGTACCCGCACCCGTGGTTGATGCCGGACTTCTGGCAGTTCCCGACCGGCTCGATGGGCATCGGCCCCATCAACGCCATCTACCAGGCGCGCTTCATGCGCTACCTGGAGCACCGCTCGCTGGTGCCCGGCGGCGACCGCAAGATCTGGGGCATTTTTGGCGACGGCGAAATGGACGAGCCCGAATCCATCGCTGCCCTGACGCTGGCGTCGCGCGAAAAGCTCGACAACCTGGTGTTCGTCGTCAACTGCAACCTGCAACGCCTGGACGGCCCGGTGCGTGGCAACGGCCGCATCATCGACGAGCTGGAAACGCTGTACGCCGGCGCCGGCTGGAACGTCATCAAACTGGTCTGGGGCAGCGACTGGGACGCCCTGCTGCGCCGTGACACCAACGGCGCCCTGGCGCGCGCCTTCGCCAATACCGTCGACGGCCAGTTCCAGACCTTCGCCGCCAACGACGGCGCCTTCAACCGCGCGCACTTCTTCAACCAGAACCCCGAGCTGGCGGCGCTGGTCGCCGACTGGACCGACGAGGCCATCGACCGGCTGCACCGCGGTGGCCACGATATGGTCAAGATCCATGCCGCCTATCACCGCGCGTCGCGCCATCGCGGCCAGCCCACCGTGATCCTGGCGCAGACCAAGAAGGGCTTCGGCATGGGCACCGCGGGCCAAGGCAAGATGACCACCCACCAGCAAAAGAAGCTGGACGACGAGGCGCTGCTGGCGTTCCGGGACCGTTTCGCGCTGCCGATTTCCGACGCCGACTGCCTGGCGCTGAAGTTCTACCGACCGGCCGAAGACAGCGCCGAACTGCGCCATCTGCAAGCCCGCCGCGACGCGCTGGGCGGCCACATCCCCCGCCGCAATACCGAGGCGCCGCGCCTGGCGCCGCCCGCGGTCGAACAGTGGGCGCGCTTCGCGCTGGCCGCCGACGGCAAGGAAATGTCGTCCACCATGGCCATTGTGCGGATGCTGACGGCCTTGCTGAAAGACCCGCAGATCGGCTCGCGCATCGTGCCCATCGTGGCGGACGAGGCGCGCACCTTCGGCATGGCCAACCTGTTCCGCCAGATCGGCATCTATTCGGCGCAGGGCCAGTTGTACGAACCCGAAGACATCGGCTCGGTGCTGTACTACCGCGAAGCGCGCGACGGCCAGATCCTGGAAGAAGGCATTACTGAAGCCGGCGCCATTTCGTCCTGGACGGCCGCCGGCACCAGCTACTCGGTCAATGGCTTGCCGATGCTGCCCTTCTATATCTATTACTCGATGTTCGGCTTCCAGCGCATCGGCGACCTGATCTGGGCCGCCGCCGACCAGCGCACTCGCGGCTTTCTCATCGGCGCGACCTCGGGCCGCACCACGCTGGGCGGCGAAGGCCTGCAACACCAGGATGGCTCCAGCCATGTGATGGCGGCGGCGGTACCCAATTGCCGCGCCTACGATCCCGCCTATGCCTACGAGGTGGCCGTGATCGTTGAATACGGCATGCGCCGCATGCTGGACGAACAGCGCGACGAGTTCTTCTACCTGACCGTCACCAACGAGAACCTGGCGCAGCCCGACATGCCCCAGGACGGCGCCACGGCCGAGGGCATCCTGCGCGGCATGTACCGGCTGCGCCCTGCCCGCCAGCAGGCGCAGGTGCGACTGCTGGGCGCCGGCCCGATGCTGCGCGAAGCAGAAATGGCCGCCGACCGGCTGCGCGACGACTACGGCGTGGATGCCGAAGTCTGGAGCGTGACCAGTTTTTCCGAGTTGGCGCGCGATGGCCGCGAAGCCGAACGCGCCCGCGTGCTGGGCCTGGATGATGGGCAATCCGTGGACTGGGTGCGGACCTGCCTGGGCGGCAGCGACGCACCGGTGGTGGCCGCGACCGACTACGTGCGCGCCGTACCGGAACAGATCCGCGCTTGGGTGCCCGCTCCCTTCCGCACGCTGGGCACGGATGGCTTTGGCCGCAGCGACACGCGCGCCCAGTTGCGCGACTTCTTCGAAGTCAGCGCGGACTGGATCGTGCTGTACGCGCTGGACAGCCTGGGCCGCCAGGAGCAGGCCGGGGCGCTGCGTCGCAAGCTCAACGCCGAATCTCGGACCAATCCTCCGTGGGCGCAATAACCCTCTGAAAGGCAAAGGAAAAAAGCCCCGACCGGGGCTTTTTTCTCGTCCGACGACAGGCAGGGAATGCAGCGCAGCTTGATCAAAATCGCGGGATCGCTGCGGTGCAGCAACCAATTCGCGCCGCTTTCTGTTGAAATACGGGAGTTCCCTAAGCATTTCCCAAAGAATACGGCGGGCCGCGAGCCCGCTTTTTGCTTTCCGTTTTTACCTTCCAAGTTAGCGCCGAAAAGGCTGTATCCCATGGACGAAACCCTCACCAAAATGGCGTTGGATTACCACGCCTACCCCACCCCCGGCAAAATCTCGGTCACTCCGACCAAGCCCCTGGCCAACCAAGACGACCTGTCGCTGGCGTACTCGCCCGGCGTGGCCGCCGCTTGCATGGCCATCTTCGAACAAGGCGAAGACGCCGCGTCCAAGTACACCTCGCGCGGCAACCTGGTGGGCGTGATCACCAACGGCACCGCCGTGCTGGGCCTGGGCAACATCGGCCCGCTGGCCGCCAAGCCCGTCATGGAAGGCAAGGGCTGCCTGTTCAAGAAGTTCGCCGGCATCGATGTGTTCGACATCGAACTGGCCGAGAACGACCCCGACAAGCTGGTCGACATCATCGCCGCGCTCGAGCCCACGCTCGGCGGCGTCAACCTTGAAGACATCAAGGCGCCCGAGTGCTTCTACATCGAGAAGAAGCTGCGCGAGCGCATGAAGATCCCCGTCTTCCACGACGACCAGCACGGCACCGCCATCATCTCGTCGGCCGCCATCCTGAACGGCCTGAAGGTCGTGGGCAAGGACATCGGCACGGTCAAGCTGGCCTGCTCGGGCGCCGGCGCCGCCGCCATCGCCTGCCTGGACCTGCTGGTCCACCTGGGCGTCAAGCGCGAGAACATCTACGTGGTGGACTCGCGCGGCGTGATCTGGGAAGGCCGCGATGAAAACATGGAAGCCAACAAGAAGCGCTACGCGCAGAAGACCGACGCGCGCACGCTGGCCGACGTGGTCAACGGCGCCGACGTGTTCCTGGGCTGCTCGACCGCCGGCGTGCTGACCGCCGACATGGTCAAGACCATGGCCGATCGTCCGCTGATCCTGGCGCTGGCCAACCCGGAACCGGAAATCCGCCCGGAAGTCGCCAAGGCCGCCCGCCCGGACTGCATCATCGCCACCGGCCGTTCGGACTACCCGAACCAGGTCAACAACGTGCTGTGCTTCCCCTTCATCTTCCGCGGCGCCATGGATGCCGGCGCCTCGCGCATCACCGAGGAAATGAAGCTGGCGTGCGTCAAGGCCATCGCCGAGCTGGCCCAGGCCGAGCAGAACGATGAAGTGGCCCGCGCCTACGCCGGCCAGGAACTGTCGTTCGGCCCCGACTACATCATCCCCAAGCCGTTCGACCCGCGCCTGATCGTGCAGATCGCCCCGGCCGTGGCCCAGGCTGCCGCCGACTCCGGCGTGGCGGCCCGTCCGATCGAGGACATCGAGGCCTACCGCCAGAAGCTGATGGGCTTCGTCTACCACTCGGGCCAGCTGATGCGCCCGCTGTTCGCCCAGGCCAAGAAGGCGCCCAAGCGCGTCATCTACGCCGACGGCGAAGACGAGCGCGTGCTGCGCGCGGTGCAGACCGTGGCCGATGAAAAGCTGGCGTTCCCGATCCTGATCGGCCGCCCGTCCGTGATCGAGATGCGCATCAAGAAGTTCGGCCTGCGCCTGGTCGCCGGCCAGCACTTCGAGATCGTCGATCCCGAAGACGACAGCCGCTTCAACGAAACCTGGAACGCGTACTACCAGCTCAAGGGCCGCGAAGGCGTGACCCCGGCCATCGCCAAGGCGATGATCCGCAAGCACAACACGCTGATCGGCGCGATGCTGCTGCGCCGCGGCGATGCCGACGCGCTGCTGTGCGGCGTGGCCAGCAAGTACGACAACCAGCTCAAGTACATCGACGAAATCATCGGCAAGAAGGAAGGCCAGACCTACGCCGCCCTGAACGTGCTGATGCTGCCCGACCAGACGCTGTTCGTCACCGACACCCACGTCAACGAGAACCCGTCGGCCGAGGAAGTCGCCAACATCACCATCCAGGCCGCCGACGAGATGCTGCGTTTCGGCGTGGTGCCCAAGATCGCCCTGCTGTCGCATTCGAACTTCGGCAGCCGCGTCACGGAGTCGTCGCGCAAGATGGCCGCCGCGCGCCAGCTGGTGCAGGACCGCGCGCCCGACCTGGAAGTGGACGGCGAAATGCACGCCGACGCCGCCCTGTCGGAAAAGATCCGCGTGCTGGCCTACCCGGACAGCACCCTGAAGGGCCGCGCCAACCTGCTGGTCATGCCGACGCTGGACACCGGCAACATCACGTACAACATGCTGAAGATGACCGGCAGCAATGGCGTCGCGATGGGTCCGATCCTGCTGGGCGCCGCGCGCCCGGTGCACATCCTGACGACCAGCGCCACCGTGCGCCGCATCGTCAACATGACCGCCCTGGCCGTGGTGGATGCACAGCAGGAAGCCGCCGAAGAAGCCAAGAAGCGCCGCTGATCGCCCACCGGCGATAACGCGCAACAAGGGCGCCCCTCGGGGCGCCCTTTTTTTATTCTGCTCCCCACCAGATGGAACACGCCAACAGCCTGATGGTAAAAACTGGGCTGACCCACTTTTTCCCTGGAGCCTTCCATGTTGCTCGACGCCTTCCTGGCCTGGTTTCACTACCTGGCGATCTTCGTGCTGGTGGTGGTGCTGACCGCAGAAGCGGTGCTGCTGCGCCCCGACCTGACGCCTGCGGCGTTAAAGCGCCTGGTCGTCTATGACCGCCTGTACCTGTTCAGTGCGATCGCCGTACTGGCCACCGGCGTGCTGCGGCTGACCCTGGGCGCCAAGGGCGCCGCCTTCTACATGAGCAATCCGTGGTTTCACGCCAAGATCACGCTGTTCGTGATCATCGGCCTCTGTTCGGCCCCGCCCACCGTCGCCTTCCTGCGGTGGGCCAGGCAAGCGCGCCAGCAGCCGGGCTTCGTGCCCGGTGCGTCCGACATCAAGCGCGCGCGGCGCTGGATCATGATCGAATCGCACCTGTTCATCTTCTTGCCGCTGTTCGCCGTGCTGATGGCCCGCGGCATCGGCGCGTAACGCCGCCGAGCGATGCGTTTCAGGGGCAGCGCGCGCGCGCTGGCGTTTGCGGCCCCTCATCGCCAACGACGAAGGTGGCGAAGTGAAACACGCCCACCTCCTCGTTCTTGACCACACCGACCACCTCGCCGGCCAGCGTCTGCATCACGGACATGCCCTCGGGCACGTCCGCCTGGCCGGCCCGCTTGGCTACCTGACCGTCCCAAGGACTCAGGACCAGCACACCTGGATAGGGCTCGCGCTGATCGCCGCGGCCACGCCGCATGGTTTGGACCTGCGTGCCGGCAACGTAACTCAGCTCGCCTAATTGCGTCGGGCAAGCCAGTTCCGCGTCGCTGACCCGGAACAAGTGCCGCTGGTCGTCCAGGTAGATTCTGGGATTGCTCAGGGGCAGCCCGAAAACCTTGATCGCCACGGGGTCCTTGACCTCGATGCGCCAGCGGTCCGGATCGCTCGACCCGTCGGTATAGACGGTGCCGGTCGAACCGTAGACGATGGAGCCCGGCGCGATGTCCTGGCTCTCGACCCGGTTGCCCGGACCCAGCACGCACTTGTTCAACGCGGTCATGGCGCCATCACGCGCCACGTCGATCTCGATGTCCTGCGTGGCGTCGCACTGCCACCCCAGCACCGCTTGGCTGCCCGCACCGCGCAAGAGCACGGTGCGGGGATGACGTCCCAGCAAGGCGTAGGTGTCCTTGTCGTAATCCGTATCGAGATAGCGCGTCGCGGTTGACGCCTGTACGCCGTACATGGGCACCGGCTCGGGGAACTGCGCCTCGACGTAGGTTTCAAGCTGGCCTTCGTCCTGCAGTTTCAGGCGGGTGCCGACAGGCATGGCGACGCCGCCCACCGTGGTCGGCTGCGCCAGGGTCACATTGCGCGCGGCCTCGCTGCGATCGCTTTCGCGCTCGATCTGCCAGACCACGGTCTGAACCCAGGCGTAGAACGCGAAGGGCACCAGCAACACCACGAACAGCAAGGTGGAGGTCTTCCAGTACTTGCGGACCGTGCGGCGCGCGCCCGCGCTGGTGGCCACGACCAGCAACCAGCCCAACAGCACCAGGCCGGCAACGAAGCCAAAGGAAAGCAGGACGTAAAAACCGGCGGAAGGAAGGGCTATCGGAATCATGGCAAGGATGATATCGCCAAATCCGCCCGCCCTGCGACCGGGCTGAACCGTCAGCGCCCGGCACCGCAAGACAACAAAAAACCGCCCGAAGGCGGTTTCTTGTTCATGCCAGACAGCGGATCAGCGCTTGTCCATCGGCGGCACGTCGCGCGTGACCGAACCGGTGAACAGCTGACGCGGACGGCCGATCTTGTAATCGGGATCCGACAGCATTTCGTTCCACTGGGCGA
>JBEBOQ010000015.1:0-85113 GCA_040396375.1 Achromobacter xylosoxidans
AGATGGTGAACAGCCAGTTGAAGATCTTCGCGCCCGTCGGGATCGAGATGATCATCGTCGCTATGCCGAAGAAGGCATTGACGTTGGCTCCCGCGCCCATGGTGAAGAAGTGGTGCAGCCAGACCAGGAACGACAGCACGCCGATGGCGGCCGTGGCGTAGACCATGGACTTGTAGCCGAACAGGGTCTTGCGGGCGAACGTGGCGACCACTTCGGAGTACACGCCGAAGGCCGGCAGCACCAGGATGTAGACCTCGGGGTGGCCCCAGATCCAGATCAGGTTCACGTACATCATGACGTTGCCGCCCATGTCGTTCGTGAAGAAGTGCGTGCCCAGGTAGCGGTCCATCGTCAGCAGCGCGAGCGTTGCGGCCAGCACGGGGAAGGCGGCGACGATCAGGACGTTGGTGACCAGCGAGGTCCAGGTGAAGATCGGCATCTTCATCAGGCTCATGCCCGGCGCGCGCATGCGCAGGATGGTCACGATGAAGTTGATGCCGCTGAGTGTTGTACCCAGCCCGGAGATCTGCAGCGCCCAGATGTAGTAGTCCACCCCGACACTTGGGCTGTAGTCGAGCCCGGACAGCGGCGGATAGGCGAGCCAGCCGGTCGCGGCGAATTCACCGACGAACAGCGAGATCATCATCAGCGCGACGCCGGCGCCGAACAGCCAGAAGCTCAGCGAGTTCAGGAACGGGTAGGCCACGTCGCGGGCGCCGATCTGCAGCGGCACCACGATGTTCATCAGCCCGGTGATGAAGGGCATCGCCATGAAGAAAATCATGATGACGCCGTGGGCGGTGAAGATCTGGTCGTAGTGGTGCGGCGGCAGGAAGCCGGCCGAGTCGGCGGACGCGACCGCCAACTGGGTACGCATCATGATGGCGTCGGCGAAGCCGCGCAGCAGCATGATCAGCGCGACGATGATGTACATCACGCCGATGCGCTTGTGGTCGACCGAGGTGAGCCATTCCGTCCAGAGGTACTTCCACTTGCGGAAGTAGGTGATGGCGCCGAAGACCGCTAGGCCTCCCAGGCACACGGCGGCCAGCGTAACCATGACGATGGGTTCATGGTACGGAATGGCCTCGAGGGTGAGTTTCCCGAGCATTGTTAGTTAATTCCTGCGATCAGATTGTTCGACGTGGGGGTGCACGTGGCGGAGTCCACGCCGGCCATCTTGGTCATGGTGCTGCCAAGAATGAAATCAAACATGGCGGGGGGCGCCGAGGAGTACTTGACGACCGGGTTGTGCTCGCTGCGCTTGGTCAGCTCCGCATAGACCTCGGGGGTCAGCGCGGCCGGGGCGGCCTTGGCTTCCTTGATCCAGTTGTCGAACCCTTCCTGCGGCATGGCGATGGCCTTGAAGCGCATGCCGGAGAAGCCGGCGCCGCTGTAGTTGGCCGAGATGCCGGCGTAGGTGCCGGCTTCGCGCGCGTTCAGGTGCAGCTTGGTCTCCATGCCCGCCATCGAGTAGATCTGGCTGCCCAGCTGGGGGATGAAGAACGAGTTCATGACCGTGGCCGAGGTGATCCGGAAGTTGACCGGCACATCGACGGGGAACGCGATCTCGTTGACCGTGGCGATGTCGTACTCGGGGTAGATGAACAGCCACTTCCAATCCAGCGACACCACCTCGATGGTCACCGGCTTGTGCTCGGAGACGAGCGGCTTGTAGGGATCCAGCGCGTGCGTGGAGCGCCAGGTGATCACGGCGAGGATCGCCACGATGATACAAGGCACGGTCCAGACCACGACTTCGATCGCCGTGGAGTGGGCCCACTTGGGCTGGTAGTCGGCCTTGGTATTGGATGCGCGGTATTTCCAGGCAAACGTCAGGATCATGATGATGACCGGGATCACCACCAGGAGCATCAGACCGGTTGCCGTGAACAGCAGGGTCTTTTCCTGAGCGCCAATGTCTCCCTTGGGGGAGAGGATTTCCATGTTGCAGCCGCCAAGCAGCATGACCGCGCCGACGCCAAAAATGCGCGTAAGGGTCGCAAGGAGGGGGTGTTTCACGTACAGCCTTGGATGGAAGGTGGGAAATGCTGCGTAGCAGCAGACTGGAATGCTGCTAGGCAGCAACGTCCATCCTATCGGTTTGATTTGGGTCAAGGCTGCGACGAATGGTCGCATTGCCTGGCGGGCTTTTGCCCTCAAGGCTTCCCGTTAAGGGTTTTCCCAGGCGGGGGCGGGCTTTGCTGGAAGGGTGGGGGTGCGACGATATGTCGCACCTGCACAAGACGGGATTGTTGCGATGTGTGGCATCCGCGCCAATCAGTCGACCAGGACCTCGCGTTCCGGCCCCGGTTTTTTGGCCAACTTGCGCTGCAGGGAGCGCCGGTGCATCCCCAGCAGGCGGGCGGCGGCCGACACGTTGCCGCCGGTCTCGTGCAGCGCCTGGTGGATGTGTTCCCATTCTAGGCGGTGCAACGGCGTCATGGTGCTTTCGATCGTAACGGTTTCCGGCTTCACCAGGCCCAGGGTGCGCAGGATCATCGGCGCGGTGGCGGGCTTGGGCAGGTAGTCGTCGGCGCCGCGCTTGATGGCCTCGACGGCGGTGGCCACGCTGGCGTAGCCGGTGACCAACAGGATGCGCATGTCGGCGCGCAGGGCTCGCAGGGGACGGATCAAGGTCAGGCCCGAATCCTCGCCCAGGCGCAGGTCCACCAGCGCAAAAGCAGGGCGGATTTCTTCGGCCACGCGCAATGCTTCGGCGATGCCGGTGGCGGTTCGGGTTTCCAGGCCGCGGCGCGACAAGCTGCGCTGCAGGGTGCGCACGTACAGCTCGTCGTCGTCGATCAGCAGGCCAAGATCGGTCGGATTCAACATTTCAAGTCCCGGGACTGCCCAGGGGCAGGTAAAAGCGGATGCGGGTGCCGCCGCCGTCGGCGGCCGTCATGGTCATTTCGCCGCCCAGTTGCTCGACGGTGGCGTGCGACAGGGCCAGGCCCACGCCCAGCCCTCCCGGCTTGCCGCTGTTGAACAGGCTGGTGGCCGGCAGCAGCGTCTGGTCGGGGTCGAAGCCACGGCCGTAGTCGCGCACTTCGCCACGCAGGGCGCCGTAGCCGTATTCCAGGTGCAGGTCCACGCGCGGCTCGCTGGCGGCTTCGCCGGCGTCGGCCGCGTTGTTCAGCAGCGCCTGCAGCAGGTGGGCGATGGCCGGATCGACCCGCAGGCTGGCCGGCAGGGTGCCCGAGCGTTGCAGGTCGATGGTCGGCCGGATCAGGCGCCATTGCCCCACCACGCGAACCAGGTCCACCGCGGTTGGGACAGCCAGATTGCGGATGCGTTCCCGGCACAGGGCCAGCAGCTGGCTGAGGGTGGCGACGTCCTGCTTGAGTTCGGGCTCCTTGACCTCGGCGGCGATCTCGTCGGCCAGCAGGGTCATGGTGGCCAGCGGGGTGTTCAGTTCGTGCGCCATGGCCGCCGCGTGGGTGGCCAGGGCGACAATGCCCTCGTTGCGCGTGAAGCGTTCGCGCAGGCGCGCCAGTTCGCGTTCGCGCGCCCGCAGGTCGGCGGCCAGGCGGGTGGTGAACACCAGCACCACCACCACGGAAATCAGGAAGTTGGCGCCCAGGCCCCACAGCAGCAGGGTGTGGGTGTTGACGTCGCCGCGCAGGGGCTGGCCGAGGATGGCCGCGGCGAAATAGCCGGAGATGCCCGCCAGCGCGGCGGCCAGCGCCCAGTTGCGCGGCAGCGCCAGCGCCGCCAGCGCGGTGAGGATCAGGAACATCATGCCGAACGGATTGCTCAGGCCGCCGCTCCAGCCCACCATCCAGGCCAGCACCGCCATGTCCACCAGCAGGTGGCCGAAGGCGGTGGCGTGCGACAGGTCGCGGCTGTGGCGCAGGCGCAGGCTGGCGTAGACGTTGAAGCCGATCAGCACGCCCACGCCGATCCACAGCGGCTCCAGCGGCAGGGCCAGGCCCAGCACGGCGCTGGCCACCAGGATGGTGGCGGCCTGGCCCGCGATGGCGAGCCAGCGCAGGCTGCAGAGGGTACGCAGGAATGAAAAGGCGGAACTACCGGGCATATCCAGACACAGAGTTGCCGGCACAACCGCCGGCGGCTACAGGCGTCCGGCTGCGCGGAACGCTGACATCCGGCGCGCGGCGAGGGGGCGCCGGCTGCCGTCAGGCCCCGCGAGGGCGCAGACGGCGGATGTGCTGGCATTGTATGTGGAATCAGGGCGCGCCGCAGGCGGCGGGGCGCAATATGTGTCCCTGATATCAGCCCCGCCAGCGGCTGGCAGGCGAGCCTTGAGGCTGCGCGCCGCTGTGCCGGGGCATCAGGCCTGCAGCTTTACTGGATGTCCGACGTGCCGCTATGCGCCATCGGGGTGGGCGGGTAGCTTTCCTGGTCGGATGCCATCTGCCCCTGCATTTCGGCCGTCTGCAACTCTTGTTCGACCTGGGCGCGACTTTCCGTGGGGCCGGTGGAGGCGATGGCGGGCGGATAGTCTTCTTCACCGAAGGTGTATTGCCCGTTGCTCTTGGCACGGGCCAGATCGGCGCTTACCTGGGCCGAGGTCTTGGTCGTGGGGGACGGGTAGCTCACGCGCCAGTCGCCGAACAGGTCACGCTTGTACTGCGCGGTGGGGGCTGCGGTCTGAACTTGTTGGGCTTGCACGGCTCCGGCGGCGGTCAGGCCTGCGCAGAGCAATAGAGTAGCTGTCAAGGTCTTCATGAAACGCTCCTAGCAATCAAAGCAAACGGCCTTGTTGATAGCGGCCGCGCCGTCGTCCACGATGCGGCATATGGACGATTTCCTGGGATGCTGGTGATGCCTGCCGGGTGCGTTGGAGTGCGACGCACCCGGCTTTTTCAGTTCGACCGGGCGCGCGCCTTTGCGTTGCAGAAAACTGCGTGTTGTTGTGCAAACAACTATTTCAAGCTTGAAATATAAATGTCAATCCGCTTGCAGCGGCGAAGTCCCCGTTTGTTTGCGAATTTTCAGCGCAGACCCCGGCCGGGGCTGGCAGCAGGCGTCAATGCCCATGCCCGGCGGCCGGCGTTGCCGCCGCCGCCAACGGGCGCGCCACCGCCGTGACCGGCACGCGTCGCTGCTGGTGGTTGGCGTCTTCCACCACCAAGGTCAGCGCGACGGCATCGCCCACTTTGACCTGGTCGGCCAGGTCGATCAGCATGACGTGATAGCCGCCCGGCTTGAGGTCCACCGGCTGGCCGGCGGGCAGGTCGATCGCGGCCACCTGGCGCATTTTCATGACGTCGTCCTGCATCGCCATTTCGTGCACCTCGGTGTGCTTGGCGACGGTGGATTCGACGGCGACCAGGCGAGCGGGGGCGGCCGAGGTCAGCCGCATGAAGACGCCGGTGGCGTGCTGGCTGGGGACCGTGGCGCGCACCCACGCGTCTTCCACCTTGAGCGCGGCATCCTGGGCCAGGGCGGGGGCGGCGGTCAGCGTCAGCGCGCTCAGGGCGAAGACGGCGGCCAGGGACGAGAAAGCGGTTTTTTTCATGGGAAATTCCTTGTTCGTGGCGGGACGGGCTTAGATCACGGTGCGCAGGTCTTGCACGCACTGCTCGGCGCTTTGCTGATGGCGCAGGGCCAGGCGCAACTTGCCTTGGGCGTCGATGATGTAGGTCAGCGCCGTGTGGTCCATGGTGTAGGACGAACCGGTGGGGACCTTCTGGTAGAACACCTTGAACGACTGGGCAGCGGCGCGGGTCTGCTCGGCGTCGCCGCGCAGCCCGACGAAGCCGGGGTCGAAGGCCTGGGTGTACGCCTTCAGGATCTCCGGCGTGTCGCGTTCAGGGTCCACGGTGATGAACAGGATGCGCAGCTTGGCGGCGGCATCGGCGCCCAGCAGGCTCTTGATCTCCAGGGCCCGGGTCAGGGCCGTGGGGCAGATGTCCGGGCATTGGGTGAAGCCGAAGAACAGCATCACGGTCTGGCCGCGGTAGTCGGCCAACTGGCGTTGCCGGCCCTCGGTGTCCTGCAGCTGGAAGTCGCCGGTGGGCATGCTGGACAGGTCCATGCCGTTAAGCGGGGCAACGTCGGGGCCGCAGCCGACCAGCGGCAACAGGGCCAGGGTCGAGAGCAGCAGGCGCCGGCGGCGGTCAGGCGCGGGCAAAGCGCCCACGGGCGGGCGCAGAAGGGGGGAATGCATGAAAACCTCGTCGGTTGACGGTTCGCGAAAGGCGCGGCTAGGTCCGCGCGCAGGAGCGGAGTCAGGCGACGAAGGGTGGGGCGCGCGAGCCCAGCGGCGGCCCTTGGGCAGGTTGGACAGGCAGCGTCGGGCGGGCCGGCGCAGGAGGCGCAAGCCGGCTGACGGCCAGCGCCAGGGGCGCCACGTAGGGCGTGGGTGCGGGGGTAACGTGCGCCAGCAGCCCGAAGGGGCACTGCGCACCGGTCTCGGCGCTGCGGTGCTCGCCGGCGCCGTCGTCGGATTTACCGTTCGGCGACAGCGCAATCTTGAAGGTCGACAGGTCGCCGGCGGCCGAGCAGAAGGTGACTTCGAGCCGGCCATCGTGCAGCGCGCGGGCGTCGGGCATGTAGCCCGTCGGCACGACGGCGCGTAGCAACAGCGCCAGGAACGCCAGCCACAGCACGCCCCGGACGCGCATGGCGCCGCAGGCTCGCGGAAGGCGGATCAAGGCAGGCATGGCGGGATTTTAGGGCAAGCGCCGGATCATGCCCGGCTTGCCCGTGTTGCCGATAGGGGCCATCCAGGAATTCGGCCGGCCGGCAGTGAGGTCAGGCGCCGGTATCCAGCCGCCGGACCAGGGCGATGTAGCGGCGCTGGGCCTGGTCCGCAGGCAGGCCGGCCAACTGGCGCCAGGCCGTGTGTTCGATCTGCTGGCGTACCGGGGCGTCGGCATCTTCCAGCGGCGGCGCGTCGCCACGCCGCGCTTGTTGCTCGTAGGCGTGAAGCCGCAGGGCGACGCCGGTCGACGGCGCCTGGGGTAGCGCGCGCAGTGCGATGGCGGCGGCCTCGAAGGCGTCGGCCAGATCGGCGGCGGCGATGCCCAGCGTATCCTGGTCCATGGCGTCGCCTTCGGGTTCCAGGCCGCTGGCCACGGCCAGCCGGCGCCACAACGCGTCTTCGGCGGCGGGGTCCGCCGCCGTCGAGGTGACCTTGGCGATCTGGTTGTTGCGCAGGCGCAGCGTGTGGGTGGACGCGCCGCGGTATCGCGCGGCGCCGTCCTGTACCTGGAAGGTCAGCGGGACGGCGATCGACCGGCCGGTCAGTTCAGGCGGGCCGACACTGTCGACGGCGAAGCTGTTGCGCGAGTAGTCCATCAGCCGCGAGAACAGGTCCACCAGCCCGCCGCGGCCCTGGTAGACGCCGCTCAAGGGGCTGTCGCCCTCTTCGTGCCAGGCCACGTCTTCCGCGAACAGTGGGAACAGGGTTTCGAATTCGCCGGACAGCAGCGATTCGCGGTAGGTCTGCAGCAGGCGTTCGACGTCGTCGCCCGTCATGGCGGCGGCGCGGCCCGGGCGCGCGGCGGCGGCGGGGCGCTTGTCCATGAACTGCAGGATGTCGGCGGCGACGCGGTCGCGGTCGTTGTCCACGCAGATCATGTGATAGCTGTTGTTCAGCAGCACCAGCCGGCTATCGGGGATGGCGTTGTTCAGGTAGTGGGCCGAGCGTACCGAGGTCAGCTCGTCCTCGTGGGCGTGGATGATCAGGCTGGGGCAGGTGATGGCGTTCAGGCCGCGCTGCACGAACCGGCGCAGCCGGTCGACCTCGCGCACACAGGCCAGCGGCACCCAGCGGTAGTGGAAGTTCTCGCCGCGCTCGAACTTGGCCTTGACGATGGACCGGACCAGCTCGTTCTTGATGCCGTAGGGTTCTTCTTCCTCGACGCGCATGCGCGCGGCCAGGCCGGGGATGCGGTAGACCAGCTTGCGCAGGTCCCGGTACCAGGGCGTGCTCCAGCCGTCGATGAAGACGGGCGCGGCCAGGCTGACCAGCTTGCCCTTGCGGTGCTGCACGCGCTTGCATAATTCCACCGCCAGCAAGGCGCCCAGGCACATGCCGACCACGTGCAGGGTCTCGTAGCGTGCGGCCACTTCGCGGTACTTGGCCGTCACGGCGTCCAGCCAGTCTTCGGCGCGCACGGGCAGCAGGTCCTCGGGCGTGGTGCCGTGGCCGGGCAGGGTCAGCGAGTGCGTCTCGATGCCGGCACGCTTGAGGATCTTGTGCAAAGACCCCAGGTCGTACTGGGTGCCACCCAAGCCGTGGATGAGCAGGGCGCCTGTGCTATTGGACATCTGCCTGCTCGACTTCGCCCAGACGCCACATGCCCGCCACCACGGCGACGCTGCCGTCGAAATCCGGCAAGGGGGACCCGCGGTCGCTGACCACCCGCCAGCCGCCGCCTGCGTGCGCCAGGCGGAACAGCAGCGGCGTGCGGTCCTGGCCGCCGGCGCGCCGGGCCGCCCAGTGCATGGTCAGGCGCGCGCGGTCGTCGGGATGGGCCAGGGCCAGCAGCGTGTCCAGGTCGCCGATCGCCCCTGTCGGCATGCCGAACGCGTCGTGCAGGTCGCCGGCCAGCTCGAACGAGCCGTCAAAGGGGTTGTAGCGGTACATCAGCTGGTGGCTGCCGGCCAGCGCCAGGTCGAAGCGGCCGCGCCATTGTTCGGCGTTTTCGAGTTCCTGGGCGCGGGCGCCGCGCAGCGTATTGACCAGCAGGATCAAGAGCGCGGTGACGACCAGGTAGACCTGGGTGGCCAGCAGCACGTGCCAATGATCGTTGGCCTCGACAAAGGGCCCTTCGCCCTGCGCGCTTTGGTACAGCGCCATCAGGGTCAGCGTGATGACGGCCAGGGTGCCGCCCAGCGGCCCCCACACCAACGCGGTCAGCACCGCGAACACCAGCGGCAGGTAGGTCAACTCGAAGGTGACGACGTACGGCAGGTTCTTGATCATGTCGCCGTCGAAAGTCATGAAGGTCGAGACGATCAGGGCGAGGTAGGCGGTGGCGCCCAGCGCCAGGTCGCGCATGCGCGGGCCGCCGGAGCGCCGCGGGCGAAAATGCGCCCAGCCGGTGACGGCGGGCGCCAGGATCAGGATGCCGCCCAGGTAGGCCGCGACCCAGGTGCGCAGGCGGACCCAGGCGTGGGCTTCCTGGGTCATCCACAGCCAACTGCCATTGAGCAGGGCGGACAACGCCGCACCGACCACCGCGCCGGCCAGCAGCGCCGCGACCACGCCCACCCCGCCGTCGCGCGGGGTCAGGCGCTGGATCGTCCAGGCCGCCGTGATGCTGGACAGGCTGGCGGTGATGGCGAACACCAGCGCCGTGGCGGGCTGGCCACGGGTGAAGCTGGTGATCACGATTTGCGCAAAAAAGAAGGCGGCCAGCAGCAGCGGCCAGTTGCGCCGCTGCGTCAGCAGATAGGCCCCCACCGCCACGCCGGGCGGCAGCCAGACGAACACGGCATGACTGACCGGGTCGTTGAGCAGGCGTGAAAACACGCCGCACAGCAGATAAGGGATGGCCCATAGCAGGCAAAACGGATTTCTTCGGGGCGCTTGGGGGGTTCCCATGTCGTTCCTTGCAGACGCGGTGTTCCATGACGAGCCAGGGCTCGCGGCAATGAGCGGGTTATACACGGCCCGGCGCGGTCTGCCAAAGCCGCCGGGGCATACCTCCGCCCGAAAATCTTGGTACCCTTGGACGCAGTCTTTTCACTCCGTCCCAGGTTTCAGTGCTCTCCTTGCCCGCTCAGACCCTGCCAGCTTCCATTTTCGCCGCCGCGCCAGGACTTGTCCCGGCGCCTTTTACCGCCCGCGCCACCCGGTTCGCCCGTTGGCTGCTGCTGGCCGCGCTGTTGGCGCTGCTGGTCGCTTGCGGCACGACCAAGGTCCAGCCGGGCTATTACCGGGTCCAGTCGGGCGACACGCTGACGCAGATCGCACGCAAGCAAGGAACCAGCGTATCGAACCTGGTGCGCTGGAACAACCTGTCCAACTCCAATTCGATCGAAGTGGGCCAGATGCTGCGGGTTCAAGCGCCCGCGGGCCAGGCCAGTTCGTCCCCGCCCAGCAAGGCGCGCGGCAAGTCGCAAGGCACCACCCAACCGGCGCCCGCCATGGGCAAGCGGCGCACCGCGCCGCCCGGGGCGATTTCCCTGATCTGGCCGGCGCAGGGCAAGGTGACGCGAGGCTACGACGGGGCCGGGTCCAATGGCATCGTCATTTCCAATAGCGCCGGCACCCCGGTGGTGGCGGCCGCCGCCGGCACCGTGGCCTATTCGGGTAGTGGCCTGCGTGGCTATGGACACCTTGTGATCGTCAAGCACAGCACAAGTTTCCTCAGCATCTACGCCCACAACAGCAAGTTGCTGGTCAAGGAAGGCCAACGCGTCACCCAGGGCCAGAAGATCGCGGAAATGGGCAACAGCGACAGCAAGCAGGTGGGACTTTACTTCGAGTTGCGCTATGACGGCCAAGCCGTCGACCCGGCAGGTTCCCTGCCCAGTAGATAGCGGCCTGGTCTACCCTTGATGACCCGCGTCCTGGGTCAGGGTCGAGATGAAGGCGGCGGTGCGCGGGTCGGCGGGCTGGGTGAAGAGGTCGCGGGAGGCGCCGGATTCGACCACGGTGCCGTCCAGCAGGAACACCACTTCGCGCGAGACGCTGGCGGCCAGGCGCAGGTCGTGGGTGGCCATCAGCATGGTCATGCCTTCGATGGCCAATTGGCGCAGCACGTCCACCACTTCGGCGGCCAGGCCCGGGTCCAGCGCCGAGGTCGGTTCGTCGCACAGCAGCACGCGGGGGGCGGGCGCCAGGGCGCGGGCGATGGCCACGCGCTGTTGCTGGCCACCGGATAGATTGGCGGGCCAGGCGTCCGCCTTTTCCTGCATGCCGACTTTACGTAGCAGTTCCTCGGCCCGCGCGCGGGCGCGGTCGGCCGGCCATTTCTGCACGGTCACCAGGCCTTCCATGACATTGCCGATCACGGTCTGATGCGGGAACAGCTGGAAATTCTGGAACACCATGCCGGTCTGCTTGCGCACCCGTTGGACCTGGTCTCGCGGGAGCTTGAGGCCGGGTTCGAATTCGACCCGCTCGGGGCCGATCTCAAGCGTGCCGCGGTCGGGCACTTCCAGCAGGTTGACGCAGCGCAGCAGCGTGCTCTTGCCGCTGCCGGACGGGCCGATCAGGGCGGTGACGCTGCCTTCGGCGATGGCCACGTCGACCTGCTTGAGCACCAGGTTGCCGCCGAAGGATTTCTCGATCTGTTCCAGGCGGATCATCGGTTCTTCTCGGAAAACACCGCGTGCTGGCCGAAGCGCCGTTCCAGGCGCACCTGGGCGGCGGACAGCACCGAGCTGAACACCAGGTAGATCAGCGCGGCCTCGGTGTACAGGATCAGCGGTTCATACGTGACGGCGGCGATGCGCTGGGCCGCCTGGAAGATCTCGGGCACGGTCAGCACGGCGGCCAGCGAGGTGTCCTTGACCAGGGCGATGAAGGAATTGGACAGCGGCGGCACCGCCACCCGCGCGGCCTGCGGCAGCACGGTGCGGCGCAGCGCCTGGCCGCGCGTCATGCTCAATGAATAGGCGGCTTCCCACTGGCCCTTGGAGATGGACTCGATGGCGCCACGGATCACTTCGGAGTTGTAGGCGCCGACGTTCAGCGTGAAGCCGATCAGCGCCGCCGGCAACGGGTCGAGCACCACGCCGACGCTGGGCAGGCCGTAGAAGATCACGAACAGCTGCACCAGCAGCGGCGTGCCGCGGATCAGCCAGACGTAGAAGCGCACCAGCGCCACCAGCGGCGCCGGCCCGAACAGCCGGATCAGCGCCACCACGAAGGCCAGCGCCAGCCCCAGCGCGAACGACATCAATGTCAGCGGGACGGTGAACACCAGCCCGGCGTGCAGCAAGGGCCAGAACGAGTCGGCCATCAACTGCACCCAGGCCGGCACCGCGAGGGTGTCGACCTGGGACAGGATCCAGTCGGGCAGGACGTTGTGCAGCCAGGCGGGGAGCGTCATCGAGGAGGCCGCTTATTGCTGCGCCGACAGGTCCGTGCCGAAGTACTTGACCGAGATGGTCTTGTAGGTGCCGTCGGCCTTGATGTCGGCCAGCGCCTTGTTGATGGCGGCCACCAGTTCGGGGTTGTTCTTGCGCAGCAACACACCCGAGTTGCTGAATTCGGCAGCCTTGTCGGTGGCGGCGATTTTTACCTTGGCGTTGGGCTTTTGCTTCTTGAAGTCCAGGAACGACAGGTTGTCGTTCACCGTGGCTTCGACGCGGCCCGAGGTCAGCAGGTCGATGGCTTCGTTAAAGCCCTGTACCGCGATCACTTCGGCGCCATGGCTTTGCGCCAGCTTGCCGAAGTTGCTGGTCAGCGTGTTGGCCGATTTCTTGCCCTTCAGGTCGTCGAAGGACTTGATGCTGGTGTTGTCGTCGCGCACGATCAGCACGGCGGCCGACGAGATGTAGGGATCGGAGAAGTCGTACTTGGCGCGGCGCGCGTCGGTGATGCCGACCTGGTTGATGACGGCGTCGTAGCGCTTGGCGTCGAGCCCGGCGATCAGGCCGTCCCACTTGCCTTCGACGAATTCGGCCTTGACGCCCAGGCGCTGGGCGATGGCGCGCCCAATGTCGACGTCAAAACCGGTAAGCTGGCCGGAGGCGTCGTGGAAGGTGAAGGGAGCGTAGGTGCCTTCGGTGCCGATCTTGAACACGCCGGCGGACTTGATCTGGTCCAGCCCCGACTGGGCGTGGGCGGCGGACAGGGCGGCGACCTGGACCAGGCCGGCGATGAACAACGAGCGCAAGAGTTTCATGGCAATGCTCCACGGATGAGAGATCACTGTGGAGAGCATGTGGCACTTGCGATGCCCTCCGGCGTAGCCGCACTCTAACAACGGGCCTATTTTTCCACAAAGCATAAGGAATAGTAAAAATATAGCGACAGGTCATATGCATTGATCGCGTCCCGGGCCGGTTTCGGCCGGGGTTAATCCAGGCAAGACAATGACGGAGACAGGCGTGCAACAACAGTGGAACAGGCGGGCTTTCATGATGGCCGCGGCAGGCGCCGCAGCCATGGCCGGGGTGACGCCGGCGCAAGGCGGAGGCGGTGTGCGGCGGATACCGGGCGGTGGCAGCATCACCGACGTGGCCGGGCTGAAGGTCGGGCATTTCACCGACACCCGGCGGCCCACCGGCTGCACGGTCATCATCGCCGAGGCAGGCGCCGTGGGCGGGGTCGACGTGCGCGGGGCGGCCCCGGGCACGCGCGAGACCGACCTGCTCAATCCGGTCAACATGGTGGAAAAAGTACACGCCGTGATGCTGGCCGGCGGCAGCGCCTTCGGCCTGGAGGCCGCCACCGGCGTCATGCGCTATCTGGAAGAACGCAAGATCGGTTTCGACGTGGGCGTGGCCCATGTGCCGATCGTGCCCGCGGCTATCCTGTTTGACCTGGGCGTCGGTGATGCGTCGGTGCGGCCGGATGCCGCCGCCGGTTACCAGGCTTGCAAGTCGGCCACCACCAAAGCGCCGCAAGAGGGCAACGTGGGCGCGGGCGCCGGCGCCACGGTGGGCAAGCTGTACGGCGCCAAGCGCGCCATGAAGGGCGGTTTGGGCAGCGCGTCGCTGACCGTGGCCGGCGTCACCGTGGGCGCGATCGTCGCGGTCAACGCGGTGGGCGACGTGCTGGATCAGGCCACCGGCCGCATCCTGGCCGGGGCTCGCACGGCCGACGGCAAGATGTTGCTGGATACCCGCGCGGCCATTCTTGCCGGCGACCTGCCGACCTCGATGCGCGAAGGCGCCGCAACCACCATCGGGCTGGTGGCCACGGATGCCAAGTTGACCAAGGCGCAGGCGCAGAAGATGGCGCAGATGGCGCACGACGGCCTGGCCCGCACCATCAACCCCATCCACACGATGCTGGACGGGGACACCGTGTTTGCGCTGGGCACGGGCGTGTCGGGCAAGCCCGGCAACCCGATGCTGCTGGGCGTGATGGCGGCCGAGGCGATGGCGATCGCGGTGCAGCGCGCCATCCTGGCGGCGCGTGCGCTGGAGGGCTATCCGGCAGCGGTGGACTTCATCGCCTGAATGCGGCTTTTCCCCGCGCCAAGGGTGGCCCCTGGAGCGGGAGCGCTATTTGCTGATGCCTCGTCGTCGCATCATGCTGACCCCAAGCTGTCACATCGCTTCGGCATGATGGAAAGCGTCGGCGCGACGCCTGCGCGGGGAGGGGACGGCATGTACGAAGGGGAACGGTTCAATGGCGTGACGCACCTGGCCGGCCTGGCGCTGGCCCTGGGTGCATCGGGCGCGCTGATCGTCCGCGCGGCGGAATTGAACGTGGCGTCGCGCCAGATTGTGGCCTGCGCCGTGTTCGCCATGTCGATGATCGCCGTCTACGCGTCGTCGGTGCTGTATCACTGCACGCGCGGTCAGCGTAAGGAGATGTGGGCCAAGGCCGACCATTGCGCCATTTATCTGCTGATCGCCGGCACCTATACGCCGTTGGCGTTCGCGCCGCTGGAACTGGGGTGGGGCGCGGCCATGGCGGTGGCGATCTGGTTGCTGGCGCTATACGGCATCGGCCGCGAACTGTGGTGGGCCCGCGGGGCGGCGCCTGCCTTGCCGCTGTATTTGGCCATGGGCTGGCTAGGCGTGATATTTGCCGCGCCCATCGCCGGAGCCTTGTCCACGGCCGGGCTGACCTGGCTGCTGGCCGGGGCCGGGCTGTACACGTTCGGCACCGTGTTCTATGCCCACGACAAGCGCTGGCGCCATGCCCACGGCATCTGGCACCTGTTTGTCATGGCGGGCTCGGCCTGCCACTTCGTCACGGTGTTCGGCTTTTTGCACGCCTCCTGATCAGCGCCAGGCCGCCAGCGGCAGCATGCCGCCGCGGTTCTTCACTTTGCGCATGACCAGGTGCGAGCACAGGTCGCGCACCCCGGCGATCTTGCTGAGTTTTTCTTCCACGAACTGCGAGAACGCCGCCAGGTTGCGGGTGCGCACCGTCAGGATGTAGTTGGATGCGCCGGTGACGATGCTGGCCTCGGTGATTTCGTCGTACAGGGCGATGCCGGCCAGGAATTCCTCGTGCCAGCCGGCGCGGGACTGGTCCAGCGACACGTGCACGACGGCTTCCAGCTCGAAGCCCAGCCGCTCGGCGTCGAGCACGGCGCGGTAGCCCCGGATCAGCCCGCCTTCTTCCAGCGCCCGCACCCGCCGCAGGCAGGCCGACGGCGACAGCGCCACCTGCTCGGCCAGGTCCTGGTTGCTGAGCTGGCTGTTCTCCTGCAGGCGGTAGAGGATGCGGTGGTCGATGGCGTCCAGTTGCATGATGCAATCCAATTCGAAAAAAATGGCTATGGCGCAATTTAATGCGAAATCCTAGGGTTAGCCACGCCTTGTTTTGCAACTATTCGGCTTGGCCGCGCTGCTAGTATGTAGCCAGCATATTGCCCGAAGGAGCTGTGAATGCATACCCGCGAAAGCTGTGTCGCCGCCGACCGGCAGGACCCCCTGGCGCCGCTGAAGGCGCGTTTCGACCTGCCGCCCGGCGTGCTGTACATGGATGGCAATTCGCTCGGCGTGATGCCGCGCGCCGCCGCCGCGCGTGCCGCCGAGGTCATCACCCAGGAATGGGGCACCGGCCTGATCCGCAGCTGGAACACCGCCGGCTGGTTCGAACTGCCGTCGCGGCTGGGCGACAAGCTGGCCGGCCTGCTCGGCGCGAAAGAGGGCGAACTGGTCATCACCGACACCACCTCGCTGAACATCTTCAAGGCCCTGGCGGCCAGCCTGCGCATCCAGCAGAAGCGCCAGCCCGAGCGCCGCGTGATCCTGTCCGAACGCGACAACTTTCCCACCGACCTCTACATGATCCAGGGCATGATCGACCTGCTGCAGCAGGGCTACGAAATGCGCCTGATCGACGACGAGCTGCCGCTGGAACAGGCGCTGGACGAGTCCGTGGCCGTCATGCTGCTGTCGCACGTGAACTACCGCAGCGGCCAGATGCACGACATGGCCGCCGTGACGGCGCTGGCGCACGAGCGCGGCGCGCTGGCCATCTGGGATCTGGCGCACGCCGCGGGCGCGGTGCCGGTGGACCTGAACGGCGCCGACGCCGACTTTGCCGTGGGCTGCACCTATAAGTACCTGAACGGCGGCCCGGGTTCGCCCGCCTTCATCTGGGTGGCGCCGCGCCACAGCAAGGACTTCTGGCAGCCGTTGTCGGGCTGGTGGGGCCACTCGCGGCCGTTCGACATGGCCGTGGCCTACGAGCCGGCGGGCGGCGTGCGCCGCTACCTGTGCGGTACCCAGCCCATCGTGTCGCTGTCGCTGGTGGAATGCGGATTGGACGTGGCGCATGCCGCCGACATGGCCGAAGTGCGCAAGAAGTCGCTGGCGCTGGGTGACCTGTTCATCGCGCTGGTCGAGGAGCGTTGTGAGGGCCATCCGCTCACGCTGGTGACGCCGCGCAACCACGCGGACCGCGGCAGCCACGTCAGCTTCCGTCACCCCAACGGCTTCGAAGTGATGCAGGCGTTGATCGCGCGCGGCGTGATCGGCGACTACCGCGAACCCGAGGTGCTGCGCTTTGGCCTGACGCCGTTGTATTTCGGCTATGCCGATGTGTGGGATGCCGTCGACATCCTCAAGGACGTGCTGGACACGCGTGCCTGGGACAAGCCGGAATTCAAGCATCGCGCCGCCGTGACCTGAGCGGGCCGCGACACAGCGATATTGCGCGGGCCATAACGGCCCTATATCCATAAAAGAAGAGAGCGCAGGACCTGGAGGAGACAATGCAACAACAGAAAGGATTCGGCCAGATCGCCGAACGTGAGCAGGGCCTGAAACGACGGCTGACCTCGGGACAGATGAGCATGATCGCCATCGGGGGCGCCATTGGCACGGGCCTGTTCCTGGGCAGCAAGTTCGCCATCGGCTTTGCCGGGCCCAGCGTGATCATCAGCTATGCCATCGGCGGCCTGATCACGCTATTGCTGATGGGCTGCCTGGCGGAAATGACGGTGGCGCACTCCACCTCGGGTTCCTTCGGCGCCTATGCCGAACACTATGTCGGTCCGCTGGCGGGTTTTCTGGTGCGCTATGCGTACTGGTCTTGCGTGGTGCTGGCAGTGGGTACCGAGGTCACCGCCGTGGCCGAATACATGAAGTTCTGGTTTCCGGACGTGCCAGGCTGGCAATGGGTCTGCCTGTTCTCGGCGGCGCTGATCTTCATCAACGCCATGAGCGTGAAGGCCTTCGGCACCATCGAATACTGGTTCTCGACCATCAAGATCAGCGCCATCGTGGCCTTCATCATCCTGGGCGCCTATGTGGTCTGGGGCAGTCCGCAGTACGGCGCGGCGCAGTACACGGCGCACGGCGGCTTCTTCCCCAACGGCGTGTGGGGCATGTGGATCGCGGTGGTCATCTCGATCTTCAGCTACCTGAGCGTGGAGATGATCGCGGTGGCGGCGGGCGAGGCCGAGGACCCCGAGCGCGCGGTGAAGAAGGCGTTCCGCGCCACCATCGTGCGGCTGGTGGTGTTCTACCTGCTGACGCTGGCGCTGATCCTGGCCATCGTGCCGTGGGACCAGGCCGGCAAGGGCGGCAGCCCGTTCGTGACGGTGATGGAAGCGGTGAAGGTGCCGTACGCGGCCGGCGTCATCAACTTCATCGTGCTGGTGGCGGCGCTGTCGGCCATGAACAGCCAGCTGTACATCACCACCCGCATGATGTTCAGCCTGTCGCGCGCGGGGCATGCGCCGGCGGCTCTCGGCAAGCTGACACGCAGCGGCACGCCGCTGAACGCGCTGCTGCTGTCGACCAGCGGCATCGCCATCGCCACCGTGCTGAACGTGCTGTATCCGGAAACCTCGTTCACGCTGATGATGGCGATCTCGATGTTCGGCGCGCTGTTCACGTGGATGATGATCTTCGTCACGCACTATTTCTTCCGCCGCCGCTGGGCACAAGAGGGCGGTGCGCCGCTGTCGTTCCGGATGCCGGGCTTTCCCGTGTTTACGTTGTTTGGGGCGGTGGCGATGCTGGCGATTTTGCTGACCACCTATTTCACCGGCGTGTTCAAGATGACGCTGGTGTTCGGTGTGCCGTTCCTGCTGGTGCTGGCGGCGCTGTACCACCTGCTGTTCAGGAAGTCGGCGGAATCGGTGGTGCTGAAGGCGCGCGAACAGCGTTCTTGAAAGGGACGGGCGGGCCCGCGCGCTATTGGCCGTCCGCACACTGCCGGATCGCGGTCAGCATGGCGCGCGCCCGCGCCGGCAGCGTGCGCGACGCATACACGGCGTGCATCTGCGGCGCCAAGCCCTGCGCCGAGGTGGCGGTGTAGCCCGGGCATACCTGTACCAGGGTGCCCCGGGCGATCTCTGGCGCCGCGGCCCAGTCCGCCAACCGTGCGATGCCCACGCCTTGCAACGCCAGCGCCATCAGGCCGCTGCCGGTGCTGACGCGCACCGCCGGCTCGGCATGCATCCGCACGATGCGCTTGTCGCGGCGCAGGTGCCAGTCTTTCAGCACACGCGGGCCGGTATGCATGATGAGCCGGTGGCGGGCCAGTTCCTCGGGCTCCCGCGGCAAGCCCATGCGCGCGACGTAGTCGGGGCTGGCGCATAGCAGCCGCGCATAAGGCCACAACCGCGCGCCCAACAGGTCGCTGGACGCGGGAAAACCGCCCCGGATGGCGAAGTCCAGTCCTTCGGCGATGGGGTCGATCCACTTATCGGTGTAGCTGATGTCCACGGTGACGCCGGGGTGCTCGGCCGTGTAGCGCCGCAGCACCGCCGGCAGCAGGGTCACGCCTAATAGATCGGGCGCCGAGAAGCGCAGCCGGCCCTGATCGCCCAGTTGGGCGTCGCGCAGCGCCTCGCGTGCTTCGCTTTCCAGGCGCAGCAGCCCGCGGGCCGACTGGAAATAGCTTTCGCCCTGCGGCGTCAGCACCACGCTGCTCTTGCTGCGCAGCAAGAGTTGCGCGCCCACCTGGCGCTCCAGTGCCTGCACCGCCCGGGTGACGGCGCTGGGCGACGCGCCCAGCGCACGGGCGGCCAGTACGAAGCTTTGACGTTCGGCGACGGCGCAGAACACCTGGTATTCCCAAAGCGCGCCACGTTCCATGGCGATTCTCCATTGCGTTTATCGCAACATGATATTGCAACGCGAAGCAGGCCACCGGACCTAGACTGCGGCGGTTCCCCTTTACTTGCCGTGATTGCCGCCATGTCCGATCCCTATTATTTCGACCCCGTCACCGGCGCGCGCCACGCGCTGGACGAAGCGCGCTGGTGTTCTGATGCCCGCACGCCGCTGATGATCTCGCCGCTGCCGGGCATCTCGCGCGACGACATCGACCGTGGCGAACGGTCGCTCTGGCGCTATCGCGCCGCATTGCCGCGCGACGTGGCGCAGCCGGTGTCCATGGGCGAGGGCTGCACGCCGATGGTGGAGCGCGCCTGGGGTGCCTTGCGGCCGCACTTCAAGCTGGAGTGGTTCAACCCCACCTGCAGCTTCAAGGACCGGGGCGCGGCCGTGATGCTGTCGTGGCTGCGCCAGATTGGCGTGCCGGCCATCGCCGAGGACAGCTCGGGCAACGGCGGCGCCGCCATCGCCGCGTTCGGCGCGGCCGCGCAGATGGGCGTCACCATCTTCGCACCCGCCTACACGTCCAGCGCCAAGGTGGCGCAGATTCGCGCGTTTGGCGCCGATGTGCGGCTGGTGGAAGGCCCCCGTGAGAATTCCGAAACCGAGGCCATCCGCGCCTCCAGCGAGATTTTCTACGCCAGCCACAACTGGCAGCCGTTCTTTTTGCAGGGCACCAAGTCCATCGCCTACGAGATGTGGGAAGACTTCGGCTTCGAGGCGCCGGACAACATCGTGATTCCGGCGGGTGCAGGCAGCAATGTGCTGGGCTGCGCCATCGGTTTTGCCGAGCTGCTGGCGGCCGGCCAGATCCGGCGCCTGCCGCGCCTGTTCGTGGCGCAGCCGCTGCATTGTTCGCCGGTGGACGCCAGCTTTCAGGCGGGGGTGGACACGCAGGTACCTCGCGAGGTGCTGCCCACCGTGGCGGAAGGCACTGCCATCAAACGGCCGGTGCGTCTGCGGGAGGTGCTGCAGGCCATCCGCGCCAGCGGCGGGCAGACCGTGGCGGTGCCGGAGGCCGACATCGTCGCTGCCGTGCGCAAGCTGGCGGCCATGGGGCTGTACGCCGAGCCCACCAGCGCCACCGCGGCGGCCGCGCTGGACGCGTTGCAGGCGCGCGGCGCGATCCATCCGGCCGACCGCACGGTGGTGCTCTTGACCGGCACCGGTGTGAAGGCCACGCAGTTCATGACGGATCTGTATTCGGCGTCGGCATGAAGGGCGCGGCCCCCGTGTCCGCCAGCAGGTGATCCAACAGGCGCCGGGCGCGCGCATTGAGCGCCTGGCGTGACTGCACGCACACCACCAGTTCGCGCGAGGCCCAGGCGTCGGACAGCGCCACCGGCACCACCTTGAGCAGCCGGCGCATGCTGTGCGCGGTGGTCTCGGGCACGATGCCCACGCCCACGCCGGCCTCGACCAGCCGGCACATCGCATCGAAGCTGCGCAGCTGCACCCGCAGCTTGATGGGTTTGCCCACCACCAGCGCCTGGCGCGCCAGGAAGCGCTGCAACGCGCTGCTGCGGTCCAGCCCGATGAAGTCTTCGTCCAGCACGTCGCGGAACGCGATTTCGTCCAGGCCCGCCAGCGCATGCCCGGCGGGCACGATCAGCACGAAGCGGTCGGAACGGTAGGCATAGGTTTCCAGCGCGCCGGTATCCACCGTGCCGGCCACGATGCCGATATCGGCCGAGCCGTCGGCGATGCATTCGACGATTTCGTCGCTGAGAATTTCTTGCAGCTCGACGTTGATGCGCGGGTGCGCCGCCAGGAAGCCGGAGAGCGCTTCGGGCAAAAAGGCGGTCAGGGCGTTGGTGTTGGACAGCATGCGCACCGAGCCGCCGAATTCGCCGGAAAAGCTGGCCAGGTCGTCGCGCAGGCGGTCGGCCTGGGCCAGCATGACGCGGGCGTGCGCGGCTAGTTTCTGGCCTGCCGGGGTGGGGATGACGCCTTGGCGGCGGCGTTCGAGCAGCGGCGTGCCCAACGAGGCTTCCAGGTTGCGGATGCGGGCGCTGGCCGCGGCCAGCGCGAGATTGGCGCGGGCCGCGCCGTGGGTGATGCTGCCGGCCTGCACCACGTGCAGGAACAGCGCCAGATCGGTCAGGTCGAAACGCATGGCGGCGAGCCTACGCGAGGCGCGCAGGCTGCCTCTGCGAATGGCGCATTTTCAGCGGCGGACAGGGTCCGTACACTGCGCCGATTCGTGTTTTTTTGGTGGTTTCTTCATGCATCTGGTCGCCTCCGGTTTTCCGATTCTACCCGCGCTGATCACCGCGATCACGATCGCGTTGTGGGCCTTTTCGCGGCTGCCTGAGTACCTGACGGCGCTGCTGTTCTTCAGCGCCGCGATGATCCTGGCGGTCGCCTCGCGCGATGTGGTGTTTTCGGGGTTCTCGTCGGCGGCGTTCTGGCTGGTGCTGAGCGGCTACGTATTGGGGCTGGCGCTGAAGTACACGGGCCTGGCCGACCGCATGGCGGGCGCGTTGTCGCGGCGCCTGTCGGGTTCATATCCGAAGGTGGTGGCCGGCGTGGTCGCGCTGACGTACCTGCTGGCTTTCGTGATGCCGTCGAACATGGGCCGCATCGCGCTGCTGATGCCGATCGTGCTGGCGTACGCCGACCGGATCGGGCTGGCGGCGGGACGGCGCGGGCGAATCGGGCTGGCGCTGGCGGTGGGCTTCGGCACCTTCCAGCTGTCCACCTCCATCCTGCCGGCCAACGTGCCCAACCTGGTGATGGCCGGCAGCATCGAATCCAGCTACGGGCTGCAACTGGGCTACCTGCCATACCTGTGGCTGCATGCGCCGGTGCTGGGCATCCTGAAAGGCGCGGTGCTGGTGGCCTGTATTGCGTGGCTGTTCCGCGACACGCCGGAAGCGGCGCCGCCCGCCGCGCCGGCCCCGCCGCTGACGAGGGCTGAAAAGCGCCTGGTGGTGTTGCTGGGGTTGACGCTGCTGGGCTGGGTGACCGACGGATGGCATGGCGTGTCGCCGGCCTGGATCGGGCTGGCTGCGGCCTGCGTGTGCCTGTTGCCCAGGGTGGGGTTCGTCAGCGGCGAGCAGTTCGGCAAGGAAGTGAACTTTCGCACCGCGATCTATGTGGCGGGCATCCTGGGGCTGGCCGCGATGGTGGCGGACAGCGGCCTGGGCGGCATCATCGGCCGCGCCCTGCAGGCCTGGCTGCCGCTGTCGCCCGACGCGCCGATGCAAAGCTTCTTTTCGCTGGTGGGGCTGTCGGCCGCGCTGAACTTCGTGGTCACGGCCAACGGCGTGCCGGCCTTGTACACGCCGCTGGCCGAGACGCTGGCGCAGGCATCGGGCTTTTCGTTGATGACGGTGCTGATGGCGCAGGTGGCCGGCTACGCCACCGTCATCATGCCGTACCAGGCGTCGCCCATCGTGGTGGCGATGGGCATGGGCCAGGTGCCGGCGCGCAGCGGCCTGGCGCTGAGCCTGGTGACCGCACTGGTGTCGTTTGTGGCGTTGGTGCCGCTGGACTACCTGTGGTTCAGGCTCCTGGGAATGCTGGGATCGTGATGAGTTCCGCTTCGGCGGCGGCGGGTTCCGGGGCGGGGGCGAACACGCGCAGGCGGTGGCCGTCGGGGTCCAGCGCGACGAAGGTGCGGCCGAAGTCCATGTCGGTGGGTGCCTGCAGGATGGGCAGGCCGCGCAGGCTCCAGTCGATGTGGCGCTGGTTGACGGCATCGGCGTCGGGCACGGTGAAGGCCAGTTCGGTGCAGCCGCCGCGTCCGGCCGCGGCTGGTTCCACGGTGTGGCGCGACCACAGGCCCAGCATCAGGCCGGAGTCCAGGGCGAACAAGGCAAAGGTGGGCGAGGTTTCGACGGGCGGGCGGTTCAGCAGCGCACTGTAGAACGCGGCGCTGGCCTGGGGCTTGTCGACGTAGAAAATGACGAAATTCTTGGCGGACATGATGCGCTCCTGGTTGGGTGAGCGCTCATCTTAGAAAGACATACTGTCAGATTTTGTCAGTAGTCTGAAGCCTCGTGTCGCACTGGTCGATGCCGCCCGGTCGGCGTCGGGTCAGCAGCCCTCGCGCTTGACCGCGTTGATGGCGCGCCACTCCTTGAGCAGGGCGTGGCGGCGTCGCGGATAGCGCGGGCCGGCTTCCAGCGTGGCGATGCGGTCGGTGCGGAAATGGCGGTAGTCCTGGCGCAGTTCGCACCAGGCCATGACGATGCGCACGCTATCGAAGAACCCCAGCGCGAACGGCCAGATCACGCGTTCGGAATCGGCGCCCTTGTCGTCGCGATAGGTGATGGAAATCTTCTGCTCTGAACGGATCGCCTGGCGGATCAGGGACAGGTCCACCTTGTCCACCACGGCCCAACTGCTGGGGCCGACCAGGAGTGGAATGGCGTCCAGCTCGTCGCGCAGTTCCTGGGGCAGCACGGCGCTGATCTTGGCCAGCGCGTTGCGGGCGGCCTGGCCCAGCCGCGGGTCCGAGCGGTCGGCTACCCAGCGGGTGCCGAGCACCAGGGCCTCGATTTCCTCGGTGCTGAACATCAGCGGCGGCAGCATGAAGCCGGGGCGCAGCACATAGCCCACGCCGGGCTCGCCTTCGATTTCGGCGCCCTGGGCTTGCAGCGTGGCGATATCCCGGTACAGCGTGCGCAGGCTGATGCCCAGGTCGGCGGCCAGGCGGTGGCCGCTGACAGGCAGGCGGTGGCAGCGCAGGGTCTGCAGCAAATCCAGGAGGCGTTCGGCGCGGGACATCGAGGGGCAAGTGAGGCGGGACGGATGTAATGCTGCCATGGAATGGCAGCAGCCGGAAGGGCAGACCTTGCCCCTTGGCCATCGCCTGGCCTTCAGGCTGCCTTTCCATGGCGGCAGCCTTGCGCCTATCAACCCGGCAGCGCGGCCAGCCAGTCGTGCACCCGCCCGGCGATGTCCAGGCTGTTGCGGTCCATCATCAGCATGTGCGAATTGCCGTGGATGCCCAGTTCCGGCAGCGTCAGCAACGTGACGCTGGGATAGCGGGCGGCGAAATCCCGCGCCCGCTGCCGCATGCGCGGCCAGCGCGGGTCGGTGTCCATGTGGTCGCCCATGACGATGAGGGTGGGCGTGTCGTAGCGGGCATCGGCGTCCAGGTCCGGAATGCTGGCCGGTTCCAGCGCCACCAGTGCGCGCACGCCGGCAGGCCGGGCGTGCGCGGCGCGGATGCCGAAGACGCCCGCCTGCGAATGGCACACCACCACGGCTGGGCCGATGCGGTCCAGGAACTCCAGGTAGGCGCGCAGGATGGCGGCGTCGGTATGGACCCAGCGCGGCACCATCTGCGCGGCCAGTTGGGAAAACGATTCCAGCGGGAATTGCGTGTCCGGATAGGCGCTGCCCGGGCCGGGCCGCGTGCCTGGGCGGCCGATGCGAAAGCGGGTGTAGCAGTCTTCCTGCGCCTGCACCACGGGCGTGTCGGGCCAGACGTGCAGGGCAGCGCCAGCGCGGCCGCGTTCCACCGCGTCGCACAGGTAGGCGTCCCAGCCGCGCCGCAGGAAATAGTGCAGCCAGCCCTGGCGGCCGTCGGGCGTGGTTTCCCAGGCGGCGCCGGTCATGCCGCCGCCATGCCAGAACGCCACGGGAGGGCGGCCGTTGGCGGGTTCAGCCAGGAAGTACTGGGCGTACATCTGCTCGACCCGGTAGGTGCCGTTGGGGTCCAGTTGCACCGGCTGGCCGCCTTCGGCCATGACCAGTTCCCGCCGCGGCAGGCCGGCCAGCGTGATGTCGCGGCCGCCGACATGGAAGGCGCCCATGTCGCGCAGGCGGATGGGGGGCAGGTCGGGCGTGACATCCGCCATTATTCGGCCTTGATGTGGTTGGCCTGGATGACGGCTTGCCATTTGGCGGTTTCGGTGGCGACGAAGCGGCCCAGGTCGGCGCGCGATCCCGGCGCGGTTTCCACGCCCAGCTCGCGCATCTTGGCGGCCACCTCGGGCGACTTCAGCGCCTGGTCGAAGGCGTCATGCAGGGTGTCCAGCACCGGCGCGGGCGTGGCGGCCGGCGCCATCACGCCGAACCAGGGCGTGATCAGGAAGTCGGGCACGCCGGCCTCGGCGAAGGTGGGCACGTCGGGGATGGCGGGGGCGCGGGCGGCGCTGGCCACGGCCAGGGCGCGCAACTTGCCGGCGCGGATATTGGCCAGCGACGCGGGCAGGTTGTCGAAATACATGTCGACCTGTCCGCCCAGCAGGTCGGCCGCGACCTGGCCGGCGCCCTTGTACGGGATGTGGGCCAGGTCGATGCCGGCGCGCAGCTTGAGCAGTTCGGTGGCCAGGTGGGCCGAGCCGCCGATGCCCGACGAGGCCGAATTGAGCTTGCCGGGGTTGGCCCGGGCGTAGGCCAGCAGCGCCGGCAGCGTGTCGGCCGGCACCTTGGGATTGACCACCAGCACGCTGGGCACCGTGCCGATCATGGCGACGGGCGCGAAGTCCTTGACGATGTCATAGGGCGCGGGCTGGTACAGCGACGGCGCCACGGTGCAGCCAAAGGCGCACATCAGCAGCGTCTGGCCGTCGGGCGCGGCGCGGGCCACCGCCTGAGTGCCGATGTTGCCGCCGGCGCCGGCGCGGTTTTCCACGATCAGCGGCTGGCCCAGGCGCTTGGCGATGCTGTCGCCCAGCAGGCGGGCCAGGATGTCAGGCGTGCCGCCGGCGGGAAACGGCACCACCAGCGTGATGGGGCGGGTAGGGAAGTCGGCGGCGCGGGCGGCCAGCGGCAGGACGGCGGCCAGCGCCAGCACGGCGCTGCCGGCCCAGCGGGCCAGGGCCGGAAAACGGCGGCGGTAAGAGTGGGGGGCCATGCTTGTCTCCGTAGCGGGGCGGCCGGGTCGAAACGCCCGGTCCGCCCGCGGACTGTAGCCAAGGCCGTGCCGCTTGCCCAATGCCGGTGGCGCAAGCTTGCCATATCTAATTTGATATGGGTCTTTCAAGGCATTCCCTTAAGGCATAGCATGGCGCCATGACCGATACCGCACCCTTGCCCTACCTGCGCAGGCTGGACATGAACCTGCTGCTGACCTTCGATGTGCTGATGCGCACGCGCAGCGCCACGGCCAGTTCCGGCGTGCTGCACAAGACACAGCCGGCCATCAGCCGCGACCTGGCGCGCTTGCGCCTGCGCCTGGAAGACCCCTTGCTGGTGGTGGTGAAGGGCCGCTTCATTCCGACGGAGCGGGCGCTGGAACTGCACGCGGCCGTGCACGACGCGCTGGCGCAGATCGAAGCGGCCTTGCGTCCGCCCGAAGCCTTTGATCCGGCGCGTGCCGAGGGCGTGGTCAACATCGGCACCGGCGCGCACAGCGAAATCCTGCTGGCCGCGCCGCTGATCGAACGGCTGCACCGCGCCGCGCCGGGCGTGACCCTGCGCTTTCAATCGCTGCATGGCGATTTCGCGCCCGACGACCTGGAGGCCGAGCGCCTGCATATCGCCATCGGCCTGTTCGGCAAGGTGCCGGCGCGGTTCCACCGCGACGCATTGCACACCGACCGCCGCGTCTGTGTGCTGTCGGCGCGGCATCCGTGGGCGGGGCGCGGCGCGTTGACGCTGGCGGACCTGGGCGCAATCAAGTGGTTCGCGTTCGAGCAGATGTATGGCCGCGAGACCACCTTTGACCGGCTGCTCAAGCCCGGCGCCGCGCGCATGGCGTTTTCTGCCTACCTGTCCGGCTTTGGCGTGGCGCCGTATGTGTTGGTGGATACCGACTACGCCACCACCATGCCGGCCAGCGTGGCGCGGGTGCATTGCCGCCACTTCCCGCTGGCGATGCTGGAGATGCCGGCGCGCCTGCGCAAGATGGAACTGGCGATGGTGTGGGCGCGCCGCCAGCACACCTCGCCGCTGCAGGCGTGGCTGCGCGGCCAGGTGCGCGAGGTGTTGCGCGACAGGCTGGCCGAGGACCTTAGCGGCTGACGGCCTTGCCGGTGGCCACGTCGATCACGGAGCCGTCTTCCAGGCTGACGCGGTAGATCTCGCGCGTGACATTGCCGGCGAAACCGAGTTCGACGATGGATACGTCCTTGAAGGTGGTGTTGATGCCGTCGGGCAGCGCGGCGTTGAACTTGTCGGATTCCACCTTCATGGCGTCGGCCAGGCGGGTGTCGTACAGCGCCATGCTGTAGACCAGCGTGTTGTGCGGGTTGTGGGCGCGCACTTCCTTGCCGTCCTTGACCACGTTCACGCCGCTCACGCCCATGGTCTTGACCAGGTCGCGGCCGGCGTCGGCCATCTTGGCATACACGGGGCCGGTGACGCGCGGCAGCGGGCCGTCGCGCAGCGGCGCCAGAGCAGCAGTGGCGGCGGTGTTGTAGGCCATCATGGCCTCATAGCCCGCGCCGCTCTTGACCACGCCCAGGTCCAACCACCACGGATGGCCGGCGCCCTTGGCGGCTTCGGTCGGGTAGAAGGTCTTGAGCGTGATGGCCAGCGGCGCCGGCGGCTTGGGCAATGCCTTGAGCATGCGGGCCGGCGTGGCCGGGTCGGCGTTGTGGATGTGGACCACGGTGACGTGAGGGATGTTGGGGGTCTCGGCCTCGGTCTTCAGGCCCAGCGCCAGCAGGTCCGGCTTGAGGACGCTGTACACCTTGGCGTCCAGCACGGCGTTGACGTCCTTGGGCAGGCGATACACCACGCCGTAGGTCGTTTTGTGTTCGCGAAAGCCCGGTTGTTCCAGCGCGCTGTTGTCGATGGGCGCGGCGGCGAAGGCGGCGGTGAAGGTGGTGCAGGACAGGCCCAGGGCGGCCAGGTGCAAGACGCGTTTGATCATCGGTTTTCCTTTTATGTTGTAAGACCCGCGAGAGTCCGGTCCAGTGTGGCCACGCTGGATGTACAGCGTATTGCACTAAACCGAAGAAATCCGATAGTCGACCGCATTGACCCGATAGCTGGAGCCGACTTCGTCTGATATTTATATGCGCTTACCGGCCCGCGGCGGCTCGCCTGGAGCGTGCCGCCGCGGTTCGGGCCGGGGGCGTCAGGCCAGGAATACCACCGCCACGATCAGCAGCCCCAGCACCAGGTTGATGCCCACCCAGCGGCGGATGCCGCCCATGGCCTTGCCGCCACGCGGCCAATCCGACGCCGCCACCGCCGCCCGCAACTGCGGGTAGAGCACGGCGCGGATATAGGCGTAGATCGCCGTCATCACCAACCCGCCCGAGGCCATCAGCGTCCAGCTGCGCGGCATGAAGAAGGCGCCGCCCGTCTGCACGGCCTGGCCGGCCTCCTGGCCGATCATGACCGCGCCGGTCGCCAGGATCAGCACGATCGCGGCCAGCACGGCGTTCAGGAACGGGCCCAGTACCGCGGCCATCAAGCGCAGCCGCTGCGGCGGTTCCAACTGCGCGGCCGCCGGCCGCAGGAAACAGTGGGCGAACAGCATGCCGCCCACCCACAGGATGACGGCCAGCAAGTGGACGAGTTTCAAGACGCTGTAGAGCATGAGGGTCGGCCTAGGAGGGGGGGCGCCGCGGGAGCCGCGGTCGAATCTGTCCCCATCATATAGCCGGCAGCGCCGCGCACGGATGGCTTGACCAGAATCAGGGTTTTGCATTTAGAATGAGATTGATTGTTATTTATAATCAAGATTGTTCGGGAGTCCGCCGTGTCCAACCTTGCGCTTGCCTCTGGCGACGCTGTCCATCTGCTGTACCGCGCGCACCACGGTTGGCTGCACAACTGGCTGCGGGCCAAGCTGGGCAATTCGTTCGACGCCGCCGACCTGGCGCAGGACACGTTCCTGCGGGTCTTGCGCCATCGCCAAGAGCTGGATGCGCTGCGCGAGCCGCGCGCCTACCTGACCACCATCGCCAAGCGCCTGGTGCTGAACCACCACCGGCGCCGCTCGCTGGAGCAGGCCTACCTGGAAGCGCTGGCCCTGGTGCCCGAGGCGGTGGCGCCGTCGCCGGAACAGCGCCTGCTGATTCTTGAAACCCTGCAGGAAATCGACGAGATGCTGGCCGGCCTGTCGCTGCCGGCGCGGCAGGCGTTCCTGATGGCGCAGCTGGAAGGGCTGAGCCACGGCGACATCGCCGCCCGCCTGAACGTATCGCTGCGCTCGGTGCACCGCTACATCGCCAAGGGATACGAACAATGCATCATGGCGGTGATGTGAGCGCGCAATGGGGCTTGGCGGGCGAACTGCCCGCCGTGGAACGCAAGGTGGCGCGCGAGGCCGCGCGCTGGCTGCTGCGCCTGAGTTCGGACCGCGCCACCGATGCCGATATCCGCGCCTGCGAGCAATGGCGCGCCAGCAAGGCCGAACATGAACACGCCTGGCAGCGGGCGCAGCGCGTCAATCAGCGTTTCGGCCTGATCCCGTCAGCGCTGGGCATGGCGACGTTGAACCGGCCCGAATCGGGTAGCCGCCGCCGGGCATTGAAGACGCTGGCCGCGCTGATCGTGACGGGGCCGGTGGGGTGGGCCGCCTGGCGCGCAAGCCCACTGCACTGGACCGCCGACTACCGCAGCGCGACCGGCGAGCAGCGCGAGGTGGCGCTGGCCGATGGGTCCTCGTTGCGTCTGAATACCGCCAGCGCGGTCGACGTGCTGTTCGATGCCAACCTGCGGCTGGTGCGCCTGCGCGCTGGCGAGATCGCCGTGCACGCGGTGGCCGAGGCCGGCGCACATCCGCGGCCTTTCGTGGTGCGCACCCGGCAGGGCGACATCGAAGCTCAGGCGTCGCGCTTTTGCGTGCGCCAGGATGGGCAGGCGTGCCGCGTCAGCGTGCAGGAAGGGCAGGTCAGCCTGCGCAGCGGCGGCGCCGTGGTGGCGCTGGCGGCCGGCGAACAAGCCTTGCTGACCGGCGACGCGCTGCCGCAGCCCGAGCCCGCCGATCCCCACGCGGCCGACTGGACCCGCGGCGTGCTGCACGCCAGCGCCTGGCGCCTGGACGCCTTTGCGGCCGAACTGGGCCGCTACCGCGCCGGCATCCTGCGCTGCGACCCGGCGGTGGCGGGGCTGCGGATTTCGGGCGCGTTCCAGTTGCAGGACACCGACGCGGTGCTGGAGGCGCTGCCGTCCACCTTGCCGGTGCAGGTGCGCTATCGCAGCGCGTATTGGGTGACGATCACGGCGCGCGCGGGCCTGGCCTGAGCACGCGGATTTGCCGCTGTTACAAAAAAGACGAGGACGCGCTGTCCGATCCGCGATTGCCGAGGGTCATGGTCAGTAGAGGCAGACGAATGCCGATACCCGTTGGATCGAAAGGACGACCATGGCTCATTACCCCGCCGGCCGCGCTAGCGGCTTACCCCACCGAGGCGCGCAAAGCCGCCTGACCCGTTTGGCGCTTGCGCTGCGCATCGCCACCGCGCTGGCCGCGCCGGCTGCCGTGCTGTGGCCGGCCGCCGCCGCACAGGCGCAGGCGGCGCAGAACGCGACGCGCAGCTACCGCATCCCCGCCGGTCCGCTGGCCGAAAACCTGTCGCGCTTTGCCGATAACGCGGGCGTCACGGTGTTGTTCGATGCGGCGCTGGTGGGCCAGCGGCGCGGTGCGGGGCTGAACGGGGACTATTCGGTGGCCGACGGCTTTGCGCGCTTGCTGGCCGGCAGCGGCCTGGCCGCGCTGGAGCGCAGCCCGGGCGTGTTCGTGCTGCAACCCGCGCCGCAGGCCGGCGTGACGCAACTGTCGCCCGTCACCGTCGAAGGCGAGGGCGCCGTCGCCACGCCCGCCTGGGAAACGCGCACCGATCGCAAGCGCATGGACGACCTGCAGATCAAGAACTGGAGCGACCTGGGCAAGCGCGCCGAACCGGGCGTCAGCTTCAACCGCCAGAACAACAGCATCAACATCCGCGGCCTGGACCAGGACCGCGTGTTGACGCGCGTGGACGGCATCCGCCTGCCGTGGCTGGACGACGGCGCGCGTGGCGTGAAGGGCGGCCTGGAAGCGGTGGACTTCAATTCGCTGTCGCGCCTGGACATCGTGCGCGGCGCCGACGCCACCTCGGGCGGCTCTGGCGCCATCTCGGGCATGGCCGATCTGCACACGCTGGACCCGTCCGACCTGCTGACCGACGGCAAGACCTTCGGCGCCCTGGCCAAGACTGACTACGACACCGCCGACAGCAGCTGGGGCACCAATGCCGCCCTGGCCGGGCAGATCCACAGCAATACCTTTTGGCTGGTGCAGGCGGGCCTGCGCAACGGCCACGCGCTGGATAACCGCGGCGATATCGGCGGCTACGGCCCGCGCCGCACCGAACCCACGCCGGAAGACTACGACCAGCGCAGCTTCCTCTTGAAACTGCAGCAGCGCGTCGAAGGCGGCCACCGCTTTGGCCTGACGGGCGAATACTTCAAGCGCAACGCCACCCAGGACAGCATGTTCGAGCAAGGCCCGGGCACCAGTTACCTGATCGGCGAAAACACCACCAAGAAGGAAACCGAGCGCCAGCGCGTGTCGTTCGACTATTCCTACAAGGCGCCCACCACCGGCGGCCTGATCGACAGCGCGACCGCCGTGGTCTATTGGCAGCGCCTGCAACTGGACAGCGCGCTGGATGGCGAGCGCAGCCGCGACGCGCGCGCCAATATCATCCCCGGCGACCCGTTCCGCTACGGCTTTCCCAGCGGCGCCTACGGTCGCAACAACTCCATTCGCCAGACCATGTTCGGCGCCAATGCCGAGCTGACCAAGCGCTTGGCGAGCGACTCGGTGTCGCAGCTATGGACGGTGGGCGGCGAATGGTTCGGCAACAAGACCCAGCAGAATTCCAACGGCTACGACAACTGCCCCGTGGTGCGCCCGGGCACGCCAGCGCCGTTTGGTCCGCGCGCTTGCGACATGCTGCACACCAACCAGGCCGACGTGCCCGAGTCCAAGGGCAGCCAGTGGGCGCTGTGGGTGCAGGACGAGTTCAGCTTCGCCGACGGCCGCTACACGGTCATGCCGGCGCTGCGCTACGACCACTACGAGCAAAAGCCGCAGGCCACCGAAAGCTACACCAGCAACCCGAACGCAGGCGCCTTGCCCTCGACGAACAGCGGCGGGCGCTTCTCGCCCAAGCTGCTGACCACCTGGAAGGCGGCCGAAGAACTGAGCCTGTACGCGCAATACGCCTACGGCTTCAAGGCGCCCAGCCCGACGCAGCTCTACACCAACTACGGCGGCCCCGGCACCTATCTGCGGGTCGGCAATCCCTACCTGAAGCCGGAAACCAGCAAGGGCTGGGAACTGGGCGCCAAGTTGGGCTCGGATTCGCTGGGCGGCGCGCTGTCGTTCTTTGACAACCGCTACCAGAACTTCATCGACAGCAATGTGCCGCTGGACGCCGGCTCGCCGCAGTGGCAGCCGGGCTGGGCCGGGCAGTACCCGCTGGGCGTGACCGGCAACGTCAACCGCGCCAAGGTGCGCATCTATGGCGCCGAGGCCAGCGCGCACTGGAAATTCTCGCCGGGCTGGCGCACCTGGGGCTCGCTGGCATGGGCCGTGGGCAAGGACGAGGGCACCGGCCAGTACCTGAATTCGGTGGCGCCGCTCAAGGCCGTGCTGGGCGTCGGCTATGGCCGCGACGCATGGGGCGTGGACGCGATGCTGACCACGGCCCTGCGTCGCAACAAGGTCGAGTATCCGGACGCTTCCGCCAAGGCGCCCAACCGTGATTTCCAGGCGCCTGGCTATGGCGTGGTGGACCTGATGGGCTACTGGCGCCCGGCCTCGGTGAAGGGCCTGCAGGTGCAGGCCGGCGTGTTCAACCTGTTCGACAAGAAGTACTGGGAAGCCATCAACGTGCCGACCGCTGGCGCCACGGCGTTGCCGCGCCCGGTGGATTGGTACACGGAACCGGGACGCAGCCTGCGCGTCTCACTGACTTATCAATACTGACCCCGCGCTGCCGCCGCTGCGCGTCAGCGGCGGCAGTTTCGAATTTCCATTCCGGCCGGAGAGCCCGCAATGAGCAACAACGTGAACCACACCGATTTTGAAACCCGCGCCGCCGAACTGCGCGCCCGCAACGAAACCCTGGCGGCGGCCAAGCCCGGCCTGCGTGCCCGCAACCTGGCGCAGGAGCTGGGCGTGTCCGAGGCCGAATGGGTCGCTGCCGGCTGTGCCGGCGTCAAAGCCACCGAACTTCACGGTCAACCGCAAGCCATCTTCCGCGAACTGGGCACGCTGGGGCCGGTGATGGCGCTGACCCGCAACGACTGGTGCGTGCATGAGCGCCACGGCGCCTACCTGGATATCCAGGCCGATGGCCCGGTGGGCCTGGTGCTGGGTGCTGACATCGACCTGCGCGTGTTCTTCTCGAACTGGCAGTCAGCCTGGGCGGTCGAGCAGGATGGCCGCCACAGCTTGCAGTTCTTTGACGGCGCGGGCGTGGCCGTGCACAAGGTCTATCGCACCGACGCCACCGACGTATTGGCGTACGACGCGCTGGTGGCCAAGTTCGCCGGCGAATCGCACTGGCCCGAGACCAAACCGTACGCCGACGCCACCGACGCGCAGCAGGTCGACGACGCCGCGGCGTTGCGCGAGGCCTGGCTGGGCATGCAGGACACCCACGAATTCTTCCCGCTGTTGCGCAAGTTCAAGGTGTCGCGCCTGGCGGCGCTGGCCGCGGCCGGCGAAGACCTGGCCCAGACGGTGCCGGCGGACGCGGTCGAGCGCATGCTGGAATCGGCCGCCCAGAGCGGCCTGTCGATCATGTGCTTCGTGGGCAACCGTGGCATGATCCAGATCCACACGGGTCCGGTGCAACAACTGCGCCGCACGGGCCCCTGGTACAACGTGCTGGACCCGAAGTTCAATCTGCACCTGGACACCACCGCCATCGAATACGCATGGGTGGTCAACAAGCCCACTTCCGACGGCTGGGTCACGTCGCTCGAACTGTATTCGTCCACGGGCGAGCTGATTGCGCAGTTCTTCGGCGAACGCAAGCCGGGCAAGCCGGAACTGCCGGCATGGCGTGAATTGATGATGGGCCTGTGCCGCGTGCCGCTGGCCGCTTGAGGACGACGCAATGAAGACATGGTTGGCGGTGGTGGCAGGCTGGATGCTGGTGGCGTGCGCGCAGGCGGCGCCGCCGACGCGGGTGGTGACCCTGGGCGGCAGCGTGACGGAGATCGTGTACGGCCTGGGGCAGGGCGACAAACTGGTCGGCGACGACCAGTCCAGCCTGTACCCCGAGGCCGCCACCAAGCTGCCGCGCGTCGGCTATTACCGCGCGGTACCGGTCGAAGGCGTGCTCGCGCTCAAGCCCGACCTGGTGCTGGCGTCCGAGCAGGCCGGCCCGCCGGACGCGCTCAAGCGCCTGGGCGAGGTCGGTGTGCGGGTGGTGCGCGTGCCCGACGCGCCGTCGGTGGATTCGCTGAAGGCGCGCATCCGCGCCGTGGCGGATGCGTTGGGCGTGGCCGCGGCGGGCGAACAGATGGTGGCGGACGTGTCGCGCGACCTGGACAAGGCCGAGGCCTTGCCCGCGACGCGCGCGCGGGCGCTGCTGCTGATCAACCGCAATGGCGCGCCGCAGGGCGCCGGGCGCGACACCGCTGCCGCCGAGGTCATGCACCTGGCTGGCCTGGTCAACGTGCTGGACGGGCAGCAGGGCTACAAGCCGCTGTCGCCCGAAGCCATCGGCGCGCTGGCGCCGGACCTGATCATCGTCACCCGCGAATCGCTGCAAGCCAGCGGCGGCCTCGAAGGCTTTCGCAGTCTGCCTGGCATCGCGGTCACGCAGGCGGCAGCCAAGCAACGCATCATCGTCATGGACGATCTGCTGATCCTGGGCCTGGGCCCGCGGCTGCCGCTGGCGCTGACGCAACTTAAACAGGACGCCGCGCATGCCATGGCGCGCTAATCCGCCCTTGGCGCTGGCGCTGCTGGCCGTGGCGCTGGTGCTGGCGGTGCTGGCGGCCAGTGCCAGCGGCGCAGTATCGATTCCCTTGCGCGAACTGCCGTCGCTGCTGTGGGGCACCCCCACGCCCGAACAAGCCTTGTGGCGCAATGTGTTGATCGACATCCGCTTGCCGCGGGTACTGCTGGCGGTGGTGATGGGCGCAGGCCTGGCGATTTCGGGTGCGGCGTTGCAGGCGCTGTTCCGCAATCCGCTGGCCGAGCCCGGCCTGATCGGCATTTCGGCTGGCGCGTCCTTGGGCGCGGTGATCGCCATCGTGATGACGCACGGCGGCTTCTGGTACACGGCGCCGGGCGCCTTTGCCGGCAGCCTGATCGCCACGCTGGCGGCCTATGCGGTGGGCCGGCGCGTGCCGGGGGTGGCGGGCCTGCTGCTGGCGGGGGTGGCGATTACCGCCATCGCGTTCAGCCTGATCGGGCTGTTCACGTTCATGGCCAGCGATGCACAACTGCGCGACCTGACGTTCTGGAACATGGGCAGCCTGGCGGGCGCCAGCTGGAAGTTGCTGGCTTTCCTGGCGCCGTGGGTACTGGTGCTGTCGCTGTGGCTGATGCGCCAGTGGCGCGTGATGAACGCGCTGCTGTTGGGCGAGCGCGAGGCCCAGCACCTGGGCTATTCGCTGAAACAGGCGCGGGCCCGGCTGGTGCTGGCGTGTACGCTGATCGTCGGTCCGCTGGTGGCCGCCAGCGGCACGATCGTGTTCGTGGGCCTGGTGGTGCCGCACCTGGTGCGCATGACGCTGGGCGCGAATCACCGCTTGCTGCTGCCGGCGTGTTTGCTGGGCGGCGGGCTGGTGATGACGCTGGCCGACTGGCTGGCGCGCATCGTGGTGATACCGGCCGAATTGCCGATCGGGCTGGTGACCGGGCTGGTGGGCGGTCCGTTTTTCTTGTGGCTGCTGGCGCGCGGCCGGAGGCATGGTTGATGCTGGCCGCCGAAAATCTGACGTTGTCGCGCGGTGGCACGCGCATCCTCGACCAGGTGTCGCTGGGCATCCAGCCGGGCGAAGTGGTGGGCCTGTTGGGCAGCAATGGGGCGGGCAAGTCGACGCTGCTCAGTGCGTTGTCGGCGGAGCTGGGCGCGGATGGCGGCAGCCTGACGTTGGATGGCCGCTCGCTTGCGGCGATGCCACCACGCGAACAGGCCCGCAAGCGCGCGGTGCTGCCGCAAAAGCCGGGCCTGACGTTCGATCTGGGGGTGCGCGAGGTAGTGGCGATGGGGGCGTATCCGTTCCCGGAACTGTCGCCGGCCCAGGTCGACGCGTTGGCGCGGCAGGCGCTGGACTGGGCCGACGCGACGCACCTGGACGGCCGCCGTTACCCGGAGCTGTCGGGCGGCGAGCAACAGCGGGTGCAGTTCGCGCGGGTGCTGGTGCAGTGCGGCGCGGGGCGGGCCCAGGGCGAGGCGCGCTATTTGCTGCTGGACGAGCCGACGGCCAGCCTGGACCCCAAGCATCAGGCGGATCTGATGCGGCGTGCGGCGCAACTGGCGCACGAGGGCAATACGGGCGTACTGGTGATTCTGCACGATATGAATCTGGCGGCGCGCTGGTGCGACCGGCTGTTGCTGCTGAGCGGCGGCCAGGCGGTGGCGCAGGGCACGCCGGCCGAGGTGCTGACGCCGACCAATTTGTATCTGGCCTACGGAATCGAGGCGCAGGTGATTGCGCATCCGTTGCAGGCGGAACGGTTGCTGGTGCTGACGACGTGACGGGCGCCCCGGGGCCGGTAAAATGGGGCAAACGGCGTTAGCCGGAATTTTTCATTTACCGACGGGACTTTTTGTCATGCCTACTTTCGACGTCGTTTCCGAAGTCGACAAACACGAGCTTACCAACGCCATTGATCAGGCGAACCGGGAGCTCTCCACCCGCTTTGATTTCAAGGGGTCGGATGCGAAGTTCGAGCTGGAGGGCTTTGTGGTGACGCAGGTGGCGTCCAGTGCTTTTCAGTTGAAGCAGATGCTGGATATTCTGCGCGGGCGCTTGTCGGCTCGCGGGATTGACGTGCGGTGTCTGGATGTGGCGGATCCGCTGGAAAACCTGGGCGGGGCGCGGCAGAAGGTGACGATCAAGCAAGGGATCGAGCAGCCTGTGGCCAAGAAGCTGATCGCGGCGATCAAGAACGCGAAGCTTAAGGTTGAGAGTCAGATCAACGGGGATAAGTTGAGGATTACCGGGAAGAAGCGGGATGATCTGCAGACTGCCATTGCCTTGCTCAAGAAGACGGATGTGGATTTGCCTTTGCAGTTTGAGAACTTTCGGGATTGAGTTTTTTCGCGGCGGGGTGTTTCGTAGGTGGTTCTTTCTTCGTAGGTAGCCCCTCGGGGCGGCGGCTTGCGGAGCGGGCGCCCACGATTGCGGTCCGGAGCCTTCGCTCCGGACTCCCCCGTCGTCATCTTCGTCCAGGCCTTCGGCCTTCCCTTCAGATTCCCTCGGGCGCATCGAGGTTGCCCGCTCCGCAAGCCGCCGCCCCGAGGGGCTACGGGTTGCGAGAAATGGGGTGCCGCTAGACCGAGGGGGGCGGGAGAGGGTTGCGTCGCCCGCCAAAACCGGCTGCGCGGGCAGCCGGTTTTGGCATACGCGGTGTCATGCGTCGTAGCGATGTTCGCTTCGGGTGGGTGAAGGGTGGTTTCTTTTGCGGTGCCCGTTCTTGGCATCGGTCTTTGTGGCGCCGGGCGACATGCCTGTGCAGCGCGCGCGATCTACATCCCCTCAATAGAACAGCCACCCGGCCGCCGGGCCGCCCCAAGGCCGGGTAGCCCCCTTGGGGGGCAGCAAGCACGCGTAGCGTGTGCGGCGTGGGGGCCATCCATTCACCGGGCCGCCCCAAGGCCGGGTAGCCCCCTTGGGGGGCAGCAAGCACGCGTAGCGTGTGCGGCGTGGGGGCCCACATTCCCGGGCCTCAGTACTCTGCCCACAGGTGCTGGGCGGCATAGGCGCGCCAGGGGCGCCAGGCTTCTGCGCGGGCTAGTAGCTGTGCGGGGGTGTATTCGCGGTTTTCCAGTTTTTCCAGGGCGCGGATCAAGCCGATGTCGGAGGCGGGGAAGGCGTCGGGTTCGCGGAGTTGGCGTAGGGCGATGTATTGGGCGGTCCATTCGCCGATGCCGCGGATGGCGCGCAGGCGGGTGATGGCGGCTTCGAGGGTGGTGGTGGGGTCGAAGAGGTGGGGGTCGGCTTGGGCGGCGGCGGCGACGGCAGAGAGGGTGGCGGCGCGGGTGCGGGGCATGCCCAGGGGGGCCAGGTCGGCGGGGGCGATGGCGGCGGGGGTGGGGAAGAGGTGGGTCAGGTCGGCGTCGGGGTGGGTGAGGGGCTCGCCGTAGGCGGCGACGAGTTTGCCGGCGAGTTTGATGGCGGCGGTGACGGTGATTTGTTGGCCGAGGACGGCGCGCAGGGCGAGTTCGAAGCCGTCCCAGGCGCCGGGGACGCGCAGACCGGGCCGGCGGGCGGTAAGGGTGGCCATGATGGGGTCGTGGGCCAGTTGGGCAGCCAGGGCGGCGGGGTCGCTGGCCAGGTCGAATACGCGGCGCAGGCGGGCGATGATGGTGGGTAGGGATTGCAGGCGGGGGAAGCGGACGGTGGCTTGCAGGGCGTGGCCGGGGCCGGGTTCGACGCGGACGGTGCCTTGGCTGCCGTCCAGGCTGATGCTGCGGGTGTAGCTGTCGTCGGTGACGCGTTCGATGCCTGGGATGGCGCGGGCGCGCAGGAAGGCGAGCATGGCGGGCCAGTCGTAGGGCGGGCGGTAGCGCAGCAGCAGTTTGATTTCGCCTTGCGGGCCGGCGGAGATGTCGGGTTTGCTGGAACGGCGCAGGTCGCCGGGGGCGCGGCCGAAGAGGTCGAGGAAGATTTCGTTGAAGCGGCGAATGCTGCCAAAGCCTGCCGCGAAGGCGATTTCGGCCATGGGCAGCCGGGTTTCGTGGATCAGTTGCTTGGCGAGCAGGACGCGACGGGTTTGGGCGACGGCGATGGGCGAGGCGCCCAGGTGCTGGCGGAACTGGCGCCGCAGTTGCCGTTCGCCGACGCCCAGGCGTTCGGCCAGGGCGTCGATGCCGGCGTCGTCGAGCGCGCCGAGTTCGATCTGGGCGAGGGCGCGGGCGACGCTGTCGGGCAGGTTGGGGGTGGGGCCGGCGGTGGGAGCGGTTTCGGGGCGGCAGCGCAGGCAGGGGTGAAAACCGGCTTCCTGGGCGGCGGCGGCGGTGGGGTAGAACTCGACGTTGCGCGACAGCGGCGTGCGTGCCGGGCAGACGGGGCGGCAGTAAATGCGCGTGGTTTTGACGGCGGTGAAGAAGCGGCCGTCGTAACGGGCGTCGCGCACTTGGATGGCGCTGTAGCAGGCGTCGTGGTCTAGGTTCATGCGGTCCATGCTAGCGCCGGACGGGGCGCCGATCTAGCGGTTTTCGGACACTGTTGTCACGGACACTGCCGTGTCCGAAAACCGCCAGCGTCAGGGTGCGGGCGGGCCTATATTGGGTAGGATCCCGATCTATCTCCAGGAGCTACACCATGTCTAAGACACGCGATACCGCGGCCGCAACGCTGACGTTTGTCCTTGAGCGGGTGGCAACACCCATCGGCTTGATGCTGGTGCTGACCGACGACGCGCAGCGTTTGCGGGCGGTGGACTGGGAGGACTACGAACCGCGCATGCATGCGCTGCTGCGCCGCCAGTATGGCAAGGGGGCGGTGCAGGTCAGCGAGACGTCGCTAGCTTCGCCCGCGAGCCGCCAGTTGCAAGCGTATTTTGATGGCGAGGTCGACGCGATCGACAACCTGCCGGTAGCGCTGGGCGGCACGGATTTTCAGCGGCAGGTGTGGCAGGCGCTGCGCGGCATCGCGCCAGGCGCGACGGTCAGCTACGGCGCGTTGGCCGTGGAGATCGGCCGGGCGTCGGCGGTGCGGGCAGTGGGCATGGCGAACGGGGCCAATCCGGTGGGCATCGTGGTGCCCTGCCATCGAGTCATTGGCGCGAACGCGTCGCTGACGGGTTATGGCGGTGGGTTGCATCGCAAGCGCTGGCTGCTGGAGCAAGAGGAGCGCTGGCGTGTGGGCCGGGCGGCTGGGGTGCTGGCGCAGGCGGCCTGATGGCCACTGTGGCCGGGGCTGCGCTTAGCCTGGCCGAACTCAATTCGACTCGGCCCAGCGCAACTGAACTCGACTCATCCCGGCTCTACGGGTCCGGCCTGACCGCGTTCAGGCGCGTATCCAGCCCCGCGCGATTGGGAGCGCCAGCACTTTGCGGTAGATGGTTTGCAGCAGGCCGGTCAACGGCGCGCCGACAAGGTTCCAGACAGGGATGGCCACGCCCGCGGCGACGGGCGCCAGGACCAGGCCGCCGGCGATGTCCAGCGGGAAGTGCACGCCCAGGTAGACGCGCGACGTGCCGATGATGGCCGCGAGCAGCAGCGTGATGACGCCCCAGCCGGCCCAGCGCCGGTCAAAGATCAGCGCGAACGCCATCGTGGCGATGATGATGGTGTGGTTGCTGGGGAAGGACGGCGTGGCTTTGTGGTGGAAGAAGGCGTGGCCCAGGCCGAGCGTGAACGGCCGCGGATGCGGCCACAGCGTGCCGATCAGGGCGCTGATGCACATGGCCGCGCCGATGCTGACCAGGATTTTCAGGGTCAGGTTGCGCTGGGCCTCGCCACCCCATAGCCACAATGCCGTCAGGACGCACGGCACCAGCAGGATCAGCTTGTTGGCGACGAGCAGGGCGGCGTGGATGCGCCAGACCGGGGTGGCCGGGTCGGCGTTGATTAGAAGAAAAAGGGACTGATTCAGGGGTTCAAGAAAATCCATGACACGTCATCGCAGCGCAATAATTGAATAGCCGCGATGGTAATGGGGTTTCCCGTCAGTCGGCTTACAAATTGCGCCGCAACCCGCGTATTTACGTCTGGATGCGATTTGGTTCGCCAGGGGCGACGGCGGCCGCGGGTTTGCACAGGAACAGCGCGCAGCGCGTGTCGTCCAGGCCGGATCGCGCCAGTGTCAGCAGCGGATCGGTCAATGCCGATGGCAAGGTTTGCGCCAGCCGGCCGGCGAGGTGGGAAGCATCCACCACAAGGGCGCCTGCGTCGGGATGCTCCTGCCCGGGGGTGCTCGCCCCGGGATGGCCCGCCCCGGGATGGCTCGCCCCAGGATGGCCCGCCCCGACCTCGCCCGCCGCCACTCGTGCAGCGTCTGCGCCGCCCTCGCGCAGCAGGCCCAGCGTGATGCCGAACAGCCAGGACGAAAACCGCCGCAGTCCCTGTTCGCGCCATACCGCGGCGCCAGCCTGGAAGTCGCGTCCGGCGCCAGCCGAACGGGCGGCCAGGTGCTCTTGCAGCAACTGCGCCAGCGGTTCCGCATGCCGGCCGACCAGGTCTCGCAGTAGGGGCGCGTCGGGCTGCTCATGCGGGGAAGCCGGCGGGCAGGGGCGGAGCGTCGAAGGCGTGGGCATGGGCGGTCTGCATCTGGAAGCGAGTCGGCGCGCCGTGGGACGCGCCGGCCAACTCGGCATTAGATAGGTCGCGCCCGGCTTTGGGTATCCCTGAAATCAGGTAATCGCCAGTTCCACGGGCAACGGGGCCGACAGACGGGCGACCAGCACGGTGCGACCGGGCGCCGAGGCGATGTCCAAGACGCCGCCGACGCGTGCGATGCGCGCGGCCATGCTGCGCATGCCGACACTGAGGTCGGCGCGGCGGACGGCCTCGACGTCAAAGCCCGCGCCGTCGTCTTCGATTTCGAGTTCCAGTTGGCCAGGGCCGGGTTGTCGCAAGGCCACGCCGACCCGCTGCGCGCGGCTGTGCTTGACCACGTTGGTCAGGGCCTCTTCAACCAGGCGCGTCAACGCCAGGCATTGCAATGCCGACGGCGCGGCGTGCCACTGGGCGGGGAAGTCCCAGCGCACAGCCAGGCCCAGTTCGTCGAACAGCTGGGTGTAGCGGTGGCGCAGCGGCGCGATCCATTCGCGTGGCGTGGCGGGCGGCTTCATGTCGGCGCTGGCGCCGTTGTCGATGGTCTGGCGCAAGTCGTTGCGCAGCAGGTTCAGCATGGACAGGAACCGCCGGTTTTGCAGCGGCTCGCCGGCTTGCTCGACCAGGGCCGTCATGCGCACCAGCGAGCCGCCCAGGCCGTCGTGCAGGTCGCGCGCGATCTCCAGCCGGTCTTGCAGCCGGGTGTTGGCCAGCGCCAGGTCGTGCTCGCGGGCCAGCGTGGTGGCGAGTTCCGCGCGGGCGCGTTCGACCGATGCTTCGAGTTCCTGGTTGAAGCGTTCGATGCGCCGCACGCCGCGCGCATGCCGCAGGCCCAGCACGGCCGACATGCCGGCCAGCACCGCCACGCTGGTGTAGGGGATGAGCGGGTTGCCTTCGATGAGCTGCAGAATCAGCAGCAGGTCGTGCAGTGCGGCAACCAGAAACACGATCAGGCAGAAGGCCAGCAGCATCTGTTCGCGATCACGGCTGCGCACGGCGTGGACGGTGCATTGCAGGCAGTTCAGGTAGAACAGGGCTGACACGAGCAGCACGATGGCGCGCTGCGTCGCGCCCACCGCGCTGTCGGGTACGCCGGCCGCGGCGGCCAGCATCACGCCGACGGCGATCCACAGGGCCTTTTCCAGGCGCGGCCAGGACTGGCCGCCGAAACGCCAGGTGAACATGCAAAAGCAGGCAATGTGCAGGACCAGCGCCATGGTGTTGGCGCGCGCGACTATCAGGGTGGTGGTGAACGGCCAGGGGCTGACGGCCAGCACGTTGGCCGCGAACAGGACCCAGAAGACGGCGGTCAGTGCATACCAGCCGTGGCTGGACGGCCGGCGTCGTACTGCCCACAGGAAAAAGAACAGTGCGCCCAGCGTGGCCGAGATCACCAGGTTGATCTGGAACAGCGTGCGGTTGTGCCACCAGCGCAGTTCGTGCTGGCGCTCCAATAACGCGGGGTCGCCCAGTTGCACCGGGGCCATGCCGGGCGTTTGGCCGGCGACGCCCACGACCCGGATCCACAGCGTGTTCAGGCCCTGGCGCACCGACGACTGCGGCAGGCGCCAATAGCGCGGCATGTTCCAGCTGCGCGATAGCGGTTCGACCAGGTTGGCGTCGCGCCACAGCAGATCGTCGTTGAGATAGATCTCGCCGGCCATGACGATGGATTCGACCGTCAGCGCGACCTGGCCGGCCGGCGTGTCACCACAGCCGTGTTGCCAATCGATGCGGTACCAGACGGACCCGCTGTAGCCGGGCCAGCGGGCGCTCCAGTCATCGGGCAGCGCCACCGCCTGCCAGGCCGGGCCGTCCACCGGCCGCTCGCCTCCGGGGCTGGCCTGGGCCGTGCGGATGTCCAGGATGTCGGCCAGGCAATTGGGCGCCGCGGCCGGCTGCGCCAGGGCCGGCGTGGCCAGCAGCGCCAGCCAGGCCAGCAGGGCCAGCCAGATCAGTCGAGCAAGCCGCGCGAGCGCGCCGTATGGATCGCGCGGGTGCGCGAGGAAACGGCGAGCTTGCGGTAGATGTGCTTGATGTGACATTCGACGGTGTAGCGGGACAGGTGCAGCTGCTCGGCGATTTCCCGGTTGCCCAGTCCCTCGGCCACCAGGCGCAGGATCTGGCTTTCGCGCGGACTGAGCGTTTCGCCCGGGGCGGCGCTGGCGGGCTGGGCAGGCGCGGGCCGCAGTTCTTCGATGATGCGCCGGGCCACGAACGGGTCGATCGGCGCGCCGCCGCGCAGCACGCTGCGCAGCGATAGCAGCACCTCCAGGTCGTCGCGTTCCTTGAGCACGTAGCCGGTGGCGCCGGCGCGCAGCGCGGCCAGGATGGCGTCTTCGGTGCTCCAGGCGGAAATGACCAGGATGGCCAGCGCCGGATCGGCGCCGCGTAGTTCGGCGATCAGGTCGATGCCGCTGCCGTCGGGCAGGCCCAGGTCGACCAGTGCCAGCGCGACGGACTCGTCGGCCAGCAGGCGCCGGGCTTCGGCCAGCGAGGCGGCGAACAGCAGGGCATCGGCGGGATAGCCCAGCTGCATGAGCAGCCGCTCCAGGCGGCGGCAGACCAGCGGTTCGTCTTCCACCACAAGCACCGGGGCGGGCAGGACAAGCGCGGAAACGGGCGGCAGGTCGGTCATGGCGGCGGACAGGAGAGCCGCGGGCGACATTGCCCGCAGCGCATTGTCCGGGTCCTGGCCGGGGCTGGCTATCCCCGAAACTGGGTATTTCGCGTGATCCGCGGACGGCGCGGTCACTTGGAAATGCGCTTGCCCTGGGCGTCGATCACGGCCTCGCCGTCTTCCTTGGTGAAGGCGCCTTGCTGCGGGGTGGGCAGCAGGTCCAGCACCAATTCCGACGGCCGGCACAGCGCGGCGCCGAGCGGGGTCGACACGAACGGGCGGTTCAGCAGGATGGGGTGCTGTTCGATGGCGTCCAGCAGCGCGTCTTCCGGCAGCGACACGTCGTCCAGGCCCAGCTCCAGGTAGGGCGTGCCTTTTTCACGCAGCGCGTCGCGCACGCTGATGCCGGCGCGCTTGAACAGCGCCTTCAGGGTGGCGCGCGACGGCGGCGTTTCCAGGTACAGCACCACTTCCGGTTCGATGCCGGCGTTGCGGATCATGGCCAGGGTGTTGCGCGAGGTGCCGCACTTGGGGTTGTGATAGATGGTGACGTCGGACATGGCAGGCTCTGCAAAAAAGAATCGACAGGGCCTGGCGGCAGGCCCTGGGGCAAGGCAATGAGCATAGTGCATTCCCGGCCGTGTTTCAGGCGCGCAGCTTGCGGCCCAGGCGGCGCCAGCCGATCACCACGCCGGTCAGGCTCATCGCAATGCCGCCCAACGACAGGAAAACCAGCAGGATGTCCCACAGCGGCCGGCTGGCCAACAGGCCGGTCCAGTCCCAGCTATGCAAAAAGGCGAACAGCCAGCGGCTGGCGCGGTTGCTGCGGTCTTGCCGGCCCAGGATCTGGCCGGTATGCGGGTCCAGGTACACCCAGGTGGCTTGCGGATTGTCGAACACCAGGCGCCAGGCGGGCAGCGGCTTTTCGATATGGCCCAGCATCGCGTGTTCATCGCGGCCGTAGTAGTAGAAGTCGTAGCGGTCCAGCACTTGCAGGTCGGTCAGCGTGGCGCCCGGCAGCAGGCGGGCGGCGGCCGCGCGCAGGGCCGCGGGGTCCAGCGCGACCGGGTGCGCGTCCGTGGCGGAGAGCAGGCGCGGCGCATTTGGCCCGCTGCGCGCCAGCACCAGGTCCTGGCCGTCCACACGGCTCCAGCGCAGTTCGCGCGGGGCCGCGGGCAGGGCGCGGATCAGCGCTCCAGGCGATGCCTGCGGCGCGTCGGCGGTGGCGGCAAGCGGCATGGCGCCAGACGTGCCTGCGCTGTTCGCGCCTGCGACGGGTGGCGTTGCGGCTTGGGGCCCGCCCGCATAAGCACTGAGCGCCAGCGGCGCCGCGCTGCTGGTGAACACCTTCCAGGGGTTCATCGACATCAACCCGCTGAAGATCCACGTGATGGTGATGACGGCGAACAGCAGGCCGCTCAGGTGGTGCCAGCGCATCATGTTGTCGCGGTAGGGCGAGCGGCTGCCGCTGGCGTAGGGTCGCGAGAAGCGCCAGCGCAGGATGCCGACGACGGTGCCGGTCAGCGCCACGGCCACGCCGATCACCGACAGCCACACCACGATGTCGTGCCACCAGGGGTCGAACACGTTGCCGCGAAACGGATACAGCCAATGGATCCAGGCGCCGGCGTAATTCCACAGGCGCTCGCTGCGGGTGGCGTCCAGCACCACTTCGCCGGTGGCCGACGAGACGTACAGGCGGGTGTGCGCGGGGTCGTCCAGGTCGATGCGGTGCAACGGCCGGTGCGGGTCCAGCGCGCCCGAATGCGTATACACGTCTTCCTCGACTTCACCCTGGTAATGCGCGGCGTATTCGCCGCCAAACCAGGCTGACGCGGTGGCCGTGGCCACGGCGGCGTCGGCCGGGGACAAGAGGGCGCCGCTGGCGCCGTCCACCACCTTGGCCGCGCGGCCGCGGCCCATGGGCACCAGGTACACCGGCGCGCCGCCGCGCACGGCGGCCAGGCTCAGCCCGGCCAGGTCGCTGGCGCCCGCGGCCGCCAGCGCCTGGGCCGGCGTGGCGGTGACTCGGGCCGGATCCAGCGGCGCCAGGTGCGTCATGCGTTCCTGCGGCGTGAGCTTGGGATAGCCCACATACATCATCACCACGCCCGACACGAACCACATGGCGAAGAACAGGCACAGCACGATGCCGGCCCAGCGGTGGATCAGATAAAGCCAGCGCTTGGCGCGGGTGGGCCAGGCCGGGGGCGCGGGCCGGGGGCGAGAGGGATGGATGGCGCTCATGGGGGCCTCAGAACCGGGCTTGCACGGACAGTTCGAACGTGCGCGGGGCGCCCAGGTAATACATGGGCGTGCCGGTGACGTTGGCCGCGTACACCTTGTCGGTCAGGTTGCGGACCCGGCCGGTGACGGTGAAATGGCGGTCGATGCGGTGCGACAGGGCGGCGTCGAACACCATGTAGGACGGCGCCCAGACCGTATTGGCGGCATCGGCGTAGGCCCGGCCCACGTAGCGCGCGGCGGCGCTGGCGGTCCAGTCAGGCATGAAGGCGTAGTCCAGCCATACATTGGCCACGCGGCGCGGGGTATTGGTTGGCACGTTGCCGTTGCGCGACACGGCCACGCCGTTGACCGTCTGCGAGAAATCGTCGTACTTGGGGTCGACGAAGGCCACGTTGACCTGCAGCGACAGCGTGCGCGTCAGGCGCAGGCCGCCGGCCAGTTCCAAGCCCCGGGCCGACTGCTGGCCCACCGGCACGCTGACCGCCGGGTTGTTCGGATCCGGCGCCGAGATGTTTTTGCGCGTGATCTCGTAGGCCGCGATGGTGGCCGACCCGCGGCCGTCCCAGAATTCGAACTTGCCGCCCACTTCCTTTTGCGTGCCGGTGGTGAGCTTGTCGTTGTTCAGCACGTCGGCGAACGAGGCCGTGGCCATGATGCCGGACGGGGGATCGGCGGCGGTGGCGTACTGCGCATACAGCGAGGCCTGCGGTGTCACCGCCCAATTGACGGCCAGGCGGCCGGTCATGGGCGAGTAGCTGCGCGATGCGGACGCGGGCGATGCGTTGGATACGGCGCGGCGATTGGTCAGGTCCAGGTCGATGAAGTCTTTGCGCAGCGCGGACACGATGGCCACGCCGGGCAGCACCTCGGTGCGGTTTTCCAGCGTGAACGCCAGGGTCCGGATGCGGTTGTCGCGGTCCGGGTTGTGGCCGCGCGTCATGCCGGGGATGTCGTAGAAGTACCCCGGCGAAAAATCGTAGGGGTCCACGGCGTCGACCGTGGCGGGCAGGCTGGTGGGGTAGCGGGTCTGCTTGTTCACGCTCAGGTCGGCACCGAATGACCAACTGCTGGGCAGGCCGGCCAGCGTCGATTCGACCAGGCCTTCGACCCGGTTGCCGATCAGGCTTTGCTCGTGCCGCTGCAGCAAGGCGCCCGAGCGCAGCACGCGGCTGTTGGTCGCGTTGTAGCGGTAGGTTTCCAGGTTGCGGAAATCGCGTTCGGCCTGGTAGTAATACAGCGTGTTCTTGAACGTCACGCCGGGCGCGGCGCGCCATTCCGTCAGTGAGCGCGCCCACAGCACCGATTGCTCGTACAGCCCGTCGTCGACGTTGTAGTTCTTGAATTGGGTGCCGCCGCGGATGTGGCCTTCGCCCGTGACCTTGCCGTCCGCGCCTAGTGTCAGCGGCGTGCCCCAGTAGGGCCGTTCGACCCGTTCGCGCTGGTATTCAAAGGCCCAGGTCTGCGTCACATCGTCGCCCAGGTCGGACAGCAGCGAGGCCGCCACCTGCGTTGCGCTGGAATGGTTGCCGTCGACCCAGCCGTGGCTGGACGTGGTGTTGGCGTCGATGCGCAGATAGTGCCCCCGCCCGCCCGGCGAGCCAGCCAGTTGCTGGTTGATGCCGGCCGACAACTGCCGCGTGTCGAACGAGCCCAGGCGAAACTGGCCTTCGTAAAAGGTGTCGCGTTGCGCCAGCTTGGTGACGTAGTTGATGGCGCCGCCGACCGCGCCGGCCCCGAACAGGAACGTCGACGGGCCGCCGATGGCCTCGACCCGGTCGTAGATCCAGCTGTCCACTGGCCGCGCCGCGGCCGAGTCGTATTGCACCGAGATGCCGTTGAACAGCTGCGACACCTGGCCGCCGCTAAAGCCCCGGTAGCTGACCGAGCCGGCCGAGCCGGGCGGCGACGCGTTATCCACGCCGGGAATGCCGCGGGCGATTTCCTGGGTGTTCTGCGCGCCGCGCGCTTCGATCTGGGCGCGGTTGATGACGGTGACGGACGCGGGCGTTTCGCGCAGCGTCAGGCCCAGGCGGCTGCCGGTGCCGTCGATACGGTTCAGGTCCAGCGGGCCGTTGGGTTTGCCTTCGGCGTCGTCGCCTTCCACGAGGGTGGTCGCCAGGGTCTCGATGGCGGGGTCGGTGGTCAGCGCCAGGGCGGGGTTGGCCGCGCACGCGCCGGCCAGCAAAGAGGCTGCGTAGGTTTTTTTCATGGTCCAGGCCGGCGGGGGGCCGGCTTGCGCGCCCGCGGGCCGCGCCGCTCAGGCTGGCGGCGTCAGGGGCGGGCGATGATTCCGGGATGCCGCCGGTGCGTAAAAACGGCCGGCGGAGGGCTCAAGCGCAATGCGGCGCGGCGGCCGCCCAGGGGCGGCTGCCTGCGCGCGGACTCAGGCGGCGGGCGGGGCGCGCGGCTGGGCCGCGCTCCAGGCGTAGAGGGGGTGCGAGGCGCGGTAGAACAGCGCCGGATAGGTGACGCGGCCGGGCGGGGCCCGCAGCACGAGCAGCGGCGCGGGCAGGATGCCGATGTCGGCCTGGGGGTTGCGGCAGAACGGGCAGTGGCCGCTGTCGCCATGGTGCGCCGCGTGGTCGGCGGGCGCGCTGTCGCTTTGCACGTCGATGGTGAGCGACGATTCGCCCTCGGCGACGCAGTAGTCGACGGTGACCTGGCGGCTAGCGCCGCCCTCGGCATGGCTGCCGTGTGCCAACGACGGCACCAGGGACGCCCACAGGATCGCGAAAAGGGCGATCCAGGCATAGCCGCGGTGCAGGTAGTGGGCGAGGTGCATGACGGCGCATTATATCCAGGGTCTGTTGACACTAAAAGGAGGCTCCTTTCAGTGTCAACACACCCTAAGCCCTTTCAGACGGATAGGTGGCGCCGCACGTCCTCGCCGTCGATCGTCGTCCGGTCGCCGCTGGCCACCACCTCGCCGCGCGACAGCACCACGAACCGGTCGGCCAGCTCGCGGGCGAAGTCGAAATACTGTTCGCACAGCAGGATGGCGATGTCGCCGCGCTGGCGCAGCATGTGGATCACCCGCGCGATGTCTTTGATGATCGACGGCTGGATCCCTTCCGTCGGTTCGTCCAGGATGATCAGCTTGGGTTCGGCCACCAGCGCGCGGGCGATGGCCAGTTGCTGCTGCTGGCCGCCCGACAGATCGCCGCCGCGCCGCGCCAGCATGCTTTTCAGGACCGGAAACAGCTCGAACACCTCTTCCTTGATGCGGCGGGCCCGGGCGGCGGGTTTGGTCGCCATGCCCATCAGGATGTTCTCTTCCACGGTCAGCCGGGCGAAGATGTCGCGCCCTTGCGGCACGTAGGCCATGCCGCGGGCGGCGCGCTGGTGCGGCGCCAGGCGCGTGATGTCGGCGCCGTCGAAGGCGATGTCGCCGCGCGCCACGGGCAGCACGCCCATCACGCACTTGAGCAGCGTCGTCTTGCCCACGCCGTTGCGGCCCAGCAGCGCCAGGCATTCGCCCTGGTTCACCGTCAGCGACACGCCGCGCAAGGTGTGGCTGCCGCCGTAGTACTGGTCGATGGTGGTTACGTTCAGCATGTCAGCGCCCCAGATAGACTTCAATCACGCGCGGGTCGGCCTGTACCTTGGCCATCGGCCCTTCGGCCAGCACCGAGCCTTCGTGCAGCACCGTCACTTTGCCGTCACCGGCGATCTGGTTGACGAAGTCCATGTCGTGCTCGACCACCATCAGCGAATGGCGGCCGCGCAATTCGTTGAGCAGTTCGCCGGTGCGTTCGGTTTCGGCGTCGGTCATGCCGGCCACCGGTTCGTCCAGCAACAGCAACTGCGGTTCCTGCATCAGCAGCATGCCGATCTCCAGCCATTGCTTCTGGCCGTGCGACAGCAGGCCGGCGGGGCGGAAGGCCTCGGGCCGCAGCCGGATCAGGTCGAGCGTCTCGCCGATGCGGTCGGCCTGCTCTCCGGTCAGGCGCGCGAACAGCGTGGGCCGCACGCGCTTGTCGGTCTTCATCGCCAGCTCCAGGTTCTCGAACACGCTGTGCTGTTCGAACACCGTGGGCCGCTGGAACTTGCGGCCGATGCCGGCGTGGGCGATCTGCGCCTCGGTCAGCGTGGTCAGGTCGATGCTCTGGCCGAAGTAGGCCGTGCCGCCGGTGGGGCGGGTCTTGCCGGTGATGACGTCCATCATGGTCGTCTTGCCGGCGCCGTTGGGTCCGATGATGCAGCGCAGCTCGCCCACGCCGATATCCAGCGTCAGGTCGTTCAGCGCCTTGAAGCCGTCGAAGCTGACGGTGATGCCTTCCAGGTACAGGATGGCGCCGTGGCTGGTGTCCAGGCCCTTGGGGCTGACGCGGCCGTAGCCGGCGTCGCCGCTGGGGCCGCCATCGAGCATGGCGGTTTCGGTATGGGTGCTGGTCATGCGCGTCGCTCCTGGTAGCGGGCGGCCAGGCGCCGGGCCAGGCCGACGATGCCGGTGGGCAGGAAGAGGGTCACCAGCACGAAGATCAGGCCCAGCGCGTACAGCCAGAATTCGGGCAGCACGCTGGTGAACCAGGTCTTCAGGCCGTTCACGGCGCCGGCGCCGATGATGGGGCCGATCAGCGTGCCGCGCCCGCCGGTGGCCACCCAGATCACCATCTCGATGGAGTTCTCGGTGGACATTTCGCTGGGGTTGATGATGCCGACCTGCGGCACGTACAGCGCCCCGGCGATGCCGCACAGCACCGCCGACAGCGTCCACACGAACAGCTTGAAGCCGAGCGGGTCGTAGCCGATGAAGCGCAGCCGGCTCTCGGCGTCGCGCACCGCCGTCAGCACCCGGCCCAGCTTGGACTGCGTGACGGCGCGCGCCAGCACCAGCGCGCCGGCCAGCGCCGCCAGCGTGATCCAGTACAGCGCGGCGCGGGTGCCGGGCGCGGTGATGTCGAAGCCCAGGATGCGCTTGAAGTCGGTGAAGCCGTTGTTGCCGCCGAAGCCGGTGTCGTTGCGGAAGAACAGCAGCATGGCGGCGAAGGTCAGCGCCTGCGTGATGATGGAGAAGTACACGCCCTTGATGCGCGACCGGAAGGCGAAGTAGCCGAACACGAAGGCCAGCACGCCCGGCACCAGCACCACCAGCAGCATGGCGTAGGCGAAGTGGTCGGTGAAGGCCCAGTACCAGGGGTAGTCCTTCCAGTCCAGGAACACCATGAAGTCCGGCAGGCGGCTCTGGTAGACGCCGTCGCGGCCGATGGCGCGCATCAGGTACATGCCGTGGGCATAGCCGCCCAGCGCGAAGAACAGGCCGTGGCCCAGCGACAGGATGCCGGCGTAGCCCCACACCAGGTCCAGCGCCAGCGCCGCCATGGCGTAGCACATGAACTTGCCCAGCAAGGCCACCGCATAGGACGACACGTGCAGCGGATGGCCCGCGGGAAAGACCAGGTTCAGGAGCGGCACCAGCGCCAGCACCAGCGCGGCGGCGGCCAGGGCGACCCAGGCGCGGCCGGTGTACAGCGGGCGGCGCGCTTGCAGGGTCAGATCGGTCAGCGCGGTCTGTTTCATTCGACGCTCCGGCCGCGCGGGGCGAACAGGCCTTGCGGCCGCTTCTGTACGAAAAGCACGATGAGCACCAGGATGGTGATCTTGGCCATGACGGCTCCCGCGTAAGGCTCCAGGAATTTATTCACGCCGCCCAGGCCCAGCGCCGCGATGACGGTGCCGGCCAGTTGGCCCACGCCGCCCAGCACCACCACCATGAAGGAATCGACGATGTAGCCGCGGCCCAGGTCCGGGCCGACGTTGCCCAACTGCGACAGCGCCACGCCGGCCAGGCCGGCGATGCCCGAGCCCAGGCCGAACGCCAGCATGTCGACGCGGCCGGTGGGCACGCCGACGCAATCGGCCATGCGGCGGTTCTGCGTGATGGCGCGCACGAACAGGCCGAGTCGGGTGTGGTTCAACAGCACCCACACCAGGAACACCACGAACAGCGCGAAGCCGATGATGACCAGTCGGTTGTAGGTCAGCACCAGCCCGCCCAGCACGGTGATGCCGCCGGACATCCAGCTGGGGTTGCCCACTTCCACGTTCTGCGCGCCGAACAGCGTGCGCACGCCTTGCATCAGCATCAGGCTGATGCCCCAGGTGGCCAGCAGCGTTTCCAGCGGCCGGCCGTAGAGCCAGCGGATCACGGTGCGTTCCAGCGCCATGCCGACCAGCGCGGTGACCACGAAGGCCAGCGGCAGCGCCGCCGCTACGTACCAGTCGAGCCAGCCTGGCAGCCAGGCGCGGAACGCCGTCTGCACCAGGTAGGTGACGTAGGCGCCGATCATCAGCAGCTCGCCGTGCGCCATGTTGATGACGCCCATCAGGCCGAAGGTGATGGCCAGCCCCAGCGCCGCCAGCAGCAGCACGCTGCCCAGGCTGAGGCCGTAGAACAGGTTGCCGGCCCACTCGATGGTGGCCAGGTGGCGGTCGATGCGCTTGAGCGCGTTGGCGGCCGCCTCGCGCACGCCGGCGTCGGGTTCGGCGTAGACGCCGTCCTGTTGCTGCGCCAGCGCCGCCAGCGTCGGCCGGAAGGCGGCGTTGTCGGTGCGGCCGAGCAGCTCGACCGCGTGGCGCCGCACGGCGGGGTCGGCGCTCTTGAGTTCCAGGCTGGCCTGCGCGATCTCCAGCGCGGCGCGCACGGCCGGGTCTTTTTCGGCGGCCAGCGCCTTCTCCAGCAGCGGCAGGCGCGCCGGATCGCCGGTCTGTTGCAGGCGGCGGGCCGCGGCCAGCCGTTCCTGCGGGTTGTCGGAGAACAGGCGCGAGCCGGCCAGCGCCGCCTCGATCGCGCGCCGCAAGCGGTTGTTGATGCCGATGGAGGAGGCCTCGGGCGGCAGCGCCAGGGCCGTGCCGGTGGCCGGATCGGTGGCCTGGCCCTTGCCGTCGCCGATCAGCACGCGGCCGTCCGGCAGCGCATACAGCTGGTCATTGCCCAGCGCCTGCAACACGGCGGCCGCGCCCGGGCCGGGCTGCTGGCCCAGGGCGGCAATGGCCTGCAGGCGGGCGTCGGTGTCGTCGCCGGCCAGCGGCGCCAGCAGCGCCGGGTCCACGCCGGATGCGGCCGCGTGGGCGGCCAGCGCCGGCGTGGCCAGCAGCCATGCAAGCAGGAGATGACGCAGGAATTTCGCGATGACCGCATTCAGCATGGCTGCGCTTCCGGTTCCGGTTAGAGGCCTTGCTTGCTTTCGTTGCCCGCGATGTACGGGCTCCACGGTTGCGCGCGGATCGGGCCCTTGCTTTTCCAGACCACGTTGAACTGGCCGTCCGCCTTGATCTCGCCGATGTAGACCGGCTTGTGCAGGTGGTGGTTGGTCTTGTCCATTTCGATGGTGAAGCCGCTCGGCGAATTGAACTTCTGGCCGCCCATGGCGGCGATCACCTTGTCGACGTCGGTGGTCTTGGCTTGCTCGACTGCCTGCTTCCACATGTAGATGCCGATGTAGGTCGCTTCCATCGGGTCGTTGGTGACGACGGTGCTGGCGTTGGGCAGGTTCTTGGCCTTGGCATAGGCCTGCCACTTCTTGATGAAGGCCTCGTTGACCGGATTCTTGATGGATTCGAAGTAGTTCCAGGCGGCCAGGTGGCCCACCAGCGGCTTGGCGTCCACGCCGCGCAGTTCTTCTTCGCCCACCGAGAACGCCACCACCGGCACGTCGGTAGCCTTCAGGCCCGCGTTGCCCAGCTCCTTGTAGAACGGCACGTTCGAGTCGCCGTTGATGGTGGAGATGACGGCGGTCTTGCCACCGGCGGAGAACTTCTTGATATTGGCGACGATGGTCTGGTAGTCGGAATGGCCGAACGGGGTGTAGACCTCGTCGATGTCGCTGTCTTTCACGCCCTTGGAATGCAGGAAGGCGCGCAGGATCTTGTTGGTGGTGCGCGGATAGACGTAGTCGGTGCCCAGCAGCACGAAGCGCTTGGCGCCGCCGCCGTCTTCGCTCATCAGGTATTCCACGGCGGGAATGGCCTGCTGGTTGGGCGCGGCGCCGGTGTAGAACACGTTCTTCTCCAGTTCCTCGCCCTCGTATTGCACCGGGTAGAACAGCAGGCCGTTCAGTTCCTTGAACACCGGCAGCACCGACTTGCGCGACACCGAGGTCCAGCAGCCGAACACCACCGCCACCTTGTCCTGCGACAGCAGCTGGCGCGATTTCTCGGCGAACAGCGGCCAGTTCGAGGCCGGGTCGACCACCACCGCTTCGAGCTTTTTGCCCATGACGCCGCCGTTGGCGTTGATCTCGTCGATGGTCATCAGGGCCACGTCCTTGAGCGACGTTTCCGAGATGGCCATGGTGCCCGACAACGAATGCAGGATGCCGACCTTGATGGTGTCTTCGGCGGCGTACAGCTGCGGCATCCAGCCGGACATGGCCAACAGGCTCACGGCGGTCAGTTGCTTAAGGACTAGTCTGCGTTTCATGGTGACTCCTGAGGAGGAAGAAGCCGGCGGCGCCGGCGGCATGGGCGTGACAAGGACTTCAAAGCAAAAGCCGTGCCAACCGCGAAGCAGGGCGGGTGCGCTGTAGTAAGGGGAAGGGTTTTCGATGACCCGCCGGCTGGCGGCGACGACGTGCGGCGCGATTCAATCTGGTGCCGCATGCACAGAATCGGTGCGCGCATTGCCCGCTACGAGTGCGTGCGTCGGCGCCGCGGCGGCAGGCGGGCACGGGCGCTGCGCGGGCCTGTCGCAGGGCGCAAGGGGAGACAACGCGGGGCGCGCCGAACATGGCACGCGTATTGCTTGGGTATCCGTACTTGTATACAAGAAAGGATTCCAGCATGAATGCCGTAGCAACGCAGCAGGGCCCCACGGGTTGGACGATCGCGCAATGGCAGGCTGCCTACCGCGAAGGCGGGGCCACCCCCGACGCGCTGTTGATGCCCCTGGCCGCCGCGCAGGGTGATCCGGCGGACAACGCCTGGATCACGCGGGTCAGCCCAGCAGTGCTGACGCGCCAGCTTGACGACCTGCGTCTGTTGCTCGCGGCCGCGGGCGGCGACCCGGCCCGGCTGCCCCTGTATGGCGTGCCCTTCGCGGTCAAAGACAACATCGATGCCGCCGGCTGGCCCACCACGGCGGCCTGCCCTGAATTCGCCTATACGCCAGAAGAGGACGCGACCGTCGTGCGGCGCCTGCGCGCGGCCGGCGCCATCCTGGTCGGCAAGACCAATCTGGACCAGTTCGCCACAGGCCTGGTCGGCACCCGTTCGCCGCACGGCGCGGTGGTCAATACGTTCAACCCGGACTACGTCAGCGGTGGCTCCAGCTCCGGTTCGGCGTCGGTGGTGGCGCGCGGCCTGGTGGCGTTTTCGCTGGGTACCGACACGGCGGGTTCGGGCCGGGTGCCGGCGGGCTTTAACAACATCGTGGGCCTGAAGCCGACCAAGGGCTGGCTGAGCACGGCGGGCGTGGTGCCGGCCTGCCGCACGCAGGACTGCGTTTCCGTGTTTGCGTTGACGGTGGATGACGCCGAGCAGGTGGCGGGCATTGCGGGGGGCTACGACGAGCGCGATCCCTATTCGCGCCCGCAGCCGGCCGGCGCGGCGACGCCGTGGCCCAAGACGCCGCGGCTGGCGGTGCCCGACCGCTTGGAATTCTTTGGCGACGTGCAGGCGGCCGAGGCCTTCGAGGCCGCGGTGCAGGCGCTGAAGGCGGGCGGCGCGCAGATCGAGGCGATCGATTTCGCGCCCTATGCCGAACTGGCCGCGCTGCTGTACCAGGGCCCCTGGGTGGCCGAGCGCTTCGCCGCGGTCGAGTCCTTGTGGCAAGACAATCCCGCCGCGATCCACCCTGTGGTGCGCGGCATCGTCGAAGGCGCCGCGAACTACAGCGCGCTGGATGCGTTCAAGGCCGAATACCGCCGTGCCGAGCTGACGCGCCTGATTCACCAGTCGCTGCACGGCTTTGATGCGCTGGTGGTGCCGACCTCGCCGTCCATCTACACCATCGCGCAGTTGCAGGCCGACCCGGTCAGGCTCAATTCGCAACTGGGCGTGTACACCAACTTCGCCAACCTGGCCGACCTGTCCGCGCTGGCGCTGCCGGCGGGCATGCGCGCTGACGGGCTGCCGGCCGGCATCACGCTGATCGGCCTGGCCTGGCAGGATCATGCGCTGGCGCAATTCGGCCGCCAGTGGCAGGCGCAGCGCGGCCTGCCGCTGGGCGCCACGGGCCAGCCGCTGCCGCCGCTGGGCCCGCAGCCCGCGGACCCGAACACCTTGCGCGTGGCCGTGGTGGGCGCCCACCTGACGGGCATGCCGCTGAACCATCAACTGACCTCGCGCCGCGCCGTGCTGGTCGAAAAGACCCGCACCGCCGCCGACTACCGGCTGTACGCATTGGCCAACACCACGCCGCCCAAGCCCGGCTTGGTGAAGTCCGACAGCGGCGCGCCGATCGAGGTGGAACTGTGGGACATCCCGGTGGCGGCGTTTGGCGCCTTCGTGGCCGAGATTCCCGCGCCGCTGGGTATCGGCACGCTGGAGCTGCATGACGGCCGCCTGGTCAAGGGTTTCATCTGCGAGCCGCGCGGCCTGGCCGGCGCTCGCGACATCACTGCCTTCGGCGGCTGGCGCGCTTATCTCGCCAGCCTGAACGCCACCCCCCGCTAATCCAAGACCGCTTCTGGGAGCCGCCCCGTGTTCGATACCGTCCTGATCGCCAACCGCGGAGAAATCGCCGTCCGCGCCATTCGTACCCTCAAGCGCCTGGGCATCCGCAGCGTTGCCGTGTATTCCGACCCTGACCGCAACGCGGCCCACGTCAAGGAGGCCGACGTGGCCGTGGCGCTGGGCGGCGAGAAAGCCTCCGACAGCTATTTGCGTATGGACCTGCTGCTGGACGCCGCCCGCGCGCATGGCGCGCAGGCGATCTACCCCGGCTACGGCTTCTTGTCCGAAAGCGCCGAGTTCGCGGAAGCCTGCGAGGCCGCGGGCATTGCGTTCGTCGGCCCCACGCCGCTGCAGATCCGCGAGTTCGGCTTGAAGCACCGCTCGCGCGAACTGGCCGCCGAGGCCGGCGTGCCGATGACGCCGGGCACGGGCCTCTTGGCGAGCCTGGGCGAAGCGTTGACGCAGGCCGAGCGCATCGGGTATCCCGTGATGCTCAAGAGCACCGCGGGTGGCGGCGGCATCGGGCTGTCGCGCTGCGATAGCGAAGCCGAGCTGACGGCCGCCTTCGACAGCGTGCAGCGCATGGGCGAACATTTCTTCCGCGATGGCGGCGCATTCATCGAGCGCTATGTGGACAACGCGCGCCACGTCGAGGTGCAGATCTTCGGCGACGGCGCGGGCCGCGTGCTGGCGCTGGGCGAGCGCGATTGCTCGGTGCAGCGGCGCAACCAGAAGGTGATCGAGGAAACTCCCGCGCCGCACTTGCCGGCCGCGACCCGCGCGGCGCTGCTGGACGCGGCGGTCAAGCTGGGCGAGTCGGTGTCCTACCGCTCGGCCGGCACGGTCGAATTCATCTACGATCCGGCGCGCGACAGCTTCTATTTCCTGGAGGTCAACACCCGCCTGCAGGTGGAGCATCCGGTGACCGAGGCGGTGACCGGGCTGGACCTGATCGAATGCATGCTGCGCGTGGCGGCGGGCGAGCCGCTCGACCTGGCCGCGATGTCGCGCGCGCCGCAAGGCGCGTCGATCGAGGTGCGGCTGTACGCCGAAGACCCGCTGCGCCAGTTCCAGCCGTCGCCCGGCGTGCTGACGGAAGTGCATTTTCCCGAAGGCGTGCGCCTGGACGGCTGGGTCGAGACGGGTACCGAGGTGCCGGCGTTCTACGATCCGATGCTGGCCAAGCTGATCGTGCACGCCGACACCCGCGAGGCCGCGCTCGACAAGCTGGCCGATGCGCTGGCGCACACCCGCCTGCACGGCATCGCCACCAACCTGGACTACCTGCGCCAGATCGTGGCCGACGCGCGCTTCCGCGCCGGGCAGTTGTCGACGCGCTTCCTGGAGGGCTTCATCTACCGCCCTGCGGCCATCGAGGTGCTGGAAGCCGGCACCTACACCAGCGTGCAGGATTACCCGGGCCGCACCGGCTATTGGGACATCGGCGTGCCGCCGTCGGGGCCGATGGACGACTACGCTTTCCGCCTGGCCAACCGCATCGTCGGCAACGCGCCCGACGCGGCCGGCATCGAGGCCACGTTGGTCGGCCCGACGCTGCGCTTTCATGGCGATGCCCTTATCGCACTGACCGGCGCCGAGTGCGCTGCCACGCTGGACGGCGAGCCGGTGCCGATGTGGCGGCCGGTCACGGTGCGCTCGGGCCAGGTGCTGGCCACCGGCCGCGCGCTGTCCGGCTGCCGCAGCTATCTGGCAGTGCGTAACGGGCTGGACGTGCCGGTGTACCTCGGTAGCCGTTCGACCTTTGCGCTGGGCCAGTTTGGCGGCCACGCCGGCCGCACGCTGCGCGTGGGCGACATGCTGCCGGTGGTGCGCCCTGGGCTGCCTGCCGCCAACGCCGTGCCCCCCGTGGCCGCGCCGCAAGCCGCGGCGCCCGAGCTGATTCCCACCTATGGCAATACCTGGGAAATCGGCGTGCTGTACGGCCCACATGGCGCGCCGGACTTCTTCCGCCCGGAAGCCATCGATGAATTCTTCGCTGCCGATTGGGAAGTGCACTACAACTCCAACCGGCTGGGCGTGCGCCTGACTGGACCCAAGCCCACCTGGGCACGCGAGAACGGGGGCGAGGCGGGCCTGCATCCGTCCAACATTCACGACTGCGAATACGCCATTGGCAGCATCAACTTCACCGGCGACAGCCCGGTGATCCTGACCCGCGACGGCCCCAGCCTGGGCGGCTTCGTCTGCCCGGTCACCATTGCCCGTGCGGAACTCTGGAAGGTCGGCCAGGTAAAACCTGGCGACCGCATCCGCTTCGTGCGCATCGACTACCGCGAGGCGGTGGCGCTGGAAGCCGCGCAGGACCGCAGCGTGGAATCGCTGGGCGCGGTGGCGCCGCAAGCCACCGTGCCTGCCGCTGTGCCGCAGACCGCGTCCGAGACCATCGTGGCCGCATTGCCGGCCGAGGGCACGCGCCCGTCGGTGTCGTACCGCCAGGCGGGCGATGGCTATCTGCTGCTGGAATACGGCGACAACGTGCTGGACCTGGCGCTGCGCATGCGCATTCACTTGCTGATGGAGGCGCTGGCCGCCCACCCGATCCATGGCGTGCAGGAACTGTCGCCCGGTGTGCGCTCGCTGCAGATCCGCTACGACAGCCGCGTGATCCTGCAAGACGCGCTTATCGCGCGCCTGCTGCAAATCGAAGCCGGGCTGGCCGACGTGGCGACGCTGAAGGTGCCGACGCGGGTGGTCTACCTGCCGATGGCGTTCGAGGATTCGGCGACGCTGGGCGCGGTGCAGCGCTATCAGGAAACGGTGCGCGCCAGCGCGCCGTGGCTGCCGAACAATGTGGACTTCATCCAGCGCATCAATGGCCTGGCCAGCCGCGAGGACGTGCGCCGCATTGTGTTCGATGCGAGCTATCTGATCATGGGCCTGGGCGATGTGTATCTGGGCGCGCCGTGCGCGGTGCCGATCGATCCGCGGCATCGGTTGCTGACCTCGAAATACAACCCGGCGCGTACTTTCACGGCCGAGGGCACGGTGGGCATCGGCGGTGTGTACATGTGCATCTATGGCATGGATTCGCCGGGCGGCTATCAATTGGTCGGCCGCACGCTGCCGATCTGGAACAAGTTCCTGAAGAATCCGGTGTTCCAGGACGGCAAGCCCTGGCTGCTGCGCTTCTTTGACCAGGTGCGTTTCTACCCGGTCAGCGAGGCCGAGCTGGATACGCTGCGCGAGGATTTCCGCGAGGGCCGGGCGACGGTGCGGATCGAGCAAGAGGTGTTCGATTTCGCGGCCCACCAGCGCTTTGTAGCGGACGAGGCCGACAGCATCGGCGCGTTCCAGGCACGCCAGAAGACAGCGTTCGACGCCGAGGTGGCGCTGTGGAAGAGCGAGGACGTGGCGGCGGCGCCCGTTCAGGCCGAGCCCGAGCCGGAAGCGGCGCTGCGCGAGGGTGAGCGTCTGGTCAGCGCGGACATGTGCGGCAATATCTGGAAGATCCCGGTGCAGGTGGGCCAGAGCGTGTCGGCCGGCGACACGCTGGTGGTGGTGGAAGCGATGAAGATGGAACTGTCGGTGATCGCGCCGGCGTCGGGCACGGTGACGGGTATCCGCTGCGTGCCGGGCAAGCCGGTGAACGCGGGCGATCCGCTGATCGTGCTGGCCGAAGACGCCACCTGCCCCGTGACCTGACCATGGCGGGCGAATCGGTACGGGTCAGTCCGGCGCTGCGCCAGGCGCCGGCGCTGGCGGGGTCGCTGGCGGACCAGGTGTATCAGCGGATCAAGGACGAGCTGTTCGATTTCCAGCTGCTGCCGGGCGACCGCTTTACCGAGGCCGAGTTGGCGTTGCGGCTGGGAGTCAGCCGCACGCCGGTGCGGCTGGGGCTGGCGCGGCTGGAGCGCGAGGGGTTCGTGGTGCCAAGTCCGCGCAGCGGCTGGCAGGTGCGGCCGTTTGATTTCGAGCGGTTCGAGGCGCTGTATGACGTGCGGGTGGTGCTGGAGCTGGCGGCGGTGGAGCGGTTGTGTGCGCGGGAGCACATGGATGAAAGCGGGATGCTGGGGGCGCTGACGGATGTGTGGCTGGTGCCGGCGGCGCAGCGGATCCTGGATGGGCGCTTAGTGGCTGAGCTGGATGAGGCGTTTCATTGCGCGCTGGTGGCGGCGGCGGGCAATCCGGAGATGGCGTTGATTCATCGGGAGGTGACCGAGAAGATTCGGATTGTTCGGCGGTTGGATTTCACCAAGGATTTTCGGATGGATGCGACTTATGAAGAGCATGGGGCTATTTTGAGGGCTGTGCTGGGGCGTAGGGCGGAGGCGGCTGGGAGGATGTTGCGGGGGCATATTGAGATGAGCAAGGCTGAAGTTCGGAAGATTACGTTGCATATGCTTTATGAGGCTCGGGGGTAGGGGTTTCGTTTTTTTTGGGGGCGTTCTTTGTAATGCGGCGAGAGGCGTTCTTTAGACGCGCTGGGCAGCGGCGGCCGGCTGGGCGCGGGGCTACGATTGCGGTCCGGAGCCTTCGCTCCGGACTGCCCCTTCGTCATTCTCGTCCGCCTGCGGCTCCCTTCGAATTCCCTCGGGCGCATCTACACGCCCCGCGCCCAGCCGGCCGCCGCTGCCCAGCGCTTTGATTTCGCTTAGTGGCGGATGCATGGGGGAGCGTTTGCTGGCGTGTTGCTCAGCGGCGGGGTGGGGCGGTGGTCTTGCGGGGCCCGCTGCAATCGGCCGCGCGGGCGGCCTTCTGCAGCGTACGCGGCGGTGGGGCGTCGCGGCGGTGGACGCTGCGCGCTTTGGCTGCGCCTCGCGTTGTTCTTTTGGGGTGTTGTGTTGGTGCGGGTGAGTTCGCTCGCTCGATTGCTTGTGTGCGGTGGACTTGCATTCGCACTTTGCACACAGCCATCGCCCTTCTCTTTTCGAGGCTTGCCTGGCTTTGCTGCCGGTTGGCTAGCCTTGCAGTTGGTTGTAGACCTCTTGCGAGATTTTCTGTAGTTCGTCGCGGCTTACCGCGCCTGATAGGGCGTAGCCGAATTGGCCTTCGGCCCAGTAGAAGACGCGCACGGGGCCTTCCTGGGTGAATTGGAAGGCGGTTTGGCCGTTGGTGGCTTCTCGGGTGACGTAGAGGGTCAGGCGTTGGCCGTCGGGGGCGCCGTACATGAAGAGGGCGACGGGGCCGCTGCCGCCGGGCAGGAGGCGGCCGCCGACGAGGTCGTAGCCGGCATGGGTAAGGGACGGGGCGCGCACGGGGGCGCCGAGGCGCTTGGTGAGCCAGGTGACCAGGGCTTTTTCGTTGTCGCCGCTGACTTCGACGGGGCGGCCCATGTCGGGGGCGTAGACGGCGTGGGCGATGGCGGCGCGCTGGGCGTAGCCGCCGGCGGCGCGGTCGGGTATGGCGGTGGCCAATACGGTTTGCAGGTGGCGGGCGTCCATGGCGCCGCGCGCCATCCAGGCGCTGCTGGCGCTGATGACGGCGATGGCGGCACAGGCAGCGACGGCGCGCCAGGGCAGGCGGCGCGCGGGGGGCGAGAGCGGCAGGCGCAGGGGCAGGGGTTCGTCCAGCACCGGGTCAAGCAGGGCGTGCAGGGCGCGGCGCTGGGCCTGCCAGGCGTGCACGCGCGCCAGGTCCTGCGGATGGGCCGCTAGGAAGGCGTCGACCTCGGCGTGGCGGCCGGGCGGCAACTGGCCGTCGGCGTAGGCGTGCAGGTCGGCTTCGGTGATGGGGTTGCCGGCGGTGGGAATGGCGTGGAGGCGTTTGTCGTTCATGTCATTTCACGCGATGGAGCCGGCTGGCGGGTTCCTGGCCCTGCATCAGGGCGCCCAGGCGTTCGCGGGCGCGCGACAGGCGCGACATGACCGTGCCGATCGGCACGCCCAGCACCTGCGCGGTTTCCTGGTACGACAGGTCTTCCACGCACACCAGCAGCAATACTTCGCGCTGCTCGGCCGGCAGGCCTTGCAGGCAGCGGTCCAGGTCGCGCACCTCCAGGTGGTCGGTCTGCGTGGCGCGCACCGGCACGTCGGGCAGGTCGCCCGCGCCGGCCTGTTCGGCCTGCCGGTGGCTGGCGCGCACGCCGTCGATGAAATGGTTATGCATGATGCCGAACATCCAGGCCCGCAGCTCGCCGCGGCGCTGCCAGCGCGAGTAGCGGCTCCAGGCCCGTTCGAGCGTGTCCTGCACCAGGTCGTCGGCCCGGTGCGGGTCGCCCGTCAGCCCGCGGGCGTAGCGCCGCAGGCTGGGGATGCAGGCCAGGATCGCGGCTTCGTCGTCGGCGCGCATGGTCGGGCGTGGATGGGCGGCGAAAGCGCGGTCAGGGTTTGGCGACGTGCCAGACGTCCTTGAAGTTGTCGCCGGTCTTGTCGCCCGGCTTGGCGTCCTTGGCATACAGGTAGACCGGCTTGCCCTTGTAGGCCCACTGCTTGGAGCCGTCGTCGCGGGTGATGATGCTCAGGTCGCCCGAGGCCTTGGCGTCGGCGGCGGCGGTGACCGGGGGCCAGATCTTGGCGCACTGGTCGTTGCAGGCGCTCTTGCCGCCGGCGTCCTTGTCGAAGGTGTACAGGGTCATGCCGGCGCTGTTGACCAGCACGCCGTCTTGGGTCTTGACGGCTTGGGCATGGGCGCCGGCCGAGAACAGGGCGGCGGAGGTAAGAACCAAAGCTGCGGCGATTTGATTGCGCATGTCGTGCCTCGTAGATAGGAAAGTGGGGGACTGCCCTCTACAGACGTCGGTCGGGGCGGTGATATTCCGCGCGGCGCGAAAAAAATCCGCGAGGGGTCAGGCGGTCGCCGGGGGCGGACCGGGTTCGTAGCGCATTTCTGTTTCCAGGCCGGCCTCCTCGACGGCGCGAAAGCCCAGCGACTCATAGAGCCGGCGGGCGGGGTTGCCTTGCAGGACGGACAGGGTGACGGGGGCGCCTTCCTGGTCCGCTTGTCGCAGCAGGCCGGTGAGCAGCCGCCGGCCCAGGCCCTGGCCCTGGAAGGCCGGGTCGATCTGGATTTGCACCACGCGCCAGCCGGCCGCATCGCGCAGGGTCTTGAACAGGCCCGCCGGGCGGCCGTGCAGCCAGACGATCTGGGCGCCGTCAAAGCCGTAGCGGATGCGCGCCAGGTGGTGTTCGTCGTCCAGCGGGGCGCCGGCGCGGGCCAGGTGTTCGGTCATCGTTGCGCGGCGCAGCGACAACAGGAAGGGCAGGTCGTCTTCGGTGGCGGACTGCAACGCCAGGGAGTGGGGGCTCATGGTGCGGATTCAGGGTTGCTTGGAGGGGCCACGCTTGGCGCTTTTGCCGGCCTGGTGGATCAAGTTATAGAGCTGTTGCGCCGCCGGCGCCAGGGGGCGGCCGCGGCGCGAGATCAAACCCAGGCTTCGGGTGACGCGCGGATGCTCCAGTTTGACGCCGGCCAGGGTGGGGTGGCCGGCGGGCGGCATGGCCAGTTGCGGGACCGCGGCCACGCCCAGGCCGGCCTCGACCAGGCCCAACAGGGTCATGACGTGGCTGACCTCGAAGGCGCTGACGGTGCGCTTGCCGCTCTTGGCCAGGGCGTCGTCGATCAGCAGGCGGTTGCCGCTTTCCTTGGCCACGGTCATGAAGCGTTCCTGCGACAGCTCCTCCCACGACACGCTGCGGCGCGCGGCCAGCGGATGGTCGCGCCGCACCGCCAGCACGAAGTCCTCGCGCAGCACCGCCTTGAAATCCACGTCCGGCTCCTGGGTGCCGAAAAAACTGATGCCGAAGTCGGCGCGGCCGGTCACCACGCTGTTGAGCACGGTGTGGGCGGTCTCGTCGATGATGCGCACGCGGATGCGCGGAAAGCGCGCGGCGTAGTCGTGGATGATGGCGGGCAGGAAGTAGTAGGCCACCGACGGCACGCAGGCCACCGTCACCAGCCCGCCGCGCTGCGCCGCCAGGTCGCCGATGCTGAGCACCGCGCGTTCCAGTTCGTCGATGGCGCCGCGCGCCCGTTCCAGGAAGATGCGGCCGACGTGCGTCAGCGCCACGCGGCGCGTGGTGCGTTCCAGCAGGCGCGCGCCCAGCAGGTCCTCCAGCTTGTCGATGCGGCGGCTCAGCGCCGGCTGCGACAGGTTCAGGTCTTCGGCGGCGGCGCGGAAACTGGCGCGTTCGGCCACGGCCACGAAGGCCTGCAATTCCTGTAAATCGAAATTGATGCGTGCCATGCATTAATCCATCCGTAAGTTGCAATTCAAATAATAGCCGCGCCGTCGCAGAATGCACCGCATGGAAACGATCATCCCTTGCGTACTGATGCGCGGCGGCACCTCCCGCGGCCCCTTTTTCTTGGCAGACTGGCTGCCGGCCAATCCCGCCGACCGCGACCGGCTGCTGCTGCAGGCCATGGGCTCGCCCCACGCGCTGCAAGTCGACGGCCTGGGCGGCGGCAACTCGCTGACCAGCAAGGTCGCGATCGTGTCGCGCTCGACCCGGCCCGACTGCGATATCGACTATCTGTTCGCGCAGGTCTCGGTGGACCGCGCCAGCGTCGACACCCGTCCCAACTGCGGCAACATGCTGTCGGGCGCCGCGCCCTTCGCCATCGACGAGGGCCTGATCGCCGCGGCCGACGGCGAAACCTCGGTGCGGGTGCACAACGTCAACACCGGCGCCGTGATCGAGGCGGTGGTGCAGACGCCGGGCGGCCGCCTGACCTATGAAGGCGAGGCGCGCATCGACGGCGTGCCGGGCGCCGCCGCGCCCGTGCGCCTGAATTTCCTCGACGCCTGGGGGGCGGTCACCGGCCGCCTGTTCCCGACGGGACAGCGCCAGGAGAAGGTGGACGGCGTGGCCGCCACGCTGATCGACGCCGCCATGCCGATGGTGTTGCTGCGCGCCGCCGACTTCGGCCTGCGTGGCGACGAATCGCCCGCCGAGCTGGACGCCAACACCGCGCTGCTGACGCGCCTGGAACGCATTCGCCGCGAAGCCGGCGCGCGCATGGGCCTGGGCGACGTGTCGGACAGCGTCATCCCCAAGCCGGTGCTGCTGGCGCCGGGCGCGGACCCATCCCGGCTGGCGCTGCGTTCGCGCTATTTCACGCCTCACGCCTGCCACCGCGCCCATGCCGCGACCGGCGCGGTGGGCGTGGCCGCCGCGTTCCTGATGCCGGGCACGGTGGCGCACGACTGCGGCGGCCCCGAGCCGCTGGCCGGTTACCGCAGCGTGCGCATCGCGCATCCGTCGGGCGGCATGGATATCGACGTGAAACTGAACCCGCGCAGCGGCGAGGTGCAAGCCGCCGGGCTGGTACGCACCGCTCGCAAGATCATGAAAGGCCTGCTGTATCTGCCGCAATTCGCGCCGCCGCGTGCGCCAGCGCAGCAGGCGCCGGCAGCGCCGATTGCGGTAGCCGCTTGACCTTCGCATCGGCTACACCCGACATCAGGTCCGGACCCGCTGCAAGCCGTGTCCGGCTTGGCAGAAAGACAGGCGCCGCCTAACCGGCGCTCGCACGACCTTCAGCGGTCCACAGAGACCGCCCACATAATCATCAGGAGACTTGATATGGCATTCCCCACCCGCAGCATCCTTGGCGCCGCCGCGCTGTGCCTGGCCCTGGGCGGCCAGACCGCCCAGGCGCAATTTCCCGACCGCGCCATCACCATGGTGGTGCCCACCGCCGCCGGCGGCGGCAACGACACCCTGGCCCGCGTGATCGGGCAGAAGATGGGCGAACTGCTGGGCCAGACCGTCATCGTGGTCAACAAGCCCGGCGCGCAGGGCGCCATCGCCGCCGACTACGTGGCGCGCCAGCCGGCCGACGGCTACACGCTGATGCTTGGCTACATCGGCACGCACGGCATCAATCCGGCGCTGCAGAAGCTCAACTACGATCCGGTGCGCGACTTCACCGCGATCGGCATGGTGGCCGACTCGCCCACGCTGATGGTGGTGTCCAGCAGCATCGGCGTGCAGGACGTGCCGGGCCTGCTCAAGTACGGCCAGGCCCATCCCGACGGCCTGAGCTACGCCTCCGCCGGCCCGGGCACGGCGCCGGCGGTGGCGGGCGAGCTGTTCAACCGCGCCACTGGCGCGGCCATGCTGGAGATTCCCTACAAGGGCTCGGCCCCCGCCATGACGGACACGCTGGCCGGCGTTACCCAGGTGATGTTTCCCAGCCTGTTCAGCGCCTATCCGCACCTGAAGTCGGGCAAGATCGTCGCTCTGGGCGTAGCCGGCGCGCGCCGCGCCAAGGTGCTGCCCGACATGCCGACGCTGGCCGAATTGGGCGTGCAGGGCGTGGACGTGGCGCAGTGGTACGCGGTGTTTGCCCCGGCCAACGCCAATCCCGAGGTCGTGGCCAAGCTGAACACGGCGCTGAACGGCGCGCTGAACGATCCTGCCGTGGCCCGCAAGATCGACGAGCAGGGGGCGGAGGTGCGCACCAGCACGCCGGGCGAACTGGCCGCGTTCGTGCGCGACGAAGCGGTCAAATGGAAGCGCCTGGCGACGTCCATCCACGCGGCGCTATAAGGCCGGTTGCCGTGAAGGCGCATCCCGTCGGGTGCGCCATAGGGCGCCTTCCCGTTACGCCGCCCCGTCGAATAGCGCAGGCAGCGCGGCGTCGAAGTGCCGCAGGTTGGGAAAGACCAGGTTCAGGTCATCCTTTCCGGCGCCGAACCAGCCGCCCAGCGCCGCGCCCAATTGCTCCACCGCCAGGGTCGGCAGCAGCCGGCCGTTGTCGACGAAGCCGGGGCCGTCGGGGGTGATCTCGGGATGCGATCCGTAGTAGCGGCCGCCGCGCACCGCGCCGCCCAGCACGAAGTGATGCGCGCCCCAGCCGTGGTCCGAGCCGTTGCCGTTGGATCCCAGCGTGCGGCCGAACTCCGAGGCCGTGAAGGTGGTGACCTGACGCGCCACGCCCAGTCCGGCCAGCGCGTCCTGGAACACGGCCAGCGCCTGGCCCAGTTCGCGCAGCAGGGCAGGATGGGTGTCGTTCAGGCCGGTGTGGTTGTCGTAGCCGTTCTGCGATACGAAGAACACCTGGCGTCGCGCGCCCAGCGCCTGGCGCGCGGCGATGATGCGGGCCACGATCTTCAACTGCTGCGCCAGCGGCGAGCCGAAGTCGCCCGGCACCGCCACGCCCGATAGCGCGGCGCGCAGGCGCGTGTCGGCATCGATGGATTGCGCGGCAATGCGCGACATCTCGCGTTCCATCAGGTGGTCGCGCGGCTGCGTGATCAACTGGCGCAGCAACGCGGTGCAGGCGCTGGAGCCATACAGGTCGCGCGTCAGCAGGTCGATGCGGGTCGAGCCGTTCACGCCGACCCGGTAGCCGGCCACGTGGCGGCCCGCCAACAACACCGTGCTACCGCCCGCCGTGATGCCGGTAAAGCTGCGCTGCGCGTTGATGTCGGCATACAGATCCGTCAGCCGTCCCCCCCAGCCCGACGCCGCGCCCTCCGGCGCCAGTGCTTGCCAGTACGACTGCTGGTCGTTGTGCGAAAACAGCTTGGGAGGCAGTGGCACGCGCGCACCGATATAGTCCGCCTTGCCCGTGGGCACCACCAGCGGGCCGACATTCAGCACCACCGCCATCTCGCCGCGCTCGAACAGCGGGGCCAGCGGCGCGAGAGACGGGGCCAGCGCGAACTGCGCGCCGTTGTCCGCGGTGGCACGGCCACGCAGCGCCGTGGCTTGCAGCGCGGGGCGGGGCAGCGCGATGTCGCTGCGCGCCGCGGCATAGGCGCGGTACGCCGCCGCGTCGTAGGGCACCAGCGTATTGAACGGATCATTGCCGCCGTACAGGAACACGCAGACCAACGCCTTGTAGTCGCTGGGCGCGGATTGCGCCGCGGCCGCACCCAGCGCGGCCAGGTTCAACGCCAGCGGCGCGGCGGCATGGCTGGCGCCCAAGGCGCAGGCGCGCAACAGGAATTCGCGGCGGTCGGGCTTCATTTCTGCACCAGGTATTCGGGGCTGGCTGCTACCAGCGTGATTGCCGCGCGCACGCGGTCACGCGGCCGCTCGGCAGGCAGCGTGGCGACCGCCTGCGCGATGGCTTGCGCGGTGGCGACGCTGAAGGCGTCGCCAGCCAGCAGCAGGGCCACGCGCGCTACCAGGGCATTCGGATCGCCGGCCAGCGCGATCTCGGCGGGGTAGCGTGTCTGCAAGTCTTCCCAGCCGCGATCCACGTAGATCGCCAGGAAATTCAGGTAGCCGGCGATGCTGGTCTCGTCGGTGATCTGCAGCTCTGGCGCGACCAGGCCGCGCTTGGCCAGCTCGGTGACCGGCGGCGTATAGCGCGGCCGGAAGAAATTGAACACGCTGGCCGAGCGCATCGGGCTTTGCGCCAGTCGGATGGTGTTGTCGGTAGTGTCCGGCATGGCCCAGTCGCCATTGACGGACGTGGCTCCGAACGCCCGCGCCCAACTGGAAAAGCGCAGGATCGGTTCGCGCACCTTGCCCCAACCCGGCGCGGCCAGATCGGCGTGGCGGGCCTCGTCGTCCAGCAAAATGGCCCGCACCACTGCTCGCAGGTTGCCGCGCGCGCCGTGGCCGTCATCGTTGAAGGCCGCCGTCACCCGGCCGACGTAGGCCGGGCTGGGGTTGCTGGTCACCAGCCGCTGGATCAGCTGGGTGCCGATGAACGGCCCCACGTTGGGGTGGGCGCTGATGACCTCCATCGCGCGCCGCAGCGACAGATAACCATCGGTGCCGGGCGGAATCACCGCGCCCAGAAAGCGCTTCTCGGCCAGCGAGTGCATGCCTGCATTCAGCGCCATCGGGCGGCGGTGGAACTGTACGTCGGTTTCGGGGCCGTCCAGGTCCCAGCCGGTGAATACCTTGGCCAGTCCCTGCACGTCGTCGTTGTCGTAGGTTTCCACCGGCGCGCCGTTCGCCAGCCTGGCGGTGCCGTCCGGGTTCAGCTCGACCAGGCCGATGCTGAACAGCTGCATCACTTCGCGAGCGTAGTTCTCGTCGGGATGGCGGCCGGTCTTGGGGTCTTCCTTGCGGTTGCCGCGATAGGTCAACATGCAGCCCATCGACAGGTTGCGCGTCACCGCCGTGAGCAAGGCCTGGTAGTTGCCCAGCGCATGCTCGGCCAGCAGGTCCATGAAGCCGGCGGCGCCGAACAGCGGCCAATTGGCGGTGATGGACGCCACGCCCACCACGAAAATCTCGGACAGTGCGAAGGCGACGCGCGTGCGCACCTGGTCTTCGGCGCTGATGAACTTGCGCCACAGCGTGGATTCCAGCGGCGCATTGATGCCATTGCCCTTGTAGGCCTCGGTGTTCTTGCCTTGCTGCAGCAGCCAATCGAAATGGCTTTGCGACGGCGGCAGGTCCAACTGGGCGTCCAGCCAGGTCGCGTAGCCATCTCGCACCACGGCGTCGATGGATGCGGGCGTCGGACCGAAGGTGGCCTGCGCCAGGAAGCGCGAGGCCTGGCCGGGCGTGGGCCGGGCGGGCGGGGCTGGGGGAGATTGAGCGGGGGCGGGCGAGGCCGCCCCGGACGGCGGCGCGGACATGCAAGAGGCCCCGGGTTCGAATGCGAAAGCCTACGGTACCGAAGCGCCGGGGGCGCTTCAATACCACCATTCGGACGAGGGGATTAATCCGCTTGCATGGGTTGTCGTCAGACCGAGCGGGTGATGCCGCCGTCGATGCGGATGTTCTGCCCGGTGATATACGACGATGCGTCAGAGGCCAGGAACGCGATCAGGTCGGCCACTTCCTCGGCGGTGCCGTAGCGGCCCATGGGAATGCGCGTGCGGCGGTCTTCTTTTTCGGGCAGGCTGTCGATGAAGCCGGGCAGCACGTTGTTCATGCGCACGTTGTGCTCGGCGTATTCGTCCGCGAACACCTTGGTGAACGCGGCCAGGCCGGCGCGGAACACGCCGGACGTGGGGAACAGGGCCTCGGGTTCAAACGTGGCGTAGGTCGAGATATTGACGATGGCGCCAGACTTCTGCTTTTTCATCACCGGCGCGACCAGGCGCGCGATGCGCACCACGTTCAGCAGGTAGTACTCCATGCCCAGGTGCCAGTCGTCGTCGCTGATTTCCAGCAGCGAGCCCTTGGGGCCGTGGCCGGCGCTGTTGACCACGGCGTCGACGCGGCCCCATTTTTGCAGGGTCGCGTCCACCAGGCGGGACAGGTCTTCGGGAGAGCGGTTCGATCCGGTCACGCCCAGGCCGCCCAGTTCGGCCGCCAGGGCTTCGCCCTTGCCGGACGACGACAGGATGGCCACGCGGTAGCCGTCGGCCGCCAGTTTGCGCGCCGCCGCCGCGCCCATGCCGCTACCGCCGGCGGTGATGATTGCCACTTTATCCGTGCTCATGCGTGTGCCCCCAAGGGTGTCCAGGAAACGGCCATTGTAGGGGTGGGCACGGCGGCCTTGCGGAGATTCCCGCAAGGCCGGCAGGGGCGATCAGTCAACGCGCAAGCGGCGGTCGATCAACCCCCAAGGGAAGATCAATCAACCAGCTTGAGCACGCCCTTCATCAGCGCGAAATGGCCGGGGAACGAGCAGAAGTAGGCGTAGTCCTGGCCAGCGGCCAGCTTGCTGACGTCGAAAGTGACCGAATCCGTTTCGCCGCCGCCAATGACCTTGGTGTGGGCGATGACGCGGGCGTCGTCTTTCTTGACGTAATTGTTGTCCAGGCCGGCGGCCATGCCGTCGTTCACGGCGCCTTGCATGTCGGCCTGCTTGGTCAGCACCCAGTTGTGGCCCATGACGTTCTTGGCCAGCGTGCCGGGGTGCTTGAGGTTCACGGTGAATTGCTTGCAGCTCTTGCTGACCGTGATTTCCTTCTTGTCGAACTGCATCTGGTCGGTGCCGGCGATATCGACCGAGCAGTCAGCGGCCAGCGCGGGGGCCGAGACCAGGGCCAGAACGGCCGCGGCGCACAGATTCTTCAACAGCATATTGATGCCTCCAGGTGGTTAGGGCCTGTTCACACTAAAAAGCGCTTCGCACAGGCCGGTAATCGGTCGTCCGGCCGCCAGACACGAGCGGACGGGCGTTGCGACTATTGTCGTTCCACTCTACGCCATATCGGTCCGGGCGACCTACGCCGGGTTTGACGCAGCGCAAGCAAGCGCCAGCCAATTGCTGGGAATTGGTCCTAATGTGGGGCGCCGCTGACCCGCCAGATCACATTGCCCACGTCATCGGCCACCAGCAGCGCACCCTGGCGGTCCACCGCCACGCCCACCGGCCGCCCCTGGGCCTGGCCGCTGGCATCCAGGAACCCGGTCAGCACGTCTTGCGCCGGGCCGTCGGGGCGGTTGTCGGTGAAGGGCACGTAGATGACCTTGTAGCCGCTGCGCGGATCGCGGTTCCAGGACCCGTGCTGGCCGACAAACATACCGTGGGTGAACGGGGCCAGTTTTGATCCCCCCGACCAAGCCAGCCCCAGCGACGCGGTATGCGGCCCCAGCGCGTAGTCGGGCACGATGGCCTTGGCCACCAGGTCCGGACGCGGTGGCTTGACCCGCGTATCGACGTGCTGGCCGAAATAGCTGTACGGCCAGCCATAGAAGCCGCCGTCTTGCACCGAGGTCATGTAGTCGGGCACCAGGTCGCTGCCCAGCTCGTCGCGCTCGTTCACGGCGGTCCACAGCGTCTTGCCGTCCGGCGCCCACGCCATGCCCACCGGATTGCGCAGGCCGCTTGCGTACTGGCGCTTGGCGCCGGTGGCTACGTCGATCTCCCAGATGGCGGCGCGGCCTTCCTCGGCCGCCATGCCGTTTTCACCGACGTTGCTGTTCGACCCCACCGACGCGTAAAGCTTGCTTCCGTCGGGGCTGGCGATCAGGTTCTTGGTCCAGTGGTGGTTGATGCCCGCCGGCAGGTCGGTCACCTTGACGCCGGGCGCGGTGATGCGGGTCTGGCCCGGCTGATAAGGAAAGCGCAGCACGGCATCGGCGTTCGCCACGTATAGCTGGTCACCGATCAGGGCCATGCCGAAGGGCGAATTCAAGCCTTCCAGCAACACACTGCGGCTTTGCGCCGTGCCGTCCGGGGCCAGGCCGCGCAAGAGCGTGATGCGGTTGGCGCTGGCCGTGCGCGCGCCGGCGCGTTTCATGACGATGCCGGCGGCCCAGTCCTTCAGCCCGCTTGATGCCTCGCCCGGCTTGGGCGGCGCGTTGCTTTCGGCCACCAGCACGTCGCCGTTGGGCAACACGTAAATCCAGCGGGGATGGTCCAGCTCGCGGGCATAGGCGGTCACGGCCAGTCCGTTGGCCGGCGTGGGCAGGGCGCCCTCGGGCCAGCCCACCGCCTTGGCGGTGTTGACTGTGGGGACCAGGGTGACGTTGGGGGCGGGCAGCTCAGGGTGCGGGCCCATGCCGGCCTCGACCGGCAGCTTGGCGACCTCGCCGCAGGCAGCGAGCGTACTGACGGCCGCCAAGGCCGCGGGCAACAGGGTTCGAATTCGCATGATGCGGCTCCAGGCGCGGCGCGATCACCGCGAAAGTCCATCATACGACGCGGCTCGGCGGGCCGCGACGGTTCAATCCTTGATGCGGCTGCGCAGGACGGCGCCGGTCTGTGCGTCCACGCGCAGCTTCACGCGCTGGCCTTGCGGATCGTCCGCCTTGACGTCATAGCCGCGGTGATGTTCCAGCTCGATTTCGGTGATGTTGCGGTAGCCCGCGGCGGTCAGCGTGTCGTAGATCTGGCGCACGGTCAGGAGCTGCGCGGGGGCAGCCTGGGCGGCCACGGGCGCGGCGGGGGCGGGCTGCGGGGCAGTCTGCGCATAGGCGGCAGCGCCGACCAGGGTGGCGGCGCCCACGGCGAAAGCGGCCAGGGTGTTGCGGATCGAGGGCTTGAAGGTCGTCGTCATGTGGATAGCTCCTTGTCTGGGTTGATATGACCAAAAGGCCGGCCATGCATGCATTATTCGGGCGGACGCATGAACCCTTTCTGAAGCCGCCGTTCACCTGCCGTTCATCCTTCGTTCGGTATAACAGAGGGGCAGTGTCGAGTCTGTTTTTCCCCTGCGTCCCGCGTTATCCTGGACGCCTCCCACCACGGAATCCCCCATGATCGCAGGCATGCGTATCGCACTCTGGCTATCCGGCGGCGCGCTGGCCTTGGCCCTGGCCTTCGGGCCCGGCGCCGGCCACGCCGACGACAGCGACCACGAACAGGCCCGCCAGGCCTTGCAGGCCGGCAAGGTCTTGCCCCTGCGGTCGGTGCTGGACATCGTCGAACGCGACTATCCCGGCCAGGTCGTCAAGGTGGAGTTCGAAGAAGATGACGGCCTGTTCCTGTACGAAATCCGCTTGCTGCAGCCCGGCGGCAACCTGGTCAAGCTCAAGATCGACGCGCGCGACGGCGCCGTGCTGGGCATCAAGGGCCGCGACATCCAATTCCGGAACCCACGCTGATGCGCATCCTGGTCGTCGAAGATGAACCGACCCTGGCGGTGCAATTGGTCCAGGCCCTGCGCCAGGCCGGCTACACCGTCGACACCGCGGCCGATGGCGCCACCGCGCACTACATGGGCGAGGTCGAAGCCTACGACGTGGTGGTGCTGGACCTGGGCCTGCCCGTCATGGATGGCTTGACGGTGCTCAAGCAGTGGCGCGCCGCGGGGCGCGGCATGCCGGTGCTGATCCTTACCGCGCGCGCCAACTGGCATGAAAAGGTCGCCGGCATCGACGCCGGGGCCGACGATTACCTGACCAAGCCTTTCCACATGGAAGAGCTGCTGGCCCGCGTGCGCGCGCTATTGCGCCGGCACAGCGGCCACGCCAGCGCGCAGTGGCGCTGCGGTCCGCTGATGCTGGACACGCGCCAGGCCAAGGCCACGGTCGACGGCCAGGCGCTCAACCTGACCAGCCACGAATTCAAGGTGCTGGCCGTGCTGATGCAGCGCGCCGGCGAGGTGGTCTCGCGCAGCGAACTGAACGAACACATCTACGCGCAGGACCACGACCGGGATTCCAATACCATCGAGGTCTTCATCGGCCGCCTGCGCAAGAAGCTGCCGCCCGACACCATCGAAACCGTGCGCGGGCTGGGCTATCGGCTGGCAGGCGGCGCATGACGGCGCCCGGGGCTTCACGTTCGCCGGGCTCGCTGCGCTGGCGGCTGCTGGCCGGCACGCTGGCCTGGATCGCCGTCACCATCGTGCTGGCGGGCTGGGGCTTGGGCAGCCTGTTCCGTCAACACATCACCGAACAACTGCGGGCCGAGCTGGCGCTGCACCTGAACCAGCTGACCGCCGCGGTCAGCGTGGCGCCGGACGGCCGCCCCGTGGTGGCGCCGCCCTTGAGCGATCCGCGCCTGGAGCAGCCGCTGTCCGGCCTTTACTGGCAGATCGACCGCCTGGACGACCAGGGCCGCGTCGCGGCCGCCGGCGTGGCGCGCTCGCGTTCGCTGTGGGATCAGGTGCTGGCGCTGCCCGCGGCGGACAGCGCCGACGGCGCCTACGACATCGCCGGTCCGCAGGACCATGGCTTGAGCGCACTGACGCGCACGCTCAAGCCCGAGGACGCTGACGCGGCCACGCTGCGGCTGATCGTCGCCGCTGACCGCCAGGTGCTGGCCGAGCCCATTGGGCGTTTCAATCACATGCTGCTGTTGTCGCTGGGCGCACTGGCGGCGGGGCTGGTCGCCGCAGCGGTGGTGCAGGTGGCGGTCGGCCTGCGTCCGCTGGGGCGGCTGCGCCGGCAACTCGCCGCCCAACAGGGCGGCAACAGCGTGCGCATCGATGGGCGCTTTCCCAGTGAAATCCAACCGCTGGTCGACGACTTCAATCGGGTGCTGGCGGTGAATGCCGACATCGTGCAGCGGGCCCGCACGCAGGCCGGCAACCTGGCGCATGCGGTGAAGACGCCGCTGACCATCCTGGCCAATGCCGCCGCGCGCGAGGACGGCGCCTTTGCCCGGCTGACGCGCGAACAAGTGGCGCTGGCACAGCGCCAGATTGACTACCACCTGGCGCGCGCGCGGGCCGCGGCTGCGTCCGGTACGGCCGGTGGGCGCACGCCGCTGCGTCCTCCCGTCCAGGCGCTGCTACGCGTCATGCAGCGGCTGTACGCCGCGCGTGAACTGGATCTGGACATGTCCGACTTTCCCGACGGCCTGCAATTTCGCGGCGAAGAACAGGACCTGCAGGAGATGGTGGGCAATCTGCTGGACAACGCCTGCAAATGGGCCGCGCGACGGGTACGGATCAGCGCCCGCGCGTCAGCGCCGGACCAGCTGTGCATACAGATCGATGACGACGGCCCCGGCATTGCCGAAGGCGAGCGCGAACGCGTGTTCGAGCGCGGCGTGCGCATGGACGAACACCGCCCCGGTTCGGGCCTGGGCCTGGATATCGTGCGCGATCTGGCGCGTACGTATGGCGGTGATGTATGCGCCGAGCAGGCGCCGTTGGGCGGCCTGCGTGTGACGCTGACGCTGCCGGCGCTGCCGCCGGTCTAGGCGTTAGCGCCAGCGCGCCGGTGTCTGCGTGGCCTGGGCGGGCAGCCCCAAAAGCAGCTTACCCAGGCGGGCCAGCGTGGCGGCGTCGCCGGTGGTTTCCAGCGCGATCGTGCCGACGCCGTCGGCGTTCAGCAGCCCGCGTTCCTGCAACTGGTGGCGCAAGCGGCGCGCCACCGGTCCACCAGTTTCCAGCTGCGGCACCGGGGCGCCCGCCGCGGCGGCGATCGCATCGCTCAAGAACGGAAAATGCGTGCAGCCCAGCACCAGCGCGTCGGCGCCCTGGTCCAGCAGTTCCCGCACCGGGCCGGCCACGGCGCGTGCCACGGCGGGGCCGGCAATCTCGCCTTGTTCCACCAGCAGCACCCATTCGGGGCAGGGGCGCAGCAAGATGCGGACCTCGGGCGCTTCGCGCTGCACCAGCGCCGCGAACTTGGCGCTGGCCAGCGTACCCGTGGTGGCGAACACGCCGATCACGCCGCTGCGTGTCAGGTGGGCGGCCGGCTTGATCGCCGGTTCCACGCCGATGATGATCAGGTCGGGATGGCGGGCGCGCAGCAGGGCGATGGCGGCGGTGGTGGCCGTATTGCATGCCACCACCATGGCCTTGGCCTGGCGCGACACGTAGTAGTCGGCGATGGCCAGCGCCCGTTCCTGCACGTATTCCTGGGTCTTTTCGCCGTAGGGCACGTGGGCGGAGTCCGCCACATACAGCAGGTCTTCCTGCGGCAGCGCGTCGCGGATGGCGCGCAGCACGCTCAGTCCGCCGACGCCGGAGTCATACACGCCTATGGGTTGTGGGGCAGGCATTTGGATGGGGGAAAAACAGAGGTGCCGGCAAGTGTAGCGCCGCCGGCGCCAAGCCGCGTTGCTGCCGGGCGTCTTGCCGCCTGCGATGTTCCCGCATGCAGCGCCGATCCGCCCTAGGCCTGGGGCGTCTCCCGATGCGCCCGCACCTCTTCGATCAGCCGGCGGATGGCGCCGGACAGCGGTGCGTCGCGCCAGATCAGGGTCAGCGGCGCGCGCAGTTCCACCGGACCGGTCACGTTCACGTACACCACCCCTTCGATGTTGACCCGCCGCAGCGACGCCGGCACCAGCGATACGCCCAGCCCGGCCGCCACCAGGCTCAGCGTGGACAGCATGCGCGGCGCTTCCTGCGCCACGCGCGGACTGAAGCCGGCTGCGCTGCAGGCCGTGATGATGGCGTCGTACAGTCCCGGTCCGCTGTGGCGCCGGTACAGGATCAGGGACTCCTCGGCCAGCTCGGACAGTGCGATGCGTTTGCGCGTGCGCCCCTTGACCATGGGATGGTCGGCGGGAAAAGCGGCCAGCATGCTTTCTTCCAGCACCGTTTCGACCGCCACGCCTTCATCCGCGCCGTGCGCGCCGCGGATGAAGGCCACGTCCACACGGCCCTCGCGCACGGCTTCCATCAATTCGCCGGTGCTGCTTTCTTCCAGCACCAGTCGCACTTGCGGCGCGCTTTCGCGAAAACGCCGGATCACCGACGGCACGAACGGATGGAACGCGGCCGACCCGGTGAAGCCGACGGTCAGGCGGCCGGCTTCGCCTAGCGACACACGGCGCACCCCGTCCACCGCCTGGTCCACCAGCGTCAGGATGCTGCGCGCGTCGGCCAGCAGCGCACGGCCGCTTTCGGTCAGTTCCATGCCGCGTGGCAGGCGGTGGAACAGCGTCACCCCCAGCTCCTGTTCCAGCACCCGGATCTGCTGGCTCAGTGGGGGCTGGCGGATGCCTAGCCGGGCGGCCGCGCGGGTCAGGTGGGATTCCTCGGCCACCGCCAGGAAATAGCGCAAAAGCCGCAGGTCAATGGATGCCATATATATACGATATGAATATTTGCTAATTCATATATTAGACATTATCTGGGGCCAAGAGTAGGCTGCGGTCTATCCAAACCCCCGGCGTCCCGCCGGCCGGCCGACGGCCACAAGACCATGAACGCAGCACCTACTACCCCTTCCGAGGCCGCGCTGCGGCCGCCGCCCACCTGTGGGCAACTGTTCTACGGCTTTCTCATGCTGGGCCTGACGGCCTTCGGCGGCGCGCTGCCCCTGGCGCGGCGCATGGTGGTGGAAAAGCACCGCTGGCTGTCCAGCGCTGAATTCACCGATCTGCTGGGCCTGTGCCAGTTCCTGCCGGGCGGCAACATCATCAACCTGTCGGTCGCCCTGGGCATGAAGTTCCGCGGCCCGCGCGGCGCCTTCGCGGCGCTGATGGGCCTGATCCTGGCGCCCTCGGCCATCGTGGTGCTGCTGGGCATGGTCTACGACCGCTTCCAGAACGACCCGCACATCCAGCACCTGTTCGCCGGGCTGGCCGCGGCTGCCGCGGGGCTGCTGATTTCGATGGCGGTCAAGATCGGCATGCCGGTCCTGAAGCGCCGCGATTGGCTGGCCGGCCTGGTGGCCACGGCCTGTTTCATCGCCATCGCGGTGCTGCGCATCCCGCTGCTGCCGACCATGGCGGTGCTGACGCCGCTGAGCATCCTGCTGGTCTGGAGGCAACGTCGATGATGCAGACCCTGATCGCCCTGGCCATCATCTTTTCGCAGCTGTCGGTGCTGGCCTTCGGCGGCGGCAACACCATCCTGCCCGAAATGCAGCGCCAGGTGGTGGAGGTGCACGGCTGGATGACGGCCGCCGACTTCTCCGCGCTGTTCGCCCTGGGCCAGGCGGCGCCCGGCCCCAACCTGATGGTGGTCACGCTGGTCGGCTGGCACGTGGCCGGCTGGGCCGGCATGCTGGTCACCACGCTGGCCAAGTTCGGGCCGTCGTCCCTCATCACCATCATCGCCCTGGGCCTGTGGGAGCGCTTCAAGGACCGGCCCTGGCGCGGCGTGATCCAGGCCGGCATCTTCCCCATGACGGTGGGGCTGGTGGCCGCCAGCGCCGCCCTGATCACCGAGGCCTCGGTGCATTCCTGGCTGCTGGGCGCCATCACCGCCGTGGTCGCGTTGCTGGGCAGCGCCTCGCGCATCCACCCGTTATGGCTGCTGTTCGGCGGGGCGCTGGTCGGATTGCTCGCTATCGGTTAGCGTTTAGGCTCCTGCCACGCTGGGAGTCCGCCATGACGCTGCCGGTCAAGGATCCGGATATCGAATCGCCGCCCGCCGGGATCGCGCCGCTGCCGTTCTTCCATGCGCACCGGCGGCTGGTGCTGTGCGGCGCGCTGTTCGCCATCCTGGCGGGCGCGCTGTGGCGCGTCGGCCTCACGCCCAGCCGCGCCGGGCTGCTGGCGTTCGACGTGGCGGCGCTGGTGTTCCTGCTGCTGACCGGCGCCGCGTTCGGCAGGGCCACGCCGGACATGATGCGGGTACGCGCGCAGCAGGTCGACGTCGGCCGCAGCGCCGTGCTCTGGAGCAGCGTGGCGCTGTCCTGCCTGGTGATGGCGGCGCTGTGGACCGAAATGCGCGCGGCTGGCGGCGCCGAGGGCGTGGCCGACCTGGTGGCGGCCGCCGTCAGCATCGTGCTGTCGTGGCTCTACCTGAACATGATCTTCGCGCTGCATTACGCGCATGGCTACTACAGCCATCGCAATGCCCTGCACAAGGGCCTGGATTTTCCGGGCAAGGAAGACCCCGACTACTGGGACTTCGCCTATTTCGCCCTGGTGCTGGGCATGACGTTCCAGGTTTCCGACGTGCAGATCGTCAGCCGGCGGATGCGGCGCACGGCGCTGGTGCACAGCGTCATCGCCTTCTTCTTCAACGTCTTCATCATCGCCATCAGCGTCAACGTCGCGGCGGGGCGGGCATGAAAAAACGGCCGTGAGGCCGTTTTTTTACCGTGAGGCCGGTTGACCGCTCTCAGGCCGCCGCCAGCCGCCACAGCGACGTGACTTCCTTCGAGCGCGCCGCGTACAAGGGATCGTCGGGATCCTTGGCGCGGCCATGCGTGGGCCGCGTATCGATGCGTTCCAGCACGCGCAGGCCGGCCTGCTCGATCATCTCCAGCAATTGCTCGCGGGTGCGCAGCCCCAGGTGCTCGGCCAGGTCCGACAGGATCAGCCAGCCCTCGCCGCTGGGCGTCAGGTGCGCCGCCAGCCCGTTCAGGAAGCCCCGCAGCATGCGGCTGTCGGGGTCGTAGACGGCGTGCTCGACGGGCGAACTGGGCCGGGCCGGCAGCCACGGCGGGTTGCAGACGGCCAGCGACACCCGGCCTTCGGGAAAGAGGTCGGCCTGCGCCACCTCGACCTGTTTCGACAGGCCCAGCCGTTCGAGGTTTTCGCGGGCGCAGGCCAGCGCCCGCGGGTCCATGTCGGTGGCGATGACGCGCTTGCCGCCGCGCCGCGCCAGCACCGCCGCCAGCACGCCGGTGCCGGTGCCGATATCGAAGGCCACGCTGCCGCGCGGCATCGGCGTGCGCGCCACCAGGTCGATGTACTCGCCGCGCAACGGCGAAAACACGCCGTAGTGGGGGTGGATGCGGTTGTCCAGCGCGGGGATCTCCACGCCTTTCTTGCGCCATTCGAAGGCGCCGATCAGGCCCAGCAGTTCGCGCAGCGACGCCACGTAGGGCTCGTTGGCGGGGCCGTGGGCCTCTTCGCAGGCCTGCCGCGCATCCGGCGCGCGGCGCAGCGAAATGCCGTGGCCGGCGTCGAACGGAATCAGCAGCATGCCCAGGATACGGGCGCGTTGCGACTGGATCTGGCGATGCTGATTGAAGGCTTCCAGCAGCGTCTCGACCGGCTTGCGGGGGCGCTTGTCCACGCGGCGCGTCATCGCTTGCAGCAAGAGGCGCGCGTTCTGGAAGTCGCCGCGCCACAACAGGCCCACGCCTTCGCAGGCCTGGCGGTAGGCCATGTCCGCGGTGGTGCGGTCGTCGGCCAGCACCACCCGCTTGGGGGGCGTGGCGCCGGATTCCGAGCGCCAGCGGGCGGTGTGCGTGGTCTGGTCGGGGGCGTCGCCTTCCGTCCAGCTCAGTTCAGGCAGGGTCAACGTAACGCTCCAGCGGAGAGGGGCTTCTTGGGCAAAGCAGTCATGGATGGGGAATGGGGGGGAAAGAGGGGAAAAAGAAAGGGCGCGGCTGCCAATGTAGCAGCTTCGCGCCCGGGAGCGGGGCGGCGCGTGCGGCGCCGCCCGGTCGCGGCGGGGGTCAGTGGAACAGCACCACCGCCTTTTGCAGGGTGATCCAGACGCCCCAGGCCAGCGGAATGCCGACGCAGGCCCAGGCGAACAGCACCAGCGCGAACGGGGTGCGGAAGGTGGACGTGCCCGCGCCGTGGGTCTCCGACGCTGCGGCACGCTCGTGCGCCAGGGCCTTTTCGCGCGCCAGTTCCTCGTCGGTCATGAAGTACTTGGGGTTCACCGGGCGAATCGCCAGATTGCACAGGAAACCCACCACCAGCATGCCCGCCAGGATGTACATGGTGATGTCATAGACCTGCGCCCGTGGCACGCCGATGGACAGTTGGTATTCGCGGATGTAGTTCACCAGCACCGGCCCGAAGATACCCGCCGCCGACCATGCCGTCAGCAGGCGGCCGTGGATGGCGCCCACCATCTGGGTGCCGAACAGGTCCGCCAGGTAGGCCGGCACCGTGGCAAAGCCGCCGCCGTACATCGACAGGATCACGCAGAAGGCCGCCACGAACAGCGCCAGCGCGCCGATGTGCGCCGTCCAGGGAATGGCCGCGTACAGCACGAAGCCCAGCACGAAGAAGATCAGGTAGGTCAGCTTGCGGCCCAGTTTGTCCGACAGGCTGGCCCAGAAGAAACGGCCGCCGATGTTGAACAGGCTGAGCAGCCCCGTGAAGCCTGCCGCGATGGCGGCGATGGCCGCCAGCTGGCTCTTGTCGAGCTGGCCGAAGCCCAGTTCAGGCTTGTTGATGAGGCCGCCGCCGAACACTTCCTGCAACAGCGGCGAGGCCATGCCCAGGATGCCGATGCCGGCCGTCACGTTCAGGCACAGCACCAGCCAGACCAGCCAGAACTGCGGCACGCCCCACACCCGCTTCACGTGCACGTGGCCCTTGGTGATCATGGCGTTGTTGGCCTGCTTGGCGGGCGCCGTCCAGCCTTCGGGCTTCCAGCCGGTGGGCGGCACGCGGTAGCCCATCGCACCCGACATCATGAAGACGAAATACACCAGCGCCATGGTCAAGAAGGTCTGCCAGACACCGACCGAGGTCGGCGTGGCGAAATGGCGCATCAGCAGGTCGGCCAGCGGCGCGCCGATCATAGCGCCGCCGCCAAAGCCCATGATGGCCATGCCGGTCGCCATGCCGCGACGGTCCGGGAACCACTTGATCAGGGTGCTGACCGGCGAGATATAGCCCAGCCCCAGGCCGATGCCGCCGATGACGCCGGAGCCCAGCCACAGCATCCACATCTGGTGCAGATAGACGCCGAACGCCGAAATCACCAGGCCGCCGCACCAGCACACCGCCGACACCACGCCGGCCTTGCGCGGGCCGGCGCGTTCCAACCAGCCGCCCCACAGCGCCGCGGAACAGCCCAGCAGCACGAAGAACAGGGTGTACATCCACCCCATGGTCGAGATTTTCCAGTCGCAGCTGGTGGTGAACAGCTCGGCGGCCAGGCTCATGTCGGCCGGGCAGGCCAGCGGCTGGGCGCCGCCGATCGCCTTGGACAAGGGCAGCCAGAACACCGAGAACCCATAGGCCATGCCGATGCACAGGTGGATGGCCAGGGCAGCCGGGGGCACCAGCCAGCGGGAAAATCCCGGCCCGGCGATGGTGCGTTCTTTATCCAGGATGCCGGGCTTTGAGCCGGGCAGGTCTAGTGTTGCAGTGCTTTCCATGAGGTCTCCTCGGGGTGCGGCTTTATAGCGCGCGTCGGTCTGGAAAATCCAGTCCAGCGCTTCTTGTGAACCCTTTGCTGCGGTAAAGCTTGCTGCGGCGACGCTGCCGGACCGGTCTACGGCACGCGGGCCAGCGGCGTCAGGCGCTGGCGGTTCTGCGTGACCGCCTCCAGCACCAGGGGATGCAACTGCTGTTCGCCGGCGTCGCCATCGGGCTGCCGGGCCAGGAAGTCCAGCAGCTCATTGCGCATGCGGGGCTCCCAGAACTTGTGGATATGGTTGGCCACGCCTTCCACCGCTTCCGGCCGCAGGGGCATGGCTTCGAAGAATTGGCCGATGCGGTTGGCCATGCGGATCAGGTTGCCGATTTCCATGCGTGTGTCGCGTCCGGTCTAGGAAGTGATGCGTTCGGGGTGGGAATACAGGGTGGCGTCGTCGCCGCGCAGGAAGCCCAGCAGCGCAATGCCGGTGCTGTCGGCCAGGCGCACGGCCAGCGCGGTGGGGGCGGATACTGCCGCCAGCACGCCGACGCCGGCCGCGGCGGTCTTTTGCACCATTTCAAAGCTGGCGCGGCTGGACACCAGGACCATGCCGCCGCCGGCATTCATGGCCTGGCGCGCCAGCGCGCCGATCAGCTTGTCCAGCGCGTTGTGGCGGCCCACGTCTTCGCGCACCAGCGCCACGGCGCCGTCGGCGCCTGCCCAGCCTGCCGCGTGGGTGGCCCCGGTCAGGTTGTGCAGCGCCTGGCCCGCCCGCATGGCGCGCATGGCGTGCAGCACCGCGCCGATGGCCAGCGGCGCGCCCGCCGGCACCGGGTCCACGGGCCGCAGCACTTCGGGCAGCGTTTCCACGCCGCACAGGCCGCAGCCGGTGCGTCCGGCCATGGCGCGGCGGCGCGACTTCAGCCGCACCTCGCAGGCGCTGGATATCTCCACCTGCACCACGATGCCGTCGCACTGCGGCAGCACGTCGATGCCGCGCACGTCACTGACGCTGTCGATGATGCCTTCCGACAGCGAAAATCCCACGGCGAAGTCTTCCAGGTCAGCCGGCGAGGCCAGCATGGTGGCGTGGCTGATGCCGTTGAATTCCAGCGCCACCGGCGTTTCCTCTGCAACGAAATCGGATTCGGTGGCGGGGGCTATCGCCCCGTCCCGCACGCGGGTGACCTGGGTCGGCGAGCAGTCGGGGCGAGGCGGCGTAGGCGTGTGGGAAGTCATGGCATCCGGGGCAGGCAGGGTGTCATTTCCCGGTCAGCGCCGCTTCGTTTTCACGCGATCGCTCGCGCAGCAACTTTTGCTGGATGTCGGCAAAGCGCGACCATTGGCGCTGCCATTCCGAAGGCTGGGACACGCGCGTGACCTGCACGGCGGTGACCTTGTATTCGGGGCAGTTGGTCGCCCAGTCGGAGCTGTCCGTCGTGACGACGTTGGCGCCGGACTCGGGAAAGTGGAACGTGGTGTATACCACGCCCGGCTGCACCCGGTCGGTCAACGTAGCGCGCAGCACCGTTTCGCCTGCGCGGCTCTGGATCCCGACCCAATCGCCTTCGGCCACGCCCCGGTCTTCGGCGTCCTGCGGATGCAGTTCCAGCACGTCTTCGCCATGCCACATCACGTTCGGCGTGCGCCGAGTCTGCGCGCCCACGTTGTACTGCGACAGGATCCGGCCGGTGGTCAACAGCAGCGGGAAACGGCGCGTGCTGCGTTCGTCGGTGGGCACGTACTTGGTGATCATGAACTTGCCCTTGCCGCGCACGAAGGCATCGATGTGCATGATGGGCGTGCCTTCCGGCGCGTCGTCGTTGCACGGCCATTGCAGGCTGCCCAGTTTGTCCAGCTTCTCGTAGCTGACCCCCGCGAACGTGGGCGTCAGGCGCGCGATCTCTTCCATGATCTGACGCGGATGCGTGTAGTTCATGGGATAGCCCAGCGCGTTGGACAAGGCCACTGTCACTTCCCAGTCCGACTTGCCGTTCTTGGGCTCCATCACCTTGCGCACGCGCGAGATGCGGCGTTCG
>JBEBOQ010000016.1:0-84108 GCA_040396375.1 Achromobacter xylosoxidans
TCGGACAGGTCCACCAGCCGCTGCGCGATCAGGTGGCGCACGCCGTCCACGTTCTGCCAGGTGCCGTACACGCCCAGCAGGCTGGCGCCGAGCAGCTCGCGGCGTTGGCGTTCGATGAGTTCGGGGCGCACCACCACGTTGACGGGGCCGGTTTCGTCTTCGAGGGTGACGAAGATGACGCCCTTGGAGGTTTGCGGGCGCTGGCGCACGGTGACGATGCCGCAGGCGCGGGCCACGCGCTTGTCGGGGTAGTTGTTCAGCACGGCAGCGGGCTGGAAGTTGCGTGCGGCCAATTGCGGGCGCAACAGGTCCACCGGATGGCGTCGCAGGGTCAGGCCGACGCTGCGGTAGTCGGCGGCCACGGTCTGGCTTTCGGATGGCGCGGTCAGTTGCGGGGCATCGGTTTCGTGGATGGTAGCGTCGCGCAGCAGGTCGCGGCTGTGCACGCTGGCCGCGGCTTCCCAACTGGCTTGGCGGCGGTGGCCGGCCAGGGTCAGCAGGGCGTCGCCGGCAGCCAGCGCGTTCAGGTCGTGGCGCGTGAGTGCGGCGCGCCGGGCCAGGTCGCCGGTATTGGCGAAGGGGGCGTCGGCGCGGGCGGCTTCGATGCGGTGCGCGGTGTCTTCGCGCAGGCCCTGGATCAGGCTCAGCCCCAAGCGTACGGCGGGGCGGGTTTCGTGCGGCGAAGGGGCATGGGGACGCGCCGGGCGCGGCGTTTGCGGGTCGGGCAGCGTTTCCAGCGCCGAGTCCCAGCCGCTGACGGTGACATCCGCCGGCAGCACCTGCACGCCGTGGCGGCGGGCGTCTTGCACCAACTGTGCCGGCGGGTAAAAGCCCATGGGTTGGGAATTGAGCAGGGCGGCCAGGAAGGCCTCGGGCTCGTGGCGCTTGAGCCAGGAACTGTAGTACGCCAGCAGGGCAAAGCTGGCGGCATGGCTTTCCGGGAAGCCGTATTCGCCGAAGCCTTCGACCTGCCGGAACAGGGCTTCGGCGAATTCCAGCGTATAGCCGTGCGCCAGCAGGCCGCCGACCAGCTTGGTGCGGTATTTGTCGACGCCGCCCTTGCGCTTCCAAGCCGCCATGGACCGCCGCAGCTGGTCGGCTTCGCCGGGGCTGAAACCGGCGGCAACGACCGCGATCTGCATGACCTGTTCCTGGAAGATAGGCACGCCCATGGTGCGGCTGAGCACGCCACGGACCTTTTCGCTGGGGTAGCTTTCCTTTTCGCGGCCCTGGCGGCGGCGCAGGTAGGGATGCACCATACCGCCCTGGATGGGGCCGGGCCGCACGATGGCCACCTGCACCACCAAGTCGTAGTATTTGCGCGGCCGCAGGCGCGGCAGCATGCTCATCTGGGCGCGCGATTCGATCTGGAACACGCCAACGGTATCGGCCTCGCAGATCATGTCGTAGGTGGGTTCGTCGCCTTCGGGGATGTCTTGCAGGCGTATGGGTTGGCCGCGGCGCTGGCCAGCCAGTTCCAGCGTGCGCCGCAGCGCCGACAGCATGCCCAGCGCCAGCACGTCGACCTTGAGCAGCTTGAGCGCGTCCAGGTCGTCTTTGTCCCATTGCACGACGCTGCGGTCGGCCATGGCGGCGTTTTCAATGGGCACCAGCCGCGACAGCTTGCCGCGCGAAATGACGAAGCCGCCGGGGTGCTGGGACAGGTGGCGCGGAAAACCCATCATGGTCTGGGCCAGCGCGGCCCATTGCCGCGCTACTTGGGATTCCGGGTCCAGGCCGCAGGCGCCCAGGGTGCGCAGCATTTCCTTTTTGCCGTCCCACCATTGGTGGGCGCGCGCCACGGCGTCGATCACGCCCAAGTCCACGCCCAGCGCACGGCCGGTGTCGCGCAGCACGCTGCGGGGCCGGTAGGAAATCACCACGGCGGTCAGGGCGGCGCGTTGGCGGCCGTATTTTTGGTAGATGTACTGGATGACTTCTTCGCGGCGCTGGTGTTCGAAGTCGACGTCGATGTCGGGCGGCTCGTTGCGTTCTTTGCTGATGAAGCGTTCGAACAGGTTGTTGCCGCGCTGCGGGTCGACCTCGGTGATGCCCAGGCAGTAGCAGACGGCCGAGTTGGCGGCGGACCCGCGACCCTGGCACAGGATGCCGGCGTTGCGGGCGTACAGCACGATGTCGTAGACGGTAAGAAAGTAGGCCTCGTAGTGCAGGTCGGTGATCAGGGCCAGTTCTTTTTCGATCTGCTCGGTGACATTGGCCGGCACCCCGGCCGGAAAGCGCCGCGCCGCGCCGGCCAGGGTTTCCTGGCGCAGGAAGGTGGCGGGCGTGTGGCCGCGCGGGACGATTTCGTCGGGGTATTCGTAGCGCAGTTCGTCCAGCGAGAACGCGCAGCGCCGCGCCACCACCAGGGTCTGCGCCAATGCCTGGGGCGGGTACAGGTTGGCCAGCCGCACGCGGGTGCGCAGGTGCTGTTCGGCGTTGCCCGACAGCGCGTAGCCGCATTGGGACACGGGTTGGTGGGTGCGGATGCCGGTCAGGGTGTCGTGCAGGGGTTTGCGCGATCGCACGTGCATCTGCACCTGGCCCAGGGCCACCACGGGCAGGTCGGCGGCCTGGGCAGCGTGTTCGACCGCGGCGCGGTGCAGGTCGTCGCGCGACCGGTACAGCAGCGTCAGGCCGACCCAGGCGCGGTGCGCAAAGGTGGCGGCCAGCCAGCGCGCCTGTTGCGCCATGCGGTCGGGGTCATCGCCGTAGGTGGGCGACAGGATGGCCAGGCATTCGGGCAGGTGGCGCAGGTGGGTGTAGCCGGGCGGGGGATCCGTGAAGTCTTCGGGCGCCAGGCGGTATTCGCCCTTGGGGGCGCGGGTGCGTGCCAGGGTGATGAGTTCGGACAGGTTGCCGTAGCCCTCGCGGGTTTGCGCCAGCAGGGTCAGGTCCAGCGGCGCGGCATCGGGCCCGGCGCGCAGCCGGAAGGTGGCGCCGACGATCAGCGGCAGCTTCTGGGTCTTGGCTTCCATGTGGGCGCGCACCACGCCGGCCAGGCTGCATTCGTCGGTGATAGCCAGGGCCGCGTAGCCCAGTTCGGCGGCGCGGGCAGCCAGTTCTTCGGGGTGCGAGGCGCCCTGCAGGAACGAGAAGTTGGACTGGCATTGCAGTTCGGCGTAGCCGGGCAGCCCGACGGGCGGGTCGGGGTCGGTGTGGGGCTCGTCGGGCGGTCGCATGGCGTCGGGCGGACAGGCAGGCGCCGTCAGGCGTACAGCCCGTGCAGGAACCAGCGGGCGTGTTCGTCGTCGCGCTCGCGGTAGATCCAGTAGCGTGCGCTGGCGGCGTCTTCGGCCACGAAGTAGTCGCGCACGGTCAGGGCCGGGTCCCACCAGCCGCTTTCAATGCGTTCGGGGCCGCGCATCAGCCGCAGGGCCTGGCCGGCGTATTGCGGGCGGTGGCCGGACAGCTTCAGGGGCAGCGGCGGGTCCAGCAGCCAGAAGGGGCGGTCCAGCGTATCGGGCAGGGGCTCGGGGCGTTGCGGCGCGTCCAGCGCGTCGCCCCAGGAATTGGCGGCCTCGGGGCGGTGGTCGGGCGTGGGACAGGGACGCCGCACCTGATCGCGGCCCAGCCGCGCGGCCAACAGGTCCAGCAGCCGGGCGTGGTCGGCGGCGGTGCCGCCGGGCTCGGGAAACAGGGTAGTGCTGGCGGCGGGCTGGTCGACGGTGTCGGGCGCCAGCAGCGCTACCGCGATGACGGGGGCTTCCAGGGTGAGCCGGCTGAGTTTTTCGCGCAGCAGGTGCAGGATTTGCGGCGCCTGCCAGACAGGCTGGGCCAGGGCCAGTTCCAGTTCGGTGGGCGGGCGCGCGTGGCGGCCGCGTTCGTGGTCCAGGCGCAGCACCACGCGCCGCACCGCCAACTGGCGGCCGGCCAGCCAGCCGCCCAACTGTTCAGCCAGGCGCCGCGCCACGGCCAGCACCGCGTCGGTGTGTTCGACGTAATCCATCAGTTCGATACGGCGCGTAAAGCTGGGCGGCGGTTCGATCCAGCGGTGCAACTCGGGCGACTGGCCGTAGGCCGCATCCAGGGCTTGCAGCAGGTCGGGGGCGCTGCGCCGTTGCAGGCCGGCACGGGGCAGTGCCCGCAGGTCGGCCAGGGTATGGCAGCCGATGTCGTGCAGCCAGTCCAGCCGCGGCTGGGCCTGCGGCAGCAGGGCCGAAGGCAGGGCATCCAGGCGGCGCGCCAGCGTGGACAGCGTCAAGGTGCGCCGGGGCCGGCCGCGGCCGGAACGGTGCGCCAGCAGCCAGGCGCCGGCCGCGGTGGGCGCCATGCCCAGGGAGACGCGCAGGTCCAGCGCGCGCAGCGTGGCGGCCACGCGCCGATGCAGGGCGCGTGGCCCGCCGAAGAACAGCAGGCTGGCGCCGACGTTGAGCAGCACGGTGTCGTCGCCGGCCAGCGCGACTTCGGGGGTGTATTGCAAGAGCGCCAGCGCCGCGCCCTGCAGGGTGTCGGCTTCGGCCAGGGGTTCGCGGACCAGGAGTTCGACGCTGGGCGCGATGGCGGCCGCGCCGCCGCGGCGCATGCCCGCCCGCACCCCGGCCCGATGGGCGGCGGGGGTGAGGGCGGCGACGCATTCCTGGTCGAGAACGGCGTAGGCCTGGTCCTCATGCGGCCAGTGCGGGCGCAGTGCGTCCAGCGGCAGGCAGCGCAGGTAGGCGGCGATCCAGAGGCGCATGACGGGAAGGCGTAAGGGCGCCGGGCTCCAGGCCCACGTACAGCGGGGTGTCGCAGACGGGCCCCCGGCGCTTGAGAATATGGACGGACAGGCCGCCCGTGGCGGGCGCAAGCGCCAGGCGCAAGGGGGCGGGGGTGGCGTTCTGGGCCGCGCTGGCCGGACGCAGGGCAACGAACAGCAGGTCGCTGGCCTGCGCGGCCAGATGCAGGCGGCGCAGGGATTCGGGGCGCACGTGGGGCAGCCAGCAGAGCAGGGCGCCGCAGCTGCCGTTTTTAAGGATCTGTTCGGCGGCCCAGAGGGCATCCAGGGGTTTTTCGGGGGCGATCCACAGCAGTTGGCGGGGATCGAGCCGCCAGCTCATCCAGCTGGCGATGTGCGGCGCGTGCGGCGGCTGCACCAGGGCGATGGGGCGGCGCGTTTCCAGTTGCGCCAGGGCCGGGCGCAGCAGGCGGATTTCGCCGATGCCGGGTTGCGGGGCCAGCAGCTCGATCAGCGAGCCCAGCGGCCAGCCGCCGTCCGGCAGCTCGGCCGACAGGGCGGCGTGGCCGGTGGGCAGGCTGCGGGCGGCGCCTCGGGCCAACTGGGTGGCGCGCCACAGGGCGGGGTGGATTTGTTCTGGGGACTGCATGGCGGGTGGACGACCCGGTTTTCCTGAGAGGTAGGGGGCAGGCGAGACGCCTGGGATTCGATATTGCTGTATGAATATACAGTATTTTACCTGAGCGGCAAGCAGCGGAAAGTGTCCGAAAAATGCACCGTTGCGGTGCATTTGATGTGGTTCCAGGGGTATCGTGGCTGACTCAGCCCACGCAAGGGACCGGAGGTGTGATTTGACACAAGCCCCGAGCTTGGGGGCTAAGCGCGCACGCACGGCTCCCGCTGGCGAACCAGGTCAATCAGATGTCATCACGGCTTGAACGCTTGCGCGGCGGGATTGTGAAGCAAGCGCTTTCCGCCCGGATCGTCCAGGAGGAAGAGGACGACCGGCTGACCCTGGAAGCGTTGAGCGACGTCGATGCCGGCCGTGTTTTCAATCACCGGGCCGTGCAAGCCTGGGCGGATAGTCTCGGCACCGATCAGCCGCTGCCGATGCCGCGTTGACGGCGTCGCAGTGGTTCGGCATTCAATTGCGTGAAGTGCGCCGAATCCTGGTCGGTGCGTACGAGGTGCGCTACGAAATTCAGGATTCGGTCGCGTACGTGCTGCGGTTGCGGAACCGCTGATCTCAAGGCCGCACCGCCGCCGGCGGGGCCTGGTGTCCGACGCCGGCAGCGTGGTCCGCCTCCAGGCCGTAAAAGCGCATGTCCTCGTAGCGGATCCAGCGCGACTTCTTCACCAGCCGGTGGCCGATCCAGAACGCCAGGAACAGAGGGATCGCCAGGTAGGTCGAGACCACGCCGATCCAGTCGATGCGCTCGTCCAGGAAGGCCTGGTAGTTCTGGCCCAGCGTGACCAGCAGGCACAGCACGAAGGCCAGCAGCGGGCCGAACGGGAACAGGCCGGCCTTGTAGGGCAGGTTGGCGGTGTCGTAGCCGTGCTTCACGTAGCCCTGGCGGAAGCGGTAGTGGCTGACGGCAATGCTCAGCCAGACGATGAATTCGGTCATGCCCGCAAAGTTCAGCAGCCAGATGTAGACCGCCTTGGGGCTGTAGACCACGCTGAACATGCACAGGCAGGCCAGTGCGGTGGTGGCCAGCAGCGCGTACAGCGGCACGCCATTGCGGGTCAGGCGCTTGAATACGCCGGGCGCCTGGCCTTCGACGGCCATGTTGAACAGCATCCGCGTGGCGGCGTACATGCCTGAGTTGCCTGCGGACAGCACCGACGTCAGGATCACCGCGTTCATCACGGTGGCCGCGGACAGCAGCCCCGCGTGCTCGAACACCAGCGTGAACGGGCTGACGGCGATGTCCTCGACCTCGTTGCGCAGCAGTTGCGGGTCGGTATAGGGGATCAACAGGCCGATGATCAAAATCGCCAGCACATAGAACAGCAGGATGCGCCAGAACACATGCTTGATGGCGCGCGGCACGTTGCGGCGCGGGTTTTCGGATTCGCCTGCGGCCACCGCTACCAGTTCGGTACCCTGGAACGAATAGGCCACCACCATGGCAACGCCCACCCAGGTGGCGGCGTTGCCCACGAAGGGCGCGTCGCCCACGGCCCAGTTGCGCACGCCCACCGGCGCGTCGCTGTGGATGATGCCGGCCAGCATGGCCACGCCCAGCACGATGAAGCACAGGACGGCCACGACCTTGATGATGGCGAACCAGTATTCGGCCTCGCCGAAGCTGCGCACCGAAAACGCGTTCAGGCCGAAGGTCACGGCCAGGAACAGGATGCTCCAGACCCATCCGGGGGTATCGGGAAGCCAGTACGCCATGACCAGTTGGGCGGCCACCACGTCCACCGCCACGACCGTGGCCCAGCTTAACCAGAAGTTCCAGCCCAGCGCGAAGCCGAAGCCGCCATCCACATAGCGGGACGCATAGGTGCAGAAGGAACCCGAGACGGGCATGAACGTAGCCAGTTCGCCCAGGCTGGTCATGATGAAATAGACCATCAGGCCAATCAGCAGGTAGACCAGCAGCGCGCCGCCCGGGCCGGCCTGCGCGATGGCCGCGCCGGAGGCGATGAACAGGCCGGTGCCGATGGCGCCGCCCAGGGCTATCATGGTCAGGTGGCGTGCCTTGAGCACGCGATGTAACTGGTTTTGGCCGGCCGGAAGGGTTCCCGAGTCTGTCGTCGGTGTTTTCATGGAATGCGTCGAATTGCGTGTGACGCGCATTTTACAATGGGGCTATCCAGTGCCCGTACGGAGCCGTTACATGGCTGCTTCTCCCCCGATTTCCCGCTCGCTTGAATTCCTTCCCGAACCTGGCACCGACGTGCGCCAGTTGTTCATCCTGCTGCACGGCGTAGGCGGTACGCCCGACAATCTGCTGCCGCTGGCCGATGCCGTGCGCGCGGCGTTCCCTGCCGCGGCCGTGCTGATCCCCGAAGGCTTCGAACCCTTTGACGGCGGCGCCGCCGGCCGCCAGTGGTTCTCGGTGCGCGGCGTTTCCGAAGACAACCGCCCCGAACGCGTGGCCCAGGCGATGCCGCCCCTGGAAGCCTACGTGCGCCAGGCCCAGGCCCGCTTCGGTCTGCTGCAGTCCGACACCGCGCTGGCCGGTTTTTCGCAGGGCGCCATCATGGCGCTTGAACTGGTGCAGGCGCACGACGGCATGGCCGGGCGGGTGATCGCCTTTTCGGGCCGCTACGCGCAGTTGCCCAAGACCGCGCCGATGTACACCACGCTGCACCTGTTGCACGGCGCCGACGACACCGTGATGCACGTGTCGCACATTCAGGCCGCGCAGGCGCGGCTGGACGAGCTGCATGGCGATGCCACCATCGACATCGCCACGCATGTGGGCCACGAGCTGCACCCGGCCCTGATCCAGCGCGCCATCGTGCGGCTGCAGACCTGCGTGCCGCTGCGCAGTTGGGAAGCGGCGCTGGGCTTGAACCAGACGCCGCCCGACGGGGCCACGCTGCATTGACCCCGCGCCCCGTCACGCCCGCCGCGTTGCGTCGGCTGCGGCTTGCCTGCTGCGCCTTGTCCAAGGGGCGCCGCTCGAGGCGCGCTGTCCGATGAACCCGGCCAAATCCTCCGCCGCTGCGCGCGACGCCGATCCGGTCGGCGGCGCGCAAAGCATTTTTCGGGTCCTGCGCATTCTGAAATACGTGGGCGCGGCGCCGGCGCGCGGCGTCGGCCTGACCGACGTGGCGCGCGACCTGGGCCTGACCCCGCCCACCGCGCACCGCATGCTGTCGGCTTTGCTGCAGGAGGGCTTTCTGTCGCTGAACCCCAAGCTCAAGACCTATAGCTTGGGGCGCGAGTCGTACATTCTGGGGCTGGCGGCCGAAAGCCGCCACGGCATCAAGGCGATCGCCGAATCGGCGGTGCTGCGGCTGGCGCAATCGACCGGCGACACCAGCTTCCTGTCGGTGCGTTCGGGCCACGAGGCGGTCTGCGTCGACCGCAAGACGGGCGATTTCCCCATCAAGATCCTGACGCTGGAGGTCGGCCACCGCCGGCCGCTGGGCGTGGGGGCGGGCAGCCTGGCGCTGCTGGCGTTCCTGCCCAATGACGATATCGAGCGGGTGCTGGCGCGCTACGACGCCTCGGCCGCGCCCGACCTGCCGTCCACCGCGATGCTGCGCGAGGACATCGCCGCGGCCCGCAAGAATGGCTATGCGCTGAACCCGGGCCGCATCATCCCGGACATGCTGGGGGTGGGCGTGCCGGTGTACGACCGCGAGCAGCACGTGGTGGCCGCGCTCAGCGTGGCCGCGATCCGCTCGCGGCTGTCGGGGGCGCGGCTGCAGGAAGTGGTGGCGGCGCTGCAACGCGCCGCCACGGAACTGGGCGCGGAACTGGCGCCGCGTCCGGCCTGACGCGCGGCGCCGGCCGGCCCGCGACGCCGGCTATCGCCCCGCGCAGGACTTGCCGCCGTCCACCGGCAGGCACACGCCGGTGATGTACTTCGCTTCGTCGCTCGCCAGGAACAGCGCCGCGTGCGCCACGTCCCAGGCGTCGCCCATGCGGCCCATCGGGCTGGCGGCGTTGCGGCGCCGGCGCATTTCCTCCACGTCCTCGAACTGGCCCGCGATCTGCGTGTAGATCAGCGGCGTGTCCATCACGCCCGGCAGCACCGCGTTGACGCGGATGTTGTCGGGCGCATAGCGCACCGCCAGCGCCCGGGTCAGGTGGTTCAAGCCGGCCTTGGCGGCGTAGTACGAGGTATACGGGTAGGTGTTGACCTGGATCGAGGCCAGCGACGAGATGTTGACGATGCTGCCGCCGCCCTGGGCCAGCATCGCCGGCAGCACGTGCTTGCAGGTCAGGAACACGCCGGTCAGGTTGGTGTCCATGACGCGGTGCCAGCTCTCCTCGCTGGCTTCGATCGGGTCGCCCATCTCGGTGATGCCGACGTTGTTGTGCAGCACGTCGATGCGGCCAGCCTCGGCCTGCATGGCCCGCACCGCCGCCAGGATCTGCGCGCTGTCGGTCACGTCGGCCGCCAGCGCGGTGCAGCGGCCGCCTTCGTCCAGGATGATGCGGCGGGTTTCCTCGGCCGATTCCACCCGCAGGTCCACCGCGAACACGTGGGCGCCTTCGCGGGCATAGAGCGCGGCGGCGGCGCGGCCGTTGCTCCAGCCCGGTCCGGACGAGCCCGCGCCGAACACCAGCGCGGTCTTGCCTTGCATGCGCTGGCCCATGTCAGTCCACCGAGATGTGCGCGAACTCGGCCACCTTCTTCCACTTGGCCACGTCTTCCTTGATCATCGCGGCGAAGGCTTCCGGCTTGTCGGCCACCACGTAGGCGCCCACGCCGGCGTACTTGGCCTGCACCTCGGGGTCGGCCAGCGCGCGGCGCGAGGCCTCGCCCAGCTTGGCCAGGATCGGCGCGGGCAGCCCGGCCGGCGCCAGCAGGCCGTTCCACATCTCCGCGTCGTAATCAGGCAGCCCGACTTCGGCGAAGGTGGGCACATCGGGCAGTTGCGGCAGGCGCTTGCGCGCGGCCACCACGATGGCGCGCAGGCTGCCGGACTGGATGTGCGCCATCGACGAGGCCGCCGTGTCCCACAGGATCGGCACCTGGCCGGCGATGACGTCATTGAGCGCCGGGCCGGTGCCGCGATACGGCACGTGCATCATGTCCAGCCCCGACAGCGATTTGTAGTATTCCATCGCCATGTGGGTGGCGCCGCCGTTGCCCGACGAGGCATACGAGTACTTGCCCGGCGCGCCCTTGATCAGCGCCACGAAGGACGCGTAGTCCTTGGCCGGGAAGTCCTTGTTGACCACGATCACGCCCGGCACGCGGATGATCTGCGTGACCGGGGTGAAGTCCTTGACGGCGTCGTACGGCAGGTTCTTGTAGACCGCCGAGTTGGTGCCGTTGGTGCTGGAGGTGCCCAGCAGCAGCGTGTAGCCGTCGGCCGGCGCGCTGGCCACCGCGCGCGAGCCGACCGTGCCGCCGGCGCCGCCGCGGTTTTCCACCACCACGGGCTGGCCGATCTGCTTGCCCAGCGCCTCGGCGAAGATGCGGCCGACCACGTCGGAGGTGCCGCCGGGCGGGAAGGGCACGATCAGGCGGATCGGGCGGTCGGGGTAGTTGCTCTGGGCGCCGGCCGACGGCGCCAGCACGGTGGCCAGGGCGGCGGCCGCCACGGTCAGCCAGGTACGGATCTTCATGGGGTTGTCTCCTCGCTTGGTATGTCTGTGTTGTTATTCAGGCTCAGGCGATGCGGTCGCCCGGCTTGATCTTGGCGGCGCGGCTATCCACGCCGGGCAGCATGTGCGCGGGGTCGCGCGTGACCACCACGTCGAGCACGGTGGGGCGGTCCTTGCAGGCGTAGGCGGCGGCCAGCGCGGCGGGGATCTCGGCCGGGTCCTCCACCCGGATGCCGTTGCAGCCCAGCGCCCGCGCCACGTTGGCGTAGTTGGTCTCGGCCAGGTCGGACGACTGGTAGCTGCCGCTGCCGTACATCAGGTGCTGCAAGGCCTTGATATAGCCCGAGGCGGCATTGTTGACCACCACCAGGGTGAAGGCCAGGCCCATGCGCACGGCGGTCTCCAGCTCGCCCAGCGACATGTTGCAGCCGCCGTCGCCGGTCAGGCTGACCACCTGCCGGCCGGGGGCGGCGGCGGCCGCGCCGATGGCGCCGGGGATGCCGTAGCCGATCGACGCGAAGCCCCGGTCCGGCACGAAGCCGCGTCCGGCGCGCTTGGTGTCGAACAGCAGGCCGCCCCAGTGCGCGGCGAAGCCGCCGTCGGCCACCAGCACGCCGTCTGCGGGCAGGCTGGCGTTGATCTCGTGCATCAGGCGCGCCATGCCGATGGGCCGGTCGGCCGAGGTCAGCTTGGCGCGCACCGATTCGCGCCAGGTATGCATGGCCTGGCCGACTTCGGCGGCGTAGCCTTGCCGGCGGGCGCCGCCGTTGTCGGGCTGGGCGGCCAGGGCCTGGTCCAGCTCGGCCAGCGTGGCGCGGGCGTCGCCCCACAGCCGCAGCGTCGGCGTGGTGGTGCGGTCGAATTCCTCGGCCACGATGTCCAGGTGGATGATGGGCGCGCCCGTGGTCAGCAGGTCGTAGCGGCGGGTGGCCACTTCGCCCAGTTTGCAGCCCACCACGAACAGGCAATCGGACTTGGCGATCAGCTCGTTGGCGATGCGGCTGTAGCGGCCGAACAGGCCGGCATTCAACGGGTCGCTGCAGGCAATGGCGCCCTTGCCGCTCATCGTGTGGGCCACTGGGATGTTGTAGCGGCGGGCAAAGTCCTGCACGGCTTGGGCGGCGTCGCTGATGTGCACGCCGCCGCCGCACAGCATCAGGGGGCGGGCGGCGCCGGCCAGCATGGCGGCGGCCTGCGCCACGCCGTCCGCGTCGGGGCGGCAGCGCAGCGCGGGGGCGCGGCGGTAGGTGTCGACGGCATGGAAGGCGTCCGCGTCAAACGTGTGCACTTCGTGGGCAATGTCTTCGGGCACGTCCAGCACCACCGGGCCGGGCCGCCCGCTGGTGGCCACGGCGAAGGCGCGCCGCACCAGTTCGGGAATGCGTTCGATCTTCTCCACCCGCAGCACATCTTTCACCACCGGCCGCAGGACTTCCAATTGGCGCGCTTCCTGGGTCATGTTCTTCCAGGAATGCATGCGGTGCGAATCGCCCACCAGCGCCACCATCGCGGTGCCGGCGTTATAGGCTTCGGCCAGGCCGGTGACCAGGTTGGTCGCACCCGGACCCAGTGTGGCATCGCACACGGCGGGCCGGCCGCTGACCTTGGTGTAGGCGTCGGCGGCGAACACCGCGCAGCGTTCGTCGTTGATCAGGTTGTGGTTCAGCTTCAGGCGCCGCACCGCGTCGTAGAACGGCAGCAGCTGGAAGCCGCCCATGCCGAACATCAGGCCGACGTCATGCGCCGCGAACATGCGGGCGATCGCTTCGCCGCCCGTGATTTCCAGTTTTTCCGACATGCGAAAGGATGCTCCTAGTGGATTGCGCGCCCCGTCAGCAGGGCGTCGATAAAGGTTTTCAGGGGAAAGCCGACCCGGCAGCCCAGGTCGCGGGCGCGGGCGTTGGCCGACGACACCACGCCGTCTTCAAAGCACGAGCGGGCGTCGCCGATGCGGGCGCTGTGGGCCGATACGGTCAGTGCCGCGATGCCGCGCTGTTGCAGCAGCGGCAGGCGGCCGATGCCGGCGCTGTCTTTGCCGATACCCGCGTCGTTGAAGGTCACCAGCCGCGGCTCGGCGCGCACGCCGTCGGTGGCCAGGCCCGCCAGGCGTTCGCCGTGGGACGCGGTGACGGCGATCAGGCCGTCGTCCGCCGGACCCAGCAGCGACACCGAATCCGCGCCCACGACCCGTGGCGTGCCGTCGGCGGCCGTGGCCAGAATGCGGCGGGCTTCTTTTTGCGGGGCGGGTTGGGTCGGCGCCATCTGGGCGTCGGCCAAGCGCAAGGCCGCCTGCGCTACCGCCATGCCCGGTCGGCAACCCAGCGCGTAGGCCAGCTCGTTGACGTGGCTGATGATGCCGTGGCGCGCCATATCGGCGCCATCGCCGATGCGGCAACTGCGGTAGTCGGCCGTGGCGGCGGCCACGCCCCATTGCTGCAGGTCGTGCAGGCCGGCGATGCCGGCTTGCGCCCAGCCCACGCCGGCGTCGTTCAGCACCACCGCGCGCACCCGGCCGCGCGCCGCGCAATAGGCCGCGTAACTGCCGCCGTGCGAGCCGGCGATCACCACGCGGCCGGCGTCTGCGGGCGCCAGCTTGGTGATGCTGTCCAGGATGCGCGCTTCCCGGGTCTCGGTTCCGTATTCCATATTATGGATTTTTATTCCGACTCCCTGGGCGGCGCAGGCGCGGCGCTCAAGGGGCGGTTTGTCTCCGTGAGAATATGAATAATGATTTGGAGACGATTCTACGGGCGTGCTTTCCCCTGGAGCAATGATGTCTCCATATTGTGGAAATCAATTTTGGGAAGGATGCGCGAAATGCGCCAGGAAGAGCGGGCCGAGCGGCCCGCCCCTGGAGGGCTTACTTTTCCCAGCCGCCGCCCAGCGCCAGGAACACGGCGATCTGGTCGTTGCTGAGTTCGGCCTGGCCGGCGGCCAGCGCGCTTTCATTGCTGGCCAGCGTGCGCTCGGCGTCCAGCACCGTCAGGTAATCGGTCTTGCCGTACTGGAACAACTGGCGCGCCTGCGAGGCGGCCTGCGCCGCCTGGTCGCGCGCCGCTTGCAGCGCGGCCTGGCGATCGAGCTGGCGCGCATACACCACCAGCGCGCTCTCGGTTTCCCGCAGCGCGTTCAGCACCGAGGCGTCAAAGCGCGCCACGGCGGCCTTGGTGTTGGCCTCGGCCTCGGCGATGCGCGCCTGCACCGCGCCGGTGTTGGGCAGCGTCCACGAGATCAGCGGACCGACGCTCCAGCTGAAGGTGCCGCGGTCGCCGAACATGGCGGCCGGGCCGCCCGAGGCGCCCGACAGGCCCAGCGTGATCTTCGGATACAGGTCAGCCGTGGCCACGCCGATGCGCGCGGTGGCGGCGGCCAGCGCGCGTTCGGCCTGGCGGATGTCGGGACGGCGGCGCAGCAGCGCGGCGCCGTCGCCCACCGGAATGGTTTCGCTCAATTGCGGCGCGGCGGCGCATTGCAGCAGCGTGGTCGGAATCTCGGCGGGGGTCTGGCCGGTCAGCGCCGCCAGCCGGTACAGCGCGGTGCGCTGCTGCGCCTGGAACGGCGGCAGGCTGGCGCGCAGTTGCTCCAGCTGGCTGCGGGCGCGGGTGACGTCCAGCGCGGTGCCGCGGCCGGCGCGTTGCAGACGGCTGACGGCGTCCAGCGATTCCTGCTGCACCTTCACCGAATGCTCGGCCGAGGCCAGCTGCATGCCGGCCGAGCACAGGTTGGCGTAGGCGCGGGCGGTTTCGGCCGCCACCGTGACGCGGGTGGCGTCGTAGGCGGCCTGGGCCGCCTGGGCGTCGGCGCCGGCCGCTTCCACGGCGCGCCGGATCTGGCCGAACAGGTCCACCTGGTACGACATGCTGGCGCCGGCCGAGTACGACCAGCGATTGGGCGGGTCGATGCCCGGCGCCATCTCCTGCAGGCCGGAGACGTGGCCGAAGGTGGGCGAGGCGTTCACGCCCAGGCTGGGCTGCTGCTGCGCCTGGGTTTCACGCACGGCGGCCTGCGCGCGTTCCAGGTTGGCGCTGGCCACGCGCAGGTCGGTGTTGGCGGTCAGGGCTTGCTCCACCAGTCCGTCCAGCAACGGATCGTTATACAGGCGCCACCAGTGGCCGGGCACCGCGTTCTGCTGGAACACGCCTTCCTGCGCTTCGGTGAACGGCACCTGTGCGCTCTGCCGCGTGGCGACCGACCCAGCGGGCACCTGGTAGTCAGGGCCCACGGTGGTGCACCCGGCCAGCGCGGCGGCCAGCATCAGCGGCAGGAAGAATTTGGTGTTCATGGCAGTTACGGCTTGGCGTTGTCTATGGGTTGAAAGGGTTGAGGGGCCGGGGCGCGGGTCAGGACGGCTGCTTGGCCGAGGATTCGGCCTGGCGTGGCGCCGCGGCGTCGCCCACGGCGACGGTGGCGGTCTGGCCGGCGACCAGGCGTACGCCGTCGGGCACATCGTCGATCTTCACGCGGACCGGAATGCGTTGCGCCAGGCGCACCCAGTTGAAGGTCGGGTTCACGTTGGGCAGCAGGTTGGCGCTGGTGCTGCGGTCGCGGTCGGCAATGCCCAGGGCGATGCTTTCGACGTGGCCGCGGATCTGGCGGCTGTCGCCCATCAGCGTGACGGTCACGGGGTCGCCTTCGTGGATGCCGGGCAGCTTGGTTTCTTCGAAATAGCCTTCGATGTAGAACGAGCTGGAATCGACCAGCGCCATGACCCCACGGCCGGCGGTGGCGTAAGAGCCTGCACGCAGGTCCAGGTTGGTGATGCGGCCATCGGTCACGGCCAGCACGCGGCTGCGTTCCAGGTTCAGGCGCGCCGTGTTCAGTTGCACTTCGGCCTGGGCCAGCGCAGCCTCGGTCTGCTGCAGCTTGGTCTGGCTTTGCTCCAGCGCTTCAGCGGCCACCAATTGGCCCAGCGAGCGGTTGCGCTTGGCGTCACGCATGGCTTGTTCGCGCGCCACTTGTTGCGAATGCACCGAGGCGGCGGCCTGGTCGTAGGCCAACTGGAAGCGCGCGCGGTCGATTTCGAACAGCAAATCGCCGGCCTTGACGTCCTGGTTGTCGTGCACGGGCACGGCGGTGACGAGACCTGAGACGTCCGGCGCCACCTGCACCACATAGGCCTTGACGCGGCCATCGCGGGTCCAGGGTTCCACTTCATAGTGCACCCAGAGTTGCCAGCCAGCGGCGACGGCGGCCACCACGACGGCGGCGGTCAGCGCGAATTTGCCGATGGCGGCGGGGCGCAGGGCATTGGGGAGTTTCATACCTATCTCTGCAGAAAATAAGGGGAAAGAAGGGATACGCCGTATAGCAGCACCACGAACAGCGCCAGGTCGAACAGCGCCGGGTGCCACACCAGGCGATACAGCCCGACGCGAGCCAGCACGCGGCGCACGGCCCAGGCAACGCCCAGGGTGACCACGCCCAGCACCAGCAGCCAGGGGAAGTAAATGCCGTAAAGGTTGAATTCGCCGATCATGGGGTTTCCAGCGTGGGATGGGCGGGTTGATAGTCGGGTGCGTCGGGGAAGAACGCGCGGCGCAGGCCCACCAGGGCCACCACCGCGCGGTCGCGGGCGGCGGCGCCAGCCGGCGTGGCCGCGACGCTGGCCAGGGCGCGGTCGATCTGCGCCAGCATGTCCGGGGTTTTTTCGCCGGCACGCCACGACGAGCGGGCGCGGAAGAACTGCGCCAGGCTGGCCAGCACCGGCGCGATGGTGGCGTCGGCCATCGGAAGGTGGCGGCGGGCGTGTTGCAATTCGGTGATGTCGCGGCCTACCCGCAGGTCTTTCAGTGCGTCGGCGGCCACCAGGTCGTCGGGCCGCTTGGCCAGCGCCAGGCGCGGTTGCAGCAGGCCGATGCGGTCCAGCATGCGCGCGGCATAGGTGTGGCGCGCGGGGGCCTTCGGCGAGCTGGCGAGCAGGGCCAGTTCTTTCCAGTTGGCGGCCTGGATGCGACGAGCGCTCCAGTCGGCGCTGACGGTGCGGAAGATCGCGGCGATGATCGCCGCCGCACCCACGCCCATGCACTGCGCCACCTGGGTGTCCAGGAACGACACCAGGTCGGCGGTGTGGGTGTCCTGCAGCGCCATGGTGCCCAGGAAGCCGAACAGCATCGCCATGGCCTTGCCGGTGGACGCGGGCCGCGCGATGAAAACGCCCAGCAGGAACGCGGGCGGCAGCATCGCCAGCGCCAGCATTTCGAACGAGTGGATCGCGGGCATGATGCCCAGCAGGTACAGCGCCGACAGCGGAATGGAATACACCGTGTAGACCAGGAACTGCATGATGCCCGGCACGGGATTGTCTTGCGACGCGAAAAAGCAGCTGAAGATCGCGGCCATCATGGCGGCGGTGGCGCCGTTGCTCCAGGCCGTGCCGATCCAGAAGGCGCAGACGACCGAGATGGCAACGCCGGCAGCCAAGGCCGACAGCAGCGCCATGCCGGGGTCGCGGTGCAGCGTGCTGTTGTTGTTGGAGGCGCGCACGGCGCGGGGCGCGCGCAGTGGGGCGCCGGCCAGTCCGGCGCGGATCTCGCGGCGCAGCGCAAGGCATTCGTCATAGGTGTCGATCAGCTCGCGCAGCCGCGTCATCAGGCTGGCCAGCAGCGCATCGCGCCAGCCGGAACGGCTGTCGATGTTGGGCGTCAGTTCGGTGACGGCGGCGCGCAACTGCACGGCGGTTTCATGGGTGGCCTGGGCGCCGGCGTTGATCCATTCGGAAATGTCGGCCAGCACTTGCGACACGGGTTCGGGCAGCGATTGGCCGTTGGCCTGCAGGGCGCGCATGCGGTCTTCGACGGCGGACACGGCTGGCGTCAACGCCGAGATCTGGTCCTGCATGGCGCGCACCGCGCCGGCGGTCCAGCGCAGGTTGGTGGTGTCGAACGGCACGTGGGTGGAAAACAGGCGCAGTTGGGTGATGTCGTTGGCCAGTACGCGGCGGTCGCGGTCTTTCTGTTCGGCATTCTGGCCGCTCAGGGTGTCGTGGATCCAGAGCTTGGCGTCGCGTACGGCCTTGTCCAGTTGCAGCGTCAGGGCGGGCGCCAGGCCGCGCGGCAGCACGATGCTGTGGATCAAGGTGGCGCAGACGATGCCCAGGCTGATTTCCTCGACTCGCGCCAGCGCGGTGTCGAACACCAGCGACGGGTCGGTGACGCTGGGAAAGCCGATCATGGCGGCGGTGTAGCCGGCCAGCATGAACAGGTACGAACGCGGCGTGCGGTCAAGCACCGACAGATACAGGCAGGCGCCGACCCAGGCCACCATGGCGGCGGTCATGACGACGGGCGAATTGGACAGGCGCGGGACCATGTAGACGGTCATGGCCGAGCCAAAGAAGGTCCCGCCCAGGCGGTACAGGGCTTTGGAGCGCACGGCGCCGGACCAGGGCTGGGCCACGATGTAGGCGGTGGTCATGGCCCAGAAGGGGCGGGGCAGGCCGATGCTGTACGAGAGATACAGCGCCATGATGGCGCTGAGGTAGCTCTTGAGCGAAAAAATGGTTTCGCGGAAATCCGGCAATTTCATGGGCGCGGTTCCTCTTGCGCACCGGCGGTGCCGCGGCCCAACGCGTTTTTCAAACTGTCGAACACCCGCAGGCACGCTTGCAGGTCGGCTTCGCTGACGCCGTTGAACAGGCGGCGGCGCAATTCGACCAGCACGTCTTCGACCTGTTTGCGCAGTGCGTGGCCGGCTTCGGTCAGGTGCAGGGTCTTGGCGCGGCGGTCGTGCACGTCTTCGCGGCGTTCCATCAGGCCGGCGGCCACCAACTGGTCCAGCACGCGCACCAGCGACGGGCCTTCGACCCCCAGGGCCTCGGCCAGCGCGCCCTGGCGCACGCCATCGCCCAACCGGCCGGTCAGGATGACGGGCCAGGCCGTGGCTTGCGACAGGCCGTAGTCAGCCAGCGCCTTGTCGGCCGCGCCGCGATAGGCGCGCGACAGCACGATCAGGTTTGCGGTGGTAGCCATGAGTTGGGAGTCGGTGGGCGGGTTCATGAATTCGATTGTATCCTATCTATTAGCTTACTATTAATTGAAAATGGCGAATATCTCCATAGATTTTTCCAATCGGAAAAATAGGGGGCGGGCTTTCCATGCATGGAAAGCGGGGAACGGCAGGGAGAAGAAGGAAGGGCGGCGTGAAAGCCGCCCTGACGGGTCTGGAATCAGGCCCGGTGCACTGCCCGGGCGTCAGCCGTTGCAGTCGGCCCAGCAGTTGGGCGTTTCGTACAGGCGCACGCGGGTCAGGCGCAGGTCGGCGCCGTAGTGGCCGTGGTAGTGCGGCGCCAGGGTGTCGAAGACGATGGCGGCCAGGTTTTCGGCGGTGGGGATGCGGTCCAGCACGACGGTCTTGTGGTCGGGCAGCGTGTCCAGGAAGCCGCGCACGGCGGCGTCGCCTTCGTAGACCAGGAAGGCGTGGTCCCAGATGTCGACGATGTGGGTCTTGGCGATGTGCTTGATTTCGGAGAAGTCCATCAACATGCCGTTGTCGGATTCGCCGGGGGCCTGGACGACGTCGCCGGTCAGGGTGATTTCAAGCACATAGCGGTGGCCGTGCAGGTTGCGGCACTGGCTGCGGTGGTCGGGAATGCGGTGGCCGGCGTCGAATTCAAGCCTGCGGGTCACGGAAATCATGGAATGCCTATGTATTTATGGGTCTGCAGGCTGAGTCGCCATTGCGGGTGCTGCATGCAGTATTGAACGGCCTGTTCGGTGTTGGCCAGGCGGGCGGGGCCGTCCATGGGCTGCAGGAAGAAGTGCTGGAAGTCCAGGTGTTCGAAGTTGGGCGGCAGGGCATTCAACTGGGGGTAGACCAGTTTGAGTTCGTTGCCGCGTTCGATGATGACGGGGGCGGTGCCTTTGGGGCTGACGCAGATCCAGTCGATGCCGGGCGGCGGCTTGACGGTGCCGTTGGTTTCGATGGCGACGGTGAAGCCGCGGGCGTGGATGGCTTCCAGGAGCGGCTCGTCGAGCTGGAGCAGGGGTTCGCCGCCGGTGAAGACGACGTAGCGGTTGTCGGCGCCTTCGCCCCAGGCGGCGGCGATGGCGTCGGCGAGCAGGTCAGGGGTGGCGAATTTGCCGCCGCCGTGGCCGTCGGTGCCGATGAAGTCGGTGTCGCAGAAGTTGCAGGCGGCGCTGGCGCGGTCGCTTTCGCGGCCGGTCCAGAGATTACAGCCCGCGAACCGGCAGAAGACCGCCGCACGGCCTGCGTGGGCGCCTTCGCCTTGCAGGGTCTTGAAGATTTCTTTGGCGGAGTAGGTCATGGTGTAGCTGGGGCTTGCGGGGGGCCGGGAATCGGGCAAAAGCGGACTATTTTAGTCTTTCTGGGGGATTGCTGATTCTGGGCGAGAGTTTCTTGTGTCTCGGTGGATGCTTCGTAGGTCGCCCGCGGGGGTGGGCCTTGTTGTGGCGAGCGCCCACGATTGCGGTCCGGAGCCTTCGCTCCGGACTGCCCCTTCGTCATCTTCGTTGTCGCCTTCGGCGCCTGCCTTCAGATTCCCTCGGGCGCATCGAGGTTGCTCGCCACAACAAGGCCCACCCCCGCGGGCTGCGGGTTTCGAGAATTGTGGCGTTGCTGGGTTGGGGGCTTGCATAGGGATTTGCGGGGCCCGCCGCTTTCGGCCGCGCGGGCGGCCTCATCGGCTTACGCGGTGTCTTGCGTGGGCGGGCGGGCGCTGCGCGCTGGTGTGGGGCGAGCTGTCGTAGGGGCAGTGGCCACTCCGGCGTGGGGTGGGGTGGTGGCGGGCTTGCGCCCGCCCGTGAGTCCGAGCGGTGGCTGGCGTGGCGGGGGGCGGCACTCGTTGCCGGCTGAATTGTGCTGTTTTGGCGGGCGTGGTGCTGGGGGAAGGCTTATATACTCTCGCGCTATGTTCCATGTTCAAGATTCTCTCTACATTGATGAGCGCGAGCTCGTGTTCTCCATGATTCGGGCGCAGGGCGCCGGTGGGCAGAACGTCAATAAAGTTTCCAGTGCCGTGCATCTGCGGTTTGATGTGCGGGCGTCGTCGTTGCCGGACGAGATCAAGGACGCGGTGTGTGCGTTGAGCGATCACCGGATTTCCAAGGACGGCGTCATTGTCATCAAGTCGCAGTCGTTTCGCAGCCAGGAAAAGAACCGGGCCGAGGCGATCGAGCGGCTGGTGAATCTGGTGCGGGCGGCGGCTGCGGTGGAAAAGCCGCGGCGGGCGACGAAGCCGACGCGGTCTTCGCAGCGGCGGCGGGTGCAGCGCAAGGTGCTGCATGGCGAGGTGAAGCGGTTGCGGGGGCGGGTGCAGGGCGAGTAGGGGCGCTGTGCTTGTCTGGTATCTCCAGCGATCCGGTGGCGGAAAGCCCCTCAGGTTGTGGGGGCATGACTATATATCGGGATGTCTCGATATATGATTCGATAAATTGCGATATTTAAATATGACGACCCTTCCTTCCACCGCCGCTGCGGCCACGCCGGATATTGATGCCGACGCCATTCTCAAGGCGTTGGCGAATCCGGTGCGTCGCGAGATTCTGGCGTGGTTGAAGACGCCGGAGGCGCACTTCGAGGAACGGCCGGGGCATACCTTTGAAAACGGGGTGTGCGCGGGCCATATCGATGGGCGCTGCGGGCTGTCGCAGTCCACGGTGTCGTCGCACCTGGCGGTGCTGCAGCGTGCGGGGCTGATTTCGGCCACGAAGGTGGGGCAGTGGGTGTTTTTTCGTCGCAATGAACCCGTGATTGCCGCGTTTTTGCGGCAGTTGAATCAAGATATGTAGCCTGCCGCCGCTACCCAGCGCCCGACCGCCGGGCACCAAGGATTTTGTATGAGCCAGTTGTTTGAACCCCTGCGCGTGGGCGATCTGACCCTGCCGAACCGCGTCATCATGGCCCCGTTGACCCGTCAGCGGGCCAGCGAAGGCCGGGTGCCCAATGACCTGATGGTTGACTATTACGTCCAGCGCGCCGGTGCGGGCCTGATCCTGACCGAGGCGACCTCGGTGACGCCGCAGGGCGTGGGGTATGCCGATACGCCGGGGCTGTGGTCGCAGGAGCAGGTCAAGGGCTGGCGCAAGGTGACGGACGCGGTGCACGCCGCCGGCGGCCGCATTTTTGCGCAGCTGTGGCACGTGGGCCGGATTTCCGATCCGGTGTTCCTGAATGGTGAACTGCCGGTGGCGCCCAGCGCGATCGCGGCGGGCGGCCATGTCAGCCTGGTGCGTCCGAAGCGTGGCTATGTGGTGCCGCGTGCGCTGGAAACGGACGAGATTCCGGGCGTGGTCGAGGCGTATCGCCGTGGCGCGTTGCTGGCCAAGGAAGCCGGGTTCGATGGCGTGGAAGTCCACGGCGCCAATGGCTATCTGCTGGACCAATTCCTGCAAGACAGCACCAATCTGCGCACGGACGGCTACGGCGGCTCGCTGGAAGGCCGCGCCCGCCTGATGCTGGAAGTGATCGACGCTTGCGTGAGCGTGTGGGGCGCGGGCCGGGTGGGCCTGCATCTGTCGCCGCGTGGCGATTCGCACACGATGGGCGATTCGGACCCGTTGACGACGTTCAGCTATGTGGCGCGTGCGGCGCGCCGGCGTAATCTGGCGTTCCTGTGCGTGCGCGAGCATGAAGGCGCGGACAGCCTGGGGCCGCAACTGCGCGAGGCGTTTGGCGGCGTGTATATCGGCAACGAAGGCTATAGCCGCGAATCGGCCGAAGCGGCGATTGAGGCGGGTCGCGTCGATGCGGTGGCGTTTGGCGTGCCGTATATCGCCAACCCCGATCTGGCGCGTCGCTTCGAGTTGAATGCGCCGTTGAACACGCCGGATTCGTCGACGTTCTATTCGGCGGGCGCGGCGGGCTATACGGACTATCCGGCGCTGCCGGCCTGAACGGCATCTTGGGCGCTGCCTGCCTGGGCCGCCCCGACGTTGCCTGACCGAGTTCGCACGCGGGCTTGGGATTGCGCTGGCGGCCGTGCCGCAAGCGGGGTCTCAAGCCCGCGTTTCAATTGAAGATGGCGCGCATCGGGTAGGTGAACAGCCCGTAGTGCGCGGCGTTCAACCCCAGGTGGGCCAGCACGGCGGCCGTCAGGCCGCCATAGCGGTAGGCGACGCCATAGGCCACGCCGGCGATGCCGGCCAGCAGCATCCATTGCCAACCGCCGGCGTAGTGCGCCAGTCCAAACAGGATGGCTGCGGTCAATAGCGCGGCGGTGGCGCCCCAACGGTGGCCACGCCACCATTGCGTCAGCCGCTGTTGTACATAGCCGCGGAACAGGGCTTCTTCGGCCAGGGTTACCAGCAAGGCGTTGTTGACCAGCCAGAGCCAGCCGGACTCGGGCCATTTCGGCGCCCATCCCACGACTCCCAAGATCAGGGCCAACCCCAGGCAGGCCGCGATGGCCGCTGCGCAGGCGGCCAGCGCCGCGGCGAGCGTGGCGCGTGTGCTGGCGCCGGCCATGACGGGCGTGACGGCCAGGATGACCCAGAACGCGACCAGCGGTTTGTCCAGGTTCAGGTACATGCCGAAGGGCACGGCGTCTGGGGTCAAGGCGGCGCGCGGGATCACCAGCGGGTTGTGAAAGCCTGGCAGCCAGTGCAGGAACAGCAGGATGGCCAGCGCCAGAAACAGCGTGTGGCCGGCTACCCGGAATGCCGGCGGCGCTGCCGGGCGGACAAGACCCGCCGCCAGGATCAGCAGGGCGGGCCACGCCAGCGCCAGCGGCTCGATGCCGCCTTGGGTCCAGGCCCAGCCATAGGCCACGGCCAGCGGCAGGAGCGACCAGCGGCGGGTGGGGGGAAGCCACAGCAGGGCGGCGGCCAATAACAAAAGGGAGCCGGGGGAGGCGAGAGGCATGAGTCTTCCTGCGATGCAACGAATGGCGCCTGTTCGCGCCCAGGCCGGTGGCCCGTCAGCGCCAAGGTCCACCATCTTCCAAACACGTGGCGGAACTGCACCGCCGCAAACCCGCAAGTGTAAGCGCCCGGGCTTTTCATTTCCGCGCTTTCAGGCGACCATGCCGCAGCGGCGGCAACGGTCTGCCGCGAGTCGGCGGGACGTTCCGCCCGCACAAGGAGCTGTAATGAAAATGATCGCTTGGTTGATGTTGGCGGCGGCGATTCTGCCGTTCGTCTCGACGATCCTGGCCAAGGCCGGCGGCCAGAAATTCGACAACAACGATCCGCGCGCCTGGCTGGCCCGCCAGGAAGGTTGGCGCGCCCGCGCCAATGCGGCGCAGGTCAATACGTTCGAGGCGCTGCCTTTCTTTTTCGCGGCGGTGTTGTTCGCGCTCTATAACCAGGCGTCGCCCGCGCACGTCGCCACGCTGATGGCGTGCTGGTTGGGCGTGCGGCTGGGTTATCTGGCGATGTATTTGGCCGGCTGGGGCGCGCTGCGCTCGCTGGTGTGGGCGATCAGCGTGGGGTTCATCATCGCCATCTTGTTCTCGGGCGTGTAACGGCGTGCGCAAGCGGCGCATCGCGGCTTGCGTGGTCGCGGCGTTGGCGCTGGTCTATGCCGCCAACGCCGACTGGACGACGCCCGCGCCAGGGGCGCAGGCGACGCTGCTGGCCCACCGTGGCGTCGCGCAGCGCTACGACACGGCGGACATGCAGCCGGATACCTGCACCGCCACGCGGATGCTGCCGTCCGTTCACGGCTACCTGGAAAACACGATTGCGTCGATGCGCGTCAGTGTAGAGGGGGGCGCCGATATCGTCGAAATCGATGTGCACCCGACCACCGACGGCCAGTTCGCGGTGTTCCATGATTGGACGCTGGACTGCCGCACCGATGGCCATGGCGTGACGCGCGAGCATTCCATGGCCCAGCTCAAGGCGCTGGATATCGGCTACGGCTATACGGCGGATGGTGGCAAGACCTTTCCGTTTCGCGGCCGCGGGGTGGGGCTGATGCCGACGTTGGGCGAGGTGCTGGCCGCCTTTCCGCGTGGTCGTTTCCTGATCCATATCAAGAGCCGCGATCCGGCCGAGGGCGAGGCCCTGGCCCGCGTGCTCAATGCCATGGCGCCCGAGCGGCGGCGCGACTTCATGGCCTATGGCGGCGACGAGCCGATGGCGCGCCTGCGCCAGTTGGCGCCGGACGTGCCGACGTTGACCCGCTCGGGGTTGAAATCATGCCTGGTGCGCTACGCCGCCCTGGGCTGGACTGGCCATGTGCCGCAGGCCTGCCACGGCATGCTGGTGATGGTGCCGATCAATGTCGCGCCGTGGCTGTGGGGTTGGCCCGGCCGTTTTCAGGCGCGGCTGCGCGACGTGGGTAGCAGCGCAGTCCTGATCGGACCGTATCACGGCGAGGGCTTTTCAACCGGCATCGATACGCCTGAGGATATGCGGCGCGTGCCCGCCGGGTATACCGGCGGGATCTGGACCAATGAAATCGAAGCCGCGGCCCACGTGTTCAAGGGCCGCAGCCCTTCGGCATCGTTTCCTTGACCGCCGCAGGCGCGTTGCGGTTGGCGGCGCCTTACTTCCACTCAAATACGGCGCGGGCCGTGCCGCTGTTCTGCACGGTCACTTCGCGCTCTTGGGCCTTGCCGTTATACGTGGCCGACACCTTGTAGCTGCCTGCCGGCAACTTCACCAGCATATAGGGCCCTTCGGCTTCGGCTTTCAGCACTTCTTTGCCGTGCGCGTCGTGAATGTTGACGGCCACATTGGCAACGTAATCGCCCTTGCCATCGCGCTGGGCGGCGAAGGTCAGCGCCAGGGGGTAGTCCGTGGCAGCGGCCTTGAGGGCTTCGGATTCGTCCAGGCCGATGCCGCCGCTGACGTACTGCACGCTGCCCTGGTGTTTCACGGCCGGCAGGGCGGCCTGGGCGGTGGACAGGACGCCGGCGACGGCCAGGGTGCCCAGGGCCATGACGGCGGCCATGGTGCAGCGTTCGATGCGCTTGTTCATGAGGTTCTCCTTACGGGATGATCACGCGACATGAAATTCGACCCGGATGCGCACGGCGAGTTCGCCGCAGGCGGCAAGGGATGTCTACGGATTGTTTCTACGGCCTATTTCAGGGTATCGCTTGCGGCCGCGTCACGCCAGGCGAAAGCCAGGGCGTTTTCGCCGCTGACCGAGCCATCGGGGGCGAAACGCCGTTCGGTCAGCTCGCCTGCGCCGCCGGCCTGCAGCGCCAGCACGGTCGAACTGCGGGTGCCATAGTTCGGGCTGATGATGAACGGGCTACTCAATAGTCTTTCGCGATCTGGCGGCAGGCCGGTGGCGGGCAGGTCGGCGTCGTCGGCGGGCCGGCGGTCGGCCAGCGCGGCAAACAGCGCCGGCAGGTCGGGCTGCGGCCCGCCCCGCAGCACTTGTTCGAAGGCGGCCTTGGTACGGGCCAGTTTGGGCCAGGGGGTGTCCAGCAGATGGTTGGACAGCGCGTACACGCCGGGCGTCAAGGGGCGCGGCGCACCGTCGCGGTTGCTGGCGTACCAGGCGCCGCGCGCGTCGCCCACGATCAGGTTGAAGCCGTTATAGGCCTGGCCAGCCGCGTGGGCCGCGGCGATGTAGTCGGCGGGCGTGACGGCGCCACGCAGGAAGTCTTCGACCAGCGCGCCGCGCGAGGGGGCGTCGGCAATCTGCCGGCCCGGTTCGCGGAAATTGGTGACCAGCGCATAGCGTCCGCCGGTGGTCGCGCCCATCCAGGTGCCGCCGGCCAAGTCGTCGCGTCCGCCGTAGACGCCAGGCGCGTCAGGCCACTGCGCGGCGGGCAGCGTGGGCCGGGCGTGGAATTCGTCGCGGTTGGCGGCGATCAGGACGGGAATGCCCGGCACGGCGTGCAGGGCCAGGACGGCAAGACACATGGTTCAGACCTGGTTGGCGTTCGGTTGTGGGTGGGTGGGCTTGCCCGGCGTGGCCGCGAATTCCGGACCCGTCAGCGTCGCGCGCAGGGATTCGATGGCGGCGGCCGCTTCGTGCAGCGCGGGCACTGGCGCTTCGATCGGGTCGACGGCGACCGGCGCGCCTTGCGTCACGGCCTCGGCCATCGCGTGCAGGGCGCCGGCCAATTGCGCCAGTTGGGCAGGCGTGGGCGGCGGTTCCCCGGAGGGCAGGGACCAGGCGGTGTCGGACACCGCGTTGGCGACGCGCTCCAGCGCCACTTCCACCGGCCACCAGGCCAGCGCTCGGCGGCTGACCAGCCGGGGCTCGGACAGGCCGCGCTGCAGCGCGATGCGCAGATCCGACAGTCGCGCGTAGGCCTGGGCGCGCAGGTCATGGCGTGCCGCGGCATCAGCCTGAAACACGGTGTTGAGGTAGGCGGCCAGCGTGTCGATGGCATTGGCCACCGCCTGGTCCAGGTTGTGGCGTTCGATCCGCATCCAGGGCAGGTAGCCCACCGCCAGCACCACGCCTGCGGCGACCGCCACGTCCTCCAGCCGCGCCAGCGCGATCGGCCAACTGCCCGGTTGCAGGGCGCCGATCAGCAGCATCAGGATGGGCAGCAGGATCGCGGAGAACAGGCCGTAGTTGCGGCGGATCGACCAGGGCAGCAGCGCCGCCAACGCGACCACGGTGACCAGGCTGGCGATGCCGCTGCGGTCCAGCGCCAGCACGGTGGCGCTGATCGCCACGCCCACCACGCTGCCTGCGCAGCTTTGCAGCGCACGGGCAAAGACCGAGCCGAAGTTGGGCTTGAACACCACCACCACGATCAGCGGCACCCAGTAAGAGCGTGGCAGGGCGAAGGCATGCGCAATCGCCTCGGCGGCGATCAGGCACAGGCCCAAGCGGATCAGGTAGCGCCGCGTGGTCGGCCCGGGCCGGTAGGTGCGCACCAGCACGCGCCACGGCGTGCGCGGCCGCGCCGGCTGCAAGGCAGGAAAGGTGTCAGGTCCGGTCGGGCCGCTGCCGTCCAGCAGTGGTTGCACCCCGGCCAGCGCGTCGGCCAGGGTCGTCAGGCCGGCCTGGCGCAGCGTGGCGATGTCGTCGGCCGGGGCTGGCGGGGCGTCGTTTTCAACGCGGTCGGCAAGCCGGTTCATCACTCGCGCGCCTTCTGGCGGCAGCACGCGGCCGGCGCGCGCCAGCGCCAACGCGGCGTCGGACAGCGGGGTGCAGGCCTGCAGTTGCGCGGCCAGCCGGGCCAGCCGGGGTGACGGGCCCGCAGCCCGGCCGCGCGCCGCCAGCACGGTGTTGTAGGCGGTGGTCATGGCGGCTTCCATGTCGCGTCGCGCGGTCATGATGCGCGAGGTGCCGATGGCCGCGAACATGGCCGCCAGCTTGCGGTAGGCCAGCGCCACGGCGGCGCGTTCCGGCGCGATGGGGTTGACCACCCAGCCCAGCAGCGTCAGCGCCAGGCCGAACAGCCCGCCGGCCCCCACCAGCACCGACGGCAGCCAGGGTGGCAGGGTCGAGGTCAGGCTGGCGCCCACGATCACATAGGTGGCGAACTGCAGCGTGGCGACGGCGGCGATATTGTTGAAGGTGCCGACCAGGCTGGCGATCAACACCAGCACGGTCATGCCGGCCGCGCTCCAGAGCCCATGGCCGGACAGCAGCGTGCCCAGGAAGTAGCCCAGCGCGCCGCCGAACACGGTGGACCCGATGGACAGCGCGCGGTTGCGGTAAGGCCCGCCGTTGTCGCCGGTGATGGCGGGCAGGGCGCCCAGCGCCACCAGCGCGGCCGCCGCGCTCTGGTCCAGCACCAGGCCCACGGCGGTCGGCAGGCCGATGGCCAGGGCGGCGCGCAAAGCAACCCATCGGCTGACCGGCGACGGCTCCATGTGCGCCAGGCTCATGAGCCAACGCATATTGGAGGCGCGTGCGCGGGATGGGCTGCTCGGGCGGGACAAGGGGGCCTCGGGGCGCGGGTTCGGGCGGGGCGGGCGCTAGCCCTTGATCAGCGGCGCCTCTTGCGGGGCGGCCAGCCGGAAGTAGTCTTCGGTGCGCATCAGGATGGAGGCATCCAGCCGCCCGGCGTTGAATACGATTTCATCGTGCCGTTGGCGCAGGGTCGGGTCCACCATGAGGTGCAGGTCCGGATTGAAGCTGAAGGGCGGAATCGCGCCGATTTCGCAGCCGGTGAGTTCGCGCGCCAGGTCCTGCGAGGCCAACGAGGCCTTCTTGCCGCCTGCGGCGCGGGCGATGGCTTCCAGGTCGGCCTGCTGGTCGGCGGGAAAGACGGCCAGCACGTTCTTGCGCAGGTTGGACGAGATTTTCACGCGGCACACCAGCGCCTTGGCGCCCTGACTGACGGCGGTGCCGCGCACGGCGGCGACCTCCACCGAGCGGCCGGCCGCAGGGTGCGAGATGAGACGATAGTTGGCCTGGTGCTGGGTCAGCAGGGCTTGCAGGCGGTCGTAGACTTCCATGGCGGGATGCGGGCGGATGAGGTTGTGCGTGGGCGGGCGCCGACATGCGACGCCCTACGCCGCATGATACGCCGGCGGACTGCCTGCCCGGACGGGTTCCGGCATGGCTGAGCTGGGTCGAGTCCCCTAAATATCTCCCGTGAATGCGTATCCCCACCCCCAAACGGTCCGTATCGGCAGCTCCATATTGGTTTCCTGCGCCTTGCGCCGCAGCCGGCTGACGACGACGTCCGTGCGGCGCACGGATTCGCGGCCCGCGTGCGCGTCGCCGGGCGGCAGGTCGCCGCGCGGCATGCGCTTGTCGGGGCTGGTGGTCAGTTTGAGCAGGAAATCGCGTTCGGCCTGGGTCAGCGCCAGGCGCGTGCCGCGTGGGCTGACCAGGGTCCAGGCGGCGTCCTGGAACTGCCATTTGCCGTTGCTGTCGGCGCTGGTGGCGCGAGGTTCGGCTTCGAGGGGACGGCGGCCGGTGACGGGCACGCGGCGGACCAGCGCCTGCAGCGCGGCGGCGATTTCGGCGGTGGCGACCTCGGGCTGAAAGCAGGCGTCGGCGCCGCAATGCAGCCCCAGGATGCGGTTTTCCGGCGAATCAAAGGTGGATACCGCCACGATGCCGGCGGTGGTGTCCATGGCGCGCAGACCTGCCACGGCCATGCAAAGGTCGGTCAGTTCGGCCTCCATCACCAGCAGCGGCGTGCGCCGGGCTTGGAACAGGCGGAACAGGCCATTGGAATCCTCGCAGCAGCGAGGCGAGAAACCCATTCCGGCCAACGCATCACTGCGGTGCGTGCGTTGGCGGGGATTGGGCGAGAAGACGATCAGGTCTAGTAGGTCATTCATGAATCGTTGTCGACATCTGTGCAGCTTGAGCGCATGCATGATGCATCGGATACAACGGATTCCTAAACGTCGCACAACACCACTTTCTGACCCGAATTCTCGGACATGACCCCGCAAGGCCTGATTTGGCGCGGGTTTGCGGGCTATTGCGATGACCCGGAATTTGCTGCGGGCAATGCCGGCGGCTCGTTCCACCAGCCGCCGCCCAGCGCCTGCAGCAGCGCGGCGGTGTCGGCGTAACGCGCCGCGTCGGCGGCGCTGCGTGACAGTTGCGTCTGCAGCAACTGGCGCTGGCTGTCGAGCAGGCTCAGGTGGCTGATGCCACCGGCCTGATAGCGGCTCTGGGCGATACGCGCCGCGTCATCGGCGCGGCGCCAGGCGGTGTCGTAGGCGTCAAAGGCCTGCGCGTCGGTCTGCACCGCGCGCAAAGCGTCGGCCACCTGGCGAAAACCGTCCAACACCGTTTGGCGGTAGCCGGCCTGCGCGGCCTCGTAGGCGGCTTGCGCCGACCGGGTGCGGGCGCGCAGTTCACCGCCGCGAAACAGGGGTTGCACCAATCCCAGCCCGAGGTTCCATACGTTGACCCCGTTGGTGATATCGCCGGCCTGCGTGCGTTGCGACCCGAAGCTGGCGGTCAGGGTGAACCGGGGGTACTGGTTGGCCGTGGCGACGCCGACATCGGCCGATGCCTGGTGCAACAAGGCTTCGGCCGCCAGGATGTCCGGCCGCTGGCGGGTCAGCGCCGACGGCACGCCAGCGGGAATCTCGGCCGGCAGCGTCAGGTCGGCCAGGCGCAGCGGCGGGGCTTGCCAGGCGGCGGGCGGTTGGCCCAGGTAGGTGGCGAGTTGATGCGTGGCTTGGGCCAGTTGGTACTGCAAGGGCGGCAGGGTGGCTTCGGTTTGTGCCAGCAGCAGTTCCTGGTTGCGCAGGTCGGCCTCGGCGATGCCACCGGCCGCCAGGCGCTGGCGCATGATGTCCCGTTGGCGCTGCTGCGCAGCCAGCAGGTCACGCGTGACGGCCACGCGTTCGGTCAGGTCCGCCTGGTGGATGGCGGTGGTGACGACGTTGGCGGCCAGGGTCATGCGGGCGGCCTGCAGCTCGTGCGACTGGTAGTCCACCTGGGCCGCCAGGCCTTCCAGCGCGCGGCGGTTGCCGCCGAATACGTCCAGCGTGTAGGACACGTCGATGGACGCGTTGTATAGCGTGAACGGGGCGGGCTGTTCGGTTACCGGCACGCCGTAGGCGGACGGATCGACCTTTTGCCGCGTCGCCGACAGATTGGCGTCGACCGCGGGCAGCAGGCGGGCACCGGTTTCGGCGTTCAGGTCTTCGCCGGCCTGGCGCAGGCGGGCGCGGGCCTGGTCCAGCGTGGGGCTGGCGTCCAGCGCCTGGCGTACCAGGCTGTCCAGGGCTTCGGAGCGAAACAGCTGCCACCACTGCGCGGGAATATCGGCGGCGGTGATGCGCGGTTGCGCGCTGGCAACGCCGTCCTGCGGCGCGGTATAGGCGGCCACCGGTGGCGCGTCCGGTCGTGTGAAGTCGGGGCCGACCGCGCAGCCCGGCAGCAGGGCGCAGACAGCCAGGGCGGCCGCGCGGCGGGCAAGCGGCGGGCGAGCAAAACGCAGGCGAGGGCGGGGGCGGGGCATGGCGGCCTTCAATCCAGGGTGCGGCGGTAGAACTTCACGGCGGCGGTCATGACGATGACGGTGAACAGCAGCATGGGCCAGATGGTGGGCCACAGGTCCCACCAGCCGTTGCCCTTGAGCAGGATGCCGCGGATCAGCCGGTTGAAGTGCGTCAGCGGCAGCAGGTTGCCCAGGTACTGGGCCCACTTGGGCATGCCCAGGAACGGGAACATGAAGCCGGACAGCAGCATGTTGGGCAGGAAATAGAACATCGTCAGCTGCATCGCCTGCAGCTGGTTCTGCGCCAGCGACGACAGCGTGATGCCGACGGTCAGGTTGGCCGCCACGAAGATCAGCGCGCCCAGGTACACCGTCACCAGGCTGCCCAGGAACGGCACGTGGAACACGAAATACGCCGCCAGCAGGATGATGGTGGACTGGATCAGGCCAATGGCGATGTAGGGCACGATCTTGCCCGTCATCACCTCCAGCGGCCGCACCGGCATGGCCAGCAGGTTTTCCATGGTGCCGCGCTCGCGTTCGCGCGTCATGGCCAGGCCGGTCATCATCACCAGTGTCATGGTCAGGATCACGCCCATCAGCCCCGGCACCGTGTTGTATTGCGAGATCTGCTCTTCGTTGTAGAGCTGGTGCACGCGCACGTCGAACGGCGGCTGGCCGCCGGCCAGGTGCGCCAGCGGGCCGGTCAGGTCTTTCTGCGCCACCGCCTGCGCCAACTGTGTGGCCGAGCCGATCGCCAGCCCGACCGCCATCGGATCGGTGGCGTCGGCCTCGATCAGCAGCGCCGGCCGCTCGCCGCGCAGCAGCTTGCGCGAGAAGTCGGGCGGAATGGTCAGCACGAACAGCACCCGGCCCTGCGCCAGCGCGGCGCGGCCGGCCTCTTCGTCGGGCAGGGTCTCGACGATGTCGAAGTAGTCGGATGCCGTCATCGCCGCCACGAAGCTGCGCGTGAACGGGCTCTGGTCGGCCACGATGACCGCGGTCGGCAGCTGCTTGGGGTTGGTGTTGATGGCGTAGCCGAACAGCGCCAGCTGCATGATCGGAATGCCGACGATCATGCCGAAGGTGATGCGGTCGCGCCGCAACTGCAGGAACTCCTTGAGCACCATGCTCCACCAGCGCGACCACGAGAAACCCTCCAGGTGGCGCCTCATGCCGGGCTCGCATAGTTGTCGTCGGAGCGGTTCATCAGATAGATGAAGACGTCCTCCAGGCTGGTGTCGATGCGTTCCAGGCGCAGGTCCTGGCCGGCCACGACGTCTCGCAAGGTGCGTTCGAGCACGGCGGCGTCGCGGCCGCTGATGTGCAGCGCGGTGCCGAAGGCCACGGTCTGGTCCACCCCCGGCGCGCCGCGCAGCCGCTGCGCCAGCGGCACCAGGTCGTGGCCATGGATGGCCCAGGTGGTCAGGCGCTGCCGGGCGATGACTTCGTCGGCGGTGCCCTGGATCAGCAGCTTGCCGTACGAGATGTAGGCCAGCTTGTGGCAGCGCTCGGCCTCGTCCATGTAGTGGGTGCTGACCAGCACGGAAATGCCGCGCGCGGCCAGCTCGTGCAGTTGTTCCCAGAAATCGCGCCGTGCGGTCGGGTCCACGCCTGCGGTGGGCTCGTCCAGCAGCAGCAGGCGCGGTTGGTGCAACAGGCAGGCGGCCAGCGCCAGCCGCTGCTTCCAGCCGCCCGACAAGGAGCCGGTCAATTGCCCGGCCCGGCTGTGCAGGCCCAGGTCTTCCAGGGCGCGATCCACGGTTTCGCGGCGCTGGGGCATGCCGTACATGCGGGCGACAAAGTCCAGGTTTTCGCGGATGGTCAGGTCGTCCCAGTACGAAAACTTCTGGGTCATGTAGCCGACCTGGCGCTTGATCTGCGCGCTGTCCTTGAGAATGTCGAAGCCCAGGCAGGTGCCGCTGCCTGAATCCGGCGTGAGCAGCCCGCACATCAGGCGGATGCTGGTGGTCTTGCCGCTGCCGTTGGGGCCCAGGAAGCCGAAGATCTCGCCTTCGCGCACCTGCAGCGACACGTCGTTGACCACATGCTTGTCGCCGAAGTGCTTGTTCAAGCCATGCACGTCGATGACGTAGCCGCCCGGGGATTGGGGGGACACGGGCGCGTCGCTCATTGCAGCGCCGCCTCTACCGGCTGGCCCGGATGCAGCCGCGTTGCCGCGTCCGGCGCGGGGCGGGCCTCGACCAGGTAAACCAGCTTGCCGCGGGTTTCGCGGCTGTAGATCACGGGCGGCGTGTATTCCGCTTGCGGCGAGATGTAGTCGATGCGCACCGGCACCGGGTCGCCGCAGCCGTCGCAGCGCACGGTGGCCTGCTGGCCGGGCTTGAGCGAACCGGCCACGGCCTCGGGCACGAAGAAGCGCACTTTGATGTTGCCCGGCGGCAGCAGGCTGACGACCGGGCTGCCCGCCGGCACCCATTCGCCCACGCGGTACAGCGTGTCGAACACCAGCCCGGCGGCCGGCGCGGCCAGGCGTTTTTGTGACAAGGTCCAGTCGGCCTGCGCCAGCGCGGCGCGTGCAGCGTCCACTTGGGCGGCCTGGGCGCGGCGCTGGTCCTGGCGGCCGGGCAGGTTGGCCACGTCCAGTTGCGCGCGCAATTCGCGCACCCGTGCCGCGTCGGACTGCGCCTGTTCGCGGCTGTCGTCCAACTGCGCCCGGGCTATCCCGCCTGCGCGAAACTGCGCGGAGTCGCGCGCCAGTTGCGCCGCCGAGCGGCGGCTGGCGGCTTCGGCCTGGGCCAGTTGGGCGCGGCTGACGTCGACCTCGGCCGGGCGCTTGCCGGTGGCGATGTCTTCCAGTTGCGCATCGGCCGCCGCCAACTGCGCGCCGGCCTGGTCGCGCGCGGCGGTTTCGCGGGTGGCTTCCAGCGCGAACAGCGGCGCGTCGTTCGCGACCTGCTGGCCGCGCTGCACCGACAGCGTGTCCAGCCGGCCCGCCTCGGAGGAAGCGATATAGAGGTATTCGCCCTCGACATAGCCCTGATAGACCGCATCGCTGCCTTTGCCGCAAGCGGCCAGCAGCAACAGGCTGAAAGCAGAGGCGGCGGGCAGCGCGAAGCGCCAAGCGGAGTCGGTGCGCATGATCAGCGTCCTGGGGCAGGCGAGGGGGGAAGAAGGGTATCGGCCATGGCGGATGGCATATCCGCGCCGGCCGATTCAGGGGGCACGGGGTTTGCCGGGCTGGCCGTCAGCAGCGTAACCGGTGAAAACAGCCCGCCCGTCAACATGGCGGTGGCGTGGGCGGCAATGGCCTCGTGGCCGATGGTCTGGGCGGCCGGGTCTTCTTGCCAGATGCGTCGCCACAGGCTGGAGGTGGCCAGCGGCAGTAGCGTCAGGCCCAGGATCGACAGGAACACCAGCCGCGGCTCCACCCCCGGGGTGATGGCGCCGGCGCGCTGGCTGTCGGCGATCAGCCCCGCGAACACTTGCAGCCGCTGCGCCGGCAAATGACGCAGCACGCGTTCGCGCAGTTGACCGCCTTCGTTGACGACTTCGTGCATCCACAGCGCCGGCAGCCAGGGCCGGTCGGCGGCGCAGCGCACCAGCCGCGCCACGATTTCGGCGATGACGGCGCGCGCCGTATCGGCCGCGCCGTCGACGCGGCGGGCGGTTTGCGGCACCGGGCTCCAGACAAAGCTGATCACCGGCACCACCCGTTCCAGCACCACGGCGTCCAGCAACTGGTCGCGGCTCTTGAAGTAGTAATGCAGCATGGCCGACGTCACCCCGGCGCGCTCGGCGATATGAGCGATGCGGGTGGCGGCCACGCCCTGCGCGGCGAACAGGTCCGTGGCGATATCCAGCAACTGGTCGCGCACGGCAGCGTTGTCGGGGCGGGGCGGGCGGCCCGGACGGCGGGCGGGGGAAGGCGAAGTCGGCATGCGGCAGATTCTAATTAAATATTTAATTAATTAAAAGGGGGGCAGGCGGCAAGGTTGGTGGATGGCCCGCCGGGCAACGATGGTGTAATGCCTCAAAGACCTGCCAGCGCTTTTCAAGTGGGCAGGTCATCCCCAGGAACAGAAGGAGTCTGCACGCCATGCCGCAATCGTCCTCTTCCAACCGCCGCATCGTCCTGGCCGCCCGCCCCAAGGGCGAGCCCGTCGACAGCGATTTCCGCCTGGAAACCGCCGCGGTGCCCCAACCCGGTCCCGGCCAGCTACTGCTGCGCACGGTCTACCTGTCACTCGACCCCTATATGCGCGGCCGCATGAGCGACGCGCCGTCCTACGCCGAACCCGTGCAGGTGGGCCAGCCCATGGTGGGCGGCACCGTCTCGCGGGTGGTGGCGTCGAACCACCCCGACTACCCGGTGGGCGAGTGGGTGCTGGGCCAATCCGGCTGGCAGGATTACGCGCTGTCCGACGGCGCCGGCCTGCTCAAGCTGGGCCAGGCGCCCGAACGTCCGTCGTATTCGCTGGGCGTGCTGGGCATGCCCGGCTTCACCGGCTACATGGGCTTGCTGGACATCGGCCAGCCCAAAGCAGGCGAAACCGTGGTGGTGGCTGCGGCCAGCGGCGCGGTGGGCGCGGTGGTGGGCCAGTTGGCCAAAATCCATGGCTGCAGAACGGTCGGCATTGCCGGCGGCGCCGACAAGTGCCGTTACGTGGTCGAGACGCTGGGCTTCGACGCCTGCATCGACCACAAGGACCCGGCGTTGCCCGATTTGCTGGCCCGCGCCGTCCCCAAGGGCATCGACGTGTATTTCGAGAACGTGGGCGGCGCGGTGTTCGATGCCGTGTTGCCGCTCTTGAACCCGCGCGCCCGGGTGCCCGTATGCGGCCTGATCGCGGCCTACAACGCCACCAGCCTGCCCGAGGGCCCCGACCGCTTGCCGCTGTTGATGCGCACCATCCTGACCAAGCGCATCAAGATGCAGGGCTTCATCATCTTCAACGAATACGCGCCGCGCTTCGGTGAATTCCGCGCGGCCATGCAGGAGCTGCTGCGCGACGGGCGCATCAAGTATCGCGAAGACGTGGTCGATGGCCTGGAAAACGCGCCGCGTGGCCTGATGGGGCTGCTCAAGGGCGAGAATGCCGGCAAGCGCATCGTGCGCGTCGGCCCGGATGAATAGGAACGCAACATGAGGAGCGCAACATGAATATCCTGATCGTGCTGACTTCCCACGACACGCTGGGCAACACGGGCCGCAAGACCGGCTTCTGGCTGGAAGAATTCGCGGCGCCGTACTACGCCTTTCTGGACGCGGGCGCCACGCTGACACTGGCTTCGCCGCAAGGCGGCCAGCCGCCGCTGGACCCAAAGAGCGATGACCCGGACGCGCAGACCGACGACACCCGGCGCTTTCGCCAGGACCCCGCCGCGCAGCAGCGCTTGGCCACCACGCGCCGACTGGCCGAGGTCCAGGCCGCCGACTACGACGCGGTGTTCTACCCCGGCGGCCACGGTCCGCTGTGGGACCTGGCCGAAGATCCCAAGTCCGTCTCGCTGATCGAAACCATGTTGGCCGCCGGCAAGCCGGTGGCCGCGGTGTGCCACGCGCCGGGCGTGCTGCGCCACGCCAAGACCGCCGACGGCAAGCCGCTGGTGCAGGGCCGCCAGGTGACGGGCTTTTCCAACGCGGAAGAAGCAGCGGTGCAACTGACGGACGTGGTGCCATTCCTGGTCGAGGACGAGTTGGCCGCGCTGGGCGGGCGCTACACCAAAGGCCCCGATTGGCAGCCTTATGTGGTGTCCGACGGGCTGTTGATCACCGGCCAGAACCCGGCGTCGTCGGTGGGCGTGGCGCAATCATTGCTGCAACGTCTGAAGGCTTGAGGTGCGTATTTGCGGGCTTGTGTCAGAATTGATACTTTCTGACACAAGCGTGCGGTTCCGCTGCAACCGCGCGCGCCAAGACCAATGCCTCCAGACTTGCCTTCCAGCGACGCGTCCGCGTCGACCGCGACTTCCGCTATTCCCGCCGGCTCCTGTGAAGCCGCGCTGTTCGCGGCGATGCAGGCCAGAGACCTGGCCACCGGGCGTCACTGCCACCGCGTCGTTGCCCTGAGCGTGGCCCTGGCCCGCGCGTGCGGGCTGAACGAAGAGGAGCAGCATGCCGTCGGCGTGGCCGCGCGGCTGCACGATGTGGGCAAGATCGGCACGCCCGACCGTGTGTTGTTTTCGCCCAAGCGGCTGGAAAACGAAGACTGGGAAATCATGAAGTCGCACGCCGCGGTGGGCGCCGACATCATCATGCATAGCGACATCCCGCAACGCGACCTGATCGCGCACGCGGTGCGCCACCATCATGAGCATTTCGATGGCTCGGGCTACCCCGCCGGACTCGCCGGACGGGATATCCCGCTGCACTCACGCATCATCTCGCTGGCCGATTCCTACGACGCGCTGGGCGACGCCCGGCCCTATCATCCGGCGCGCACGCACGCCGAGATCCTGCGCATCCTGAATGGCGAGGCGGGGGCCAAATGCGACCCCGATCTGCTGCGCGTGTTTGAAGCGATGATCCAGAACAGTCCGCTGCGCGTGCCGTAGCCGGGCTTGCCGGCATGCCGTGCCGCTGTCGCGGCGCGGCAATCCGCGCGGCAAATTGCGCAGGCCTCGCGATGCAGGAATCGCCGCGCGGCGATCCCTGCGCGGCAATCACTTCAGCTTGTAGTGCGCCGCCACGCCGGCCAGTTCCTGCAGCGTGCGCTGCTGCCAGGCGGCGTCGTGGCCCAGTTCCTCGGCCAGGATGCGCGCCACTTCGGGCGCGGCCAGCATGGCCGCCTCGGCGTCCAGGAACAGCGCGCGGTTGCGGCGCGCCAGCACGTCCTCGGCGCTGCGCGCCAGTTCGAAGCGCGCGGCGAAACGCACATGCGCTTCCGACAGGCCGCTGCTCCTGACCAGCATGCGCTCGGCGCCGGGCAGGGCCTTGAGCGTGGCCAGGTCGCTGCCGTAGTAACTGTCCGGCGTGCCGGCGTGTTCCTGCGACGGCGCCAGGCCGTTGGCGCCATGCAGCGCCAGCGACTCGGTGCGGCAGCTGGCCTGCGTCAGCAACTGGTGCTGGATGGCGGTGTCGACCACGTCCTGCGCCATGCGGCGATAGGTGGTCCACTTGCCGCCCGTGACCGTCACCAACCCCGCCTGCGACACCAGGATGGTGTGCTCGCGCGACAGCGACTTGGTGGAGGCGTCGCCGGTGGCCTTGACCAGCGGCCGCAGGCCCGCCCAGACGCTGGTGACGTCGTCGCGGGTCGGCTTGCGGCTGAGATAGCGCGCGGCGGTGTTCAGGATGAAGTCGACGTCCTCGGCGCCGGCTTCCGGGTCCAGCGGCAGGTCGTTGCGCGGCGAATCGGTGGTGCCGACGATGGTGTGGCCGTTCCATGGCACCACGAACAGCACGCGGCCGTCGTCGGTCTTGGGGATCAGGATGGCGCGCTTGCCGGGCAGGAAGTCGTGCGGCAGCGTCAGGTGCACGCCCTGGCTGGGCGCCACCATGGTGGGCGCGTTCTTGTCTTCCATGCGGCGCACGCTGTCGACCCAGACGCCGGTGGCGTTGATCACGCAGCGCGCGCGCAGCGTGAAGCTGGCGCCGCCCAGTACGTCTTGCGCGGTCACGCCGTCGACCTTGCCGCCGGTGGTGGTCAGGCCCGTGGCGCGTACGTAGTTCACCGCCGTGCCGCCCAGGTCGAACAGGGTGCGCATCAGGCTGAGCGCCAGGCGCGCGTCGTCGAACTGGCCGTCGTAGTACAGCACGCCGCCTTTCAGGCCGCGGCCGTTGACGTTTTCAGCCAGCGTCGGGGCGTTGGCCAACGTATCGCGGCGCGACAGCCAGCGGCTGGGCGACAGGTTCAGCTTGCCGGCCAGCATGTCGTACATCTTCAGGCCGATGCCGTAGAAGGGCTGGTCCAGCAGGTTGTAGGCCGGCACCACGAAGCCCAGCGGCCACACCAGGTGCGGCGCATTGCGGTTGAGCAGGCCGCGTTCGTGCAGGGCTTCGCGCACCAGGCTGATGTTGCCTTGGGCCAGGTAGCGCACGCCGCCGTGGACCAGCTTGGTGGCCTTGCTGGACGTACCCTTGGCGAAGTCGGCGCCTTCGATCAGCAGGGTGCGGTAGCCGCGGCTGGCGGCGTCGACCGCGGTGCCCAGGCCGGTGGCGCCGCCGCCGATGACGATCACGTCCCAGGCGGGCGTGTTGTCCAGTTGCGCCAGCAGGCGGTTGCGGTCGGGCGGGGTGACGGTGGCGAGCGGTTGGTTCATATGCTTGGGCGGCGGGGCCGCTAGGGTTCGGTGCGTTGTTCGTTTCTGTTGGTGCCGGCCGGGCGCGGCGCCAGCGCCGTGCCGCCGGGCCGGGTCAAGCCGGTCAGGCGGGTACCTTGGCCGCGTTCGGCGCGGCGGCCACCTCGCAGCGCACGCCGGCGTCCAGCAGCACTTGCGCCAGCGGTTCCTGCGGATGCGCGTCGGTGAAAAAGCGGTCGATCTGCGAGATGTGCGCCAGTTCCACCATGGCCTGGCGCTTGAATTTGCTGCTGTCGGCGGCCAGCCAGACTTCGCGCGACTGTTCGATGATGGTGCGCGCCACGCGCACTTCGCGGAAGTCGTAGTCGCGCAGCGTGCCGTCGGCCTCGATGCCGGAAATGCCGATCAGGCCGATGTCCACCTTGAACTGGCGGATGAAATCCATGGTGGCTTCGCCGACGATGCCGCGGTCGCGCGAGCGCACCACGCCGCCGGCCACGATGACCTCGCAATCGGGGTTATCCGACAGGATGTCCGCCACGTGCAGGTTGTTGGTGATGACGCGCAGGCCACGATGGCGCAGCAGGGCGCGCGCGATGGCCTCGGTGGTGGTGCCGATGTTCAGGATCAGCGAACAGCCATCGGGCACCGAGCGGGCCACGGCCTCGGCGATGCGTTGCTTGCCCGCGGCATGCAGCCCCTGGCGCTTGCGGTAGGCGATGTTCTCGATGGTTGACGCTTCGATGCGCACACCGCCATGAAAGCGCGACAACAGGCCGGCTTCGGACAGGATGTTGACGTCACGCCGCACGGTCTGCAGCGTCACATCAAAGCGTTTGGCAAGCTCTTCGATCGTGGCCGAGCCTTGGGCTCGCACCATTTCGATCAAGGCGCTTTGTCTAGGATTCAGTGTCATGTTCGCATCATAAAACAACAAAAGCGAAAAATAATGACGCACTGCAAGATTGTTTTTTGTTCGCTTCTTCGGTAAAACGCACAAAAAACGAAAGCGATCTGAAAGAAGACCCCTGGCCGGCGCGTTCCCGCGCGCCGCGAGGGCCGCTGTACCGATGTACTGAAGTCCGGTCTGAAAACCGGGGACGTATTAGAGGTAGAGGAGACCAGATGCAGCTGACCCTGGACAGGATAGGTTTGCGAGCCGGCTCGCAGACGCACCTGTATCCGATGAGCCTGGCCCCGGTGCCGGGCGCCATGACCGTATTGCTGGGGGTGACCCTGGCAGGCAAGACATCGCTGATGCGCATCATGGCCGGGCTCGACCGGCCCACCGAAGGCCGGGTGCTGGTGGACGGCGCCGACGTGACCGGCGTGCCGGTGCGCCAGCGCAACGTCGCCATGGTGTACCAGCAATTCATCAACTATCCGTCCATGACGGTGTTCGACAACATTGCCTCGCCGCTCAAGCTGCGCGGCGCCAGCGGCATCGCCGACAAGGTGCGCGCCATGGCCGCGCGCCTGCACATCGACCACCTGCTGGAACGCCTGCCCGCCGAACTGTCCGGCGGCCAGCAGCAGCGGGTGGCCCTGGCGCGCGCGCTGGTCAAGGACGCGCCGCTGATCCTGCTGGACGAGCCGCTGGTCAACCTGGACTACAAGCTGCGCGAAGAACTGCGCGACGAACTGTCGGCGTTGTTCGCGCAGGGCCGCTCCACCGTGGTCTACGCCACCACCGAACCGGGCGAGGCCCTGTTGCTGGGCGGCCACACCGCGGTGCTGGATGCCGGCGAACTGCTGCAATACGGGCCGACCGCCGAGGTCTTTCACCGGCCTAACTCCATTCGGGTGGCACGCGCTTTCAGCGATCCGCCCATGAACTTGTTCGCCGCCCGCCGCGGCGCCGCCGGCTTCTCGTTGCAGGGAGGCATCACGGTGGACCGGCGCCTGCCTGCGGGCGACGGCGCCGAGCTCACCGCCGGGCTGCGCGCCGGGGCGTTGGATATTGCACCGCGCCCCGGCCACATCGGCCTGGACGGCGTGGTCAAGCTGGCCGAGATCTCCGGGTCCGACACCTTCGTGCATGCGCACACGGCGGCCGGCGACGTGGTCGCGCAACTGCCGGGCGTACACCGCTATACGCTGGACCAGCGCCTGACGCTGTACTTCGACCCCGCGCAAACCTACGCGTTTGGCGCCGACGGGGGCTTGCTGGCCGCGCCCGCACGCCACGCCGCAGCAGGGGGCGTGTGATGGCGCAGATCGAACTGGACCTGTCCCATTCCTACGTCGCCCACCCCCAGGCCGACGGGGACTACGCGCTGTTGCCGCTGAAATTCACCTTCCGCGACGGGGGGGCCTACGCCTTGCTGGGCCCGTCGGGTTGCGGCAAGACCACCTTGCTGAACTGCGTCTCGGGCCTGTTGCACCCATCGCACGGCCGCATCCTGTTCGACGGCCAGGACGTCACCGGCAAAACGCCGCAGGCGCGCAACATCGCCCAGGTGTTTCAGTTTCCGGTGGTGTACGACACCATGACCGTGGCCCAGAACCTGGCCTTTCCGCTGCGCAACCGCGGCGTGCCGCCCGAACGCATTCGCGAACGGGTCGGGCGCATCGCCGAAATGCTGGAGATGTCTCACGTGCTGGACCGCCGCGCCAGCGGCCTGACCGCCGACGCCAAACAGAAGATCTCGCTGGGCCGCGGCCTGGTGCGCAGCGACGTGTCGGCCATTCTGTTCGACGAGCCGTTGACCGTCATCGACCCCCAGCTGAAGTGGGAACTGCGCCGCAAACTCAAGGAAATCCACCACGAATTCAAGCTCACGCTGATCTACGTCACCCATGACCAGACCGAGGCGCTGACCTTTGCCGACCAGGTAATGGTGATGGCGCGCGGCCGCGCCGTGCAGGTGGGCAGCGCCGACGACCTGTTCGAACGTCCCGCCCACACCTTCGTCGGCCACTTCATCGGGTCGCCCGGCATGAACTTCCTGCCCGCCGAATGGCGCGATGGCGCCTTGCGGGTAGGGCAGTACCGCGTCGACGGCGTGTCCGACGCCCTGGCCGCCAAGCTGGCGCACGCCGGGCCGCTGAAACTCGGCGTGCGCCCCGAGTACCTGCGCCTGACCGACGCCCAGACCCCCGGCGCCATTCCGGTGCGGGTCGATCGGGTACAGGACGTGGGCACCTACACGCTGCTGGTGGCCGACTTCGAAGGCACGCCGCTGCGGGCCCGGCTGGGTGCGGACGCCGCCGCGATCGCGTCCGGCGTCACCGTGTGGCTGTCGGCGCTGAACCCGCACACGTGCTTTTACCGCGACGAGGAACTGATTCGATGAAACCGATCAATCACCGGGCCTGGTTCCTGGTCCTGCCTGTCGTCGTGTGCGTGGCGTTTTCCGCCATCCTGCCGCTGATGACCATCGTCAACTACTCGGTGCAGGACATCATCTCGCCCGAGCGCCGCGTCTTCGTCGGCACGGAATGGTTCGCCGCCGTGCTGCAGGACGAAGAACTGCACGGTGCGCTGTTCCGGCAAATCGGCTTTTCACTGGCCGTGCTGGCCATCGAGATCCCGCTGGGCATCCTGCTGGCGCTGTCGATGCCCGCCAGCGGCTGGCGCGCGTCGGCGGTGCTGGTCATCATCGCGCTGTCGCTGCTGATTCCGTGGAACGTCGTCGGCACCATCTGGCAGGTGTTCGGCCGCACCGACATCGGCTTGCTCGGCGCCACGCTGTCGTGGCTGGGCGTGGACTACAACTACACCGGCAACGACGTCGACGCCTGGGTCACCGTGCTGGTCATGGACGTCTGGCACTGGACGCCGCTGGTGGCGCTGCTGTGCTATGCCGGCCTGCGCGCCATTCCCGACGCTTATTACCAGGCCGCGCGCATCGACGGCGCCTCGCGCCTGGCGGTGTTCCGCTACATCCAGCTGCCCAAGATGCGCGGCGTGCTGATGATCGCGGTGCTGCTGCGCTTCATGGACAGCTTCATGATCTATACCGAGCCCTTCGTGCTGACCGGCGGCGGCCCCGGCAACGCCACCACCTTCCTGTCGCAATACCTGACGCAAAAGGCCGTGGGCCAGTTCGACCTGGGCCCGGCGGCGGCGTTCTCGATCATCTACTTCCTGATCATCCTGCTCTTGTGCTTCATCCTCTACAACTGGATGCAGCGCGCCGGCACCACCGGCGGCTTCGACGAGGAGCGCGCAAATGCGTGAGAAAAATTCCCGCTGGCGCGGCGTCTTCCTGACGCTGTACCTGGTGTTCGCCATCCTGCCGCTGTACTGGATGCTGAACATGTCGTTCAAGACCAATACCGAAATCGTCAGCACGCTGACCCTGTGGCCGCGCGACTTCACGCTGGAGCACTACCGCACCATCTTCACCGATCCGGCCTGGTATTCGGGCTACATCAATTCGCTGATCTACGTGGTCATCAACACGGTCATCTCGCTGGCCGTGGCGCTGCCGGCGGCCTACGCGTTCTCGCGCTACCGCTTCATCGGCGACAAGCACGTGTTCTTCTGGCTGCTGACCAACCGCATGACGCCGCCGGCGGTGTTCCTGCTGCCGTTCTTCCAGCTCTACAGCTCGTTCGGGCTGATGGACACGCACCTGGCGGTGGCGCTGGCGCACCTGGTGTTCAACGTGCCGCTGGCGGTGTGGATCCTGGAAGGCTTCATGTCCGGCGTGCCGCGCGAGATCGACGAGACGGCCTACGTGGACGGCTATTCGTTCCCGCGCTTCTTCCTGACGATCTTCCTGCCCCTGATCAAGTCGGGCGTGGGCGTGGCGGCGTTCTTCTGCTTCATGTTCAGCTGGGTGGAACTGCTGCTGGCGCGCACGCTCACGTCGGTCAACGCCAAGCCCATCGTCGCCACCATGACCCGCACCGTGTCGGCCTCCGGCATGGATTGGGGCGTGCTGGCGGCGGCGGGCGTGCTGACCATCGTGCCGGGCGGCATCGTCATCTGGTTCGTGCGGCACTACATCGCGAAGGGCTTTGCGATGGGCCGCGTCTAGGGCAGGGGGCACACATGTTCAGCTGGATGGTATGGACCACCCCGGTCGCCGTGTTCTTCTCCTGCATCGTCCTGATGCTGATCGGCATGACGGTCTGGGAACTGAAAGCGCCCACGGTCGAGCGCAAGGGCTTTCTGCCCCTGCGCACCACCCGCGGCGACCGCCTGTTCATCGGCCTGATGGCCGCGGCCTGGCTCAACCTGGCATTCCTGGGGCTGGGCCAGAAGGCGGTGGAATGGTTTTCGCTGGATGAGCCGCCATCGGTGTGGATCAGCTTCGTGCTGTCCATGTTGCTGCTGGCGCTTGTCATCAGAAAAGGCTGAAAGGGGCAAAGACCCCTGCGATATCAGCGGTTTGGAAGGACTATCGGCCAGCGTCTTCCCCGGCCAGCGGTCCGCAGCACGATAGGGGAAGACTTATCGAGGAGACAGGTCATGAAATTGCGCATGCACGCCATGGCGGCCGCCATCGCCCTGATCGGGACGTCAGGAGCCTGGGCTGGCGAGCCGGAAGCGAAGAAGTGGGTCGATTCGGAATTCCAGCCGTCGACCCTGTCCAAGGACCAGCAGATGGCCGAGATGAAGTGGTTCATCGAGGCCGCCGCCAAGCTCAAGGCCAAGGGCGTCAATGAAATCAACGTGGTGTCGGAAACCATCACCACCCACGAGTACGAGTCCAAGGTGCTGGCCAAGGCCTTCACCGAGATCACCGGCATCAAGGTCAACCACGACCTGATCCAGGAAGGCGACGTGGTCGAGAAGCTGCAGACCTCGATGCAGTCGGGCAAGTCCATCTATGACGGCTGGATCTCCGACTCCGACCTGATCGGCACCCACTACCGCTACGGCGCCATCCTGCCGCTGTCCGACTACATGGCCGGCGCCGGCAAGGAATGGACCAATCCGGGCCTGGACCTGAAGGACTTCATCGGCACCAAGTTCACCACCGCGCCGGACGGCAAGCTCTACCAGCTGCCCGACCAGCAGTTCGCCAACGTCTACTGGTTCCGCGCCGACTGGTTCGCGCGCCAGGACCTGAAGGACAAGTTCAAGGCCAAGTACGGCTACGAGCTGGGCGTGCCCACCAACTGGTCCGCCTACGAGGACATCGCCGACTTCTTCTCCAACGACGTCAAGGAGATCGACGGCAAGAAGGTCTATGGCCACATGGACTACGGCAAGAAGGACCCGTCGCTGGGCTGGCGCTTCACCGACGCGTGGCTGTCCATGGCCGGCGCCGCCGACAAGGGCCTGCCCAACGGCATGCCGGTGGACGAATGGGGCATCCGCGTGGCGGACGACAAGTGCACCCCCGTGGGCGCCTCGGTTTCGCGCGGCGGCGCCACCAACAGCCCGGCCGCGGTCTACGCCCTGACCAAGTACGTCGACTGGATGAAAAAGTACGCCCCGCAGCAGGCCATGGGCATGACCTTCTCGGAATCCGGCCCGGTGCCGGCCCAGGGCCAGATCGCCCAGCAGATCTTCTGGTACACGGCGTTTACCGCCGACATGACCAAGAAGGGCCTGCCGGTCGTCAACGAAGACGGCACCCCCAAGTGGCGCATGGCCCCGTCGCCCTACGGCCCGTACTGGAAGGACGGCATGCAGAACGGCTACCAGGACGTCGGCTCGTGGACCTTCTTCAAGTCCACCAACCCCGACAAAATGGCCGCCGCCTGGCTCTACGCCCAGTTCGTCACGTCCAAATCGGTCTCGCTGAAAAAATCCATCACCGGCCTGACCTTCATCCGCGACAGCGACATCCACAGCGACTACTTCACCAAGAACGCCGCCAACTACGGCGGCCTGATCGAGTTCTACCGCAGCCCCGCCCGCGTGGCCTGGACCCCCACCGGCAACAACGTCCCCGACTACCCCAAGCTGGCCCAATTGTGGTGGAAGAACGTCGCCACCGCCGTCACCGGCGAAAAGACCCCGCAGGCCGCCATGGACAACCTGGCCAACGAAATGGACCAGGTCATGGCGCGGCTGGAACGGGCCGGCATGGCGCAATGCGCGCCCAAGCTGAACGCCAAGAGCGACCCGAGCAAGTGGCTGTCGGATCAGCACGCGCCTTGGAAGAAGCTGGGCAATGAAAAGCCCAAGGGCGAGACGGTGGCTTATGAGAAGCTGCTGGAGGCTTGGAAGGACGGGAAGGTTCGGTAAGGTCGCCGGGGCGTTGTCCCCGGGGGTTTTTCCCGCAAAGCGCCACGGATTTCGTGGCGCTTTTTTTTGATGTCAAAAACGTAATCTCCCTATCCGCTTTCTGTCTGCGTCACCTTCCTAGAATGAATTCCGTGCAGTACCCAACACGATTCATAGGAGTGTGAAACATGCAGATTCTTCGTCAAACCGCATTGGTCCTGGCCCTGGCGGCGGGCGTTTCCGGCACCGCCCTGGCGCAGCAAGTGGCGTCGGCCGGCGCGCCGGCGACGGCGTTGACCAGTCCCTACGGCCAGTCGCTGACGCGTGCTGAAGTCCTGGCGGACTTGGCGCTGTGGAAGCGGGCAGGGGTGGACAAGTTTTGGCGCGGCGAGGCCACGCCGGATATCTACAGCGCGCAATACAAGGCGGCGTTCTCGGAGTATGTGCGGCTGCGCTCGGGCCTTGACTACCAAGCGGAAGTGCAGCGCCAGACCGAGGCTCGCCGATAGCCGCGCAAGCGGCATCGGGGATTCCGTCATATGGGCCACGTCCTGTTGACCTGCCTGGCCGAGTCCGGCGACAGGTTGCAGTTTGCAGACCTGGAGCTGGACCTGCTGCGCTGTCGCGCCTATCGGGATGGCCAGTTGCTGATGCTGACACCCAAGGAGTTCGGGCTGTTGACCTTGCTGATGGGGCGCCCAGGCGCCGTGTTCACCAGTTGGCAACTGGCCGAGGAAGTCTGGAAAGCGAAGGCGCAGATGAACGGGCCGCAACACGTGAAGTGCCACGCAGTCGCCCTGGCCATGCGCCGATTGCGCAAGAAGGTGGACGGCGGCAGCAGGCCGCGGCTGTTGCATGTGATACGGGGTGGCAGTTTCATGCTGGCGGCCGGGCCACTGTGACGAGGGTCGTTGCAGCGATCTGGTCAGCGCGACGATTCCGTGGCATCCCCTGGAATGATCGCGTGCGCCGCCAACGCCGCCAAGGTGTCCGCTTGCCACGCGAATTCGATGTGGAACGAGTCGGGATCGGCGATCGCGCCGTAGCCGCCCTGGCCATACACCGCGGAGTAGGCGGCATAGTCGGCCGTCCGTAGCGCTTTGCCCGCCAGCGCGCTGGCGACCGCGTAGGTGGCGGAAACGGCGGCGTGGCCGCAGCCGTCCAGGGACGCCGAGCCCGGGTGATGGTTGGCCAGCCTGTCGGCCAGGGCAGCAGCCTGAGCCAAATCCTCGCGGCTGGCGGCGCCATGCAGGTAGCGGCCGAGTGTGGCCAGGCAGGTTGCGGCTTGCGGCTCTTCAAGCAGGTGCTCGACCCGCCGCGCACAGGCGTAGGCGAACGCCAGGCGCAGGAGTTCATTGCCGCCAGCGTTCAAATCAAGTTGCCTGGCCAGGTGCTCCAAAGCGGTGTTCATGATGTTCCCGTCCTTGCTGGTGGGGTGATCGCGTCGGATGGCGGCGAGTCGGACTTGCGGCGTGGGGTACGGGGGCAGCGAACGGCTTCGACGGCGCCAATGCTTCATTTTTACGCCCGGGCTTGCCGCCGGTGAAATGAAATAAATTCTGCTATTGATGCAAAAAATCCATCAGCGCCACCTGCCACATGCCGCTTGCCGCGTCGCCGCGCACCCTACGGTATGCTGTGCGCTTTTCCCGTATTGGCCGCTTGCTCCGCGGCCCGCCGCCCGCATGCCCAAGCGCTCGATCGCAACCACCGCCAGCATCGTCGAAGGCCGTATCGAGAAGATCCGGTTCGCAGTGCCGCTCATCCGAGGCAACGTCCATATGCGGGTGGATGGCGTGGCGGTCAACGGCACGTTCCAGGATGCCGCTGATGCGCGCACGCTGCACGGCCTGCAGCAGCGAGGCGTGCCGGTGCGCATCGGCGTGCTGGAAGACCCGCAGTCATTGCGGCTGTTTTCGTGGCTGTCCGCCGCGCAAGGCCCGGGCATACCCCCGCGCTATTACGTGGATGAACGAAGCCGCGCCTGGCGCAGCATCGGTATTGGCTCGGCCATTGCCGCCGCAGCGATTGGGGGCTGCTTCCTGTTGAACCTGGCGTCCTTCGCACAGGTGCTGGTATTGGTCGTTTTATTGACGGTGGCGTTGATTGCGTTGGTCCTGGCGGGCGCTTCCCTGCATGGCTTATGGCACAACCACCGGCGCCGGCCCGCCATCCTGCACAGTGAAGCGCTGTATCGCGAGTCCCAGAATACGCCCGTCACACAGGGTGCGGCGCGCCCCGAGCCACCGCGGACGCCCGCGCCGCAAGCCACCGAACATCTCGTCAGCGATGAAGCGCCCGAGATCCTTCAAGTAAGCGGCGTATTGACGTCCCTGACGCACGAAGCCCACCAGGGGACGCGGAATAGCCCCAGCTACGGCATCTACCGTTTCCAGATCGGTCGCCAGTATTACGCCCTGTATGTGGGCGAGGACTTTGGCAACGTCCTGCCATTCCTGGCCGAAGGCGACCGAGTCGAACTGGCCGCGTACGCCGGCGACATTCCGGGTGCCGGACCGCACCGGTTGGTCTACGGCCTGCGCAATCTGGAAGACGGGCGCGTCTACGTCTGCCACCGCCACTTCCGGGGCCGCGATACCAAGATCGGGCCTGTGGGCGTGGGCTTGAGCCAGCGGGTGCCGATGCTGGCGCTGATCGGCAGCCTGCTGCTGGTGAGCTGGCTGGTGGTCGTGGGCTTTCTTTATTTCGGCGGGTCGCCAGAAGAGCATGCCGACCTGCCGGAGCTGGCCATATTCCTGTTCGCGATCCTGCTGTTCGCCTGGGCTTGCTTCGCGTTGCCGCTGCTGTTTTTGGACACGCGTTGGCGCATGGGGCGGCCCACGCGACGCCAGCGCATCCTGGAACGCATCTATCATGTGCTGGGCCTGGGCACGCCGTTCGCGCCCACGGCCCGGATCGAAGAAGTGTAGGAACTGGTCACAGCCGCGTCACGACAGGGGCAGCGACAGGCGATATAGTTTCGGCCATTCCGTTGACAATGTGGGCGTATCAATGAAGAGCCATTACCCCAGGTATCGTATCGGCGCGGCGCAGGGTCTGGTGCACAAGTTAGGCGGCCTGCCGTGGGGCTTGCCTATCGAGCATTGGCCGATATGCAAAGAGTGCGGCCGCGCGATGAGTTTCCTGGCGCAGTCGCCGGCGCAGTCGCATGACGACAACGCGCCCGATCTGCCGATACCCGCCGACGACGTCTTGTTCACCTTCAAGTGCGAATGGGACAGCGTCTGTAGTTTTTGGGAAAGCGACGGTGGCGCCAACGCCGTATTCAGCCTGCCGCGCAACGCGCTCGGCGACGGACTGACGGCGCCGCCCGAGCATGCCGAGGACGGCTTTCCCGAACTCATTGCCGAGCTCGGTGTCGCCGATTGGCGCATCGAAGACGACGGCGCGCCGGCCGAACTGGAGGCGGATTTCTACGACTATGGCCGTCACGACGATCTGCCCGAACACATCGCACATCCGCACGACTGGGCGACCGAATGGCGCACCAAGTTCGGCGGCGTGCCGTACTGGACCGCCAACGGCGCGCAGGGTGTGCCGGCGGGTCGTTTGCTGCTGCAAATCGATAATTGCGTTCAGATGGAAGACGGCAGTTTCAAGGACGTCGCCAATTTTTGTTCGGACGGTACGGCCTATATCTTTATCGATCGCGCGCAGGTGCCACCCACCTACACGATGGTCATCAATCGCTGAGCGTCCTCTTGAACGATGTCGCGAACAACCCCGCAGCCTCGCGCTAGACCGTGCGAACGAACAGCGCCCTGAGCTTGTTCCAGAAATCGCCGCCCAGCACGAAAAAGCTCGCGACCAGCATGACGTCGCCCAAGACCTGAAGCTGCCAAAGATTGGGTCTTGATCCCGGCCAGAGCTGGTCGACGTAAGGCTCGAGCATGGATGTCAGAATCGGCAGAATGAACATGACCAGCCCGATGGCATGACGCACGGGGCCGACTGTCCGGGCGGGCGCCAGTCGCTTGGCCTGGCCAAACACCATGCCCTTGAGCTGCTGGAATCCCTCTTTGCCCATGACCGCGATGCAGACGATCAACAGCACCTTGTTGGCGATGAACACGGTGCCGGTCAGGGCCGCGATGCGCGGGCCGGGCACGTCCAGGGACGCAGCGATCGGCACCAGGAACCACAGCGCGAAAGCCACGATGAATAGTCCTATCCCGCATTTGAAGCGCCAACCTCGCGCGGCGGCGGGCTGGAGCGGATTGTCTGGCGTTGCCATGATTAACTCCTTTTGAATCGTCCAAACGAAAGGCGGCGCCACCCGCCGGGCGGGTGGGGTGCCGGCGGTTGCGGCTCGAGCAAGTGCAGCATCAGGCAGGCATACAGCGTGACGGCGATGAACAAACCCATGCGCACCGCGAAGGCGGTGTGCACATCCTTGCCAGCCACGCTGTCCTGCACCGATTGGCCGAGCAGGATGACCAGCGTTACCAACGTGTTCAGCCAGAAGCTGGGCAACTGCCGCGTCTGGCTCACTCGATAGAGCTTGCGTCCGATCAGCAGGGCGAACAGCAGCATCCACAGGAAGAACATCCACAGGCTCACGAACAGGCTCAGGGCACACCAGAAGGCGATCGCCAGCGCGCCGCCCAGCAGCGTGGAGCCCAATAATTCACGAGCCGCACCATGCGCCTCTTTGACGCAGCTTTGCCGGCCCAGGCTGACCGACTTTAGGATGATGGGCATGTAGCCCAGCGGGTCGGTGAGCGCCAGCAGGAAGGCAGGCAGCACGACCAGGGTCGCGCGTAGCGCCATCCGGCTGGCCTGGGGCAGCGGCAATACAGGGGCGGGCGGCGGCGCGGGGGCCAGCGAGGCCTCTGGAAGCAGCCAATGGCAAAGGTTCAGCATCAACACGGCCACGATCAGTCCTTTGACCAGCGCTTCGATCACCGTGGCGGCGAGCGTGAAATCGAGCGTGCCCGCCGCGGAAATCATGGTCAGGCCGACGACCAGGAATAGCGACACCAGGTTGTTGCCGCCGCGCAGCCCATAGCGAAAGGCAAGAAAGAGCCCCAGGCCAACCAGCAGCACGCCGCTGACCGGGTAGTAGCGCAGCAAAGGACTGAGCAGCAGGCCGCTTGCGGTCGTGAACAGCACGACCAGCGTCAGGCCCAGGCCGGCCTTGAAAGACAAGGGGCGGTTCATCGACGCCAGCAGAAACACCGCCAGCACGGGCGCGACCATTGGAATGGGCAGGTCCAGGCCGAAGCTGATCGCCAGGCTGAGGGCCGTGCCAAGGGCCAGGCGCAGCGCACGCTGGCTGCGCGGATCGGGATCAGCGTGCATAGGCGTCAATAGGCATAGGAAAGCCAGCTCATCACGCGCAGATACGAGCGGCCCAGCAGGTTGAGCGGATTGCCCGAGGTGGGAAACGCCATGACTTCCGCCTGGCCGCCCGCGCGCACGCCTCGCCAATTGGGCAGTTCGCCGGGGTTGATTTCGACCACGACGGGGAAGCGCTGGGCCGGACGCAGCCAGTCGCGGCTGTTCTGTACCGTGGGCAGGCTGCCAGCAGGGGCGGAGGGGCCGACATTGACGCCGTACCCCACGCTGCGCACGCGGCCCTCCAGCACCGTGCCCGGCAACGCATCCAGCACGATCGCCACTGCCGTGCCGGGTTCGATATGGCCCAGGTTGTTCTCTGTCATCTCGGCGCTGATCCAGACGTCGTGGATGGCGATCAACGTCATGACGGGATTGCCCGCCGCGACGTACTGGCCGGTGTCCGTGCGCAGGTCGGTGATCAGGCCGGCCGAGCGCGCGCGCACCTGGGTATTGGCCAAGTCCAGCTCTGCCTTTTCCACGGTGGCGGCGGCGCTGCGCAGCTTGGCGTTTTCTTCTTCGCTGCCGCCTTCCTGTTCGCGTGCCCGCTGCACTTCCGCCCGCGCCGCGGCGACCTGGCTGACGGCCTGCGCCAGGTTGGCCCGGGCGATTTCCACCCGGCGCAGCGAAATCGTGCCCGCGTCATCGCGGTACAGGCGTTCCAGCCGGTTGCTGTCCTGGCGGGCCCGCACCTCGTTGGCTTGGGCGGCGCGTAGCGAGGCTTGGGCTGAATCGATGCCGGCCGTGCTGGCGCCGACCTGCCTGCGCATCGACTCCAGATCGGCGCGGGCCCGGTCCAGCGCAATCCGGAAATGCTCGGGGTCCACGTCGAACAGCATGGCGCCTGCTTCGACGTCCTGGTTGTTGCGCACGTACACCTGGGTCACGCGGCCCGACACCTCCGACGCCACGGGTACGACGAAGGCCTGCACCCGCGCCTGCTGGGTATAGGGCGTGTAGCGGTCTGCCAGCAGATACCAGACCAGGCTCAGCACGATCACCAGGACCACCCACCTGACGCCTTTCCGGGCAGGGTCGGCGGCGGGTTGCGGCGCGGGCGGCCCTGGCGGTCCTGTTGGGGCAGGCGCTGCTTGTGGGGCAGGCGTTGCTGGGGGGACAGGCGTTGCGGGTGGGGCGGGCGGGCGCGGAGCGTCACTCATCGGATCGCACCTTTTGCATGAGGGGAGAGGAATCGGAAGCGGGCGGCGGCTCGGACAACAGATCGCCCCAGTCAGTGCGCTGCTGCATCTGCTCGCGAGTGGCGGGGTCCAGCAGTGGCTGCTCGCTGTGCCAGCCGCCGCCCAGCGCCTTGTACAACGCAATCAGGTCGCTCACGGCAGCGCCGCGGTTCGTCACATAGGCATCCTGCTGAGCCGCCAAGGCGCGCTGGGCGTCCAGCACGCGCTGGAAGTCCGAATAGCCTTCGCGATAGAGTGCGCTGGCCAGTGTCAGCGAGCGTGCGGCGGCCTTCACCGAGTCTTGCAGGATGCCGTCGCGCTCCAGCGCCTTGACCAGGCCGCTGGCGGCATCATCGGCTTCCCGCGCTGCCTGGCGCACCTGATCCTGGTAGGCGACGATCAGTTGCTGCAGCCGGGCGTCCTGCACCCGCACGTTGTTTTTCAGGCGGCCGTAGTCGAACACGTTCCAGCTCAAACTGGGCCCGGCCAGCAGCGCCGTGCTTCCCGCCGTGCCCGCCAGCGACGTGGCAGACCAGATGATGCTGCCGACCAAGGTGAGCGAAGGATAAAGATCCGCTTCTGCCACGCCGACCTGCGCCGACTGCGCCGCAATGCGCAGTTGCGCCACGCGGACGTCGGGTCGGCGCAGCAGCAGGTTGGCGGGGACGTCTTGCAGCACCGCGCGGTCGATCAGGGGAATGACCGCCGTCTTTTGCGTCATCGCCGGCAATTCAGGCACCGGGCCAGGCGGGCGACCAATCAGGATGGCCAGCGCATTGCGGATCCGCGTGATCTGGCTTTCGAATTCCGGGATCGTGGCTTGGGTACTCAGGTATTGCGTCTTGGCCTGCTGCAAGTCCAGCTCGTCGGTCTCGCCGCTTTTGAACAGGCGTTCGGCGATCTCGAAACTGCGCTTTTGCAGGCCGGCATTGTCGCGAGCGATACGCAGCCGCGCCTCGGCGGTGCGCAGGGCGAAGTAGCTTTCGGCCAGTTGCGCATGCAGCAGCACCAGCACGTCTTCGCGGTGGGCCTGGGCGGCAAAATACGACGCATCCGCCGATTCGATCGCGCGACTGAAACGACCCCAGAAATCCAGTTCCCAGCCGATGTCGAATCCCGCGCTGTACTGCCAGAAACTGCTGGGGCGGGGGTTGCCTTCGGGCGAACGTGCGGAGCGGTGCTGATACAGCGCGTCGGCGCCGACCACCTGAACCTGCGGGTAGCGGCCACTCTGGGCAATGCCCAACTGCGCGCGGGCTTCCATGATCTGCAGGCCGGCGATCCGTACATCCGAGTTGTGCGCATCGGCCAGGGCCATCAGCGTTTCCAGGACCGGATCGTCAAAGACCCGCCACCACTGCCGAACGTCTGGCTGCAGCCCCGTCTGGCTGGCCTGCTGCAAGGCGGCTGTGTTCCATTGCCCGGTCCACGGCTGGCGTTCAGGCTCGAAATCCGGTCCGACCCGTGCGCAACCGCCGACGCACAGCGCACCGAGCAGCAGCAGACGATGGAAAATAGTCAGCGCAGACATTGGGCATCAGGTCGATCAAGAGTCGAGCTGCAACGGTCCACGCCAATGCCCGAATTCAGCAGAGCGCGCTGCGTGAACACCTGGGGCCGGGCGCCACGCCAATCCGGCGGTCCTGCCGGTTACGCGAGCGCGGGGGCAATATTGATGAGTACTTTCTCGCCGGGGCGAGGTGTTATGGGTTGTGTCGTCTCAGCATGCCAATGAACGCCAGAGACTTTTGTACTCTTTCTGGCAGGCGAAGCCTATTGGATAAAAGCCTAGGGTTGCTGCGCTGGGTGCAAACCCCGCCGGATGGCAACTAATGGTGGGTTCCCTTTGTTGGATTTTCCGTGTCCGGCACTCCTTATTTAGAAAGGTGAGGCGACTATATTTACCGCCATCGCCTCCGCCGAACCTGGGGGTTTCGGCATCCGCTGGGGAACGACTGGATGGTGAGGCAGGGACGGCGCGATATTCGCACCAGTACCCCATTTCCGCAGGGTTCGTGGATAGCTATCCCGGTTGATGCCACGAGGCAGGCCGATCAACGCGATGCCGAATGTTTCAAAATGTCTCTGAGTGAGGTTTAATGGCGTCGCCCATTAACTCCGAATACTCCCTGACGGATCAGCGACATGCGGTTTCTGCACCCTTTTGTTTTGACATTGGCGGTCCTGGCCAGCGGCTGCGCGCCTGCGCTAAAGACAACATCCCCGCCTGTCGTGCCGACCGGGACATCCTCGGAGGTGTCCGTCTCACCCAACATGCCGGACAAGCAGTACATGCCCATGCAGGCCGGCATTGTCGAGGGTACGCACTACATCTTCATGCAGACGGGGGGCGGCAGCATTTTCCTGGGTCCCATCTTCGGCAGCATGAATATCTCGCGCCTGTCGCGCGACATGGCGCACCAGTACAAGGATTCCATCCTGCAAATCGATCCGCTGCCCATGGCGACCACCGCGGTGGAAGCAGCCGGCATCAAAGCGGCCGGTGATACCGCGCCGTTCGATCTGAAGACCTTCGTCTTCGTCCAGCACTGCTACGACGAGAAATTCAGGCTGGCGCTGGTATTCCACGTCGACAACCCCCAAACCAAGTGGGTGGGCCGTTATACCTATCATTTGCCCACTTTGTACACGGACGCCGACCTGGCCAAGCTGTCTGACGCGCAGGTCACGCAATACAAGAAAGAACTCAATGACGGGGCGGTCGTACTGGCCGACCTGGTCAAGCGTGACCTGAAAGGCGATCTGCCGGCCACGGGCAAGCGGGTCGAATTCGGCAGCCTGAACCTGATCGGCAACAAATTTGGCGGTATGGGCATGTACACCATGCCGCAAGAGCTGTTCTTCCGCGATTCGCAGGTGGTGGAAGAAACGGATGAGTACGTGACGGTGCGGGTGCCGGGTTGGATAAATTCCAATGTGTTCGGGGGCGCCATTGCCTATGGGGTGCAGCGTATGGCGAAAAGCCAGGTGCACACGATGAAGGCGTATTGATCTTGCCGCATTCAATAATGGCTACAGCCCCCGTCCGATTCCGTTTGCTTCGCTTCTGCCTGGCCCTGTCGCTGTTTGCCGCGGGCGCCGCCCATGCAGCCGGCTTCCAACGCCTGAACCTGCCGATGGACATGAACGGCCCGGCGTTACAGGGTGGCCTCTGGTATCCGTGCGCCGCGCCAGCCGGTGAGGTCAAGATCGGACGCGTCACCCTGGCGGCAACGCCAGACTGCCCGATGACCGCAGGCGCCAAGCCGCTGATCGTGATCTCGCACGGTTCCGCGGGGACCTTCCTGGGCCACCACGACACCGCCGCCGCCCTGGCGGATGCGGGCTTTGTGGTGGCGGCTATCAACCATGTGGGTGACAACGCCGTGGACCGCTCGCGGCAGGGGTATCTGTCGATTTTCTCGACCCGTCCGCGAGAGGTGCGGCGACTGGTCGATTACCTGACCAGCGCTTGGCCGAACAAGGCGCAGCTGGATGGCCGGGTGGGCTTTTTCGGATTCTCACGGGGAGGCTATACGGGGCTGGTGCTGGCCGGCGCAGTGCCGGATTTCAAGCAGGGCCTGGCGATCTGCGCCGACGAACCGACGCTACCCATGTGTCGCGATATTCGCGATGGCAAGATCCCGGCGCAGCCCTACGTGCGCGATGCGCGGATCAAGGCGGCCGTTATTGCGGATCCGCTCAATGCGTTTACGGCCGACGCGCTCAAGGCGGTGGCGATACCGATCCAGTTGTGGGCGTCGCAATTGGGTGGCGATGGCGTGACGCCGGCCAGCGTCGACGCGATTCGCCAGGGGCTGGCGACGGTGGAGTATCACCCGGTCAAGGGAGCCGGGCATTTCATCTTCCTGGCGCCATGCTCGGCAGAGCAGGCGGACGCCATGCCGGCCATTTGCCGCGATGCGCCCGGATTTGACCGGGCCGCATGGCACCGCGATTTCAACGCGGGGGTGATCGCGTTCTTCAAGTCGGCGCTGCGCTGACAGCGCCATACCCTTTAGCGCGCCGATCCCTCGCGGCCGGAACGTTCGGCAGCCCGTTTCCGGGCCGCGGCGCGAGGGCCGCCCCGCATGGCGACGTAATTCTGATAGCGGGTGAAATCCCGCGTGGCCAACGCAAGATACAGGCCCGTCGCCACCATGATCAGGCTGAAGACCAGGGCTTTGAGCCAGATAGTGGCGGAGTATTCGAGCAACGGGATCACCAGGTACAGGTTCATCCCGCCGATGCCCAGCAGCAAGGCGGTCAGCAGCCACCGAGGCCACTCGCTGCCCCGGTATAGCCACGCCAGCAACAGAACAGGCAGCAAGAGTTTTTGCATCGCCGGGAGCCGGCCTTGCAGCAAGGGGATGAGTTCGTAGCTGCAGGCAGCCAGCGTGCCCGCCAGCACGATGTACCAGAATCGCGGACTGGTGGCGGATTGGCGCTTGGGCGCGGGTCTTTCTTCGCTATTGTTCTGAAGCATGGGGTCTCCTTTGCGAATCGGCCAGTGTACCGTCGTGCCGGTACGGAGGCACCCGGATCCGCGACGGCGGGCCCAGCTCTTCCGGTTGGCGTGGCCCGTCGAACACGGCGCTGGTCGACTGCGCGGTGTGCTTGATTCGATGAAGGTAGACTGACGCCTGGGCTTTTTTCACCGGAGCGCCGCTTTGGCTACCTCGTTGCGCAGATATACCGAGCTTCCCTATCTGATCGACTTCCTGCAGTCCGGACAGTTGGCGCTGCTCAACCCCAAGGCGTGGGACGATCGCAACGATTCGTTCTACATCGAGGAATACGCGCGGGCCAAGCGCCTGCTCGGCATCTACGCCTTGTGCATGGCCGAGGCGTCCGAAACCTACCATCACTGGCGCGTGTTCTCGCATGGCAGCGGCGGGGTGTGCATCGAGTTCGACAAGGAAAAGCTGGTGGCGCAGGTGGCCGACGTGCCCGACCTGCGGGCCGAGGCCGTGCAGTACCGCACCATCAAATCGTTGCGCGAGCAGCCGCCGGTCGATGCCGACTTGCCGTTCCTGAAGCGCCACGCCTTTCGCGACGAAAAGGAGTTCCGGCTGTTCGTGTGCCGCAAGACGCGCGATACGCCGGTGCTGCGCATTCCGGTGCCACTGGCGGCGATCAAGCGCGTCACGCTGAGCCCCTGGCTGCCGGCCACGGTGTGCGACCAGGTCAAGAAGGTGCTCAAGTCCGTCAAGGGCTGCGAGAAGCTGCGGGTGTTTCGATCCACGCTGGTGGACAACGAAGATTGGAAGAAATTCGCCATTACGGGGCGCAAGGAAGAAGTATGACGGACAAGCAGCAGGCCGACGGCGCAATGTCGCCGGCCGAGATCGTGGACGCGTTCGCGCGCCTCGGTTGGAAGAACAACGACCCCATGGGTCAGGTACTGCGGTTGCGGCGCGACGATCCCCCGGCGTTGGGAGAACTGGTCACGCTGTTCCTGGACCGGGGGCTGGAGCACGCCACCTTCATCGACGCCGCGTTGGACTTGATGGACGACACGACCTACGCCGCGACGTTGCGGCAGGCGTGGCAGCGGTCCAAGCAGGGCGGGACGTCCTCGGGCCTGGGCGAGGTACTGGATTCGGCGGCGGTGCAGTGGCCCGAGGTGTTCGCCGATGACTGGGGCCATCTGCTGGCTGCCGCGCACCAGGGCATGGGCGGGCCCCGCTTTGGCACGGACCACGCCTGGCGCGCGCTGGACGGCGAGACCGCCCGCGCGTGGTTGGCGCAACTAGGTCCGCAGGTCGATGACGGCTCGTTGGACTCGTTGCGCGCCCGTGCGGTGCTGCATTCGCGCCATCCGGCACTGATCCTGGACGTGTGGCGCCGTGCATTCGCGGCGCCGGATGACCCGAACGGCATTTACTGGCTGATGGCGGTCGGCTATATCGACGAAGACGGGCAGGCGCGGGCGCTGCATGGCGAACAGCCGCTGCACATCCGCTTCAGCCCCGCCCAGCGCAAGCAGATGGCGGCATCCGAGCCCGCGTGGCGGCGCGAGATCCAGCGCCTGCACCCGACGTGGGGCGCGCCAGCCACGGCTGACGCCGCCACGGTCACGCCAGGACGCATGGGCGGCGCGTTGATCGCGACCTGCGGCCTGTGCCACGGCCCGCTGCACCGTTTGCTGGCGCTATCGCAGCCGGCGCTGGCCGGTATCCACTGTGACACGCCGCTGGAATGGGCCACCTGCCTGTCGTGTCAGGGCTGGGAAGCGGACGCCGAGGTGCTGTTCTTCCGTCATGACGACCAGGGTGGGCCGCAAGCCCATCCTTCGCAGCAACGCGTCGACCCGCTGACGCCGGAGTTTCCGACCGGCCCATTGCTGGAGGCCGACGTGGCGCTGTTCCAGGCGCCGGCGCGTTGGGCTTGGCAGGACTGGGGCGATTCCAATGGCCGCCAGAACCTGAGCCGTGTGGGCGGCCCGCCCAGTTGGGTGCAGCAGGGGGAATACCCGCCATGCCCGGATTGCGACAAGCGCATGGACTTTGCGATGCAGCTGGATTCCGACCTGCCGCAGCAAGACGGCGGTGAATGGATGTGGGGCAGCGGCGGTTGCAACTACACCTTCTGGTGCGCGCATTGCCGCGTCAGCGGCCAGCTTTGGCAGTGCACCTGAGACGGTAGCCTTGTCACACGGCGCTTGCCTGCGTCTGCCCTCAGGCCCGCCGCGGCCGTGGCCCTACATCATCCCCGCACCAGCGAGTGATGCACGCCGACCCCGGCCATGACGCCGGACGCGCTGGCCAGTGTGGCGTTGGCCATCGGCAGCGTCGCGTCACCCGCGGCGTAGACGCCCGGCACGGTGGTCTGCTTGAAGTCATCGATTCGCAGGTAAGGCCCCATGGGCCCTTCGTCGAAGGCGCAACCCAGTTGCATCGCCAGCGGGCTGGCCATGTGGACGCGGGCGGCCACGAATAGCGCATTGACCAGCAGGCGGCGGCCGTCGGCCAGTTGCACGGCGTCGATCTGCGGCGCCTGGCCCAGCAGGTTTACCACCGGGGTACGCTCGATCCGCACGCGGCGCGCGGTCAACAACGCGGTCTGCTCCGCGTCGGGTTCAAACTCGCCTTGTGTGAAGTAGGTGGTGGGCCCCCAGTCGGGCAGCAGCGCCGCCTGGTGGGCAGACAAGGGGTGCGCCGCCAGCACGCCCAGCGGGCGGTCAGCCACTTCGTAGCCGTGGCAATAGGGGCAGTGCAGCACCGTCTGGCCCCAGCGTTCCTGCAGGCCGGGCAGGGCGGGCAGTTCGTCGCGCATGCCGGTGGCCAGGACCAGGCGGGCTGCATGCAGCACGCGGCCATCTTCCATCGTGACCAGGAAGCGCCCCGCCGATTCTTCGGCCCGGGCGGCGGTGCCGTCGACGAATTCCACGGTGGGGTAGGCGGCCAGTTGGTGGCGCCCGACGCGGACGATCTCGGCGGGCGATTTACCGTCCTGGCCCAGGAAGCCGTGCGAATGGGCGGCGTAGCGGTTGCGCGGCTGGCCGGCATCCACCAAGGCGATGCGGCGGCGGGCGCGGGCCAGTTGCAGGGCGGCGGACAGGCCGGCGAAGCTGCCGCCGACAATGATCGCGTCATAGCGCGGGGGCGCGATATCCAGTTGCATGACTTTCTCGATACTTTAGAAGTTGCATGATACGGCGATCTCGTTGTTTCACGCAACTTATAATGTTTCAATCGACGAACCAGGAAATCCCCCCGATGCGTAGCGACAACCGCCTGTCACGCATGCTGCACGTGCTGATCCACATGGCCGAGCACGACACGCCGCTGACCTCCGAGAGCATCGGCAAGATGCTCAATACCAACCCCGTGGTGGTGCGGCGCATGATGTCCGGCCTGCGCGAGCGCGGCTATGTGCAGTCCGAAAAAGGCCATGGCGGCGGCTGGGTGTTGACGCGCAAGCTGTCCGACCTGACGCTGCTGGACGTCTACCAAGCGCTGGGCGAACCGCCGATCTTCGCGCTGGGGCTGGCCGACAGCGAACCCAAGTGCCTGGTCGAGCAGGCCGTCAACGCCGGGCTGGACGGCGCGCTGGCCGAGTCGCGCCGGCTGTTGCTGGCGCGCTTTGCGACGATCCGCATCGACCTGTTGGCGCAGGACTTCCAGGAACGCCTGAAGCACCATCCGGAATACAAAGGGCTGCACCCGGGCCAGCATCCGGACCGCAACCCGCACTGCGGCTAGCGCCTGAAAGGCCGTCGCCGCAGGCGCGGGCACAGGCCCTAGCCGCGGGCAAGCAGGCCGCGCACGACCTCGTCTAGCGTCACCTGGCCCTTCGCCACGCTGGCCTGCGGCTCTTCGAAGTCGATCCAGCCTTCGTTGAAGCCATCCAGCATCTGGATGCGCGGCATTGGCTCTTTCATGCCCTGCGCGGTGAACAGGGCGCCCCAGGTTTCGCGCGGCACGGCCTGCACGGACACCGGTTTGCCCAGCGCCTGGGCAAAGGCGCGCCCTGCGTCGCGGGGACTGACGCGTTGCGGGCCTTCCAGTTCCACCACGCGCAGCCCGGTCCATTCTTCCTGCAGCAGTTGCGCGGCTTTGCTGCCGACGTCGGCTGTGGCCACCATGGGGATAGCGCGGTCCAGCGGCTGCAGGAACGAGGCGATCACGCCGTCATCGCGCGCCGACGCCACGTCCCACGAGAAGTTCTCCATGAACCAGCCCGGTCGCAGGAAGGTCACGGGGAAGGGCAGCCGGCGCAGCGCCTGCTCCATCAGCGTGCGTTGGGTCAGCAGGTTCTGCTGCGTCGACTGTGCGCCGATGGTGGACAGGCACACGACTTTGCGCGGCCGGCCCAGGGCGATGGCGGATGCGACCGCATCGATGACGGCGCGCGCTTCGGGAAAGCCGGGGGCGGGATCGAACTCGGACGGGGGCAGGATGAACACGCCGTCCACGCCTGCAAAGGCAAGGGCCAGCGCGGCGGCGTCGGTCATGTCGGCGATGGCGATGTCGCACCCGCGCGCGGCCCAGGCGGCGGCGTTGGCGGGGTTGCGCAGCACGGCGCGTACGGGCTGGCCTGCTTGCAGCAGGGCGTCGGCGACCGCGCCGCCGACCTTGCCGCTGATTCCGGTAATGGCATACATGGATTTCTCTCCAAACACACGACGCGATGCGGATCGATCACGCCGGGGCCAATCGTAGGGCGCGGCAATCATTGAGAGAATGGCAATTCAGTCATAACATTCATGACATCTGATCAGGAGTGTGGAACATGGCGCTGGATGGCCGGGTATTGGCGAATATCGGGGTGCTGACCGCGGTGGTGGAAAGCGGCAGCTTTGCGCGCGCGGCGGACGCGCTGGGCATCACCGCGTCGGGCGTGAGCCGGGCGGTGGGCCGGCTGGAGGCCGGCGTGGGCGTGCGCCTGCTGGATCGCACGACCCGCGCCGTGGCGCTGACCGACGAAGGGCGCCGCCTGTACGAGCAGATCAATCCGCTGGTGGCGGGTATCGGCGAGGCCATCGCCACCGCTGGCGGGGCGTCGGCGGCGGTCAAGGGGCGGCTGCGGGTCAATGTCGACGCGTTTTTCTCGCGGCTGATCCTGGCGCCGCATCTGGCGCGCTTTCTCGAACGCCACCCGGACCTGACGCTGGATCTGGCCACGCGCGAGCAACTGGGCGACCTGGTGTCTGACGGCTTTGACATCGCGGTGCGCTTTGGCGAGCCGCCGTCCTCATCGCTGGTGTCGCGCAAGTTGCTGGATACCCGTTCGGTGACGGTGGCGGCGCCGTCTTACTTGCACAAGCACGGCGTGCCGACGGTGCCGGCCGACCTGGCGCGCCATGCGTGCATCCAGATGCGCAGCACGATGACCGGGCAGCCGCTGGAATGGAATTACCGCAAAAAGGGCAGGACCACCCGCGTCGAAACCGCGGGGCAACTGCATCTGACCGATGGCTGGACCATGTTGGGCGCTTGCCTGGCCGGCGCCGGCATTGCCCGCTTCAAGGCTACGGGCGTGCAGGAACTGATCCGCGACGGCAAGCTGGTTGAGCTGCTGCCCGACTATGCCGGCGACCGCTATGCGCTGTATGCCCTGTACCCGTCGCGCCATCTGCCGGCGGCCAAGGTGCGGGCGTTCATCGATTTCGTCACGGGCATTTTGGACGATCCAGCGGGCTAGGTGCGCCGAGCGCCGGGGCGGTCCGCAGTCACTCTTGGCGCCGCACACAGACAGGCCCAGGCATACGCCGCCGGTGTATTCTCGCAATCGTGCCGCGCCTGCAATCCAGGCAGTCGGCCCGCGCAAGAAAACACGGGCGGCGCCCACCCGCGCCAGCCTGGAACTGCCCGCACAGGAGACCCAACATGCTTTTGACCGAAGAACAGCTCAGCGTCCAGGAAATGGCGCGCCGTTTTGCCCAGGAACGCCTGGCGCCCAATTCCGAACGCTGGGACCGCGAACACCACTATCCGGCCGACGCCATCGCCGAGATGGCCCAATTGGGCTTTTTCGGCATGCTGGTGCCTGAAGAATGGGACGGCAACGCCAGCGGCTACCTGTCGTACGCGGTGGCGCTGGAGGAAATCGCGGCCGGCAACGGCGCGTGCTCCACCATCATGAGCGTGCACAATTCGGTGGCCTGCATGCCGATCCTGAAATACGGCACCGACGCGCAGAAAGAGCAGTTCCTGCGGCCGCTGGCCACCGGCGAGCACATCGGCGGCTTCGCGCTGACCGAGCCGCAGGCGGGGTCGGATGCCAGCAGCCTGCGCACCCGTGCGGTGCGCGACGGCGACCATTACGTGATCAACGGCGCCAAACAATTCATCACCTCGGGCCGCACGGGCCAGACGGTGATCGTGTTCGCGGTAACCGACCCGCAGGCCGGCAAGCGCGGCATTTCGGCGTTCATCGTGCCCACCGATACCCCGGGCTACCAAGTGGTGCGCGTGGAACACAAGCTGGGCCAGCATCTGTCGGATACCTGCCAGATCGCGTTTGAAGACATGCGCATTCCGGCGGCGTGGCGCCTGGGCGAAGAGGGCGAAGGCTACAAGATCGCCCTGTCCAACCTGGAAGGCGGCCGCATCGGCATCGCCTCGCAATCGGTGGGCATGGCCCGCGCGGCGTTCGAATGCGCGCGCGACTATGCGCGCGACCGCCAGGCATTCGGCAAACCCATCATGGAGCACCAGGCGGTGTCGTTCCGGCTGGCCGATATGGCCACGCAGATTCACGCGGCGCGGCAGATGGTGCTGCACGCCGCCGCGCTGCGCGAAGCCGGCAGGCCGGCGCTGACCGAAGCGTCGATGGCCAAGCTGTTTGCATCGGAAATGGCCGAAAAGGTCTGCTCGGCCGCGATCCAGACGCTGGGGGGCTATGGCTACCTGGCCGACTTCCCGGTGGAACGCATTTACCGGGACGTGCGGGTGTGCCAGATCTATGAAGGCACCAGCGACATCCAGCGCCTGGTGATCGCGCGCGCGCTGTAGAGGCGGCTGCCGCCAGCCGCTCATGGCACTGGCTGGCGGCAGCATTGCGCTGCCGCCGGCGTGTCAGTCCAGCAGCGCCTGCACCGCCGCCTGCGCGTCGAGCGCCAACGGCTGTTCCCGCTGCAAGCGCGCGATCTTTTCTTCGAATTCCTTCACCACGTCCGGCCGGATCTGCTTCATGGCGCGCACGGTCTGCGCCAACAGCAGGCGGATGTTGATGCTGCGTGGAAAGTCCAGGCATTGGCGGATATTGCCGTCGATGATCTCGCGTTCGCCGTTCAGTTGGCCGGGGCGGCTCTCGTTGGCGCCGTTGCAGCGCACCGCCAGCAGTTGTTCCAGCCGCAGCAGGTAGTGCGGGAACAACGGACCGTCGGGCACCGTGTAGTTGGCCGGAGCGTGCGTTGGGGCCAGCGCGGCGGCGCGCGCGATCAGCGCCACCAGGTCCTCGGTCAATTGCTGGATCGCGGCGGTGGGATCGGCCATGGGGAAGCTGGCGGACACGGTGCCGACGCATTCTTCGTCGTCGGTGCGCAGCACGCGCACGTGCGCCTGCCACGGTTCGGCGGTGGTGACCAGGTGGGAGATCACCACGAAGTCGCTTTGCGCTTCGCATTGCTGGGCGTAGCGGATGGCGTCGGCGTCGTCCCAGGCCACGCCGCTGAGGACGAAGCCGGGGTCGGGCTCGGTCAGCCAAGGCACCAGGGTCTGCGTGCGTAGCCCGCAGCGCAGCGCCAGTTGCTCGTTGAAATACAGCGGCAGCGCGCGGCTCAGGCGGCCGGTGGCGTCGGCCAGTTGGCGTTCGGCGTGGTCGGGCGCAGCGCCGATCTCGGCAGAGCCCCCCAGAAACGACACCAGCGGGCGGTTCGGCGGGATCGGGTCGAACAGCTTGGCAGCCGGCGATTCCGGGGCCAGCCAGACCGGGCCGCGGCCCAGCAGCATGGCAAAGCGCATCTGCTCGGGCTCGGCCACCGTGCCGTCGCCCAGGCGGGCGCGCGCCAGTTCGGTATCCCAGTACGCCAGGTTTTCCTGCCAGTCGGGGCGCTGCTGCGCGTAGAGCTGGTCGAGAATGCGGCGGGCCTCATCGTACTGGCCCAGTTCGGCGTGGGCGCGGATCAGGTTGTTGCCGACCATGACGCCGTGCGCCGCCGCGTCAAAGCGCGGGCCGGCCAGTTGCAGGATCGGTTCGATGGCGCCGGCGTTGCCCAGGTCGGCGCTCATTTGCATCAGCAGGTCGGCAGGCGGAGGCGAGCCGGCGCGGCCCAGGGCTTCTTCGTACAGCTTGAGCGCGCCGGACAGGTTGTGCGAGCCCAGCTCGCCGTGAGCCAGCCACAGCTGCGCGCGCCAACTGCCGGGCAGGGTGGCAACCTTGCGCATCGCGGTGACGCCAGCGGCGTCGCCGCCGTGTTCGCGGTGGATGGCTTCGTACCAGCCCAAGCCGTTTTCCTGGTTGGGGTCGCGTTGCAGCGCGCGCCACAGGGTGTCCCGAGCGCGGGTTTCATCGCCGCGTTCGTCGTGGATCTTGGCCAGGTTGGTCAGCGTGACGCCGGTTTCGCCGTGCTGCTGCATGAACCCCAGCAGGGCGCGTTCGCTATCGTCCAGCCGGCCGATCTTCATGTAGACGATGGCCAGCAGCACCACCGCGCGTTCGGCGCCGGGTTCCAGTTCGGCCAGCCGTTCGGCGGGCTTGAGCATTTCGTCGACGAAGCCGTCGCCCAGCGACTGGATGATCAGCCCGGCGAGCGAGTCCGCGTCGTCCCAGTGCTGTTTGATGGCGCCGGCCAGCACCTCGTCGCGCCATTGCTCGCGGGGCACGAATATCTCGCGGCCGTACGCGTCGTAGGCACGGATCAGGTTGGGGTCATCCGCGGGATTGTCGGCAGAGGCGCTTGCGGGCTCACCAGCCAGGCGCGTAGCGGCCTGATCGGCTGCTTGCGGGGCGGCTTCGGCGGCGGGTGTGGGGGAGGCTTGTTGGCCCAACAGTTTTTTCAGGAAGCTCATGCGTCCGGACTCCAGGTTGGTTTAAGGCCTGTCAACACTATGGGGTGTTAAGGGGCCTGGCGCGTTACGACCGTGCGCGCCGGCTCAGGCCGTGGGCGGAGGTTTTGGCGCGGCTGGCGCGGCGTCGACGTGCCCACACGGTGTAGACGACGATGTTGCCGACGACGAGTAACGCCGCCAGCAGCATCTGGATTTCACGGGTCAGGCCATCGGGGTAGATCGCGGCCAGGACGTAGTGCTCGATGAAACCGCCGCCATAGCCTTCCTGGCCGGCTTGCTGGCGCAGCGATACTTCCAGCGGCGTCAGCGGGCAGATCCAGCCCATGCCGATGACCATGGCGCCCCAGGCCAGGGCAGGCAGGTGCAGGTAGGCGACGCGCCAGCGCCACAGGGCCAGGAGGCCGCCGAACATCACGAAGGCGACGAACAGGCCATGCACCACCAGGACGGTATCGGCCAGGATTCGATAGATCATCGCGGGCTCAGGCCTTCAGGTCGCGCAGCAGCTTGGCCAGCTCGGGCGCGGTCATCAGCGACACGCCCTGGGCGCGGGCGTACTGCACCGCGTTGTCGGACACATCGCCCAAGGCGATGTAGATGGCTTCGCGCGCACCACGCTTTTCGCGGGCCGCTTGCAGCTCGCGCAGCGGTTCGACGCCCACGCGGGCGGCCTTCCAGCGCTTGGCGCTGACCAGGGCCACGTGGCCGTCCTTGCTCAGCGCGAAGTCCGCGCCGGGCGTTTGCAGCCGTTCGACTTCACAGCCGTCGCGCCGGAAACCGGCTTCGACGGTGATGGCGAATTCGTTCCAGGACATGGCGGCGGCTGCTTGCGCCACGGCTTCGACGCGGGCGCCGGACGGGGCGCGCAACTGCTTGTAGGCCGCCATGATGGCGATGACCGCGAACGGCACGGCGGCGAAGACGCCCATGGCCGCGTAGTCCAGCGGCAGGGCGGCGAAACCACCAACCGCCAGCACCAGCGCCACGCCCGCGCTCATCCACCACGGCGAGCGCAGCAGCACCGCGAAAATGGAGTTCTGCGACATCTTGAGCTTCATGCTGCACGCACCACGATACGAACGTCGCCACAGGTGACGATCTGGCCGGCGCGGATCTTGGCCGTCTTGCGGCTTTCCACCACGCCGCCCACGCTCACATGGCCGTCGGCCACCAGCATCTTGCCGGCGCCGCCGCTGTCGCACACGCCGGTGGCCTTGAGCAGCTGGTTGACTTCAATATAGGGGCTGCCTTCGGCAAGCGTGAATTCGATGATGGGCATGTCGCGAATAATCGTTGAAAAGGGAAATCAGGCCGTTCAGCCCTGGTCGCCGGGGGCGTTGCCGCCCGGCGGAGTGCCCGGGACGCTACCCGGCACAGTGCCGGGCGTGCCACCGGCAGGCGGTTCACTTGCGGCCGGACGCACGGCGCCGGACTCGGCGCGCGCCATCCAGGCGATCAGTGACGAGCGCATGGCTTCCTCGACCGACATCTGGATCGGCTGCACCCATTCCAGCGGCACGAACACGGTGTAGCCGCCGATCATGTAGCCCATGGGCAGATACACCGCCACGCGGTCGCCCTGGGTGAAGCCCTCGGGCAGGCCATCCAGGTTGCGCCGGGTCACCAGGCCCACCAGCTCCAGCTGCTGGCCCGGGATGCGCAGCACCACGACTTGCTGGGCGGTGCTCTTGGAACCGGGCGAGAAGTAATCGGCAAAGCTCTTGAGCGACGAATAGATGCTCTTGACGACCGGCAGGTTGGTGAAGGGCATTTCCACCAGCAGCAGCACGCGCTTCACGCGTTCTTTGGACACCAGGTAGCCAATGGCCAGGATGCCCAGGATGCCTAGCAAGAGGCCCATGCCGGGGAAGTAGAAGCCACCGATGAAGGGGCGCAGGAAGGTCAGCGCCACGGCTTCCGTCCAGGCCAGGAAGATATAGAGCAGGTAGATCGTCAGCGCCAGCGGCAGGACGGTGATCAATCCGCGGAAGAAGTACTTGTAGAGGCGAGTCATGGACATAGGCAAATAAATTAGGGTCGGATTACGCGGCAATGGCACGCGCCGAGGGGCCGCCAGCATAGCAGCCAGCGCCGGATCGGCCGGTAACAAACGGCGTGCGGCCCGCTGCGGCGGCGCTAGCGGTCCACGGGGAGGTACAGGGTCTCCTTGATTTCCTCCATGACCACGTAGCTGCGGGATTCGGCAGACGCGGGCAGGCGCTTGAGGATTTCGCCGAGGAGACGGCGGTATTCATTCATTTCAGTCAGGCGGGCCTTGACCAGGTAATCGAAGTCGCCGGACACCAGGTGGCATTCCATGACTTCGGGCACATACAGCAGCTCTTTCTTGACCTTGTCGAAGACGTCGCCCGATTTGGCCGACAGCTTGATCTCCAGGAAGACGAGCAGGTTCTTGCCCAGCGCCGCCGGGTTGACGCGCGCATGGTAACCCGTGATGACGCCTTCCCGCTCCATGCGCTTGATGCGGTCGGAGCAGGGGGTGGCGGAAAGGCTGATCCGGTCGGCCAGTTCGGTGACGGAAATGCGGCCTTCCCGCTGCAGGATATCCAGGATTTTCAGGTCGATACGGTCTAGCTCGCGCATTTCACTTTTGGCGGTGGAAAAACGGGATGGTCCCGAGAAAAAGCACTGCCAAAGAAAAATCTTCAGTGCTTTTCACTGCTGAGAGGCTCATAGACTACCGAAATTCCTGAACAAAACCAATCATCGGAAAGAATCATGCACGTCATCGTCCTCGGCAGCGGCGTCATCGGCACCACCACCGCCTATTATCTGGCCCGCCAGGGCGCCAAAGTCACGGTGCTGGACCGCCAGCCCGGGGCCGCCCAGGAAACCAGCTATGCCAATGCCGGCCAGGTCTCGCCGGGCTATTCCACGCCCTGGGCCGCGCCCGGCATCCCGCTCAAGGCGATCAAGTGGCTGTTCAAGAAGCACGCACCCCTGGCGATCCGTCTGGACGGTAGCCTGTACCAACTGAAATGGATGGCCGCGATGCTGGCCAACTGTTCGGCCGAGCGCTATGCCGTCAACAAGGAACGCATGCTGCGCCTGGCTGAATATAGCCGCGACTGCCTGCGCGATTTGCGCATCGACACCGGCATCCACTACGAAGAACGCACCCGCGGCACGCTGCAACTGTTCCGCACCGATGCCCAGATGGAAGCCGCACGCCGCGACATCGCGGTGCTCGAAGAAGTGGGCGTGCCCTACGAATTGCTGGACCGCAACCGCCTGGTTGGCGCCGAGCCCGCGCTGGCGCGGTCGCTGCACAAGCTGGCCGGCGGCCTGCGCCTGCCCAACGACGAAACCGGCGACTGCCGCCTGTTCACCACGCGCCTGGCCGAGATGGCCGCCGCGCTGGGAGTGGACTTCCGCTACAACCAGGCGGTGACGGGCCTGAACACGGCCGGCGGCCAGGTCACCGGCGTGCGCGTTGGCGACCAGGTGCTGACCGCCGACCGCTACGTGGCCGCCTTCGGCAGCTACACCCGCGGCTTCCTGGAGCCCCTGGGGCTGGACCTGCCGGTGTACCCGGTCAAGGGCTACTCGCTGACCGTCCCCATGACGGACGAGGCCGCCGCCCCGGTGTCCACCATCCTGGACGAAACCTACAAGATCGCCGTGACGCGGTTCGACGACCGCATCCGCGTGGGCGGCATGGCCGAGCTGTCGGGCTTTGACCTGCGCCTGAAAGACGCGCGCCGCAAGACGCTGGAACTGGTCGTGAACGACCTGTTCCCCGACAGCGGCGACGTAGCCCGCGCCGAATTCTGGACCGGCCTGCGCCCCATGACGCCGGACAGCACGCCGGTCGTCGGCCCCACCCGCTACGGCAACCTCTTCCTGAATACCGGCCACGGCACCCTGGGTTGGACCATGGCCTGCGGCTCCGGCAAGCTGGTGGCCGACCAGGTCATGGGCCAGCGCCCGCAGATCCGCACCGACGGGCTGGACTTGTCCCGCTACGACCGCCAGATGTCGGCCAGCCGGCCGCTGGTGCTGGACGGCAAGGGCGCCTGAACCGCGATCACGCTGCACCTTTCTCCGGCGCCGGCCATAAGCCGGCGCCCCAATGGCCCGCCCGGCGCAAAATGCCGGCCGGGCCATTGTTCTTTAGCACGCCGCCGGCCTCTACAATCCGGGCATGACTCATTTCCTGCATACCGCCGATTGGCAGATCGGCCGTCAATACGGCCAGTTTGAAACCGACGACGCCGCCTTGCTGGCCGAGGCCCGCTTCGACGTCGTGGCGCGCATTGCCGCGCTGGCCGCCGAGCGCCAGGTGGACGCGGTGCTGGTGGCCGGCGACGTGTTCGACACGCAGGGCGTGTCCGACCGCACGATTCGCCGCCTGTTCGCCGCGCTGGCGGCCTACAGCGGACCCTGGGTCATGATTGCCGGCAACCACGATGCCGCGCTGGCCGACAGCGTCTGGAGTCGTGCGGCGCAACTGGACTGCATTCCGCCCAATGTGCATGTGCCGCTGCGCACCGGGGTGGTGGACCTGCCTGCGCAGAACCTGGCCGTGCTGGCCGCGCCGCTGACCCAGCGCCATACCTACGACGACGTGACGCAGGCCTTCGACGCCATGGACACCGAACCTGGTCGCCTGCGCATCGGCCTGGCGCACGGCAGCGTCGCCGGCCGGCTGCCCGACAGCATCGATGCCACCAACCCCATCGCGCCCGACCGCGCCACCCGTGCGCGGTTGGACTACCTGGCGCTGGGCGATTGGCACGGTTGCCTGTCCATCGACGAACGCACCTGGTACGCCGGCACGCCCGAGCAAGACCGCTTTCGCGGCAACGAACCCGGTTATGCGCTGGACGTGCGCATCGCCGCGCCCGGTGCGGTGCCCGTGGTGGAACGCGTGGCCACCGGCAAGTACCGCTGGTCCGCCTGGACCGAAACGCTGAGCCTGCCCACCGATGCCCAGGCCTTGGCGCAGCGCCTGGCCGCGCTGCGGGCCGAAGACGTCTTGCGGCTGGAACTGCAAGGTCACGTCAATGTGCCCACCTGGGAAGCGTTGCAACTGGCGGTGGACCAAGCCGCGGCGCAGGCGCGCGCGGTGCTGCCAGATTTTTCCGGCCTGCTGCTCGAACCCGACGAAGCCGACCTGGCCCAGTTGGGCGCCAGCGGTTACGTGGGCGAAGTGGCGACGCAACTACAGGCGCTACAGGCCGATCCCGAGCAAGCGGCGGTCGCGACCGAGGCGCTGCGGCTGCTGCTGCGGTTCCAGCGTGATGGCGCGGGCAGGGATGCCGCGCAGGGCAGTAACCCGGCCAGCGCGCCGGCCAATACCCAAGGGGTGGCGCAATGAAGCTCTCGCGCATCGCCCTGGAAGAATTCCGCAAGTTCCGCCAGCCCTTGGTGCTGGACAACCTGCAAGACGGCCTGAACCTGTTCGTCGGCCCCAACGAGGCCGGCAAGAGCACGGTGGCCGCGGCCATCCGCGCCGCGTTCCTGGAACGCTACAGCACCCGGACGGTGTCGGACCTGGCGCCGCGCGGCGAATCCGGCGCCCGGCCCAGTGTGGAACTGGGGTTCTCGCATGCGGGCCACGACTATCTGCTGAAAAAGCAGTTCCTGTCGCGCGCCCGCTGCGAATTGTTGATCGATAACGGCGCGCAGCGCCTGGAAGGCGAAGAGGCCGAGAACGCGCTGGCCGCGTTGCTGGGGTTCGAGTTGGCCACGCGCGGGCAGAGCAAGCCCGACCTGGCCGGCGTACCCGGCCTGCTGTGGATCCAGCAGGGCGATGGCCAGAACCTGCAAGCGGCCGCGGGCCATGCCGGCGGCCATTTGCGCGATGCGTTGACCCAACTGTCGGGCGAGCTGGCGTCCGGCGACGGCGACCGGCTCTACGAACGCGTGACCACTGAACGCGCGGCCCTGCTGGACGCGCGCAACGGCCGGCCCAAGGGCATCTACAAGGAAGCCGAGGACGCGCTGGCCAGCGCGCTGGCCGAGCGCGACGCCTGCGCCGCGGCCAAGGCCCAGCTGGATGCCGACGTCGACCGGCTGGCGACCCTGCGCGCCGAGCACGCGCGCGCGGACGCCGGCCAGCCCTGGAAGGATTTCGAAGCCCGCGCGGCCGAGGCGCGCGCCCGCTTGGCGGCCGTGGCCAAAGAGCGCGAGACGTTCGAAGGCTTGCAGCGCGAGCAGCGCCAGGCGGCCCAGACGCTGGCGGTGCTGCAGGAACAGGTGCGCCGCGACCAGCAGGACGAGGCTGACTTGCGTGCCCTGACCGAGGAAGCCCAGGCCGCCCGGGCCCGGGTGCAGGACGCCCAAGAGCCGCTGGCCCGTGCCCGCAAGCAGCGCGACACGCATGCCGCCGCGGCCGAGCAGGCCCGGCAGCGCGTGGCCGCCGTGCAAGCGGTGGCCGACCGGCGCGACCTGGAGCATCAGCTGGAGCAACTGGATCGCGACGTCGAACGCCTGGACGGCGCCCTGAAGGAAGCCACCACCCTGATCGAGCAAGGCTCGACCCTGAAGGCCGAAGCGCTGCGCATCGAGATCGCCGACGCCGACATCCAGGCGCTGCGTAAAAGCGATCGCGCGCTGGGCGATCTGCAACTGCAACAGCAGGCCATCGCCACGCGCCTGTCGTACGAACTGGAACCCGGCCGCGAGGCTCATCTGGACGGCGCCGCGCTGGCGGGCCGCGGCGAGATCCTGCTGACCGCGGCGGCGGAACTGGATTTGCCGGGTGTGGGCCGCCTGCGGATCGAACCGGGGGGCAAGGACCTGCCGGCGCTGAAGCGCGAACTGAGCGAAGCGCGCGCGGCCAGCGCCGCCTTGCTGTCGCGCCTGGGCGTGGCCAACGCCGCCGACGCCGAAGAACGCCATGCGCGCAGCGTCGCTTTGCAGCGCGAGCTGGAAGCCATGCGCAAGACGCTGGCCATCCATGCGCCCAAGGGCATGGACGTGCTGCGCGGCCAACGCGACGAGGCGCTGGCGCGCCGCACGCCGTTGCGCGAACGGCTGGCGGCCTTGCCGCCGGTCGCGGACGCCGACGGCCACGATCTGCCCGCCGCGCGCCAGGCGCTGCGCGATGCGGAAAGCAGCGCGGCCCAGGCCGGCGAGGCCCTGGCGGCCGCCCAGCGGGCCCTGGACGCCGACAGCGCCCGCGCCCAATTGCTGGAAACGCAGGCGGCCGCCCGTGGCGCCGACCTGCAATCACCCGAACGCGTGGCACAGCGCCAGGCCCGCGCGGGCCGGTTGGCGGAAGTACGCAGCGGCCACGATCAGCTGGAACGCCGGCTACAAGAGGCGCAGGCCGCGCTTGCCGCGCTGCGCCCCGAACTGCTGGAGCAGGACGCGCAGCGCTTTGAGAAGTCCGCCGCGATCGAACGCGACGCGCAGCACAAGCGCCACAGCGACATCCAGCAACTGCTGGGCAAGCTGGAGCAGGCCGGCGCGCAAGGGCTGGGCGAAAGGCTATCCGAGGCCGAGGCGGCCTGCGAGCGCTTGCAGCGCCGTCGCGACGAATTCCTGCGCCGCGCCCAGGCGCTGGAACTCTTGTCCACGCTGCTGGCCGGCAAGCGCGACGCCGCCACGCAACGCCTGCAGGCGCCGCTGGCGCGTCGTCTGAGCCACTACCTGGGCCTGCTGTTTCCGGATTCCGCCTTGCGGCTGGACGAGGCCCTGCTGCCAGCGGCGCTGCAACGCGCGGGCGGCGAAGACCCGCTCGATGCGCTGAGCTTCGGCACCCGCGAACAGCTGGGCATCCTGGCGCGCTTCGCGTACGCCGACCTGCTGCGCGAAGCGGGACGGCCGACCCTGCTGGTGCTGGACGACGCGCTGGTGCATACCGACGACGACCGGCGCGACCTGATGAAGCGCGCACTGTTCGACGCCGCCACCCGCCACCAGGTCTTGATGTTCACCTGCCATGGCGAGGCCTGGCGCGACCTGGGCGTGGAACAGCGCCGCATCGGCGTTTTGGAGACCGTGTGAAAGCCCGACAGCAGATCATTGACGGTTTCGATGCGCTCAGCCCGCGGCTGCAAGTGGCGGCGCGCTTTGTCATCGACCATCCCAACGAAGTCGTCATCGCCTCGATGCGCACGCTGGCCGAGCGTGCCGGCGTGCCGCCCGCCACGCTGGTGCGGCTGGCGCAACAGCTGGGTTACGGCGGCTGGCCCGACTTGAAATCGGCGTTTGCCGACGACCTGGGGCTGAACGGCAAGGGCTACGGCGAACGCGCGCAAAGCCTGGCCCAGCGCAGCCGCCGGCCGGACTTGCTGGATGATCTGTTTTTGGCGCAGCAAACGGCGTTGGCCGCCACCGCCGAACAATGCCTGCCGTCGCTCAAGGCCGCTGCCAAGCTGCTCAAGCAGGCGCGCCAGGTCCATGTGGCGGGCTTTCGCGCCAGCTTCCCCATCGCCTATTCGCTGGTCTACGGCTACCGGCTGTTTCGCAATAGCGTGCAGTTGATAGACGGGCTGGGCGGCAATCTGCAGATGCAGTTGCGCGCCATCGAACCCAAGGACGTGGTGGTGGCCATCAGCTTCGCGCCGTACTCCAGCGAAAGCCTGGTGGTGGCGCAGGCGGCGCAGGCGGCTGGCGCGCCGCTGATCGCGCTGACCGATAGCGACGCCTCGCCGCTGGCCCGCGCCGCGCAGGTGGCGGTGCTGTATTCCGTGGCCGGCGCGTCGTTCTTTCCGTCCGTGACCGCCGCGATGGGCGTAACCGAAGCCCTCTTGGGGCTGCTGGTCGCCGAAGGCGGCGACGACGTGGTGGCGCGCTTGAAACGCAACGAACAGGACCTGGTCGAATCCGGCGCCTATCTGCCGGTGGGCTCCCGCTGACCTCCAGCCGTGCAAACCCGGGATTGCGCCCGGTCGGCCCCTTTGTTAAGGTGCTTTGAAACAAACGTTTCCTATAAAACAATAAAGACTCGTTTGTTTCTAACCACTGCCGCAAAGGACACGGACAATGAACAAGCCCTGGCGCGTCGCCATCGCGGGGTTCCATATCGAATCGGTCAGCTTCCTGCCGATCGAAGCGGGCCGCGCTGATTTCGACGCCGTCGCGCTGCGCGGCGAACGCATCCTGACCGAGCTACGCGGCACCAACACCGTCGTCGGCGGCTTCATCCAGGTCTGCGAAACGCAGGGCGTCGACATGGTGCCGCTGGTGCATACCGCGCTGGGGGCAGTGGGGCCGGCGTCCGACGAGTCCGTGGCTTGCTATGCCGAAGAAATCGCCCAAGGCATCCGGCAGCACGCCGACACGCTGGACGGCGTGCTGCTGTTTTTGCATGGCGGCTGCTGGGCGCCGTCGTATCCCGATCCCGAACGCCATTTCCTGCGCCTGGCGCGCCAAGCCCTGGGGCCGGACAAGCCCCTGATGGTGGCATTCGACTACCACGGCAACCTGGACGCGGACACGCTCGAACACGTCACGGCGCCGTTCTCGTACCGCCAATCGCCCCACACCGATACCGGTGAAACCGGCGTGCGCGCGGCCGACTGCCTGATGCGCACACTGCGCGGCGAGATCGCACCCGTTTGGGCCATTGCCAAGCCTGACGTGCTGGTGCCCAGCATCTTCAGCGCCACCGCCTTGCAGCCGCTGGCCGGCATTATCGACGCCGGGCGCCACATGGACGCCGCCTGCGAGGGATACAGCGATACGTCCGTGATGGCGGGCTTTTCCTATGCCGATGCGCACAACACCGGCTTTTCGGTGCTGTGCGTGCGCGATGCGGATCGCGCCGGCGCGCAGGCCGCGGCCGACGCGTTGGCCGGCCAGGTCCGGGCGCACCGCCATGCCCTGTATCGGCCGTTGCCGGTGCACGAGATCGACGCCGCAGTGGACCATGTGCTGGCGCAGCTGGCGCGCGAACCCGCGGCGGGGCGGCCCTACGTGCTGCTGGAACACGCCGACCGCATGAACGATTCGACCTACTTGCTGGCCGCGCTGTTGCAGCGTGGCGTAGCGCGCGCGGCGGTGCCGTTTATCTGGGACGCGGCCGCGGCTCGGCAGGCGGCCGAGGCGGGCGCTGGCCAGCGCATTCGGTTGCGGCTGGGCGCGCACAGTTCGGACAAAGCCGGTCCCAAGCTCGAGGTCGATGCGCGCGTCGTCTGGGCCGGGCCCAAGCAATACCGGGTGTCGGGCGCCTACATGCGGGGCATGCCGGTAGACCTGGGCCTGAGCGCCTTGCTGGATGTCGACGGCATTTCGATCAGCGTGGTCAGCCATTTTGCCTTCGCGGTCGACGGCGATGCCTTCACGCAATTCGGCCTGCGGCCCGAGGATTTCGACATCATCGTGTTGCGCTCCAAAACGCATTTCCGTGCGTTCTACGAGCCCTTGGCGCGCGAGATCCTGATCGTGGACACGCCCGACTACGGCGTTGCCGATCTGCGCAAGCTGCCGTACCGGCACGTCGACGTCACGCGCGCGTTTCCGTTCGTCGATACGCCTGCCAGCAGTGTAGGCGCTACCCCCACGGCTTGACGCCAGCCCGCGCCGCCGGTAGCCTACACGGGTTCATCTTTGAACCCTTTCCGAATCCGATCCGCATGCCCGACTTCACGCCTTCCGCCGATTCCGCCTTCGCTGCCCGCGCAGCCGGCGCCGGCGTGCGCGCAGGTCGTCCGTATGCCGCATCGCCTCCCGTTGTTTCTCCTGTCGTCGCCAGCGTTGTAGGGCAGCCCAATTCGCCGCCTTGCGATGTCGTCGTCGGTGTGTCGGGCGCTTATCCGCCCGTCGCGCCCGTCGTCGGCTAAACGCCCCAGACTTCCCGCTCCAGTCTCGTTGCCCGAGTCATCCGCGCTGATGCGCTGACGCTTTGCGTCCGCCGGCCGCATGTCCGCGCTTGGCCTGCCTGCGCGCCGCTTGGCGCCTGGCCGCCGCTGGAGCCTGTTCATTCCCTGACAGGTAGAAACTTTCATGTCTTTCAATCGCAATGCGTGGACCGCCTATGGTTCCACCACCTTGTTCGTGCTGCTGTGGAGCGGTGGCGCGATCTTCGCCAAATGGGGCCTGGCGCACGCCTCGGCCTTCGGCTTTCTGCTCGCGCGCTTCATCCTGGCCCTGTCCGTGCTGCTGGTGCTGATCGGCCTGCGGCGTGGGCGCCTGTTGCCGGCGCCGGGCACGCGCGGCATCGTTGCGTTGACGGGTTTGCTCCTGATCGGCAGCTACTCCATCTGCTATCTGCTGGCGCTGGATCACGGCATCACGCCTGGGGTGCTGGCCACGTTGCTGGGCGCGCAACCCATCCTTACCCTGGCGCTGATGGAACGGCGCTATCCGCCCGCGCGGCTGGCGGGCCTGTTCCTGGCCCTGTGCGGCTTGGTGATGGTGGTGTACCAGAGCATCGGCATGGCGCGCTTTTCCGTGGCCGGCATGGTGTTCGCCTTTGCCGCGCTGGGCAGCATGACGGCGGGCGCGATCCTGCAAAAGCGCGTGCGGCAGGCGCCGATGGACGTGATGCCGTTGCAGTACGCGGTCAGCCTGGCGCTGTGCCTCGTGTTCGTGCCGTTCCAGCCGATCCGCGTGGAGTGGAGCGTGGGCTTCATCGTGCCGTTGCTGTGGATGGGGCTGGTGATCTCGGTGGGCGCAACGCTGCTGTTCTACCGCATGATCCAGTCGGGCAACCTGGTCAACGTGACCAGCCTGTTCTACCTGGTGCCGGCCGGCACGGCGGCGCTGGACTACCTGGTGCTGGGCAACCGCCTGTCCGCGTTGAGTCTGGCGGGCATGGCGGCGATCCTGCTGGGGCTGATGCTGGTGCTACGTACGCCGGCGGCGGCTCGGCCTGCGGGCTGACGTGCTCGGTCGCGCTAGGCGGGGACGGCCTCTTCCTGGCCGGCCCAGTGGCCGCTGACCAGTTGTGCGGGCCGTTCGCACGCCTCGACCCGGGCGCAGATGGACCACGCGTCCAGCCGCACATTCAGTCCGGCATACACGCCATGGCCGGCGCCGGCTGCGATCTGGCCCTCGGCGCGCACGCCTTCGCCGGCGCGGATCGAACCGTCGGCGCGGATGTCCTCGCCGGCAATCAGGCCCCAGCCGGCGGACAAGTGGCCGCCGCAGGTGAGGGCGGCGCCCGCCTGGATGCCGCTGGCGGCATCGATGTCTTTACCGGCCTGCACCGTGCCGCCGGCCTTGATGCCCTGGCCGCATTTGATGACGCCTTGAACCTGGATGTCCTGGCCGGCCCGCAGGTGGCCGGTCACGGCCAGGTCTTGGCCGGCGCAGATATCCCACTTGGCGCGCAGGTTGCCGCGGCAGTCCAGCGCCGCCGCCGTCTCGATGCCCCATTCCGCCGACACGTCGCCTCCGGCGCGCAGATCGCCGGCGCTGGCGATGTTGGCGCCGGCCACGATGTTCTCGCCCGCCACGATCGATTCCCCGGCGCGGATGCCGCCGCCGGTGACGATGCTGCGCCCGGCGCGCACCACGCTGTCGACGTTGATGCCCATGCGCACTTCCAGCGTGCCGGCAAAGACGATGGCGCTGGCGTCCAGCGTGTCCAGCTTGAGCACGGCGTCCGTCGGGCCGAACTGGTCCAGCAGCCAGCAGGCGTCGCCGACGCGCCCGTCGGCCACCAGGGCGTCCAGCACGGCCTGGTAGTCCCCCTGTCCGTTGTGGTCCCGCAGGAACCATTTGTAGCCCCCGGCGCAGGGGTTCTTGGCTTTGACGAATTTCTTGGTGAGTTGCATGGCGCTAAATGACGATCAAGGCGTGACGCCGCCGCCGGTCGCGGCCGGCAGGCGGATGGAAAACGTGGCCAGGCGCCCGGCCTGGCGGCAGGGCGGTCGTGCCGGACGGCGTTCGGCCACGGCACGCGAGCCGTCAGACGGTCAGGTGTGCAAAGGGCCGGCAGCGTGCCGGTGGCTCAAGGCGTAGGGAAGGGGCAGGCCCGGGCGATCAGCCGGGCTTGGAGCGCGCGTAGGCGGAACGCGCGGCGACTTCCTGCGAGCTCAACAAGGTCGAGCGCAGGGCGCAGAGGGCGCAGGCAGCGTGGGAGAGAAGGGAAAATTCGGTTCGCACGGGGCGAATGGTAGCAGAGGGGGGGAACGCCGCGCATTGCGTGCTGGCTACCCCCCGAGGGGGCTGTCCGGTCTTTGGCGGCCGGACGGCTATCCTGTTGCAGGCTTGGGTCCGACTTTTGGCCGAGACTTGTTTACTGTTGATCAGCGATTGGTCGTCTCAGGTTGATTTGGCCCCGCTCTTTTGGGGCGGGGCCAAATCTGTCGGCGAGATCCAGGCCTTAATTCGTTGACTGGATGTTACGTTCCTTGGCAATGCGCTGGCGCAACTCCAACTCACGCTTGATCTGCGCCGCATATTCGGCCGGCGTATTGCCATCGACCAGCGACCCGCCATCGGCCAGGCGCTGGATGATCTTGGGATCCTTCAGCGCCTTGACGGTCGCATCGTGGATGCGGTCGATGATGGCTTGGGGCGTGCCGGCGGGGGCGACCAGGCCGTACCAGGCCATGTTGTCCATTTCCGGCAGGCCGCCTTCGGCGAAGGTGGGCACGTCCGGCAGGGTGGGCAGGCGCTTGGGCGCGGCCACGGCCAGGGCGCGCAGCTTGCCGGCCTGGATGTGGGGCATGGACGAGGGCAGGTTGTCGAACTGGGCGTTGACCTGGCCGGCGATCACGTCGTTCAGGGCCGGGCCTGAACCGCGATAGGGTACGTGCACCATGTCGGTCTGGGTCAGCGACTTGAACAGTTCGCCGTCCAGGTGGCCGATGCCGCCAGCGCCCGACGAGGCGTAGCTGTATTTACCCGGGTTGGCTTTGAGCAGAGCGACGAATTCGGCCAGCGTCTTGGCCGGCACCGCCGGGTTCACCGTCAGCACGTTGGGCACGTTCACCATATTGGTGATGGGCGCAAAGTCCTTGAGCGGGTTGTAGGGGTTCTTGGGGTTGGTGGCCGGGTTGGTGGCCATGGTGCTGACGGTGGCCACGCCCAGGGTGTAGCCGTCCGGCGCGGAACGCACCAGGGCGTCGGCGCCAATCGAGCCGCCCCCGCCGCCGCGGTTTTCCACCACGACGGCTTGGCCGAGCTCGCGGCCCAGGCCTTCGGCCACCACGCGGGCGACGATGTCGGTGGTGCCGCCGGCCGCGAACGGCACGATCAGGCGGATGGGCTTGTTGGGGTAGGCGTCGGCGGCCTGTGCGACGGAACTAAAGCAGACGCCTGCGATGGCGGCGGCCAGAACGGCCTTGGCTTGAGACAGCACGGTCAAGAGTCTTCTCCATATTTCTTGAAATCCGACCCGGCCGGCTTCGATGGCCGGCGTCGGTGAAGCGCGCCTTGCTCGGATGCTGGCTTGGCCGGCGCTTCGTGGGCGCAATTCCACACAGTTCCGGGCGGGCGGTCAATCGGGATTCCCCCTGCATGGCGTGTGGGTATTTTTTGTGCCTCGGGAGGAGGGTGAATATAGGGGCCGAAGCCAGAAAAAACGTATGCTGACAAGAACTTGAATGATGTCGGGGCCAGAACGGATGCGCAATCATTGCGCAGCGATCGTGCTGTCTTTAGCCGGGTACGCGCATAAATCTCTGCATAACTTACAAGAATCTGATATTTTTCGGATGAGATTCTTGGCCGGTCTTGCAAGAAAGCTATTGCGTTTGTTTCTGTCTGCGCCGTTCAATGGGGCGTTGGTTGAAGTCCCCGCGGGGCAACGTGTAGTGCAGCGACGCACCGGGCCAGGGTTCCGTCCGTTTTTCAATCCCCGGTCTGTTTCGTCTCTCGCTTATCACGCTGGCGGGAGGGGGCCCGGACATTCTCGGAACGCCATGTCGCTGATACTGATCCTCGCTCTGCCGTTCGCCGGCAGCCTGTGCGCCGCGCTGCTGCCTTCCAACGCCCGCAATGCCGAGGCCTGGTTGGCGGGCATCATCGCCCTGACGTGCGCGGTTCTTGTCGGCAGTCTCTATCCCCAGGTCGCCAACGGCGGCGTGATCCGCGTGGACATGCCTTGGGCGCCCGCGCTGGGGCTCCAGTTCTCGCTGCGCATGGACGGCTACGCCTGGCTGTTCGCGCTGATCGTCTCCGGCATGGGGTCGTTGGTGGTGCTGTACGCCCGCTACTACATGTCGCCGGAAGACCCGGTGCCGCGCTTCTTCTCGTTTTTCCAGGCCTTCATGGCCGCCATGCTCGGCGTGGTGCTGTCGGGCAACCTGATCCAGCTGGTCATGTTCTGGGAAATGACCAGCCTGGCCTCGTTCATGCTGATCGCCTACTGGCACCACCGGCTGGACGCCCGCCGCGGCGCGCGCATGGCGCTGACGGTGACCGGCGCCGGCGGGCTCTGTCTCCTGGCCGGCGTGCTGATCCTGGGCCACATCGTTGGCAGCTACGACATGGACCGCGTCCTGGCCGCCGGCGACCTGGTGCGCGCCGACCCCTGGTATCCGGCCGTGCTGGTGCTGGTGGCGCTGGGCGCGCTGACCAAAAGCGCGCAGTTCCCATTCCATTTCTGGCTGCCCAACGCCATGGCCGCGCCCACGCCGGTATCGGCGTACCTGCACTCGGCCACCATGGTCAAGGCGGGGGTGTTCCTGTTGGCGCGCTTCTGGCCGGTGCTGGCCGGCACGGATGAATGGTTCTGGATCATCGGCGGCGCAGGCCTGATCACGCTGGTGCTGGGGGGTTACGCGGCCATCTTCCAGCAGGACATGAAAGGGGTGCTGGCGTATTCCACCATCAGCCATCTGGGCCTGATTACGCTACTGCTGGGCCTGAACAGCTCACTGGCGCTGGTGGCGGCGGTGTTCCATATGGTCAACCACGCCACCTTCAAGGCCTCGCTTTTCATGGCGGCGGGCATCGTCGACCACGAAACCGGCACCCGCGACCTGAGCCGGCTGTCCGGCCTGTACAAGGCCATGCCGATCACGGCCACGCTGGCCATGGTGGCGGCGGCGTCCATGGCCGGGGTGCCATTGCTGAACGGCTTCATCTCCAAGGAAATGTTCTTCGCCGAGACCACCTTCGTCAGCGGCGACTGGGTCACGCGCATGGGGCTGCCGCTGGCGGCCACCGTGGCGGGCGCCTTCAGCGTGGCGTATTCGCTGCGCTTTATCCTGCAGGTGTTCTTCGGTCCGCCGGCCACCGACCTGCCGCGCGCGCCGCACGAGCCGCCGCGCTGGATGCTGTTCCCCAGCGCGCTGCTGGTGTTGATCTGCCTGTTGGTCGGCATTCTGCCGGGCGTGACCCTGGGCCCGTTCCTGGCCACCGCCGCGCAGAGCATCCTGGGCAAGGACATGCCCGAATACAGCCTGTCGGTCTGGCACGGCGTGAACCTGCCGCTGGTCATGAGCTTCGTGGCCATGACCTCGGGCGTGCTGCTGTACATGGCGCTGCGCGCCCACCAGCGCGCCAATCCGGGCCGCGTGCCTTTCATCTATCGCCTGGACGGCCGCCGTTCCTTTGAAACGCTGCTGGACGGCTCCAGCGTCGCGGCCGCCTGGCTGTTGCGCTGGCTGGCCTCGTCGCGCCTGCAGGTGCAGATGCTGCTGATCGTGCTGGGCACGCTGTTCGTGGCCTGGCTGCCGTTGCGGGCAGGGGGCTGGCTGGAGGGCACGGGCCGCATGGCCCCGGTGGACCCGGCGTTCGCGCTGTTGTGGCTGGTCGGCTGCGTCTGCGCGGTCGCCGCCGCCTACCAGGCCAAGTACCACCGCCTGGCGTCGCTGGCCCTGGCCGGAGGCGCGGGCCTGATCACCTGCCTGACCTTCGTCTGGTTCTCCGCGCCCGACCTGGCGCTGACCCAACTGTCGGTGGAAGTCGTCACCCTGGTGCTGCTGTTGCTGGGCCTGCGCTGGCTGCCTCGGCGGATCGAACAGGATGAAGACGAAGGCCTGGGCGCCACGCTGCGGGCTCGCGGCCGCCGCCTGCGCGACTTGCTGATGGCCACCGCCGCCGGCACCGGCATGGCCGCGCTGGCCTATGCGGTGCTGGTGCGCCCGCAAGGCGACACCATTTCGTCCTACTTCGTCGACCGCGCGCTGCCGGACGGCGGCGGCACCAATGTGGTCAACGTGATCCTGGTGGATTTCCGCGGCTTTGACACCTTCGGCGAAATCACGGTGCTGGGCATCGTGGCGCTGACGGTCTACGCGCTGCTGCGCCG
>JBEBOQ010000017.1:0-83613 GCA_040396375.1 Achromobacter xylosoxidans
TGAAGTCATCGGCGGCAACATCGCCACCGCCGCCGCCGCGCGCGCGCTGGTCGAGCACGGCGCCGACGGCGTCAAGGTCGGTATCGGCCCCGGCTCGATCTGCACCACGCGTATCGTCGCCGGTGTCGGCGTGCCGCAAATCCATGCCATCTCCGAAGTCGCCAAGGCGCTGGAAGGCACGGGCGTGCCCCTCATCGCCGACGGCGGCATCCGCTACTCGGGCGACGTCGCCAAGGCCCTGGCGGCCGGCGCGTTCTCCTGCATGATGGGCGGCATGTTTGCCGGTACCGAAGAAGCCCCCGGCGAAGTCGTGCTGTTCCAAGGTCGCTCGTACAAGTCGTACCGCGGCATGGGCAGCCTGGGCGCCATGACGGACGGCTCGGCCGACCGTTACTTCCAGGATCCGGCCAACAACGCCGACAAGCTGGTTCCCGAAGGCATCGAAGGCCGCGTCCCCTACAAGGGCAGCGTGCTGGCCATCATTTACCAACTGGTCGGCGGCATCCGCGCCTCCATGGGCTACTGCGGCGCCGCCACCATCGACGACATGCGCACCAAGACCGAATTCGTGGAGATCACCTCCGCGGGCGTGCGCGAGTCCCACGTGCACGACGTACAGATCACCAAGGAAGCGCCCAACTACCGCGCCGACTGATCCGTACAGTCAACTACAATGTCATGCATCACGCACCGGCAGAACCGCAAATGAATCAGCGGTTCTGCCGGTGCGGTTTTATTTACTGCGGTTTTATTCTTTACCGGTAGAGTCTCCATGCACCAGCGCATCCTCATTCTCGACTACGGTTCGCAAGTCACCCAACTGATCGCCCGCCGCGTCCGCGAAGCCGGCGTCTACTCCGAAGTGCACCCGGGCGACGTCGACGATGCCTTCATCCGCGACCAGATGGCGCAGGGCCTGAAGGGCATCATCCTGTCGGGCAGCCACGCATCGGCCTACGAAGAAGGCTCCATGCGCGTGCCGCACGCCGTGTTCGAACTGGGCGTGCCCGTGCTGGGCATCTGTTATGGCATGCAGTCCATGGCGCAACAGCTGGGCGGCGTGGTCAGCTTCTCCGACCACCGCGAATTCGGCTACGCCGAAGTCCGTGCCCACGGCCACACCAAGCTGCTGGACGGCCTGGAAGACTTCACCACCGCCGACGGCCACGGCATGCTCAAGGTCTGGATGAGCCACGGCGACAAGGTCACCGAGCTGCCCCCGGGCTTCAAGATCATGGCGTCCACGCCGTCGTGTCCCATCGCCGGCATGGCCGACGAAGACCGCCGCTTCTACGCCGTCCAGTTCCACCCCGAAGTCACGCACACCGTCCAAGGCAAGGCCATGCTGGCCCGCTTCGTGAACGAGATCTGCGAATGCCAGGGCGACTGGAACATGCCCGACTACGTCGCCGAAGCCGTCGCCCGCATCCGCGAGCAGGTCGGCGAAGACGAAGTCATCCTCGGCCTGTCCGGCGGCGTCGATTCGTCGGTGGCCGCGGCCCTGATCCACAAGGCCATCGGCGACCAGCTGACCTGCGTGTTCGTCGACCACGGCCTGTTGCGCCTGGACGAAGGCAAGCAGGTCATGCAGACCTTCGCCGAGAACATGGGCGTCAAGATCATCCACATCGACGCCACCGCCCAGTTCATGGGCAAGCTGTCCGGCGTGGCCGACCCCGAAGCCAAGCGCAAGATCATCGGCCGCGAATTCGTCGAAGTGTTCCAGGAACAGGCCGGCAAGCAGAAGAGCGCCAAGTGGCTGGCCCAGGGCACCATCTACCCCGACGTCATCGAATCGGCCGGCGCCAAGACCGGCAAGGCCACCTCGATCAAGTCGCACCACAACGTCGGCGGCCTGCCGGACACGCTGAACCTGCAACTGCTGGAACCCCTGCGCGAACTGTTCAAGGACGAAGTCCGCGAACTGGGCGTGGCCCTGGGCCTGCCGCCGCAGATGGTCTACCGCCACCCGTTCCCCGGCCCCGGCCTGGGCGTGCGCATCCTCGGCGAAGTCAAGCACGAATACGCCGAACTGCTGCGCCGCGCGGATGCGATCTTCATCGAAGAACTGCGCAACACCAAGGACGAGGCCAGCGGCCTGACCTGGTACGAGCTGACCTCGCAAGCCTTCGCCGTGTTCCTGCCGGTGAAGTCGGTGGGCGTGATGGGCGATGGCCGCACCTACGAATACGTCGTGGCCCTGCGCGCCGTGCAGACCTTCGACTTCATGACCGCCGACTGGGCGCCGCTGCCGCATCCGCTGCTGGCTCGGGTTTCGTCGCGGATTATCAATGAAGTGCGGGGGATTAATCGGGTGGTGTACGACGTGTCGAGCAAGCCGCCGGCGACGATTGAGTGGGAATAATGCTGCGGTGGTTTCGCGGTAAATGAAAAAAGGCGCCTCGGCGCCTTTTTTCATGGGGATTGGGTTTGGAGAAGAAAATTAAACTACCGCTTAAATCTCTCCGCACCCATCCCGCTCTAGCTTTTTATCAACCCAACAGTTCCTTGCGAACGATCTCCGCGCCTTCGCTCAGCGCCAGCAGCTTGCCCTTGGCAATAGCGCGCGACAACGGCGCCATGCCGCAGTTCGTGCACGGGTACAGCTTGTCGGCATCCACAAACTTAAGCGCCTTGCGCAGCGTATTGGCGACTTCTTCCGGCGTTTCAACTTTGTCGCTGGCCACGTCAATGGCGCCGACCATGACCTTCTTGCCACGAATCAGTTCGAGCAGATCGATCGGCACGTGCGAGTTGTGGCATTCCAGCGAGATGATGTCGATATTGGATTGCTGCAGCTTGGGGAACGATTCCTCGTACTGGCGCCATTCCGAACCCAGCGTCTTCTTCCAGTCGGTGTTGGCCTTGATGCCGTAGCCGTAGCAGATGTGCACGGCGGTTTCGCACTTCAGGCCTTCGATGGCGCGTTCCAGGGTGGCGATGCCCCACTCGTTCACTTCGTCGAAGAAGACGTTGAAGGCCGGCTCGTCGAATTGAATGATGTCGACGCCTGCGGCTTCGAGTTCGCGGGCTTCCTGGTTCAGGATCTTGGCGAATTCCCAGGCCAGCTTTTCGCGGCTCTTGTAGTGGCCGTCGTACAGCGTGTCGATCATCGTCATGGGGCCAGGCAGGGCCCACTTGATGGGTTGCTTGGTTTGCTGGCGCAGGAACTTGGCGTCTTCCACGAAAACCGGCTTTTGACGGCTGACGTCGCCCACGACGGTGGGCACGCTGGCGTCATAGCGGTCACGAATGCGGACGGTTTCGCGCTTTTCGAAGTCCACACCGCTGAGATGTTCGATGAACGTGGTGACAAAGTGCTGACGGGTTTGCTCGCCGTCGCTGACGATATCGATGCCGGCATGTTGTTGTTCTTGCAACGCCAGCCGCAGGGCGTCTTGCTTGCCTTCGACCAGTTCCTGGTCTTGCAGCTTCCAGGGCGACCAGAGCTTTTCAGGCTGGGCAAGCCAGGAAGGCTTGGGCATGCTGCCGGCGGTGGAAGTGGGCAGAAGTTTTTTCATGATCTGTGGTCTTGTGTGTTTGGAGTAATTAGAGAGCGTAGTTGGCAGCCCAGCTTTCGAGCGTCTTTGCGTAAGGCTTGATGAAGTTCTCTTCCGTGAACTTGCCTTGCTTGACGGCCAGCTGGCTGCGTTCTTCGCGGTCATAGACGATCTGCGTCAACGAGTAGTCCTGGTTCTTCAGGCTCGGTTGATAGAGCTGGCCTGCCGCGGAATTGGCGTTGTAGATCTCGGGGCGGTAGATCTTCTGGAACGTTTCCATCGTGCTGATGATGCTGATCAGCTCAAGATTGGTGTAGTGGCCAAGCAGATCGCCTTGGAAGTAGAAAGCCAAGGGCGCGGCACTACGCGGCGGCATGAAGTAGCGGACCTGCAACCCCATTTTTTCGAAGTACTGATCGGTCGGGGAGAATTCATTTTGCTGATATTCAACGCCCAGGATGGGGTGCCGATTTTCAGTCCGATGGTAGGTCTTGCTGCTCGAGGCGCTGATGCAGATGACAGGCGGCTTGCTGAAGTGCTCTTTGTAAGTGCTTGAATTGACAAAGTGCTTGAACAGCTTGCCATGCAATTCGCCGAAATTGTCCGGCGTGCTGAACTTGGATTTGTTGTTGTTGTGCTCTGACAGCAGCACGCTGAAGTCGTAGTCGCGCACGTACGACGAGAAGTTGTTCCCGACGATGCCTTCGATGCGTTCGTTGTTCTTCTTGTCGATGATGTTGGTCTTCAAGATCTCGATCAGCGGAAAGGCAGCATTGCCGCCTTCGGCGCCGATGTTCATCTCAACGGAAATGATCTCGAGTTCGACGGCGTAGCGATCGCCCTTGGGGTTGTCCCAATGCGCCAAGTTGTTGAAACGCTTGTCAATCATCCGCAGGGTGTTGCGCAAGTTCTCTTGGCGACTTGCTCCCCTGGCCAAGTTGGCAAAGTTGGTCGTGATGCGCGTACTGTCGGACGGCTGATAGTTCTCATCAAAAGAAATGCTCTTGATGCTGAAGGTGAAGTCTTGGCTCATTGCGATTTGGTATGTTTATTTTTGCGAAAAAAAACTTAGCCCGGCTCCCGCTGGTCGGCGAACGCTATCGCGCGCCAGGCGGCAACCGGATTGGCCTGGCTTCAGGCGGCGACCGCCTCTTCTGCGGCGGCAGATTTTGGCTGGCGCATCAATTCGACCAAGGGCAGTGCCCGTTGGACCGCCAGTCGGGCCCGCTCGATCAGGGCTTCGTCCTGCAGACGGTAGTCGGCGAAATCCTTGTCGGTCGCGTAGACACCCAGCGGCAAGGTGCGCGCCTGGAAGAAGCTGAAGAGCGGCCGCAATTGGTGGTCGATCATCAGGGCATGGCGTTCGCTGCCGCCGGTGGCCGCGAGCAAGACGGGCTTGTCGATCAAGGCGTCCTGATGAATGAAGTCGAAGAAGTGCTTGAACAAGCCCGTGTACGAGCCGCGGTAGACCGGGGTGGTCACCACCAGGATGTCAGCCTGCTCGACCACGCCAAGTTCCCGCTCGATCGTGTCGGGCAACTGCGAGCGCCAAACCGCGCCAGCGAGCTGCGGGGTGAGCTGACCCAGTTCGACCAGGTGTTGTTCACACGGGACTTCGTCGGCGATCAGGTCCAGCAGGTGCTCTGCCAGGGCTGCTGACTTGGAGGGGCGTTGCAGTCCGCCGGAAACGGCTACTAGACGGAGTGGGCGTGTCATTTTTGCTTCACATGAATGGATCTACGCGGCGCCGCATCTGCTTTGTGCAGTTGCAGCATCGAGCCGGAAGCGCATGCTAGAGGACGGTGGTGATGAAGTAAAATGGTTTTATTTCACGAATCCATGAGCGGAAATCATCTGAATGCTTGAGCGCATCCATCTCAGCATCGTCCAGCAGGTCGAAAAGCAGGGTTCATTGACGGCCGCCGCGGGCGTGCTGAGCCTGACCCAGTCCGCCTTGAGCCACAGCATGAAGAAGCTGGAGCAGCAGCTGGGCACCGACGTCTGGCTGCGCGAAGGCCGCAGCCTGCGCCTGACGCAGGCCGGCCAGTACCTGCTGGCGGTGGCGAACCGCGTGCTGCCGCAACTGGACCTGGCCGAAGAGCGCCTGGGCCAGTTCGCGCAGGGCGAGCGCGGCGCGCTGCGCATCGGCATGGAATGCCATCCTTGCTACCAGTGGCTGCTCAAGGTGGTTTCCCCCTATCTGGCCGCGTGGCCCGACGTGGATGTGGACGTCAAGCAGAAGTTCCAGTTCGGCGGGATCGGCGCGCTGTTCGGCTACGAGATCGACCTGCTGGTCACGCCCGACCCGCTGTTCAAGCCGGGCCTGAAGTTCGAGCCCGTGTTCGACTACGAACAGGTGCTGGTCGTGGCCAAGGGCCATGTCCTGGCTTCGGCGGCGTACGTGAAGCCCCAGCAGTTGACCCAGGAAGTGCTCATCAGCTACCCCGTGGACATCGAGCGCCTGGACATCTACAACCAGTTCCTGTTGCCGGCCGGTGTGACGCCCAAGCGCCACAAAGCCATTGAAACCACCGACATCATGGTGCAGATGGTGGCCAGCGGCCGCGGCGTGGCCGCCTTGCCGCGCTGGCTGGTCGAGGAATACGCGGCCAGGATGGACGTGGTGCCCGTGCGGCTGGGCGTGCGCGGCATCGCCAAGCAGATCTTCCTGGGCGCGCGCGAGGCGGACACCGCCATCGACTACGTGCGAGCCTTCATCGAACTGGCCCGCCAGCCGGCCGCCGCCGCTGCTGCTGCCATTGCGCAATAAGCCATCGTCTGAACCCCACCGTTGCACGCAAGCGGCTTGCCGAGCCGTTCGGCGTGCCTTTCATTGATGCCCTTGATTCATCCCAGTACGCCCAAGCCCCCCAGCCGCATCACCGACGCCTATTCGTTGGAAGTCAGCGCAAGGGACATCCCCGCGCTGACCGCAGCGGCGCCGCGGATATTGCCCGGGTCGACCATTTCCATTCCCTACCTGCCAGGCCAGGACGACGACGCGCGACTGGCTGCGGCGCGGGCTGTGCGCGGCCTGGGTTTGGAGCCCATGCCGCACCTTTCTGCACGCCGCATCGCCTCGCTTGCCGAGCTGGATTCCTTCGTCAAGCGCGCGGTCGCTGAAGCCGGCGTCGAGCGCTGCTTCGTGATCGCAGGAGATCCATCGACCCCATTGGGGCCGTTTTCCGACAGCTCCTCGCTGATCGAAACGGGCGTTTTCGAGCGTGCGGGGATCAAGGTTGTCGCCGTGGGAGGGCATCCGGAAGGCCATCCGGTCATGAGCGCTGCGGTTCGGTGGGAGGTGTTGGAACGCAAGTGCCACAGCATCGTCATGCGTGGCATGGCGCCTTTGATCGTCACGCAGTTTGGATTTGATGCCGACATCGTGTTGACGTGGCTGAAAACGCTGCGCGAGCGTGGCATTGATCATCCCGTGCGCGTGGGGGTGCCCGGCCCCGCAGGTATCGCGGTGCTGGCGCGCTATGCCGCCTTGTGCGGCGTCAGCGCCTGCGCATCCATGTGGTCCAAGTACGGCATTTCTCTTGGCAAGCTGTTCGGCACGGCGGGGCCGGATGTTTTTGTGGATCGCTTGGCCGCCGGGCTGACAGAAGCCCATGGAAAGGTGAGCCTGCATTTCTTTCCGTTCGGCGGCATCGCACAGTCCGTGAGATGGATAGAGCAGTACCGTTCTCGCGCTGGGTGACTGCGCTACGGCGGCGCATCCCTGTTATGACATTGGGCCGCGGCATTGCAGGGCAAGGGCGAGAGCCATTATGTCAAGCGTCTTCAAAACTCACGCCAACCAATGGCCTTCCAGATCAAACGACAGTTGCCGGTGGTGCCGAACCGAGAGCAAATAGACCGTGTCGCCGATTCGCGCATATAGCAGCAGATAATGCGTCATCACGTACTCGCGCAATTCGCCGTTGTGGTCGATAGCGCCCAGTTGCTTGGCCAAGCGCTCGATGCCGTTGCGGACTTCCACAGACCGGGCAGGGCGTTCCAGGAACAAGCGCCCCATGCTCGGATATCGCTCCAGGTTGGGCACGACGGTATCGGTCAATTCATCCAGCAGCGTATCGAACGCTTGCGGAGCCTCAACGTCTACAAAAAACGTGGCAATTTCCTCCAGGTTTTTTTCGAAATGGGCAGTGAGTTTGACGGTATGAAGAACTGTCACGGTGCGAATCGTGTTCGTTAACCGGCCGTTTTAGTCGTGCGGCGGCGCTTGATGGCGGTGAGTGTGTCGCGGGCGTCTTTGACGTTCCCCGCATAGACATCCGCCAAGCCCTTGCTAGCGTCTTCTATCACTAGCAGATGGATGCGCTCACGCTCCAACTGGTGGTAGTAATCCAGGCGCTGGGCATCAATGATGGCGACGTAGCTTTCTCCGTTCTTGGTGACGATTTTTTCGGCACCCGCTTTTACCTGGTCTGCCAGTTCGGACAAGTTCGCCCTGGCTTGGGACAGTGGAATCACGTCACTGGAAGAGATGGCCATGGTTTACTCCATAGGCTGCAAGTTTGTACGAAATAGCGTACATGATACCGTAGTTCGCTGTGGGCCATCGAGGGGCCATTTGTGGCGTTTCGCACGCACTGCGATTGGCCGATCTTGACCGCCAACGCCTGGGAGGCGATGCACCATGCGATGAGGCGCGAGGGGGCCGGGCGGCGGTCAGGATTGACGCAGCATATCAATCAACGCACGCAGCGCACCCGAGACATGGCGGTGCCCTGAGTAATACAGACACAGTCCGGGGTAGGACGGGCACCAGTCCTCCAATACTCGCTCAAGCCGCCCATCCTCCAACCCTTCCATAGCAAGATGCTCCGGCACGAAGGCGATGCCAATCCCGTCGATCGCCGCATCCACCATCAGCGGCTGATCGTTAAGCGTCACTGGCCCCTTCACATTGATGCTTTCTTGGACGCCATGCCGGGCGAATTCCCAGCGGTAGATGGCGCCGCTGTCGAAGCGGAACCGAATGCAGTCATGCTGATGCAGATCCTGCGGCGCCATCGGCCGGCCTCGCGCCGTGAAATAGGCGGGAGAAGCGACCGCGGCAAAGCGCACCGGCCCCCCTACGCGTACCGAAATCATGTCCTGGGGCACGGCTTCGGCCAGGCGGATACCTGCGTCAAAGCCTTCGCCGACTACGTCGCTTAGCCTGCCGTCGCACACGATATCCAGGTGCACCTGCGGATAGGTGCGCAGGAACCGCGCCAGTAGCGGTCGCAAGACCAGGCGGACCGCTCCCTCGCTGGAATTGATGCGCACCGTGCCGCTGGGCGTTTCGCGAAAGTCGTCGATTTCCTGAAGCGCTTGGCTTAGTGATGACAAACTTGGGCGTAGCCGTGCCGCCAGCCGTTCCCCCGCGTCGGTTAACGACATGCTGCGCGTGGTGCGGTTAAGCAGCCGCACGCCCAGGCGTTGCTCGAGCGTCTTGATGGAATGGCTGACCGCCGACGCCGTGATGTCGCATTCCTGGGCCGCGCCTCGAAAGCTGCGGTGGGCGGCGACCGCCAGGAAGACGTTCAAGGCCAATAGATCGCAGCCTTTGAATTGATGAATAGGATTCATCGAGATACCAAGTATTGATGTGATTGTTTTGATATTAGCGTCTTCCTACACTGGCTGGTACCCATTCACACATCAGCACGGAAGGACGCACACCATGTCTCAGAAGATATTGATCACAGGCGCCAGCTCGGGTTTTGGCCGGGGCGCGGCGATTGAATTGGCGCGGCTGGGCCACCAAGTCGTGGCCACTGCCGAAACCTGGCCCCAAGTCCGCAGCCTGCGGGCCGATGCCGCCGAAGCGGGCGTTGACATGGAGGTGATCAAGCTGAACTTGCTGGACAGCATTGATATCGCGCACGCGGGCAAGTTCGACCCTGACGTGCTGGTGCTCAATGCGGGCGTGATGGAAGGAGGCTCGATCGTCGATATCCCGTTGCAACGGGTGCGCGAATCGTTCGACATCAATGTGTTCGGGCATTTGCAGCTGGTGCAGGCCATCGTGCCCAAGATGGTGGCCCGCCGGTCGGGCAAGGTGGTGTGGACGTCGTCGATGGGCGGCATTCTGGTGGTGCCGTTCCTGGGCGTCTACTGCGCGACCAAGCACGCGATCGAGGCGATTGCCGGGTCGATGAAGGCCGAGCTCGAGCCTTTCGGCGTCAAGGTCGCGACGGTGAATCCGGGTGTCTTTGGCACCGGCTTTAACGACACGGGAGCGGAAAGCTTCGTGCAGTGGTATGACGCCGACAAGGCGGTGGTGCCAATGCCGGACTTTGGCGACAGCCTGCTGAACCAGGCGGATCCGCAGGAAATGATCGATGCGATGGTTGAGATCATTCCCGCCGAGGAGCATCTGTACCGCACGATGCGTCCGCTGGCGACCATTGATGCCGCCAAGCAGTGGCAGGCAACGGAGTGGTCGCAGAATGCCTGACGTCGCCCTCGATCATGCGCTGCGCCTGATGGCCCGGGGCCGGCAGGCGGCCGAGCAGACTGGCGTAAATGCGGTGTTCGTGATTCTGGATCGTGGCGCCAACCTGGTCGCGTTTTCGCGCATGGACGATGCGTGGCTGGCGTCGAACGAGTTGGCGATAGCCAAGGCGCGCGCATCGGTGATGTTTCGAATGCCGAGCGAAGCGCTGAATGCGCCGTTGCAGGTGGGGGCGCCGCCTGCGCATTTTGACCACATTCATGCGGGCGGCTTGCTGCTGATGGGCGGCGGCTTGCCGTTGTTTGACGGTGGGGGAGCGCTGATCGGGGCGCTGGGGGTTTCAGGAGGTACGCCGGAGCAGGATGCGGCGATTGCGCGCGCCGCGATTGATTGATCAGTGTCGGATTGCGGCCAAGATTGCACGACGCCACGGTGACGTTCGAGTTTATGCTTGCCTGAGCCTGGCGGCAGCCCTGAAATTGACTGTTGACCCGGCCCCTGGGGCCACCCTCACGCTACGTGCTTCGGGTCAACATCAGAAAGGGTGACTTATGCGTTCTTCCCGCTCATGCATGAATGCGTCCGAAGCCGCCAGCCAGCTGGGCGTGTCGGTCAAGGCGCTGCGGCTGTACGAGCAGCAAGGGCTGGTCAGTCCTGGCCGCAGCGATGCCGGATATCGGCTGTACGGGCCCGCGGACATGGCCCGCGCCGCGAAGGTGGTGGGGCTGCGCGCGTTGGGGCTCAGCCTGGAGCAGGTGGCGGGGGTGCTGGACGGTGATCCCGCCAGTCTGCACGCCGCGCTGGCTACCCACGAAACGGCGCTGGATAACGACATCCAGGCGCTCGTCCACAAATTGGACAAGGTGCACCGCATCCAGGCGGATTTGGGGCAGGGCCAGATGCCGTCTGGAGGGGCGCTGACCGGACTGCTTGGCCAGCAACCGGAAATCAGCGCGGCGTTCGCACTTCCCTGGCCTTGGGGAGGAGAGTGGTTCGAACTGCGCGATATGCGTCCGTTGAACTACATCATCGGCTCGCTGGGTAGCGGCAAGACCCGGCTGGCGCAGCGCTTGGCGCAAGTGCTGCCCAATACCGCGTTCCTGGGGCTGGACAGGTTGGACGATGGATGCGCGGTGGCGAAGGCGCGGCTACAGGCCGATGCGGCGTTGCAAGCGCGTGTCAACGGCGTGCGGGAATGGCTGGTAGGCGAGGGCGCAACAGAATCCGATGCCTTGTTGGCGTTGCTGGTGGGTCTGGAGGCCGAGGGGCCGGATGTCGTGGTGGTGGATATGGTGGAGCAAGACCTCGACCAGGCAACCCAGCAGGCCCTGATCGCGCATCTGCGGCATCGTGCCAAGCGTGCTGGGCGGCCACTCTTTTTGATGACGCGCTCTACGGCTATTCTCGATCTTGGGGCGGTTGGGCCAGAGGAGGCGATCTTGCTCTGCCCGGCGAACCATAGCCCTCCTTGCCGTGTGGCGCCGTATCCGGGCGCGCCGGGCTACGAGGCGGTCGCGATGTGCCTGGCGTCGCCGGCGGTGCGGGAACGCATCGCACGGCGCCCCGAAGCCGCTTGATTGCACGGATTGCGGCGTCGGCTGATTCTGCTGCGGTACCCCTGGAATACCTGATCACCTCTTTAGGACCTTCATGAAAGTCAAACGCATCATCGCGAATATCCAGGCTGCCGAACCCTCTGCGGTGGACGTGTTCTACCGGGATATCCTGGGCTTGGAGCTTGCCATGGACCATGGCTGGATTCGGACCTACGCGGATTCCGCCAAGATGACGGTGCAGGTCAGCGTCGCCAGCCAGGGCGGTTCGGACACGCCGCTACCTGCGTTGTCTATCGAGGTGGACGATCTTGCCGAGGCGCTACGCCGGGTCCAGGCGGCCGATATCCCGGTGGAGTACGGTCCGGTCAGTGAGCCCTGGGGCGTGCGGCGGTTTTACGTCAGGGATCCGGTTGGTACGCTCGTCAATATTCTTCAGCATGAATAGTGCGGTCAGTGGGGCGTTGCAATTCCTTCCAGCTGCGCCGCCGGCAATAGCGAAAACGCGAACTTCATCTCTCGCGCTTCTTCGCCTGGGCTGCGCCCGAACTGCCGCTTGAATTCCCGGTTGAATTGCGACGCGCTTTCGTAGCCGACGCGCGCGGAGGCAGCCGCGGCAGTGAGGTTGTCGCGGATCATCAGCAGGCGGGCTTGGTGCAGCCGAACGGACTTGATGTATTGGATCGGCGACGTGCGGGCGATGGCTTTGAAGTGCGCATGAAAGGCGGGAATACTTAGCCCTGCCTCGTGTGCCAGCGAGCCAACATCCAGCGGCCGCGCATAGTCGTTGTGGATGCTCTGCAATACCCGCGAGATACGGCCGAAGTTGCCTTGGCTGGCCAGGGCGGCGCGGATGGCGCCGCCTTGTTCGCCCAGCAGCACGCGAAAGCACAGCTCGCGCACGATGCCTGGAGCAAGCACTTTGGCCTCCAGGGGCGAGGACAGGGCGCGCAGCAAGCGCAGGGTGGTGTCGGCCAATAGCTCGTCCAGCGGGGTGGAGACGATGCCTTCGGGTGCGGGAATGGCTCGCCTGGCATCGCTTTCCCGTTGGGCGCCAGGGGCCTCCCGCTGCTTGCCGTCGCCTTCTCGCCGCACTTCGTCGCCATCCACTTCTATCGCCAGATCCGCCACTGTCGTCATATCCAGGCGCACCGATACCGCCAGCAGCGGTTCCTCCAGGCTGGCCTCGGTTTCAGTGGAGAAGGGCAGCGGCACCGACAGCACCAGGTAATGCTGCGCGTCGTAGCGGTAGATTCTGTCCGCCAGGTAGCCGCGCTTGGTGCCTTGGCAGACGATGACGATGCTGGGTTCGTACAGCACCGGGGTGCGCCCCAGGGGCCGGTTGGCGCGCATGAAGCGCACGCCGTCCAGGCGCGACCGGGTGTAGCCCTCTTGCGGGGCCAACTGGCCGAGCAGGGCGGTCATCTGTTGCTGAACCGAGACGGGAGGCGGCATGGTGTGCTCATGGGGCTAAGAGTCTTAGGCATTATTTTGCCCCCGAATGGGCATGAATAGAGCCTGTAATTTAGGAATAGGCAATCATCCGATAGCTGTGTGCCTATTCGATGAGTCCCCGCGCGCCTAGCATTTGATCCTGTAATCCCCTCACAACTGGAGCATAGGAAAATGCAAAACCCCCAAGGCAACAAAGTATGGTTCATCACCGGCGCCGCGCGCGGTATCGGGCTGTCGCTGGCGCGTCAGCTGCTGGCGCGCGGTGACAAGGTCGCCGCCACGTCGCGCACGTTGGACAGTCTGCACAAGGCGCTGGGAAGCGACAGCGTGAATCTGCTGGCGCTGGAGGTCGACCTGGTGTCCGAAGCGAGCGTGCGGGCCGCCATTGAAAAGACCGTCGGTACCTTTGGCCGAATCGACGTTGTGGTCAACAACGCGGGCTACGGGCAGCAAGGCGCGGTAGAAGCGCTGACCGACGACGAGCTGCGCGGCAACTTCGAGGTCAACGTATTCGCGCCGTTGCACGTGCTGCGGCATGTCTTGCCCCATCTGCGCCAACAACGCAGCGGGCATATCTTCAACGTGGCGTCCATTGCTGGCTTCAAGGGCGGCTATGCGGGTTGGGGCAGCTATGTGGCGACGAAGTTCGCGCTGGCTGGGCTGACCGAGACTCTGGCGGCCGAGGTGGCGGAATTGGGCATCAAGGCGACGGTGGTGTATCCGGGGCCTGTGCGTACGGACTTCCTGACGAGCAACAGCTTGGTCATCGCCAAGCGTTCGATTGCCGACTACACGGCGGCGCAGGCGTCGCTGGATCTGCACCACGGTCTGGATGGCAGGCAGGCGGGCGATCCGGAAAAGGTGGCGTTGCTGATCCAGCAGGCCGCGGCGGTGGCCGAGCCGCCGGTGCATTTGTTCGCGGGCAAGGTGGCCAACGAGCTGGCGATGCAGGCGCTGGGCGAGGCACGCCAGGATATCGACGCGTGGCGCAGCGCATCCGACGCGACGGATTTCGATGACTGACGTAATGGCACGCATGCGCCGGTGGTTGACGCGATCCGCCGGCGTTCATCGACGACTGACATCGTGCGACTGACGCGCCCGGTATGCTGGGACCAGATCTGGCGGGGAGACGGCTGGCAAGAGCCGTCCAGCATCAGTGTGCACGGCAAGGTCACCCCTTATGCGGGGGTGGTGTACGACGTGGATGCGTATAACTCGGTCTACGCCAGCTATACCGATATCTTCAAGCCGCTGGCCTGGTACTTTGACCGCAACAACCGGCAGCTGGATCCGCAAACGGGAACCAGCTACGAGGTGGGCACCAATTGAACGTGACGGGCGAGGTTGCGCCGGGATGGCAGGTCATGGCCGGGTACACCTACCGCAATTCGAAGGACGCGGCCGGCGCCAAGGTCAATACCACGGACCCCGAGCAACTGTTCAAGCTGGCGACGACCCACCGTTTCCCCGGCAACTGGAGCGCGCTGACGATCGGCGGTAATGTCTAGTGGCAGAACCGCATTTACTACACGGCAGCGGTCGGTGGGCGCGATGTAGTGGCCGAGCAGAAAAGCTATGCGATCGCGGGGCTGATGGCGCGGTATCAATTCAACCCCCACGTCAGCGCGACGTTGAACGTCAATAACCTGTTCGACAAGACGTACTACGGCGGCCTGGGATCTTATGGCAGCGGCTACTACGGCGAACCGTGCAATGCGATGATGCCGGTGAGCTATAAGTTCTGATTCAACGCGGACGACGAGGGCGGGCCATGGCCCGCCGTTCATGCCGCCGGCAGCCGCTTCTGTACGCGTGCTCTGCCCGGTTTGCCGACGGGAACGATGCTCCAGGTGCGCGCCGCGACATCGGTTGCGTGTTGGGTGCGATAGGCGGGCATCTGCAAGACCGCCGCATCGTGTTCGGCGGTCAGCAAGTACCCAATCACCTGCACGCCGTCGCTGAACTCCAGCAGCAGTTCATCGCCTACGGTCAAATACGCGTCGTTGGGGGTGTCCAAGGTGCGCAGCCGCGCGCCGGGGTACAGGTGCGTATTGGTGGCAGAGAAACGCCAGAGCATGGGAGGCCTCGTGTCGTAGCGGGATGATGCTGATCACGGTAACCGATACAGGGGCTGCCTGGTCAAGGTTGCCGACCGTGCGCTGCGCCGGGCCGCGCCGGGTGGTTTCGGCTAGAGCGCTGCGCCGCCCGTGAATCATCCGCTCGCCCCATATTGGCGGCGCGGCGGTGAACCGCTGCCGTCGGCATGGCGTGGGGACTTCGGGGATATTCGATTATTCGGCCTTGGGCGTACCGATGACTTGGCTGCCCGACGATTTTTGCGCCACCAGTTTCCGCCACCACGGCGACCCCGCGTGCGGCGCGCCGATATCCAGGCGTTCGCCCATTTCCGGAGTTGTCAGCGCCACGCCGCGCTCGGTCGCTAACGCGCTGATGCGTTCAAAGGGCTCTTCCCAGGCGTGCATGGCCAGGTCAAAGGTGCCGTTGTGGATGGGCAGCAGCACGCGGCCGCGCAGGTCCAGGTGGGCTTGCAGGGTTTGTTCTGGCTGCATGTGCACGAAGGCCCAGCGCTTGTCGTAGGCGCCGGTTTCCATCAGCGTCAGGTCGAATGGGCCGTGGGCGTCGCCAATGGCTTTGAAGCCATCGAAGTAGCCCGAGTCGCCGCTGAAGAAGACCTTCAGGTCTTGGTCCTGGATCACCCACGACGCCCACAGGCTGCGGTCGCTGTCGGCCAGGCCGCGCCCCGAGAAATGCTGGGCGGGCGTGGCGGTCAGGCGTAGTTCGTCGACGACGGTCGATTGCCACCAGTCCAGTTGTTCGACCTGCTTGGGGTCGATGCCCCAGGCGATCAGTTGGTCGCCCACGCCCAGAGGGGTAATGAAGCGGCCCGTCTTGCCAGCCAACTGCATGACCGCGGCGTGATCGAGGTGGTCGTAGTGGTTGTGCGACAGGATCACGCCGGCCAGCGGGGGCAGGTCGTCGATGCTGATGGGCGGCGCATGGAAACGTGCCGGGCCGGCCCATTGCACCGGAGACGCCCGTTCGGAAAACACCGGGTCGGTGATCCAGTAGCGGCCGCGCAGTTTCAAGAGAATGGTGGAATGGCCCAGGCGATACAGGCTGCGGTCGGGCGCGGCGTCGAGGTCGGCGCGGGTTAGGGGGCGCACGGGAACCGGCTGGTCGGGCACCGTGCCCGTGGGCTTGTCAAAGAGGAACGCCCACGTCAGCTTCAGCCCGTTCCACCAGCCCATGGGCGGGCGCGGCGACGGATTGGTGAAGCGGCCGTCGCGGTGCTGGGGGGAGTCGGGGTAGCTGCGTTGATTGTTGCTGCACAAGGCAAAGCTGGTCAGGGCGGTCACGGCAAGAATTCCTAGCAGGAGAGCGGCAGAGGTGCGCTTCATCGGTAGCGTCCAAAATTACACTGATGAGTGTAGTTTCGTTTTCCTAAAAAGTACACTGGTCAGTGTAAAATCGTTCACATGTCATCTTCCCGCCCTGCCAAACCCACCATCCCTCAACGCCTCACCGACCGCAAGCGCGAAGCCATCGTGCGCGCGGCGGTGGATGAGTTCCGCAGCGCTGGCTTCGACGCTACCAGCATGGACCGCATTGCCGCGGCGGCGGGGGTGTCCAAACGCACGGTCTACAACCACTTTCCCAGCAAGGACGAATTGTTCGGGCTGACGCTTGAGCATTTGTGGGAAAGCAGCGCCGGCAGCGAGGATCTGGCCTACCGGGCGGATCTGCCGCTGGATAAGCAGTTGCGGCAGTTGTTGATGCAAAAGCTGGAATTACTGGGCGACCCGAGCTTTATCGATCTGGCGCGCGTGGCGATGGCCGAGATCATCCATTCCCCGGAGCGGGCGCAGGCCATTGTTTGCCGCATGGGGGAAAAAGAGACTGGAGTGACGGCCTGGATTCGGGCAGCCATTGCAGACGGGCGATTGATTGAGGTGGATGTGGATTTTGCCGGGCACCAACTGCAGGGCTTGGTGAAAAGCTTTGCGTTCTGGCCGCAGGTAACGCTGGGGCAGCCGCCGTTGGCGCAAGCTGAACGGCGGCGGGTGGCGGATTCGGCGGTGGCGATGTTTTTGGGGTGTTATGCGCGCCCTGCGCCAAAGTCAGAGATGACAGCAGTAATGAGAAAGTAGGGGTCCAGAAAGGGACGAAGGCGCTTCGGCGCCTTTTTCATACTTGGCAAAAATATTTGATTTACACCCCTAAACTGATTTCGGACCGGGGGGATAACTTAGGAATGTAGCGGCGCGAAAGGCGCGCCGCGTGTGCTTGCCTGGTTATCCATGTCCCGCGAAATCCAATGGTTGTGGCCTACTCCGATCATGCATTACAACCTGCGCGAAAGCGGCCAGGTGGATGCCGGTCTGCATGACGCATTGCAGGCGTTTTCGGAGCGCAATCAGAGCCGGCTGCTGAACGACGAGACGCGTTCCGCCACGCTGGAAACGCTTTATACCCGCTACGACACGGGCATATTCAAGCGCACCCGCAATCCCCAGCTCAAGGCCATCCGCGATTTGATCCTGGCGGAATGCGACGACTATGCCGAGCAAGTCTATGGCGAACAAGTGCGCCAAGCCAGGCGCGACCATACCATGTGGTTCGTCGTGCAGCGGTCAGGGCAGGCCAAGGACGCGGTGCACGCGCATTATCACGAAGGTTCGGACCTGGCCTTTGTCTATTACCTGACCATGCCTAAAGACGGCAGCGGCCAATTGGTACTGATGGACCCTCGCGGCACCGTCGGCAGGGGCGGCTTCGTTGTGCCCCGGCATGCTTTGGTGAATATCGTCCAGCCCCGCGAAGGGGACCTGATCCTGTTCCCGCGCTACCTCATGCACTACACCACGCCCAATACCGACAATGTAACAAGGCGCGTGATCGCAGGTAGCGTCAAGTACGAAAGACCTCTTTAAACAAGGAAGAACGCCATGATTCGTTGGAATCTTTGCGCTCTTTGACAGTTACAAGATACATGGTCTGCAAATATAGGTTTCGTCTTGAGATGGGTGCGATGCGCCTCCAAGCCTCCAAGAATTCGCGCTGATACACCGCAGTCGCCGTTTGCTCCGGGTTTTACATGTACTTCCTGTTCCGTCCCATCAAGCATTTGCATCCCATCCGCGAATGGGCGCTTGCACATGGTGCGGAAGCGTCGCTGGACCCGTTGACGTTCGAAATGACGTTGCGCTGCGGCGGGCGCACGGTGATGCTGTTTCCGCGCTTCGTGCGTCAGCATGAAGGGCGCACGATGTACCAGCGGCCGTTCGCCGGCGATGGCGATTTCATCGGCTGGATGCCCTATCCGGTGAAGTCCTGGCCGTTGTCCACGGATAAAACCCTATTCAAGGAATACGCGCTGGCCAACGGCTTGCGGATCACGGCCAGTTGGACCGAAGGGCCCGAGCTGGTGCCGGATTACATCGTCAAGCCCGCGATCAGTTCTTTCGGCGTGGGCATCCGCGGCCCGTTCGGGCCCTTGGCGCCGCCGATGGGCGGTCTGGCGCTGGCGCCGGGCGAGTTCTGCGAACAGTTCATCCGGGGCCGCAGCGCCAAGGCCTGGTTTTGGAATGGCGTGCCAGCGGCGCTCGAAGTGCTGACGCCGCCCCAGATCACCGGCGATGGCCGGCGGACACTGCGAGAGATTGCGGCGCAGCCGCGTGGCAATTTCGACCTGGTAATGGATCTGGACGCGTCGGTGCAGATTTTGGCATGGCAGGGCTACCACCCGGATTCCGTGGTGCCGCAGGGCGTGGATGTAATGCTGGATTACCGCTATCTGACGCCGCACGACCGCGTCACGCTCAAGAATCGCGATGTCTGGGACGCGGTATCCGAACAGATCGCCGCGCAATTCTGTTATGCGGGGCCATTGCTGCACCGAGGTATCGACGAGCCGCTGCGCCGCAATTCGGTATTCACGCTGGATGCGGTGATCGACGCGGACGACCGGGTGTGGCTGTTGGAGATGAACAGCCATCCGATGATTCATCCCAATGTCTACCCGCTGATGCTGGCTTCCGTTTTCGGGGATGAACCGGAAACGCACGCCGAGCCGGCGCTGGAAATCGGGAGCAGTCATGCGCCCTGATCTGGCGATCCAGCTGATGAGCGACCTGTTCTGGACCGGGCTGATGATTTGCGCTCCGGTGCTGCTGCTGACGCTTGCGGTGGGCGTGGCCATCAGCATCTTGCAGGTGGTGACCCAGGTCCAGGAGATGTCCTTGACCTTCATTCCCAAGATCGTGGCGGCGGTGGTCGCGATGGTGATCTTTGGCCCCTGGATGCTGCGCACCCTCATGCAATACGCGACAACGCTGTTGCGGGACATGCCAGGACTTCGCTGAGGCTGCCATGCTTGCCATTGATATTCCTGTCCTGGCGACGGCCGCCTTGGTGTCGATCCGCATCGCGGCGATGCTGGCGTTCACGCCCGTATTTACCCAGTTTCCCATTCCGGCGACCGCTCGCGTGCTACTGGTGGCGATGCTGTCGATGACGCTTGCCGCGGCCTTGCCGCGGTCTGCACAGCCGGTGCCGACTGACCTGGGCGGCTTTATTCAGGCCGCTGCGCTGGAGTTTTCGTTCGGGCTGTTGCTGGCTTGCGGGATCTTCTGCGCCTTTTCCGCCATTGCCTTCGCCGGGCGGGCGCTGGACATCCAGATCGGGTTCGGTATCGGCCAGGTGTTTGACCCGGTCAGCCGCGCCCAGGTGCCGATCGTGACGTCGGTGTTCCTGTACACGGGGGTGGTGATTTTCTTTCTACTGGATGGTCACCATGCCTTGCTCAGGGGGTTGGCCTACACGTTGACAGTCGTGCCGGTGGGCGGGTTTTCTCCGCAGGATGTGAATGTGCGGGCGGTCATCGCCGCCTGGGGCAATATCTATGGCCTGGGCTTCATGCTGATCGCACCGGTCGCGGCGATCGTGCTCTTGGTTGAACTGGGTCTGGGCATCTTGGCGCGTGGGCTGCCGCAGATGAATGTGTTCGTGATCGCATTGCCGATCAAGATCATGGTGGGCCTGGCGGCGCTGGCCGCCTGGGCGCGGTTCATGCCAGCTGGCCTGTCGCGCATCTTCGGGCTGACGTCGGACGTCTGGAACGGAGCGGTGCGCTGATGCAGGAATTCGACAAAAGCGAAGCCGCGACACCGCACAAGCTGCAGCAGGCGCGCAACCGGGGCTCGGTCGCGCGCAGCCCAGACCTGACCGGCGCGGTGGCGCTGCTGACCGCTGCGGTGGTGATGTACGCGTGGGGCTGGGATGCGGTGCTGGCGCTTGCGGCGCTGGCCCGCGCGGCGCTGATTCACGGCCTGGGCATGCATGTGTCCGCGGCGTCGGTGGTGTCGCTGGTCGGCCGCGTGGGGGCCGATGCGTTGCACATCGTTGCGCCGTTTGCGCTGACGGTGGGGGCGGCGGCGCTGATCGCCAATGTGGTGCAGACCGGTCCGGTCTGGAGCGCATTTCCGCTGAAACCGGACCTGAACCGCATCAATCCGGCCAGTGGCCTGAAGCGGTTGTTCTCGCTGCGTACCGTGTACGACGCGGTCAAGAGCGTGCTGAAGGTAGCGGTGCTGGCGTGGGTGCTGTACCTGGTGATCAAGGACTTGCGCTCGATGTTCTACCTATTGGGCGAACGCACGCCGTTCGAGGCCTTGAAGCAGCTGCTGGGCATGCTGACGTCGATGGCGCTGAAGCTGGCGTTCGCCGCGTTGCTGCTGGCGCTGATGGACCTGGGCTACACGCGCTTCGAGTTCAAGCGCAAGATGCGCATGAGCAAGCGAGACGTGAAGGACGAGGTCAAGAATCGCGAGGGTGACCCCCGTGTCCGATCGCGCCTGCGCAGCCTGCGCATCGAAATGCTGCAGAAGGCGGCGTCGGTGCGCCAGGTGGGGCAGGCCGACGTGCTGATCGTCAATCCGACCCATATCGCGGTGGCGCTGGAATACAAGCGCGGCGAGATGGCCGCGCCGGTCATGTTGGCCAAGGGCGCCGGCACGCTTGCCGCGCGCATGCGGGCCGAGGCGGCGCGTTGCGGCGTGACGGTGGTGCGCAGCCCGGCATTGGCGCGCGCGCTGTATTTCCAGGGCGACATGGGGCAGACGATCCCGACGGCGTTGTATGCCGACGTGGCGCGCATCATGGTCTGGCTGATCGCGCAGCGCAACGCCCGCAACGCACTGGGGGCCTCGGCATGAACCGGTTATCGCAATGGTTGGCGAGCAACCGGGACATCGTCATGGTCCTGGTGGTGATGGGCGTGCTGATCGTCCTGTTCATCCCGATTCCTCCGGCCGCGCTGGACTTCCTGATCCTGGCTAATTTCAGTTTCGCGTTCCTGATCCTGCTGCTGACGTTCTACATGACGCGGCCGGTGGAGTTTTCGACGTTCCCGTCGCTGCTGCTGATCGCCACGCTGTTTCGTCTGTCGCTGAACGTGGCCGCAACGCGCCTGATCCTGTCGGAAGCGAACGCCGGCAGTGTGATCTCGGCCATCGGCGGCTATGTGATGGGCGGCAACTACGTGATCGGCTTGATCGTGTTCCTGATCCTGATCGTGGTGCAGTTCGTGGTGGTGACCAACGGCGCGCAGCGCGTGTCCGAGGTGGCGGCGCGCTTCACGCTGGACAGCATGCCCGGCCAGCAGATGAGCATCGACGCGGACCTGAACATGGGCTTTATCACCCAGGAGCAGGCGCAGCTACGCCGCAAGACGCTGGAGAAAGAGGCGGCGTTCTACGGCGCCATGGACGGCGCATCCAAGTTCGTCAAGGGCGATGCGATCGCCGGCATTCTGATCATGGCCATCAATATCGTGGGCGGCCTGGTGATCGGCGTGATGCAGCTGGGCATTCCCTGGAGCGAGGCGATTCGCGTCTATACCTTGCTGACCATCGGCGACGGCATCGTGACGCAGGTGCCCGCGTTGGTGATCGCGGTGGCCACGGGCATCATCGTGACGCGCTCGGCGTCGGATGGCAATTTCAGCCAGGAAGTGGCTCGCCAGATCACGCTGTTTCCTAAGACGTTGTTCCTGGTCGGCGCCGCGTTGTTTGCCTTGATGGTGCTGCCGGGCATCCCGGCGTTACCGGCGTTCCTGCTGGCCGTGGCGGTGCTGGCGCTGGGCTGGGCCGCGCGCCGGGCGGCGCGGGCGACAGCTGCTGCGGAGAGTTCCGCGCAGGATGCGTTGCCGGCCGTGCCGGTCGGCGGCGACCCCTATGACGCGTTGAAGGTCGAGGCGGTCGAGATTCAGGCGGGCGCCCATCTGTTGCCGTCGGTGATGGACCACAGCGGCTTCGCGGATCGCATCGCGGCGTTTCGCAACCAGTATGTGATGGAAATGGGCATGGTCGTCCCCACGGTCAAGGTCCGCGCCAGCACGCGGTTGGGGCCGGACGACTACGAGATCATGATCTACGGCGTGCCGGCGGGCAAGGGGCAGGCCATGGCCGACCGCTGGCTGGCGATCCACCCGGCGGGCGTGACCAAGACCGTGCGTGGCGTCGAGACGCGCGATCCCACCTACGGCCTGCCCGCGGTTTGGATCGAGGAATCCGAAAAGGCCAATGCGCAGCAAGGCCGCTACACGCTGATCGACGGGCTGACGGTGCTGATGACGCATCTGACCGAGGTGCTGCGGCGCGAATCCGCCAACCTGCTGACTCGTGCCGAGACCGACAGGCTGCTGGAACGCGTGCGGCAGGCGCAGCCCGGGCTGGTGGAAGAGCTGACGCCGGGAATCCTGTCAATGACGGAAGTGCAGAAGGTGCTGCAGGCGCTGGTGCGCGAGAAGGTCAGCATCCGAAATCTGGAGGCGATTCTGGAAGTGCTGGCCGACGCCGGCCGCAACCAACGCGACCCGGGCTTCCTGGCCGAGCAGGTGCGCCAGCGGTTGGGCCAGGCGATCTGCCGTTCGCTGTCTGGCGACACCAGCACGCTGCATGTCATCACGCTGGACCCGCTGACCGAAGCCCACATCGGCAATTCGTTGCGCCATTCGGCCGAAAACGGCGGGCGCCTGGCGATTGAGCCGCGTGTGGCGGACCAGTTGATCGGCAACCTGGTGCAGCAGGCCGAAGCCATGATGAAAGCCAACATGTTGCCGGTGCTGCTGTGTTCACCGGATTTGCGACGCCATCTGCGCATGCTGACCGAGCGGGTGTTGCCGCATCTGCGGGTGCTGTCGATGTCGGAGATCCCCGGCAGCATTGATCTGAAGGCGTTCTCGGCGGTTTCCGTTGCCGCGTTGCAGGAAGCCGCGAACCGCGCCTGAGCGGCGCCCGCGCGTCTGAACCAGAAGGAGTGAACCTTGGAAATAATGAATCTGATCGGGCAGGGCATGGGCGTGGATCAAGACCGCCTGACCGCGATTGCCCTCAATCTGGCCAATGTGCGAACGCCAGCCTACAAGCGCGAGTTGGTCAACGGCGCTGCGTTCGAGGCGCAGATGGATGCGCTGGAGCGGCGTGGCCGTGGGGCAGATGCCCCGTCGCCGTCCGCGACATATTCCGATATGCGGCCCGGCGCGGTGCGATACACCGGCCGTCCGCTGGACGTGGCGCTGACGGGCGAGAACACCTTCATCGAGTTGTCCCGTGACGGCAAGACGCTGTACGGGCGCCAGGGCGCACTGCATGTGGATAGCCAGGGCCGTCTGGCGACCGCGGGCGGCGACCTGGTCATGGGGCAGGGTGGCGAAATCCGCCTGGTCTCGACCTCGCCGCGCATCGACCCCATGGGCAATGTCTACGACCAGGGACGGTTCGTCGACAAGCTGAGTCTGGCGTCGTTCACCGAACCGCAGGGCCTGACGCGGCTGGGCGGTGGCGTGTATGCGGCGGCGCAAGGGCGCGGCCAGCCTGCGCGCGAGGGCGATTCGTCGGTGCTGCAAGGGTATCAGGAAGGGTCCAACGTGGACCCGGCGCGCGAGATGGTCGGAATGATCGATGTCATGCGCCACTTCGAAAGCCTGCAAAAGAGCGCGCAGTTCATCGACGAGATGACTGGCCGAGCAGTCCAGAAATTGGGCGAATTCTAAGGAGCTCCCGAATGATCGATTCGCTGTATATCGGCGCCACCGGCATGCATGCACAGCAGACCGGCGTGGACGTCGTGGCCCAGAACCTGGCCAACATGAATACCAGTGGCTACAAGAAGTCGTACGTGGTGTTCGAAGACTTGATGACGCGCGCGGCCACGGGCGGACAGCCGGCCGGCGTGCTCGGTGCCGACCCTGCCGCCAATATGGGCCTGGGCGTGGCGATTGCGCGCAATGCCAAGTCATTCACCACCGGCGAGATCAAGCAGACCGGCAAGCCGCTGGACCTGGCGATTCGCGGCGACGGACTGCTGGAAGTGAGCATGCCGGACGGCGGCGTGGCCTATACCCGCGGCGGCACCTTGAAGATCGACCAGGATGGGATGTTGTCGACGCTGGGAGGCTTGCCGCTGAAGGCCGCGATCTCAGTGCCGTCGGATACGGAAAAGCTGACTATTGCGCCCGATGGCCGCGTAACGGCGTGGCGCAATGGCGGGCGTGATGCTGACGAGCTCGGCAAGCTGGAGCTGGCCCGCTTCAACGCGCCCGAAGACCTGAATTCGCTGGGCGAAGGTCTGTACCAGGCGACGGAGCGGTCAGGCGAGCCAGTGCAGGGACGCCCAGGCGAAGACGGCCTGGGCCTGTATGCCCAGGGCTTTTTGGAATCTTCCAATGTGCAGCTGAACGAAGAAATCGTCAATTTGATGGTGGCGCAACGGGCCTACGAGGCCAATGCCAAGGTGGTGCAGGCGTCCGACGACATGCTCGGGCTGGTCAACAACCTGCGGCGCTAGGCGGCAACGTGCGCAAGCTGCTTTTCCTTTCGATGCTGTGGCCATTCATGGCTGGGGCGATGCCGCAAGACGACGGCGCGGTGCTGTTCCTGCGCGCGGCCGTGCGCGTGCCGACGCCGGTGCTGACGTTGGGCGACGTGGCGCGCATCGAGGCGCCCGTCGAACGGCTGCCCGCGCTGGCGCGCCTGCCCATCGGCGTGGTGCCGCCGGCCGGTGCGACGCGCGAGATCGGCCGCGAGGAATTGCAGCGCTGGATCGATACCGCCGCGCAAGACCTGGGCGAGGTGCAGTGGCGTGGCAATGCGTCGGTGCGTGTCACGCGCAAGACGGCGGCGCTGGACGCGGATGCCGTGTTGCGGGTGGCGCAAGACGCCGCCCGCAGTGCGCTGCAGGCGCGCTTTGCAGACTTCTCTGTCGAGCCGGCGGGCAATCCCCTGCCAGACATCGTCGCCGCTGGCGCCTTCGAACTGCGCGCGCGACCGTTGGCCGCCGATGAGAGCCTGGCGTCGCGCTTGGTCGTCTGGGTCGAGCTGTGGCAGAACGGCCGGCTGTACCGCGCGGTGCCGGTGGCACTGAAGGTACGAGCGATGGCGTCGGTGCTGCGGGTAAATGCGGGGTTGGCCGCCGGCGCGTCGGTATCGATGGCCGACGTGACGGTCGAGCAGCGCGATGTCGCCGCCCTGGCCAGCGCTTACTGGCCGGCCACAGAGCCGCTGGGCGCCGTGCGCACTCGTCAGGCTGTGGCCGCAGGCGCGGTGTTGCTGCGCTCGCAGCTGGACGCGCTACCGGACGTCGAGCGAGGTGACCTGGTGGCGCTGCGGGTGCGTGCCGGGACGGTGACTATCGAGACCACGGCGCAAGCAATGCAGGACGGCTGGGCGAATCGCACGCTGCGAGTGTTGCCGGCCAACGCCACGGACACGATACAGGCCCGCGTGATACGCGGCGGGCTGGTGGAGGTAGTGCAATGAAGTTGACGGCAATCTTGCCGCGGGCGAAGTCCCTGCGGGCGATGGGCCTGGCGTTGGCGCTGCTGTCTGCGTCGGCCAGCGCGCAGGCGGAAAGCCTGTACGACCCCGCGTTGTACCGGTCGCTTGGTACCGATCGCAAAGCGGCCCGGATCGGCGACGTGCTGACCATCCAAGTCGTGGAGACCTCGTCCGCGTCCAGTTCCGCAGATACCTCGACGGGTCGAAAATCCAGTATCGACGCCGAATTCCGCTTGTCCAGAAGGCCGACCACAGCGGGCGGCCTGGAGGTGGATAGCGATTTCGAGGGCGGAGGCAAGACGCAGCGTTCGGGCCGGTTGCTGGCGCAGATGTCGGTGAATGTGATCAACATCGCGCCCAACGGCGACCTGTACGTCAAGGGTGACCAACTGCTGACCGTGAACGACGAGCAGCAGAAGATCCACGTCAAGGGTCGGGTGCGGCCCCAGGATATTTCGCCGGGCAACGTGGTGCTGTCCACGCGGCTGGCCGAAGCCGAAATCATTTACGTGGGCGAAGGCGAACTGGCCGGCCGGCAGCGGCCCGCCTGGTGGAACCGTTTTCTCAATTGGCTGGGTTTCTGATGCGCGCATGGATCTTGATTCTGGTGATGGCGGGGACGCTGGTCGCGGCCGAGGGCGCCGCGGCGGCGCGTGCGACCGATACCGAGGTGGTGCGCATCAAAGACTTGGGCAAGCTGAAAGGCTGGCGCGAGAACTCGCTGGTGGGCTACGGCATCGTGGCTGGCCTGGCGGGTACGGGCGATTCGCCGTCCAACAAAACCACGCGCCAGGCGATGGCGAACGTGTATTCGCAGTTCGACCTGACGGTGGCGCCGGAACAGGTGCAAAGCCGCAACGTCGCGGTGGTGATGGTCAGCGCCATGATGCCGCCTTTCGCGCGGCCGGGCGACGCCATCGACGTGGTGGTGACATCGGCCGGCGACGCGCGCAGCCTGGTGGGCGGCAATCTGCTGGTGACGGCCCTGAAGGCGCCCAATGGCAAGATCTACGCGCTGGCCCAGGGCTCTTTGTCGGTCGGTGGCTATCGCTACGACATGAACGGCAACGTGGTGCAGAAGAACCACCCGACGGCCGGCTCGATCCCTGGCGGGGCAATGGTTGAAGTGGGCGTGAACGCGCAGATGCTGACGGACGACGGCACGGTGACGTTCTTGCTGGCCAATCCGGACTACACCACCGCAGGTCGGGTCGCCGCCGAGATCAACCGGGCCTTGGGCCGACCGCTGGCCAAGGCGCGAGACGCCGCCGGCGTCGATATCCGGGTGCCGGAGTTCGAGCGTGACGATCTGGTCGCGTTTGTGTCGCGCATCGAGGCGTTGTCCATCACGCCGGACCAACGCGCCAAGGTGATCCTGGACGAACGCACCGGCACGGTGGTGTCCGGCGGCAATGTGCGGCTGTCCAAGGTGGCCATTTCGCACGGCGACCTGCGCATTTCCATCGTGACCGACAACCAGGTGTCGCAACCCATCTTCGTGCGCCAAGGCGCCGGTGGCGGCATCCGCACCGAGGTTGTGTCCAACTCCAGCATCGACGTGCGCGACGGCGAAGCCAGCGCGTTTGTCATGTCGGAAGGCAGCACCGTGGCTGATCTGGTGCAGGCGCTGACCAAGATCCGCACCAGTACGCGCGACATCATTTCCATCCTGCGCGCCATCAAGACGGCCGGCGCGCTGCATGCCGATCTCATCATCCAGTAGGTTCCACAACCCCAATGAGCCCCTTACGTCATGATTGATCCCGTAACGCTTGCCGCCCTTGGCGCGGCCATGGATGCTGCCAGTCTGCGGCAGCAGGCCGGCGCCGCCAATATCGCCAACGTCAATACCGCGGGCTACACGCCGGTTCGAGTGAAGTTCGAGGAACTGATGCCGTCGGCCGGCGCCGCGCTGGAGCGCAACGGACGGCTGGCCCCGCAGGACCTGGCCACGCCGCGTCTGGCTGTGGACGGTGGCCAGGCGCGAGTGCCCTACGGCGCCAACGGCGTGGCCATCGACCAGGAAGTCGCCGGCCTGGCCCGCAATGCCTTGCACTACCAGGCGCTGGTCAAGTCGCTGAACGGCCAATACGCCTTGGTCGAGTCCGCCCTGAACGACGGAAGGCGTTGACCATGGACTACCAAAGCGCATTCGCCATCAGCGCGGCCGGCATGAGCGCCGAGAAGCTGCGGGCAGACGTGGCCGCCTTGAACCTGGCCAATGCCAACACGCCGCTGTCGGCCAAGGGCGCGGGCTTTCAACCGCTGCGGGTGCTGTCGTCGGCCCGCGCCGCGCCGGCTGCGCGCAGTTTTGGCGCGATGGTCGAGCAAGGCCTGTCGGTGGACCAGAGCCTGAGCGTGGCGCCGTACCGCGCGCCGGCAAGGCGGGTCTATGAGCCGGGCCACCCGCAGGCGGACAAGGACGGCTACGTGTCCTATCCGGGCGTGGATACGCTGACCGAGATGATGACGCTGATGGTGGCCAGCCGCGCCTACGAGGCTGACGTGGCGGCGTTCAATGCCGCCAAGTCCATGGCCATGAAGGCGCTGGAGATCGGAGGCCGGCAATGAGCGTGGCCGCGATCGACGCGCTGCAATCCGCGGCCATCCAGGCCCAGGCGCCGGCTGCCGCGACTGCGCCGGTGGCGTCGCAGTTCGACGCCCTGGTGCATACGGGCCTGACGGGTGTGAATCGCGCGCTGCTGCAAACCGAGACCGACGCCCAGCGACTGGCCGTTGGCGATGTACAGAACCTGCACCAAGTCATGATCCATATGGAAGAGGCCAAGGCCAGCTTCCAGTTGTTCCTGCAAGTGCGCAACCGTCTGTTGGACGCATACCAGGAAGTCATGCGCATGCAGATTTGAACCGGGGTTGACCTGAAATGTCTTTATCGGAGTTTTGGACGCGTCTGGACCAGCGCAACCGCTATACCTTGATCGCGGGCGCCGTGGTCATCGTGGCGGCGGTCGCGGCTGCCGGGTGGATGCTGACCCGCGGCAATTACCAAGTGTTGTTCTCTGGCATGAAGCCGCAGGACGCCTCGGTGATGCTGAGCGAGCTGGAAAAGCAGAAGATCCCTTACCGCCTGGAGGCGGACGGCACCGCCATTCTGGTACCCCAGGAGGTGGTGCACAAGACGCGCATCCGCTTGCTGGGGCAGGATCTGCCGTTGCATGGCGCGGTGGGTTTCGAGTTGTTCAACAATGCCGACTTCGGCATGACGGAGTTTGCTCAGCGCATCAACTACCAGCGCGCGCTGCAAGGCGAAATCACGCGCACCATCCTGTCGCTCGCCAATGTGGAGTCGGCACGGGTGTTGATCGCCATGCCCGAGCAAGGTCTGTTCCACCGGGGCGCCGGCGTTCCCACGGCGTCCATCGCCGTGGCGCTGCGCGACGGCCGCAGCCTGACGCCCGAGCAGGTGCTGGGCATTCAGCGGCTAGTGTCGGCGTCGATTCCGGACATCGAGGCGCGCAACGTCACCATCGTGAACCAGAACGGCGTCGCGCTGACGGCCGGGGCTGGCGAACCGGATGGCGCCGCGTCGGCCGACACGCGCCTGGCGCTGAAACGGTCGACGGAGGAATACCTGGCACGCAAGGTCACCGGCATGCTGGACCAGACCTTCGGCAGCGGCACGGTGGTGGCGACGGTGGATGTGCTGTTGAACATGGACCGCATCCGCATCACGACCGAGGATGTGCTGCCGTACTCCCCAGCGGGTAAGGGGCAACCCACCGGCGTGGTGGTGCGCGAGCGTCGTTCCAATCGCGAAGGCGAGCCGGGTGCGGGCGTCAACAACGGGCGGCGTGCGGGCGGGGGAACCGACAACGAGACCGACTACCAGGCCGGTCGCAAGGTCGAAGAGATCGTGTCGACGCCCGGCGTCATCATGAAGATGGGCGTCACGGCGGTGGTGCGTGGCCCCATGGACGGTGTCGCGCTGGAGCGCCTGAAGACCCTCGTGGGTAATGCCGCCGGCGCGCAGGTCGAGCGCGGCGATACCGTCATTGTCTATAGCACCGAGCAGGTGGCCGCGCGTAGCGGCGTGGTGGCGCAGGACGCGGGCATGACGGTGGCCAAAGCAGCCGAGCCGCCGCCGTTGCGCACGGAATTCGAATGGACACCGCGTTTGGCGATCGCGCTGCTGCTGGCGGTGGGTGGCGTCGGGTTGATTCTGTTGCTGCTGTTGGGCCGGCGCCGGGCGCAGGCGCCCAGGCTCTCCGCGGAGCAGCGCGAGGTGTTGCTGCACCAACTGCGCGGCTGGCTCGAACCCGGCAAGGCGCCGGCCGACGCGGAGAAGCCGTAATGGATGGCCTGCGTCTGTGCGCGCTTGCCTTGCATGCTGTCGCCGGCCGCGATCGCGCCTGGCTGCTGTCGCGGCTGCCGGACGACCAGCGCCGCCAACTGACCGCGTTGGTGGACGAACTGCGCGGCACGGGGATACCGGCGGATCCTGAACTGGTGCGCCAATTGGTGCGTGAACGCGATCTGCTGGCCCGCGATCCGGCGCAGCATCCGGCCGGCGCCCGGCTATTGCGTGCCAGCGCGCAGGATGTCTGGGCCTTGTTGCGGGGAGAATCGGACGCGCTGGTCAGCCGGGTGGTCCGGCGCCACGATTGGCCCTGGAAGTCAGAACTGCTGGAGCTGTGCGGCGTTGCGCGCGCCAAGCGAATCGAGGCGCTGGCCAGCCAGTTGGCGCCCGCCGCGGCGCTGGAACAGGCCATCGTGGACGAGCTGGAACAGCGTCTGGCCGCACGGCAGTCAGTGGCCGGCCGGCCCCGGCCCGCACGTTGGCAATTCCTGCGGCGCGACGGGAGGTCCGCATGAAGACTGCGGCCATCCTGCGCCAGATGCCCGTGGCGCCGTCGTCTCGCCTGCTGGGGCAGCGGCCGGCAATGCCGCCACGCCCGTCGGTGGCGGCGCAGCCGACGCCCGCGCGGCCGGCGCCGGAAGCAGCCGCCCAGGCTGCGCCGGCCACGGCGCCGCCTGCGGTCGCGCCGCCGGCGGACCCCGCGCTGACCGAGGCCGAAATCGAACAGCGCAGCCTGGCGTTGGCGCAGCGCATGATGCAGGCCGAATCCGAGCAACTGCGCAAGACCGCCCGCGAAGAAGGTCTGCGAGCGGGCCGGGAAGAGGGCCTGCGCCAGGCCCAGACCCAGGTGGCCGAGCAATTGACGGCGCAGCAGGCCCGCTTCCAGGAAGTGGCCGACGCGCTGGTGCAGGCGCTCGCGCGAGAGCGCCAGGCCACCGAAGACGCCGCGCTGGAGCTGGCCATGGCGGCCTTGGCGCGCGTGCTGGGCGAGGCTCCCGACGCGGCGCGGGTGGCCGCGGTGGTGCGCCAGGCTAGCGCCCAGTTGCGCGATCCCAGCCAATTGCGAATCCGGCTTGCACCGGCCGATCTGGCGTTGCTGAAAGAGGCCGGTATCGATCCGACCGCACTGGCGCCGCAAGCGGCGGATGTGCAATGGGTGGCCGATCCAGCCGTCCAGGGCGGCTGCGTCTTGCAGACCGCGGCAGGCAATCTGGACGCCCGGCTGCACAAGCAGGTGTCGGCGCTGGCCGATGCGCTGTTGCAGACCTACCGAACCCGAGGTGTGCCGGCATGAGCGCGCAAGCCCTGGCCCCTTATCTGAAGGCGATCGACGGCGCGGCGCTGTATGCGCGCGACGGTGCGGTACGGCATGTGGCGGGCCTGGTCGTGACCTGCGCCGGCCCGGATGCCAGCCTGGGCGAGTTGTGCCGGATCACCCCGCAAGCGGGCGGCGAGGACATCCTGGCCGAAGTGGTCGGCGTCAGGCCGGATGGCGTGGTGCTGATGCCCTATGGCCGCCTGGACGGCGTGGCGGCGGGCTGTCGGGTCACGGTGGCGGGCAGCCTGGCCGGCGTGCCGGTGGGCCAGGCCTTGCTGGGGCGGGTGGTGAATGCATTCTGCGAGCCGCTGGACGGCGGCGCGCCCGTGGCGACGGATACGTTGGCGCCATTGAAGGCGGCGCCGATCAATCCGCTGCACCGCAAGCCGATTGATGCGCCGCTGGAGACGGGCGTGCGGGTCATCGACGCGATGTTGCCGCTGGGGCAGGGGCAGCGGATCGGGATCTTTGCCGGCAGCGGCGTCGGCAAAAGTACCCTACTGGGCATGCTGGCGCGGGGCGTGCAGGCGGACGTGAATGTGATCGCCCTGATCGGCGAACGCGGCCGTGAGGTCCGCGATTTCATCGAGCGGCAATTGGGCCCCGAGACCCTGGCCCGTTCCGTGGTGGTGGTGGCGACGTCGGACGAACCTGCCTTGATGCGGGCGCGCGCCACGTATGCGGCGATGGCGGTGGCGGAGTATTTCCGCGACCAAGGGCAAAGCGTATTCCTGACCATGGATTCGGTGACGCGCTACGCCATGGCGCGGCGCGAGATCGGGCTGGCCGCGGGCGAGCCGCCGACTGCGCGCGGCTACACGCCGTCGGTGTTTGCCGATATCCCCGAGCTGTGCGAACGCTGCGGCCGGCTGGAGGGCGGCGGGTCCATCAGCGCGGTCTTCACTGTGTTGGTGGAAGGCGACGATTTCAATGAACCGATCGCGGACAGCTTGCGAGCCACGCTGGACGGTCATATCGTGCTCACCCGCGAGCTCGCGCACCGGGGGCACTATCCCGCGATCGACGTGCTGCGCAGCGCCAGCCGCCTGGCCGGCGAGTTGGCCACCAAACCAGAACGTGCGCTGATGTCCCAGGCGTCAGCCAGCCTGGCCCTGCTGGAGCGCAACCGCCAGATGGTGGATATCGGCGCCTACCAAGCCGGGACCAATCCTGTCCTGGACGCGGCGCTGGCGCTGGCCCCGGCGCTGGATGCCTGGCTGCGCCAGGCAACTGATGCGCCCGACACCCGGCAGGGCGCCTACGAGGCGTTGGCGAGCATCGTCGCCCCTGGACAACGGGAGGCGCCATGACAACCCAGGCTCGTTTCAAATATTCGTTGGCAGCGCTGGAGTCGCTGTACGCGCACCGTTTGGAGCAGGCGCGCCTGGCGCTGGCGCAGGCGCAGCGGAACCTGGATGCGCACCGCGAGGCGCTGCGCGGCCAGCGTCAGGCGTTGCAGCAGCATCACGCGGACTGGGTGGCGGCGGCCGCCATGGCGGGCGACTTCGACCCGGCGCGCCACGAGGTGGTGCGCGCCGCTTTGGGTGCGATGCAAGGGCGGTTGGATGCGGCCTGCGTGCAGGAAGTGACGTTGATCGAGGCGGTGCAGGCGTGCCGCGAACGCGTGCTGCGGGCCCATCGGCGCAGCGACACCGTGGACCGCCACAAGCAGGACGCCGCGCGCGAATTTCATCTTGACGTGGCGCGGGCCGATCAACGCCAGTCCGATGATGCCTGGCCGCTGCGGGGAGGCAACGATGACCGCGTTTGACGCGCTGATGCCTGGCGCCGCGGGCACGTCGGGCGGGTCGACCGCCGGCAGCCGCCCCGGCAGTTCGGCCGACTGGCGCCAGGCCGTAGAGCAGGCCCAGGCGAAATCGTGGTTGCAGGACCGAAACCTGACGCCTGGGCAGCAAGGCCGGCCGGACGCCGCGCAGAGGGGGCCGGACTCGTCCGCGCAGGCCGGCGCGCCGCGCCCTTCCCAGACGGGCACGCCACCCGGGTTGCAGCAAGACGAAGCGTCGACCGAGTCCACCAGCCCCGCCGCCTTCTCACCGCCGACGACGGCGACGGGCCCGGCGGTGCGCGGGGGGACCCCGACGCACGTGGCGCCCGCGCTGCCGATGGCGGCCGTGCCGGTGTCTCGTCCAGCGGCAGACGCGGCGCAGGGCAGCCCCGCGCTGCCGGCCGCCGCGGCAGGCCAGGGCGAGATCCTGCGGGCCGCCCGTGCGCGCAAACAATCGATCCACGCGGAAAGCGGGGAGCAGGGCGTGTCGGTCTGGATCCGGGACACCTCGCTGAATAGCAGGCAGGCCAGCCACCTGGCCGCCGCCATCGCCTCGGCCCTGTCGTCGGGGCGGCAAGACATTGCATCGCTTTATCTCAATGGCCGCCCGATCGCGGACGGCTCGGAATTGTCCTCACCCAATCAGTCGGAGTAAGCATCATGGCAATCGATTCGACCGCGGCGGCTTCCGCCTCGACCCAGCTGGGCATGCAGGACCTGCTCAAAGTCCTGCTGGCCCAGCTGACCAACCAAAACCCGCTCAAGCCGATGGAGAACCAGGATTTCATCGGCCAGATCGCGCAATTCTCGTCGTTGGAACAAAGCCGGCAGACCTACGCCAAGCTGGACGAACTGGTCGGCCTGCAATCCACGCTGCAATCCGTGGGGTTGATTGGCAAGACCGTGGATGTGCAGTCGGCGACCGGCAGCATCACGGGGGTGGTGACGGCGCTGAGCCTGGCCTCCGGCAGCCCCATGCTGAGCGTGCGCACCTCCAGCGGCTCCATCGTCAATGACCTGAGCCTGGGCTCGGTGTCGGCCATTCGCTAAAGGGGAACGGCATGCTCGACAGCATCTGGCTGAGCCTGGCGGGAATGAACGGATTTTCCAAGGGGCTGCGCACGATCAGCAACAACGTCGCCAACATGAACACGCCGGGATTCAAGAAGTCCCAGTTGTTGTTCGAAGAGCAGTTCAACGCCAGCGTGCCGTACAAGCACGATCGGCAAGGATTGGGCGGCGACGGCAGCGGAGGCGGCGTCAACGCCTACGCGAGCCGCATTGATTTCTCGCCCGGCGAAGCGCGCCAGACGGGGGCCGGCCTGGACATGGCGGTGGATGGCGCGGGCTATTTCATGTTGCGTACGCCGGACGGCGAATTGCGCTACACGCGTGCGGGCCAGTTCGACTTTGGCGATGATGGCATCCTGCGCAACAAGAGCGATGGCGCGATCGTGCTGGGCACTGACCGCAAAGGCGAGGGACCGCTTGGGCAGATCTCGCTGGCCGGATTGACGACTTCGCCCGCCAATTCCACCTCGTCGATCCGCTTCACCGGGTATCTGTCGTCGACCGGCACGGACCACCAATTGGCCGCCGTCAAGATCTACGACCGCAGCGGCGCCGAACACCTGCTGAAGGTGTCTTTCGCCAACATGGGGGCCACCCAGCCGGGCGCCTGGAAGGTCATCGTGGAAGACGGACCCAACAAGATCGGCGAAGGCATGCTGGTGTTCAAGGACGGCCGGCTGGACCCGGCCTCCGCCAAGATCGGGGTGACCTACGCCTTGCCGTCACTGGCGACCCAGTCGATCACGCTGGATTTCAGTGAGGGCGTGACCTCGTTCGCGTCGGGCACCACGTCCACCCTGACCGTGTCCGGCCAGGACGGCTACACCGCGGGCACTGCCACGGGGGTGACGTTCGACGCCGCCGGCACGCTGTCGGTGGCGTATTCGAACGGCCAGTCGGTGCAGGGTGCGCGCATCGCGCTGGCGCGTTTCGCCTCGGACGACGTGCTGTCGCCGCTGGGGGCCAGCCAGTTCGTCCTGACGGACGAGCGCGGCCGCACCCTGGGCAATCCCCGCGATGCGGGATTCGGGCGGCTGCAAACCGGGCGGGTCGAAGGGTCCAACGTGGACCTGTCGCAGGAATTCAGCGATCTGGTCGTCATGCAGCGTGGCTACCAGGCCGCGTCGCAGACGATATCAACCGCGAATGACTTGATCCAGTCACTGTTCGATTTGAAAGGCAGGCGCTGATGACCACCTGGACGATCGGTTGGTGGACGCAGGCGGAACGGCAACGGGCCGCCGACGCCGTGCGCCATGCGCTGCGCGAATGGGCGGGTCATTGGGGCGCCGACGAAGCGACGCTGACGGTGGACGACGGCGCCGTGCAAGAGGCGGACCGCGGCGCGGCTGCCTGGCTTCGCCTGACCGGCAGCAGCGACCGTGACGGCGTATGGCTGACCCATCCGGATGCGGCAGCGCGCGGGCTGGGCGCCGCCCTGTGCGACGACGCGCGCGATCCGGACACGGTGACCCGCCACGGTGGACCGGTATCCCAAGCCGTGGCACGCCAGGCTGCGCGCGCCTTGGCCATCGCCCTATGTACCCATTTCGACTGGACCGCGTCGGATGCCGATGCCGCCTGCGCGCTACCCGACGGGCTGGCGCGTGGCGGCCTGACGTTGTCGCTATCTGTCGCCGGCGCAGCCGTGACGCTGGTGCTCAGCGCGGGAGTGGCGCGGGCGGTGGCGCGGCGCTTGCCGGACGCCGCCGCGCCCTTGACGCCGCTACCCCAAGTGATTGGCCAGCGCTCGGTCACTCTGGCGGTCGCGCTGCGTTCGGCCCGGCTTGATATCGGCAGTCTTTGTTCGTTAACCGTGGGCGACGTGATTGCCCTGGACCACAAGCTGGATGAACCGGTTGCATTGCTGGCTGGCGACGGGTCGCCTGTAGCGGATGCGCATCTGGCAAAAATCGGCCCAAACAAGGCCATCAGGTTTGGACGGGCGGCGCCCTAGGCATCGTCCGCAATATTAAAAAAACTCTTCAGGAGTATGGAATTGACTACGCATCACGGAGACATTGCCGGCGCAATGGCTCAACCCATCGACTTTCCGGAAGGCGCGGATCCGCAGGCGGATCAGACATCACTGGGCATCCGTAACCTCAACCCTATCCACAGCGTGAAGGCTACGCTCTCGGTGCGCGTGGGAGAGGTGGAACTGACGGTGGGCGATCTGATCAACGCCAAGAGCGCACAGGTGTTCGCGCTGAACCGGCGGGTCGATCAGCCGGTGGATCTGCTGCTGGAAGGCAGCGTGGTGGCGCGGGGCGAACTGGTCGCGGTCGGCGACCACTTCGGCATCCGCGTCATTGAGCTACCCCTGGACCTGCGTTCGCTCGCATGAACGCGGGCACGCCCCTGGAGTGGGCGCGAGAAACCGCTCCAATGACGGGATTGCAGTCGTGGTCGTGGGCGCTGGCGATCGTGCTGGCGCTGGCCGTGTGCGCGATCGTGCTGTGGTGGCGTGCGCGCACCGGTTCGCCGTTGGGACGGCGGCCAGGCGCGCCGGCGCTGCGGCGCCTGGGCGGCACGCGGTTGAGCGCGAAAGTAACGCTGGAGGTGGTCGAATTCGGTGGCCAGCGGCTGTTGCTGTCGGTCAGCGACACCGGCGCCCGCGAGATCGCGCGCGAACCGGCGGCGCAGCACGACGGCCGGAGCGCACCATGAGAACCCGCGTGTTTGCCGCCGCCTTGGCGGCGCTGCTGCCGCTCGCGTACGCGGGTGGCGCCATGGCTGCGGGGCAAGCGCCGTTACTGCCGCCGACTGCGCTGTCGCTAGCGCCCGCCGCCGCCCCTGAAACCGCCATGGCGCTGCGAGTGGCGATCGGCCTGACGGTGCTCAGCCTGCTGCCGGCCATGCTGGTCTGCATGACCGGCTTTCTGCGCATCATCATCGTGCTCTCGATGCTGCGCCACGCCTTCGGTATGCAGGAAACGCCGCCCAACGCCGCGCTGCTGGGGTTGTCGCTGTTCCTCACGCTGTTCGTGATGGCGCCGGTGGCGCAGGACGTCAACCAGCATGCGCTGCAGCCTTTCATGCAAGGCACGCTGTCGATCGAAGACGCCTATGCCCGCGGTGCGCAACCGCTGCGCGCCTTCATGGTCAAGCAGACTCGCGAGGAAGACCTGGCGCTGATGCTTGAGCTGTCGGGCGCACCCAAGCCGAAAACACTGGAGGAGGTCAGCAATGTGCAACTGATTCCGGCGTTCATGTTGTCCGAGCTGCGGGTGGCGTTCCAGATCGGCTTCGTGATTTTTCTGCCGTTCCTGTTGATCGACCTGATCGTGTCCAGCGTCCTCATGGGGCTGGGCATGATGATGATGCCGCCGGTCACGGTTTCCCTGCCGATCAAGATTCTGTTGTTCGTGCTGATCGACGGCTGGGGGCTGGTCTTGCGTTCAACGATCGGGTCATTCCATTGAGCGCCCTGGCTATGAGCACAAGCTCCTACGAATCGGATTGGCCGCTGCTTCCCGAAGAGGACCGGCTGTGGCTCGCGTACCGAGAGGCTCCCACGCAGACGCTGCGTGACCGCCTGGTGACGCGGTATCTGCCCTATGCCCGCGCTATTGCGGCCCGCATGTATTCGCGGCGCGGGGGTCAGGACTTCGAGTTCGATGATTACCTGCAATATGCCTCCCTGGGCCTGATGGAATGCGTGGACCGTTACCAGCCCGGGCTGGGCGCGTCTTTCAAGACGTATGCCACGACCCGCATGGCCGGCTCCATTCTGAACGGCCTGGAAAAACTCACCGAGCGCCAGCAGCAGTTGTCGATCCAGCGGCGGCTGACCGCCAACGAGGACCGCATGGCGTCCTGGGCCGAAGACGACGGTACGGACGAGTCCACCGAATCGACCGAGGCGCTGTTCCGCCGGTTGGCTGCCGTGGGGGTCGGCGTGGCGCTGGGTGTGCTGCTGGAAGGGTCCGGCTTGATCGAATGGCAGGCGGGCCAGGCGGCCAACGGCCTGGGTGCCTACGAACAGGTGGAGCTCAAGCAATTGCGCGACCGCGTGCTGGCGCTCGTCACGGCGTTGCCCGAGCGGGAACGTCATATCGTGCGGGCTCACTACATGCAGGACGTACCTTTCCAGGACATTGCGGTAGAGCTGGGGCTGACCAAGGGCCGTATTTCCCAGTTGCACAAGCGGGCGTTGGAAATGCTGCGCCATGAATTGGCCAAGTACCGCCAGTCGTCGGCCGACTTCTGAGCGCCGCGGATCGCGTTACGCTAACCCCTTGAACGAATATCGCTACACAGGAACCTTGCCATGTCGAACCCCTCAGACCGCCTGGACCGCTACGACGGCTACTTGCAGCAGGATCCGGACAACACCTCGCTGGCGGTCGAAGCCTTTGAGCTGGCCCTGAGCCTGGGCTTGCACGAACGGGCCGGGGCCTATCTTGATACGGCGCAGGCCAGCGCCGGCGAAGATCCCTACCTGGCGTACCGGCGCGGCGCGTGGCTGGCTGCGCAGGGCCGTTGGGATGAAGCCCTGGCGTTGCAGCAAGACCTGTGCCGACGCCATCCCGACGACGCGGACCTGGCTGTCGCGCAGGCCAATCTGCTGCACTACGCCGGCCGCCACGACGAGGCCGAAGCTGCCTGGTCGACGCTTCAGGCGGGCGGCACGCTGCCCGACTATGCGTGGGCCAATCGATTGCGTACGCTGCATTTCCTGGGACGCCTGAAAGAAGGCCTGGCCTTGGCCGGCATGCGTGGCGACCTGTTGCACACCCAGCCGGAAGCCGCCGGGGTCTTGAGCCTGATGGCCGTGGATGCGGGCGACTTTGCCGCCGCGCGTGCCTGGGCGGATCTGGCGCTGGCCGGCCAGCCGAACTCCCTGGAAGCGTTGACAGCACATGGCGCTCTTGCCCTGGCGGCCAAGGACGCTCGCGGGGCGCTGACGGCGCTGGCGCAGGTGGTGCAGGCCCGACCGCAAGAGGGGCGCGCCTGGTCGTCGATGGGCGTCGCCCATCTGCTACTGCAAGAGGCCGATTCCGCCGAGACCGAATTCCTGCGCGCCACGGCCTTGATGCCTGGTCACATCGGTAGCTGGCACGGCCTGGGGTGGGCGCGGCTGTTGCGCCGGGACACCGGCGGCGCCGCGGCAGCCTTCCAGCATGCCTTGGAGCTGGACCGAAATTTCGGCGAAAGCCATGGGGCGGTGGCCATTGGTCTTGCGCTGGCCGGTCAGCGGGAAGACGCCGAGCGGCACATCGACCTGGCCCTGCGCCTGGACCCGGCATCGTTGTCGGCGCGTTTCGCCCAGGCGGTGCTGAGCGGCGCGCTGCAGCGGCCGGACGAGTTCCAGGCGCTGGCCGCGCGGGCGCTACGCGGCGTCGAGGCGCCAGACGGCCGATCCCTGGCGGACTGGATCCGGCAATAGCCAGCGGCGCCCACGGGCGCCGCTTTATTTTTCGGCCGTGTCCTTGGGCATGGCCAGCAGCAGGCGCGCGGCGCGCCGACTGGCCGCCATCAGGTCAGGCTGCGCTTCCATGCGCTGCTGCACGATGTCTACGAGTTGATGGAATTTAGGGTCGTTGATCAGGTTCGAACCCAGGTCGGACAGCAGCGCGGCTTCCAGAAAATAGCGGAAGGCCTTGCGTTCCCGTCCCGGATCGTCAGGGTTCAAGGCCGCGACCCGGGTCACGAGTTCGGTGAAGGCGGGAGGTTCAGCGGTTTTCGCTGGACCTGCGGTGCGCGCGGCCTTGCCGGCACTGCCGGCGTTGCCCGTGCGTCCGCCCGCAGCGGTGCGCTGCTGAATAAGCTGGGCCAGGCGCCCAATGCCGTCAATCATAGGGAGCCCTACAGGTTCTGCTTGTAGGACGCCAGTACGAACTGGGTTGCGGCCTCGTCTTGCTCGCCCTGCGCCGTGTCGTCAGCGCGGCCCTGCAGGGCCTGGATATGCGCGGCGACCATGCGCATGTCCTGGTTCAACGGCGCGTTCTCCGGGTTGTTGGCGATGCCCTTTTCCAGCAGCAACAGCGCATCGTCGAAGGCATCGATCGCCAGGGCCGCGAAGGCGCGCTTGAACAGCACCAGGAAATGCACTTCGCCCAGGTCTTCTAGCGGTTGCCAGGTCTGGAAAGCGGCCAACGGCCGCGCGCTGGTGAACTGCAGCAGGCCCAGCTGAAAGCGGGCGGTGGCAAGCGAGGGGTCTTGCTGCAGGGCGCCAATGAACGCGGCTTCGGCCGCGTCGGGTTCGCCGCGTTGCATGTGGTGCGCGGCCAGCACTGCCAGGACTTCGCCCGAGCCGGGCTGCGCCTGACGGGCCTGTTGCAATACCGCCAGCGCGGCGTCGTTGTCGCCGCGCTCTAGCGCCTGGGTGTACTGTTCAAGGACGGGTGGGGGGACGGGGGCGTGGGTCATGGCAATGGCGCGCGGCAGGTTGGGATGGTCAGAGAGAGGCGATGGCGGACAACTGCATGTTGCTCGCCAGAGTTTCAGCGAGGTGCGCGCAATGAGCTGCGTCGTGCCCGGTGACCGCGAACATGGGCCATGCGTGGCCAAGGTCGTAGGGGCGGCTCGAATCGTACGCCAGCTCTTTGATCAGCGGCACGCATCCCGCGCCGAATGCCGCCTGGCGCCGGCCGTGCTGCAAGGGTAACACCACGCGTCGGATGCCTACATAGGGCGCGGTCCAGGCAAATTCAAGCGTGTTCGCCAATCCCAGCATGAACGCCAGGGCGGCTTGGTAGAACGGCAGATCCAGGCCGTGGAAGGCCCGGTCGGGCATGGTGCCGGGACGTAGATTGATGTCAATGGGGCACAGGTCGCCATCCTTTTCCACGCATTGGATGTAGATGATGGATTGACGCAGGCCGATATCGTGCAGCGATTGGATCATTCGGCCGATCTGTTCGTGGCGCGGGTGGCGTTCGCCCAGCAGCATCCATTCGCATTGCATCGAGTCGCGGGTGAACCGCAGCCGGCCGCCTTCATGGACCACGATGCGGTCAGGGCCCGCCACGGCGGCGGCCGTGTAGACGTCGCTGTCGCCGATGTACTCCATCGTCAGATACCGGCCGTACCAGGAATTGGGATCATTCTGGTAAGCCAGGAACGCCTCCAGCAGATCTTGCGCCACCAGCCAGTCGTGGAAGTGACGCAGATTGTCGTAGCGTTGGTAGGCCCAGGGGTGCTCGGCGAACGAACCGCTGCCTTTGTCGGGTTTGACGATGATGGCATAGGGCAGATCCAGCAACAGGTCTTCGACGCGCTGTGGTGCATGGGCCCACAGCGTGCTGAAGCCTCGTCCGGCAAAGTGGCGGTACGCCAAGGATTTCTGTGTGGCAATGGTGGTGGCCAGCACGTCGGGGCCGGCCACCCGGTGCAGCGCAGCCAGATTTGCCGCGTCCACGCTGCGAAAGTCGCTGCAGGCGAACACGCCCAACGTGCGTGCATCGGGATAGGGCACGATTTCCAGGCCCAACGCGTCGGCCGCGGCGCGGTATTGCTTTTCCTTGGCGGCGCTTTCACGGCTGTGGGAAGCGAGCAGGACGATATTGCTTTTCATGCGATTGCCTTCAGGTCGGAGTGCAGCGCGCCGCTGCGCAGCAGGTCAAAGGGGTGTGTCGTGCCAAAGTGCCGATTGGCTTGCCAGCTGTCGCGTTCGGCGTCGTGATCAAACCAGGGCGCGAATCCCAGGACCAGGTGGATGCGGGGCGTGTTGCTTGGCTCTTTCACGTACACCCGGTGGGGAATATTGGTGTTGAAGGTGTAAGCATGGCCGGGCGCCAGGAAATGCTCGGTCATGGTGTCGGAGTCGGCCTGCGGTGCAGCCTTGGTGTGCTCGATCTGCAACCGATAGGCCGGATCGGACGTCAACGGGATGTTCAGGCGCAGATTCTCGAAGACGGGTTCGTCGCGGTGCCAGCCGTCCATGAAATCCGCGGTAACGCCGCGTTCGCCGATCAGCACCGACAGCCGCGAACGGATCAGCGTCAAGCCGCACTGGTCCAGAAACTGGCCCAGTGCGCCCAACCGGGCGGCGGGCGTGCGCCGCCGAAAGCCGTAGGTATCGAAGTACGTGTTCTTCAGGGTCCGGTGGCGGTCCACCGAGTTGTAGTAGAACTCGCTGATGGGATTGAGCGACGTGCCCAACGTGGCCTGGTGCACGTCGTGCACGCCCGGGTCGTGCATGTCGGGGTTGTGCACCAGCGACAGCGATTGGTAGTTATGGTCGTGGTAGCGACCTTCGGCGGACAGCCAGCCATGCAACCCGTGGGTGTCGATGGCCTGGATGGCGGCGTCCTGCAAGCCCTGGTACAAGCCCGGCGGCAGCGCAATCGCCAGTAAATGCGACGACGTCTGGCCTTGCATCGCGGCGCAGGCCTCGGCAAACGGCGTTTGCGCCTTCAGGTGCTGGACGATGGTCAGCGCCTCGGGCGCTTCTTGAACCGGAAACGTGGTCATGGCTGGACCTATCAATTGAAGGGATGGGGAAAGGCATGCCGGCGGCCAGGGGCGCCGGCGGCCCGCAACGTGCACTGATAGGCCGGATGGCCCTCTGCCGCGTTGCCGGCGCCGAATTTCAAGGGGATCAGGCCAGGAATGAACGCCCGCACGGTGGGCGTTCGTTCCGGCGCGCCGTCGCTCAGGTCGACCGCGATCAGGCGCTGGCCGTCGCGCCGCAGACGATCCAGCACGCCATTCCAATCCGGCGCCGTGCTGTCATTGCACGCCGCCGCTAGCGGCGGTGCCGCCAAATGGTCGGCGCGGCGGAAATAGGCCTTCTGGCTATATAGACGCGCATGATCCGCTGCTTCTTGCACCTGCGCCGCGCGCAAGGGCGCAGCGGCGGACGGATGCCGCGACACGTAGACCTGCGCTTCCAATTCCATCAACGCGTGATCCAGGGCGGGGTGCAGTTGATAGCCGGCGCTGCTGGCCACTCGCGTGAAATGCTGGGCTGCCGACTGCGCAAAGCAGAACGCCACCTGGCAGTAGGGGGAAGACAGGCTGCGCAATTCGACCCGCAGACCTTCCGACCGCAGCTGCCGCAGGCGAGCTTGCAGGGCAGACGGCAGGGCGGTTTCGTCCACGGCATGGGCAGGCTGCCCCAGCCATAGCCGCATGAAAGCATCGCGTTCGATCAGTTCCAGCACGGCGTTTTCCAGCGCGGCATCTATCGAGACGTGGCTGGCGACGCCCGACGTATTGCCGCTGGTGTAGGCGGAGGGGCGCGCCAACCCGGCTAGCGCGTCTTCCAGATAGACCAGATCGGCCAACATGTGGCAGGGACTGTCCGCGAAGACATCATGCGCGGCCTTCCACCAATACGTGGCCGTTTCGTCGAAAGGCCGGTACGGAAAGGTCCGCCGGCGGTACTGACTGGCACGGTAGCGCAGCACGTCGGCGGGATGCACGGCGCCCGCCAGGTCTTGCCGCCGCGCAGCGACCAGTCCTTGCGGCCGCAGCAACGCGGCGCGTTCGCGGCTTTCCATCGTGGCTTTCAGCCGGGCGGCAGCGGGTTGCGTATCGCGACCCCAAGACCAGGGATGCGAGGGGTCCAGCCGTGCGCGGCAGAGAGAAAAGGGTGCCTCGCTGGCTGTTTGCAGATCGACCCAGTCGAAGTCGCCCTCTACGGGTGCATTGGGGGGCGTGCAGGCCGAGCCGATGAACACGGTCGTGATCGGCACGGTAGTGGCCGGCAAGTGCAGCAAACGGCCCAGTTCGCTTTCGATGAAGCCGCCGATCTCCACCGCGTGGCAATCGCATGCCGTGGCCGCCAACAGGGCGTTTTGCGCCGCGTGGCCGGCTTCGAGCGGCACATACGACAGGGCTCGGGGGCCGTACTTGGCGGCGCTGACCGAGAAGTCTGCGGCAATCACCAGCACGCCCTGGGCCCGGTCCAGCAACTGAGGAGAAGAAAAGGCGGCGCAACTGCGCGGCAGGTCTGCATTGATCGGCTCGAAGTGCAAGCGGCCGGTGGTTCCTGCGGCCAGTCGGTATGCGCCGGTCGTCAGGGCGCTGGTAGCGGGTGCTGCCCCGGTCGGTCGTAGATTGACGTAGAAATATTGCAGGGGGTATAGCGCACCGGCCGACGGACTGGTGCGGCGTGCGCCGTCCGCGTCCGCGACGATGCCGGCGGCCGCCCACAGGATCGACGTGAGTATCCGCACATCGATCAATGCGTCGCCGAAACCACGACGGGACGCGCGCCGTGACAACAGCGCGTGTAGCGCCGTGGCCGGGCCACCGCTGTCGAACGAGATTGCGTCGTTGGCTGGGGGTGCGGTCAGGCGGTCTTGCGCAGCGGCGACCAGGTCGCGCTGCACTTGTGCGCCGGGCTGCTCGCCCAGCGTGCGGGGATTCTCCGCATGGCCCCACCAGTGGCGCGGCGCGTCGTGGACGCTGACCAAGGCGCCTTCGTCCATCAACGTTTGCAGTAGCCCGCTGACAGAGTCGGCATGCCATTGCTCTCGCTGGCGCCGCTGCAACCATTGGCGCGGCGTAAGCGTGCCGTCGAATTCATGCAAGGCACGCAGCACGCGCGCCGGCGCATTCAGCGACAGCGTGCGTGCCGGCAGCCGGCATTGCAGGCGATCGCCATGCAGTAGGCTTCCGGGCATCAACACATAAGGAAGATCCAGTTGCATCGGCGGCGCCTGCGCGGGGCTGCCGCCGCAGGCCTCGGTCTGCTTACTTGCCGCTGCTGCCCGCGGGAACGGGCACGGCTTGCCCGCGACGTTGCTGATTGGATGCGGTCCAGGTGAAACGCTTGGGGTCGTTCTGGCCGGCAACGGGCTGAGGGGTGGTGACGGGGGTTTGGCTCATGGTGGCTCCGGGTTCGGGACATCAGCACGCCTTGCGGCGCGCCCTGGATGAAGAGTCCGGGTATCAGCCGGCTCGCATAACTTGTCCGGGTGAAGACGGGGCGGTTTAGGGCGATGAGGGAATTGATGAAAGGCAAGCGGCGGCGCTAAACCCGCGGCGCGCCGGTCGGACAAGTTGAGTGCGGATAGTGCGCCCTCGAAGTGAGGGACGGCTAACAACGACTTCAAGGACTGCGTAGAAATGGTCGCAAACGTAAGTGGATACAGCCTGGGACTTAACCTGACTTCGTTGGGGTGGATCGGCGACCGTGGCGTGCTCGGTAACGCCAGTCTGGGTCGAAGCTCGGAACAGGTTTATGTCAACGTTGCCAACGGCAACCTGGTGTTCCGCAACGTGGACGAGCAGTTGGCGGGCGTCGGATCGATGTTCGGATCGATGCGAACATACAACAGTCAAGCCAACACCGGTCATGCCGATGCGTGGTCCATCGGCGCCGCGCTGAAAAAGGTACGCCTGGAAGGGCAATTGAACCAGGCGGGCAGCAAGATATACCGCACGGATGAGGATGGTTCGGAAGACACGTACTACTACGAAGCGGCAACGGGTCAGTACACCAATTTCTGGAGTGGCAGCAAGACGCGCAATAGCCTGTCGATGGATGCCAGTGCGGGTCAGTATGTCTGGAAAGACGGCAAAACCGGCCTGACGGAGCGGTATGAGGGAAGCGGCGCGGGCCGGATATTGACGTCGACCGACGCCAGCGGCAATACCCGCAGCTTCGCCTACGGCGCAAACGGAAAGTTGGCCAGCGTGACAGACGCCGGTGGCGGCATCACGTTCTACGATTACAGTGGCCTGAACCTGACGCAGATACGCACCGCCACCACGGAAGGCGGCCTCCAGGTCATCCAGACGCGGGTGCGCTATGGCTATGATTCGTTGGGGCGGTTGTCGGCTGTGGTGGTGGACTTGTCGCCGCAAGACAATTCGATCGCAGACGGTAAGGTCTTCCAGACGTTCTATACCTACGACGGCACCAGTGATCGTATCGCCACGGTGTCGCAGAGCGACGGCACGCAGTTGTCGTTCCAATATGTGCAGGTGGGTGGCAGCTATAGGGTTTCGTACTTCAGCGACGCGTTGGGGCGGGTGACCCGGTACGGCTACGACTTGCAGCGCAACAGCACATACATCGTCGATCCGGAAAATGTAATGACGTACGTCTATTACGACGTCATGGGCGCCATTACCTCCGTACGTACCGCCGGGCAGGGAAGTAATCCGGATGTCACGACGAACTACACCTATGGCCCGCTCGGCTATCTCACGGTGATCTCGGAGTCCGGGGGGCGGGTGATTAATCTGGGATACGACGCCGCCGGCAATCAGGTCGGTATGGTCGATTCCGCTGGCAACAGCATGGCGCGCACCTATGACAGCGGCAATCGCGTCCTGACAGAAACCGTCTACACCGTGGCGAAGACGCCTTCCGCGGCGGCCCACGGTCCGCTGGTCACGCGCAACGTATATGACGCCGCAGGCCGTCTGCGCTTCCAGTTGAGCCCGGCGGGAAATGTCATCGAGTACCGCTATAACGCCCGCGGCGAGCGTGTATCGACGCTCAGCTACGCCGGCGACGTGCATCCGTTGACCGGCTTCGGCGCATCCAACGCGCCAACCGAAGCGCAAATGGTGACCTGGGCGGCGGCCGCCAATCTCAAGCGTTTGTCTCGCGTGGATGCCGTCTACGACTACCGCGGCATGCTGCAGCAGACCATCGCCTACCAGGAAGTCACCAGCGCGGGTGAAGGCATTCTGGACGGCAATCAGGTGTTGACCCGTTACGTCTATGACCAGGCGGGGCGTTTGCTGACCACGGTGTCGCCCACGGGCGGATCGACAACGTACACGTATGACGGCCTGGGCCGGGTGTTGTCGGCGCAGGATGCGCTGGGCAACGTGACGTTGACCCAGTACGACGACGCCGGTAACCGCGTTGTGGTGACTCAGGCCAACGGGCTCAAATCCATATCGACCTACGACAAGGCAGGCCAACGTGTGAGCCTGCTGATGCAGGACGCGGCGGGGCTGAACCTGGGTGAAACCAAGTACGCCTACGACAAGAATGACCGCCTGATCATGACCACCGACCCCAGCGGGGGGCGTACGTTCATGTTCTACGACACCTTGGGCCGCAAGGTGGGGGATGTGGACGCCAACGGGGCGCTGACGCAATACGTTTACAACACCGCTGGCCAATTGTGGAAGACGACCACGTATTCCAACAAGGTCAATCCTACCTACCTGGTGGATGCCCAGGGCAAGCCGTTGAATCTGTCCATGGACCGGCTGCCGCCCAATGGTCCATCAACCACCGTCTGGAATCTTTACGACAACTCAGGTCGTTTGGCCAAGACCATCGACGCGACCAACGCGATCACCGAGTACCGCTACGACGGCACCGGTCGGCTGATCAGCGAGACGAAGTACGCGCAGCGGATGACGACCTGGTACGTCGCCCAGCCCAAGAATCCCGCCGACGCGATAGTGGCCGCCAGCGCGGGCGACGCGACGACGTATAAGTTCTATACCGCCGACGGCAACCTGCGCGGCACGGTCAACGCCGAAGGCGCCGTCGTTGAATACCTGTACGACGGCGCGGGACGCCTGGTGCAGCAGATCGCGTATTCGGCCAAGACCACGGCGGCCATTACGGCGACGACGACTTTCGAGAGCATCCGTCCCGTCGCGGCCGAGGCCGACATCAACGACTACAAGATCTACAACAACCTCGGCCGCCTGGTGGGCACCATCGACGGTGAAGGCTATTTGACCGAACTGGTCTATGACGCCAGCGGCAACCTCACCACCAAGGTCCGCTACGCCACGTCGTTGACCGGGGCCAACAAGGAAATCCGCAACACGCTGATTTTCACCCCTGACCTGGCCAAGATGCGGCCGGCGTCCACGCCACAGGACCAGGTCTGGACCTATTCCTACACCCGCCTGGACAAGGTCTCGTCCGAGCGCAATGCCGAAGGCACGCTGACGCTGTACGTCTATGACGAGATGGGCCGTCTGACGTCCACGGTGAAGGCCGCCGGCACGGCGACCTCGCGCAGCGTGCTGTCGCGTTACGACGTGCAGGGGCGCCTGATCGGCGAACTGTCGGGCGAAGGCGCGGCCAAGCTGAACGGCAACCAGACCCAGGCCGAGATCGACGCGATCTGGAAGAGCTACGGCACCACCTACACGTACGACGCCGTCGGGCGACGCACGTCCATGATGGATGGGGCGGGCCAGCGCACGCTGTATTACTTCGACGCCAGCGGCCGGGTCACGCACACGATCAACGCGCTGGGCTACGTGCAGGAGCGGGTCTACGACAACATCGGCCAACTGGTCGAGACCATCCGCTATGGCGCACCGATCGCGCTGCAAGGCCTGAACGGCGGCCTGGTCAACGATGCGCTGCGGCTGGCGATTGCGGCCACCAGCAATGCGGACGTGGACATCCACGCGACCTACACGTACACGGCGGATGGCCGGGTGGCCAAGGAAACCGACGGCGCGGGCGGCGTAATCGAGCACAGCTACGACGCGTTCGGCAACGAGATCATGCGCCTGACCAAGATCGCGGGCGCGATCAGCCGTACCGACCGCATGACTTACGACCGGATGGGGCGGCTAACGCAGACCAACGATGACGCGGGTCAATGGGGCCGAAAGAACAGCTTCGAATATGATGCGTTTGGCCGGCTCATCACGAACCGCGATGGCAATACTTGGTCGTTCAAGCATCAATACGACCGCCTGGGGCGCGAGGTTCTGACCTACGACGTCGTCGGGCAGAAGAAGACCGCCTATGACGCGTTTGGCAATGTGCTGTGGCGCATCGACGAAGTGGGCCGTCGCACCAGTTACACCTACGACGCGCAGAACCGCAGCGCCACGGTCACCACCCCGGATGGCGTGTCCGTCACGACCGTTCATAATGCCTTTGGCCAGACGGTGGAGGTGCGAGACGGCAATGGCAACGTGACCCGCCACACCTATAACGCCGATGGCAGCCTGGTGCGCACCGAAGCAGGCGGCACCGTGGCTACGCAGGCCTTTGATCGCCTGAACCGCCTGACTGAGACCGTGGACGGCAACGGTGTCAAGACCGTGTACACGTACGATGCGGTGGGCCAGCGCCTGAGCCGCACCGTGGATCCGGGAGGCCTGAATCAGCTGACCGAATATCGCTACGACGGATTCGGCCGCCAGTACCAGACCACGGAGCCGGGCGGCGCCCGGACGCTGGTGACGTTCGACAAGGCCGGCCGCGTCTTGTCATCCACGGTCGACGCGGATGGCCTTAAGCTTGTCACGCGCTACACCTACAACGAAGCTGGCCAACGGTTGACTGTCACGGCCCCCAATGGCGTAGTCACCGTCTATACGTACGACAGTCTGGGGCGTCGCGATAGCGAAACGGTCGACCCGTCGGGCCTTGCGTTGAAGACGACGTACGGCTATGACATGAACGACAACCTGGTCTCCAAGACGGAGCCGGGCGGCGCCAAGACCCTGTATGCGGTCGATAGCCGCGGACGCGTCACGTTCAAGGTGGACCCGGGCGGGTACGTGCTGGAAACCCGTTACGACGCGGCCGACCAGATCATCGGTACCATCGCCTACGCGACGCCGCTAGACAAGGCGTCTCTGACCTTCCCGCCCAGTGATTTCCAGGCGCGCGGCCTGATCAAGCCCCAAGCCGCCGACGTGGCCGAATACCGCTACTACGACAGCGCGGGCCGACTGGCCATGACCGTCAGCGGCACCGGCAACGTGGTGACGATGGCCTACGACGGCAATGGCAACCTGGTGGAACGCACCGCCTACGCCACCCGCTTGCCCACCGCCAGCATCGGCGCGGCCCAGATGCCCGCGGCGCCGACGGCCAGCCCCACCTACGACCAACGCCAGCGCACCGTCTACGACGCCCTGAACCGCGCGGTGTTCCAGGTTGACGGCCTGGGCGGCGTGGTACGCCAGCGCTACGACGCCAACGGCAACGTAGTGGAGCGCGTGGCCTACGCCGGCCGCATCCCCACGGAAACGGCCATGACCGAGGCCGCCATCGGCGCCGCGCTCGCGTCGCTGGCCGACACGGCGCGCGACCAGCGCGCGGTGAACGTCTACGACAGTGTCGGCAGGCTCACCTATACGATGAACGGCCTGGGCGCCGTGACGCGCAACGTCTACGACGCGTCCGGCAATCTGCTGCGCCAGACCCTGTTCGCCACGCTTCTTGCGCCGGGTAGCGATCCGACCAGCGTGCCGGCCGCCGCCGGTGACATCACCGTGTCGCGGGTCTACGACAGCGCCAATCGCCTGGTGGCGTCGGTGGATGCCAATGGCAACACCACCCGCTATGTGCTGGACGCCGCCGGCCGCACCGTGTTCCAGATCGACCCGGCCGGCGCCGTGGTCGAAAGCCGCTACGACGCGGCCAGCCGAGTCGTGGCCACCTTTGGCTACGCCACCCCGATCGTGTTGCAGGGCCTGGGCCAACAGGCGACCGAGGCCCAGGTGCGCGCGTTGCTCCAGCCGCAGGCCGCCGACCAGGCGGAATACCGCTATTACGGCGCCGACGCACGCCTGGCGATGACGGTGTCGGCGCTGGGTGCAGTGGTGACCTATCGCTACGACGCCAGCGGCAACCTGGCCGAACGCACGGCCTACGCCAACCGGCTGCCGCCGGCCAGCATCGGCACCGCAGCCATGCCCGCCGCGCCCGCCGTGGACATGGCCTATGACCAGCGCCAACGCACCGTCTATGACGCGCTGGGCCGCGCTGTATTGCAGGTGGATGGCACTGGCGCCGTGGTGCGCCAGCGTTACGACGCCAATGGCAAGGTGATTGAGCGCATCGCCTATGCCACCCGGGTGCCGGTCAACGTCGCACTGACGTCCGCCGCCATCGAGGCTGCCCTGGCCACGGCGGCCGACCCCGCGCGCGACCTGCGCACGGTCAGCGCGTACGACGGCATCGGCCGCTTGACCCATGTGATGGACGGCATGGGCGCCGTTACTGAAACCATCTACGACGCCGCCGGCAATCGCGTACGCCAGATCCAGTACGCCACCTCGGTGGCGGCGGGTGCGGATCCGCGCAGCGTGCAAGGCAGCATGAAGGATCGCACCAGCGACTGGGTCTATGACGGCATGGGCCGCCAGATTGCCAGCGTCGATCCCACCGGCGCGGTCACGCGCCGGGTGCTGGACGCCAGCGGCAACGCGATTCAGGTGATCAGCTACGCGGTTCGGCTGGGAGCCAGCGTGCCGCGCACCGGCGAAGCCATCCTGGCGTCGTTGCAGCCCGGCGCGCTGGACCGCGCCACCACCACCGCGTTCGACGCCGCTGGCCGTGCCGTGCTGGTCGTGGATGCGGAACGGGGCGTGCAGCGCAACACCTATGACGCTGCAGGAAACTTGCTGGAGTCGTACCGCTATTCCGCGCCGCTGACCGGCGCCGGGCTGGCGGGCGTGGACCCGGCCAGCCTGACGCTGGCCGCGCTGACCGCCCGCCTGCCGGCTGCCGACAGCCAGGGTCGCAGCACCCGCAGCGTCTATGGCGCCAACGGCCTGCCCGTCTACAAGATCGACGCTGCCGGCTTTGTGACGCAGTTGACCTACGACACCCGAGGCAACGTCACCAGCAGCCGGCGCTATGCCAACGGGGTACTGCTGGGCAGCACTCCGTCGGCCGCCGACGTGGCCGCCGTGCTCAGCGCGGACAACGTGCGCGACAGGGTGGATACCTTTGTGTTTGACGCCGCGGGCCGCCTCTTGGGCTCCACGGATTCCCTGGGCAAGTCCGAGTCCTACGGTTATGACGGCGTGGGCAACAAGACCAGCTTCGTCAACAAGGCGGGCAACCAGTGGACCTACGAGTACGACGCTGCCGGCCGCCTGCTGGTCGAGCGCACGCCGCAGACCAGCGTCGTCGACACCAGTTGGTCTGGCGGCGGCGACCTGGTGGTGGGTGCCACCAAATCGATTTCCATGGTCACGCGCAACGTCTACGACGGCTTGGGCAACCTGGTGTCGCGGACCGAGGCTGACGGCCAGCCGCAAGCCAAGACCACCCGCTACGTCTACGACGCCGCGGGGCGACAGATTCGGACGATCTTCGCGCCGGTCAACGTCTATGACGCTGCCGCCGACAACCTCTTGACCAACGGCGCCTCGGGCGTGGCGGCGCGCAAGGAAGGCGCGCCCATCTCGCTGACGTCGGACGTGCTGTACGACGCCTTTGGCAACGCTGTGGCCGGCCGCGACGTGGCCGGGGCCATCAGCTACAAGGTCTACGACAAGACCGGCGCCCTGAAGTACGAAGTGGATGCCGAAGGCTTCGTCACCGAATACGAGCGCAACGCGCAAGGCGATGCCACGCTGCGCCTGCGTTACGCCACCAAGACCACGCTGACCAGCCACGGCTACGCCGGCATCACCGCCGAAACCGTGGCGGCGGCCATCAATGTCGCGGGCATCGACCACAGCGGTGATCGCGGCGTGGTGACGCAGTACGACCGCCTGGGCCGTGCCGTCGAGACCAGCCAGTCGCAGATCTACGCATACGACTCGTCGGCGGCTGCGGGCGCCCAGTACTTCACCAGCAACAAGCTCATCCGCACCGAATACGACGCGTTTGGCCAGGTGGCGGCGGTGCGCGAACTGGTCAACCCCGTGTCCCAGGTGTGGGCCACCACCACCCAGTACTACGACCGCGTCGGCAACATGACGGCCCGGGTCGACGCCCTGGGCTACGTCACCACCATGTCGTACGACGGCCTGGGCAACAAGACGTCGGTGCGCGAATACGCCACCGCCACCACGGTCTGGAATGCTACGGGCTACGGCCTGCCCGTGGCGCATGCCAACGACCGTCTGACTACCTACGCCTTCGACGCGCTGGGCCGCAAGGTCGCGGAAACCCGCGTCAATGTGGAATACAGCAACCAGTCCAATGGCACGGTCCAGCGCGGCGACCTGAAGACCACCTTTGGCTACGACGCGCTGGGCAACCAGACCTACGTTGCCAACCCCAACGGCGGTCGCACCTACAGCTACTACGACGCCCTGGGCCGGGTCACGGCCACGGCCGAGCCGATGCGCACCGATGCGTCCGGCAAGACCTACGCGCCGCTGACGACTTTCTATCGCGACGCGCTGGGCAATACCGTGCTGACGATCCAGCACGCCAACGGCGCATCCACCGTGCTCGAATCCGGCTACACGGCCGGCGCCGCCAGCGGGCAGGACCGCTACAACTACGTCGGCTACGACAGCCGGGGCAACAAGATCCAGACCATTGACGCCAACGGCGCGCGCACCAACTACTCCTACAACGCCGCCGGCTTGATGGCCAAGCAGTGGCGCGGAGTGACGGGCAACGACGGCAGCGTCAAGACCTGGTTCCAAGCCTACGAATACGACAAGCTCGGTCACCAGACCCGGGTCATCGACCCGGCATCCACCGCTGTTCTGAAAAACGGCATCCAGACCAGTTTTTCGTCCGCGCCCAAGGAATTCCGCCAGCGCGAGAAATACGTCGTGTCGGGCGACAGCGCGATCAACCTGAACTGGTCGTCGCTGATCGATGCCGGCGGCGGCCTGGTCCGCGTGCAGGTGTACTACAGCACCGTCAGCACGCTGTATAGCGAAACCACCCCCACGGAAAGCGGTGGCGGCGGCGAAGGCGGCGAGGGCGGCGTGTCCACCGGCGGGACCACCGTCACCTATGGTTCGGCCAGCGTGGCCACCAGCCGCACCGTCGACTTCGGCGCGGCCTCGGCCGCATCGGGCGTGTCCATCCGCTGGAACGACTACCGCGCCCGCCAGGGCGGCATCGCCGAGCTGAGCTACATCCGCATCTGGCAACAGGATGCTGCGGGCAACTGGATCAGCAAGTGGGAAGGCAGCAACGCCCAGGCCAACGGCTCTGGCATTTTCGATGTGTCGCAGCAGGAAGCCGGCTGGTCTGACACCGTCACGGAATACAACGCGTTTGGCGAGATGGTGCGCCGCGGCGTCAACGGCGGCCGTCAGGAATACTACCAATACGACAACGCCGGCAACGTGGTCCGCACCAATGGCAAGGACGGCAAGGACCAGATCACCCTGTACAACCTGCAGGGCAACGCCACGGCCAACCTGACCAGCGGTGGCGCGGGCGGCGGCAACGTCAACGTCGCGGCGATCGGCTCGATCCAGCAGGCGGCCAACATGGGCAACCTGCGGCGCGAAGACACCGTCTACAACCTGCTGGGCAATGCGGTCAAGACGCTGGCGCCTGAGCGCTCGGTCTACGAGGGCGGCGTCACCGTCAACCGCGACTTCACCGGCGCGGCGATCACCTCGTCCGCCACGATGTACTACATCCCCAAACCCGAGACTGGCGGCGGCTCCGAGATCGGCGAGGGCGGCAACGAAGGCGGCAATGGCCCGGTCGACCCAGGCACCCCGGCCTGGCGCGGCACCAACAGCGTGCAGCTGAGCTGGACCAGCCTGGCCAACCTGGGCGACGGCGACGTGCGCGTCGTCATGACCTACCAGAGCGCAGGCGGCACGCGCCGCAGCATTACCCAGAACTACGCCGCGGCCTCGGCCACGTCGGGCGTCCTGATGAGCTGGGACGGCGCCGCCACCAATACCACCGACGGCGGCGTCAGCCGCGTGGTGGCCATGGTGGTCTACAAGAAAGACACCAACGGCACCTGGCAGGCTGTCATCAACCAGCAGGGCACGTTTGGCAACACCGGCAACTTCATCGACATCGCTGCGCCGGTCGACCCCGGCCTGAAGGTCCGCCTGGAGATCCGCGTGCCCAACGGCGGCTGGAGCGAGGTGGGCCTGATCAACTATGGCAACTCGCTGCGCTATGACGCCGAAGGCCTGGCTGTCGGCAACTACGAATACCGGGTCTCGCAGATTGGCCGCGACGGCGTCGTCAAGGTCACCGGCAACGGCACCCTGGCGCTGACCGCGCCCAACCTGGCCTCAGTCGGCAGCGCCATGGGCTTTGGGTCAGTCGGCAACGATGTCTTCAGCTGGCCGTCGTTCGGCGCGGGCGTGGACACGCAGTTCCGCTACCGCGTTCCCGGCGGCAGCTGGGTGCAGCTACCGGTATCGGCACGCGCGTCCGGCCACGACGGCGTGGACTGGGTCGGCATGGGCGCCGGCCGCTTCGAATACGAACTGCTGCTGATCGACCGCAGCTCCGGCGCGGCTTACGCCCACGCCACCGGCCTCATCGACAAGGCGGCCGCCATCCCCGACCGCTGGGTGCCGCAGGTCGGCTATCCGCCCATCACCCAGAACCTGACGCTGGATTCCAGCAACACGGGTGTCTCCTGGACCACCATCGGCGACTGGCGCGAGCTGGAAGGCACCGCCACGCTGCTGTATCGAATTCAGGGCAGCGGCGGCGGCTGGTCGTCGGTCGTCATGAACAAAGTTCCGAGCACCGTGCCGTTCGCCCCTGTGGGCACCGGCGGAGGCGTCAGCGAGGGCGGAGAGGGCGGCGAGAACGGCACCGGCTTCATGACCTACTGGGTCAAGCTGGGCACGCTGCCCGCGGGCAACTATGAATTCGACCTGGTCTACACCCGGCCGGGCTCCAGCGAACCCTACAAGCACCGCATCGGTGTTATCTCGCAGGGCGCCACCACGCCTGAGTACTACTACACTCGCTCGTACAACGTCGACGTGCCCTACCAGGTGTGGGTACCGCCCGTCCCCGGCACGGGTGAGAGCGGCGAAGGCGGCGAGAGTGGCGGCATCCCCGGCTATTGGAAGACCGAAGTGCGCACCGAGACCCGCTACGAGCAGGTCCGGGTCCCGGCCGTCACCCCGCGCCCCGGCATGTCGCAGACCACCGCGACCTACGTGCCGGGCTACACGGTGCCGGGGCGTCCCCCCACCTATTCGCTGACCAGCACCACCGCGTCCAACCCCAACCCGATCAGCACCACGGTGTCGGGCTACCTGGGCGTGGCCGCGTCGTGGACGCCCGTGGGCGCCAATGGCGGCGTGCAATCCAGCCGTGCCACGGTGGAACGCACCTATGACCGGTGGGGCAACGTCGAGTCCGTGACCGATCCGCGTTCGCCTTACTGGATCACGCGCTACACCTACAACGCCAACAACCAGATCACGTCCGAAGTCCGGCCGTCGGCCGACGGCGTGGCGGGTGCCGGCCCGTCGACCACGCTGTACTACGACGCGCTGGGCAACAACGTCGCCACGCGTGACGGCAACGGCAACGTCAACGGCGTGCAGTACGACGCCGGCGGCAACCGCATCGCCGAGATCCACGCCGACGGCGGAACCTACCGCTATGGCTACAACGGCTTCGGAGAAAAGACCACCTGGGTCGACGCGCTGGGCAACACCACCACCTACACCTACGACAAGCTCAGCCGCCTGGTCCTGACGTCCAACGCGGCCGTCACCAACTACGTCATGAGCAACGGCGTAACGTTGGTGGCCACGGGCACCAAGACCGTCACCGAGAGCGTGCGCTATGACGAGCTGGGCAACAAGCTCAGCTCGACCAACGGCGCGGGCGACACCGTCTACTTCCGTTACGACCTGCGCGGCAACGTCACCGGCGTGCGCAAACCCGGCATGTCCACCGAACTGCGCACCGCTTACGACGCGCGCGGCAACAAGACCTTCGAGGCCGACGGCAATGGCAACGCGTCGACCTGGGCGTACGACTACTTTGGCCGCCTGACTGCCCACACCGACATTGGCGGCGCCAAGTACTACTACAGCTACGACAACGCGCGCCAGCTGCTGCAGCAGACGAACACGCGTGGCCAGAACCTGAGCTACACCTACGACACGGTCGGCCAGGTCACGCGCATCTACGATGCCAGCCTGGGCAAGATCACCGACTTCTCGTACGACCACGCCGGCAACAAGGTGCGCGAGCGCACCAGCCAGGGCGGGGTGGTGTACCAGAACAACATCATGGCCTACGACGCGCTGGGCCGGTTGCGGGAGGTGTCCGACGGCTACTTGCGTCAGAACATCGACTACGACGCCAACGGCAACCGCAAGCGCGTGCAGACCCAGTACACCGACGCGTCCGACACCTGGCGCAACCGCGACTACTGGTACGGCTACGACGCGATGAACCGCCAGACCACGGTCGAGGCCGTCAACGCCAACCTGGACATCAACGCGGCCCAGGGCCACAAGCTGACCTACGACGCCAACGGCAACCGGCTGAGCGACAAGTACTGGGACAAGGTCGTCTACGCCGACGGCGGCACCGCCGCCGGCTTCACAACCGAGACCTACACCTACGACGCCATCAACCGCCTGACCACGCTGCGGCGCGACGGGCAGTTGCTGGACGCGCGCTACTACGACGGCGCCGACCGCGTGGTGCTCAGCGGCATCGATGGCTCGCTGGGCAAGGCGTTCTTTGACCGGTCGGGGCTGGCGGGGGAGCAGCGGCGCAACGTCTACGACGGGGCCGGGCGGTTGTATTCCGCGCGGGTGGTCAAGATGACCGATGCCGGCCTGTCCGGCGGCTATGCCACGACGTATTCCGGCTATGACCAGGCCGGCAACGTCACGCAGTACTCCATGGCGGTGTATGACGGCTCGCCCTACACCAACACGTACACCTACACCCACGAGCGCTACGAGGGCTACCGGGAGAAGACGCTGTCGGGCACCAGCACCGCGCTGGACCCGGGCCAGACGACGTACCAGTACGACGTCAACGGCAACCTGATCGGGGTCGTGGACACCAAGGACAGCAGCAAGAACCAGACGCTGGTCAATGACGCCAGCGGCAAGATTTTGCAGCGCGTGCAGAACGGGCAGACGATCCGGTCGCTGGTGGTGAATGGGGAGTTGCTGGGGACGACCGGGCCGGCGGCTGGGGCGGATGATTTTTCGCCCAGCTTCCGACCGATTGACGGGGGCAATCCTTCGGCCAGCCCTGGGTCTTATCGGATACAGGCGGGCGATACGCTGCAAAGCATTGCGCAGCAGGCGTATGGGGATAGCCGGTTGTGGTATCTGGTGGCCGAGGCCAATGGCCTGGCCAGTGACCGCGATCTGCGGGTGGGGGCCACGGTCACGATTCCGAACCGGGTGTCGGGGAACCATAACGACTACAAGTCGTTCAAGCCGTATGACCCGGGCAAGCTGATTGGCGATACGCAGCCGACGATGCCTGTGCCGAAGCCGGATAGCGGTGGCGGCGGCGGGTGCGGCGGGATCGGGATGATCATCGTTGCAGTGGTGGCGGTGGTGGCGACGGTGTTGACGGCGGGGGCGCTGGCGGCACCTGCCAGCGCGACGCTGGGCACAATGATGTCCGTCGGCGCGACCACGCTGGTTGGCGCTGGCACCATTACAGGAATCAGTGCTGTTGGCATAGGCCTTGCAGCTGGGGCCGTGGGCAGTATTGTGAGCCAAGGCGTCGGCATGGCGATTGGCGCGCAATCCAAGTTCTCGTGGAAGGGAGTCGCAACGAGCGCGCTGGGCGCCGGAGTTACGGCGGGGGTGGGGTCAGCACTCAATGGAGCAAATATCCTGACCGCTGCGGGAGGCGGCACAGCGACAGGCCTTAGTACTGGCTCGGCCGCAATGGATCTGGCCTTGCGTGCGACGGTGAGTTCGACTGTTAGCCAAGGTCTGGCAATGGCGACAGGGCTGCAATCGAAGTTCAGTTGGACGAACGTCGCGGCGGCTGGCATTGGTGCTGGTGTGGGCTCTGCGGTCGGCTCCCAACTATTCCCCAATGCGACGAATTTTGGTGAGCGCCTGGCTCGCGGATTCGTGTCCGGCGCTGTAGGCGGGGTGGCAGCTTCGGTGCTGTCAGGGGGCAAGGCGAACTACGTGCAGATTGCCGTTGACGCGTTTGGGAATGCGTTGGGGAATTCAGTGGTGGACGAGATGGCCGGGATGTCTGGGCCGTCGTCGCAACCCATTCGGGTGAGCGATAGCGCAAGGACAGGGCAGCAAATGCTGGGCTCCTTTGATTCGCTGATGCCGGCTTCGTATCGTCCGCAAGGTGAGGTGTCCTCCATTCCCGCCTTCTACGATTCGCAGCGAGAAGTGAATTGGGGGGCCTTGCAGGATCCGCCTGCTCAAGCGGATGTTGATGCGGTAGTGGACGCGTTCTATCCGAGGGAGCAGATGAAATCTGGCGGGTTCGTGAAGGTGGCATCGAGCACGGGCTTCGACTCTCAGTCAGTCAGCTTGGCAATGAAGGAGCTAGATGCGGCCGACGGTGCACGTTATGCCGAATTGATTGGCCTTAAGGTGAATCAAGCGCAATTGCCGCGGCCTCGGGTGGGCGTGTTATCCGAGTTGGGAGAGCGCATGCTCGGAATGGTCGACATGACTGCCGGCATCGCGGGAGGTGCGGTCGGCTACGTCTATGACTCGGTATTGACATCCGCAGACTTCGTGTCGCGTGGTTGGCTTTCTTCCAACGTCAGTGAAGTTGGCTATGCGGTCTCCAGGAACAACGCCCGCGGTCAAATGATGTGGAACACGGGAGAGAAGATCGCCGGTGCGGGGTTGCGGCTTGGCACAGGCAACATAAGCATGGGTGAAGCCTACCAAGGGGTCCGCGATTTCTTCCAGATCGACCGGGCCATGCAGCTTGAGGCAAGTGGGGACTATCGAGGTGCGCAGGCGTTGTGGGGGTCGATGGCGCTGAATGTGGCAGGTGGGGCGGTTGGGTTGAAAAGTGTGTTGCAGAGGCAGGGGTATATGCCGACAGCAATATCAAAGGACTCGAAGTTCTTTGCGGCCGGTGATACATTAAAGCCCCCAGTTGTTCCCGATGGCAGGTTTTACAGCGTTGCTTTTCAGGTCGACTTGCCACGTGAATTTTGGGGGCGCTCGGACTCGGTTCATTTTAATCGAGCAAATGCGAGTTTGCATGCCGCACTGAGCGCAGATGCGGACTTTGCTGCAAGAATGAATTTATTGAGTCCTAATGTTCTAAATCGCACGTCATCCGTGGGTGGGCGGCAGAGACCTGATGGATTCATTTGGCATCATGATGCTGCCGATGGAGTGATGCAACTGGTTCCTGGCGTGCAACATACTCCGGGCTCTGCATTCTGGCGTACGCTACATCCCGACCCTGGAGCAGCTGGCGGTTATTCTATATGGGCAATTCCGGCCGGAGCGCCAAAGCGTTGATATGATAAGAGACCTGAAGGAACTTAATATTAATGAAGGAGGGGGGGGCGTAAAACGTCTTCCCCCGACCGACGCTGATTTTATTTCTTTTGAGCAAAAGACTGGATTGAGGGTGCCTTCAGGTTTGCGTTGTCTGTTGATGTTCTCGAACGGAGGTGGCCCCGAGCTCAATACAGTTCGGGGTACGAGTGGGATGTTTTCATTGGATAGCTTCTTTCATCTCACAAGTGATGATTTTGGTACTGAAAGTATGTGGTATGCCGTAAAGCACTGGCGGCCAATACTTGGAGGTGCTGCATTGCCATTTGCGCAAGATGGCGGTGGTAATCAATTTTTTCTTGATTTGGCGGCCTATCCACCGGCGGTTAAGTTATGCCTGCATGATGAATCGATGCGGGTATTGAATGTATCTTCAAATTTCGAAGAGTTTATAAATTCGTTGGAACTTGACCCGGATATGATTTAAGGTTTTAAAATGAACCGTTACGAAAAAAAGCCACTGCTTCGTCTTCTTGAATGTTATGTGCTGAAATCTATTGATCAGTTAAGTAAATTTGATACTGATAACTTGGCTTCTATGGAGCCAAAATTGTCTGAGGTGTATGGAAAGAGCGGTACGTGGAATGAGATTATTGAGGCTGAGATGGGGTTTCCCGCTGAGATGCCTGCCATGATCGCTGGGGTTTGGGAAAAAAATAGGATTCTTGCCAGAGAAAAAAATGTCGATCTTGATCCTCAGAAATTTGCTGAAATGTTCGTGGACAATAATTTTGCCTGATATCTTGCTTTTTTATTTTGCTTGGGAGGACGTTAATAATAAATTAAATGTGCCAGGCGACGTTTAAAGGGGGCTCGAGGAGGCTTGGCTTGAAATTTTGTGGTGTTTGCATTTATTTCACGCAGTGAAGAGAGTCCCGACTATCTATTGGCGTCGAGTTTTTGTTTGTTAGGACCAAACCGCCCAACTGCCGGCTGGTCCTGACGTCCAACGCGGCCGTCACCAGCTACGTCATGAGCAACGGCGTGACGCTGGCGGTTACCGGCGCCAAGACCGTCACCGAGAGCGTGCGCTATGACGAACTGGGCAACAAGCTCAGCTCGACCAACGGCGCGGGCGACACGGTGTACTTCCGCTACGACCTGCGCGGCAACGTCACCGGCGTGCGCAAGCCGGGCATGTCCACGGAGCTGCGCACCGCCTACGACGCGCGCGTCAACAAGACCTTCGAGGCCGACGGCAACGGCAACGCCTCGACCTGGGCATACGACTACTTCGGCCGCCTGGTCGCGCATACCGACATCGGCGGGGCCAAGTACTTCTACAGCTACGACAACGCGCGCCAGCTGCAGCAGCAGACCAACACGCGTGGCCAGAACCTGAAAAATAACGTGTCAGACTACGTTTAATGTCGCTGCAATGATGAAGCCCCGACCGTACATTGGTGTCGGGGCTTTTGTTTTGCTGAGGTAGCGGGGTAGCTTGGCTGAAAGGCGGGCCAAAAAACGTAGTCTCACACGTTAAATTGTCATTGCCGATCCGCTGAAGGTTCTGCCGGACACCCCACCCTCCGTCAATAATTTGAGAATGATTGATCTACTTATTAAGGCGGCAAAAAATAATGGTGTCAATAAATGATGAGATTGGCTTTGCTGAAGCCCCTCCCTCGTCTTCTCGTGAATTGTTGCGTTCCATAATTGGAAGTAAGCTTTCTAATATTGTGCGCTATAGTTGGTGGCCTGCTGATGCAGTGGCGAGGGAGTGCTCTATTTCAAATGAGAATGCATTCTCGCTTACTGCTGGGCCATTGTTTATGGCTATGGATTGCGGCATCGAATTGGGCGTGGCCAGTAATCCTGAGTTGAATAGCATTGTCGCCTGGGATGAGAAATACCTTAGTGCTGTCGAGCCAAAGCGTGCAATGAAGGCAGCTGATGATCTTTTTCCAATTTTGGCTACTGATTTTGTATATGCTGGCGGCTATTGGAACGATTTGATTGGTGGCACCCTTCAAGGGATATGCTTTTTGAAAAGAAAAGAGATGAGCCTTGTTGAAGCGGCTCGACCAAGTGAAGTTGGTTTGATTTTTTATTTTGATAATGGTAGGCGTGTGATTGCGTCGCATGGTATGTGCGATGGCTCTGATGTTTTTTCCGTTTTTAATGGGCAGCAGTTCATAGATTTTTCTGAGTTTATTGAATTTCCCATTTGATTATATTTAAAGTCCGACGCAAGATTAAAATAGTTAAATTGCTCTTGATGTGACGGAAATGATGAAGCGCCGGCCGCGGATTGCTGCCGGGGCTTTCGTTTATTTTTTAGAATTGCGGAGGTAAGTCTTCGTAAAACGCAGTCTGACACGTTGAATCGACGGAATTTAGAATTCAAAGATATGATTTTGAAAGTCTTGCTCGGCGAAATTATGAAAATAGACATGATGTTTTTGATGTCAATCCAAATATTGGGCGGCCGGAGTAAGAGTTTTTGTTCAATACGGAAATTCCAAAAGATTCAATCCATCGCGGTTGGTTCGTGAGGTAAAAATGAAAGATCCTCATATTGAATGGGAGCCTGTTAATACGGTTCCGTTGCGTGATATAGAAGAAGCTATTGGCCCTCTCGTTGTTAACAAGGGGGGCGTTACAATTATGAAAAATGGAACCCTTTTGTTTATTAGGAAGTCTGATGATAATTATAAAAATGCATGTTTGGCATTGAGCGAAGCTAAATATTTGACAGATTTTAGGGTGAAAAATATATCCGGCGGGAATTTTCTCGTGGCATTGCACGGAGCGATAGCAGTCTTTGTTGGGTGCGGTGAATTGTTGGGAAAGCTCGAAGAAATTAAAGCTAGAATGGATGAGCTGAAATTTCCCGGTGAAGATCTTATTGTTCCGCAAGGATGGGCGGAGGAGGAATTTCTCGCAGGTTTATACGGCAGGGGGAAGATGCAGCGAGATATTCGTGAGAAAAATTTTTATGCCCGTATAGATTGAAAATATTCAATTTGAATTTAACGTGTCAGACTACGTTTAATGTCCCTGCAATGAAGAAGCCCCGACCGTACATTGGTGTCGGGGCTTTTGTTTTGCTGAGGCAGTTGGGTAGGTTGGCTGAAAGGCGGGCCAAAAAACGTGGTCTGACACGTTAAATTAATGATCAGATATATAGTGAGATCATTCTTGGGTCGCAAAGGTCGCGGCAAGAAGTTAATAAGGGGTTGGGCTTATGAGTGATCATTCCGTTGTGGTGCGGAGGCTGGTGCCAGTAGATGATAGTCCTGTTGAATATCATTTAAGTGGCATAAGTGATTGGGATTTTTTTGATTCACTTATTTCTTTCTTTGTGAAATATTATTCTGCTTCGGTCGAGAGTGCGGACGACGGAATAGTCACTAGATCTTATCAGCTGCGGGCGCGGGATGAATATTTCATGGTGAAGTATCATCAGGATATTGGAAATTGGTTTTTTTCGTGTGCTGAGGTGGGTGACTCAGCTTTGATGAGAACCATTGCGGAAGATTTGGAAAATAGATTAAAAAATAACGTGTCAGACTACGTTTAATGTCGCTGCAATGATGAAGCCCCGACTGTACATTGGTGTCGGGGCTTTTGTTTTGCTGACGCAGGTGGGTGGCTTGACAAAAAAACGTAGTCTGACACCTTTTCTCAGTCAAAGAACATCCCTGGCTTCGTTCATCCGAACAAGATATTGCCTGACTACCCATTACTCCAAGAATGGTCTACCAACTGGACGAACATACTTGGCCGCGATGTGACGCCAGGCGCATTCGTTCCCGGCACGTTGCCTGTACAGCCGACAATTGTTGTGAAACCAATCGTTCCTGGAGGTTGAATTAGATGCAATATGTAAATTTGCTTGGTATGCACCCAAGCTGCGTGGGTCTACGGCCATTTGCGAAATCGTTCTTTGATGCACTGGGCGTTGCTGACAGAGAAGAGCGTGAGAGCGGTAACTACGTCGATGGCTATTACATAAAAGGCTCCATTGATGGCGTGACTTTCGTCGTCGCCATCTCCGACGGAGGAGCGCATGAGGACGTACCGTACTGGATTCACATCTCGGCGGACTTGGCGGATCCCGGTGCCCTGGAAGGTGCCGTATCTCAGTTGGTGCGAGATAAGGCGCTTCCAATAGGATTCCAGTTAGCTCATATCGTCAACTTCGGTAAACGAGATGAGCAGCGAATTGACTACTGATAAGGCTTCCATCATTTGCGCAGTAATTTAATGTGTCAGACTACGTTTTCAAGGGACCAACCGTGTCCAATTTAGAAAACGTAGTCTGGCACTTTTTCTTATGTGCGATACCGTTGTGTGGTTAAGTCGCAATGGCAAGGGAGGTCGCAAGCAAGGCACCCTAGCTTGCAGACGGCACCCTAAACCGATTGCCTGCCGACGGGAGAAGTTAGATCTTGGGGCACCAAAACCCCCATGCCCTCGCATCCTCCTGCCACGCCACTCCTCATCCCCGCATGCACTACCTCTTCCGCCCCATCAAACACCTGTACCCCATCCGTGAATGGGCGCTTGAGCGGGGTGCGGAAATGCGCATGGCGCCCGAAACCTACGAGATGTCGTTGCAGTTGAACGATCGCAAGGTGGTGCTGATCCCGCGATTCGTTCGGGAAGAAGAGGGCCGCATCGTGTACCACCGCGATATGTCGGCAGATGGGAATTTCATTGGCTGGATGCCGTATGCGGTGAAGTCTTGGGCATTGTCCAACGACAAGCGCGCGTTCAAGGACTATGCGGTGGCCAACGGCTTGCGGGTAACGGCAAGTTGGACGGAAGGGGCGCACCTGGCGCCGGACTACATCGTGAAGCCTGCGGTGGGGTCGTTTGGCGTCGGTATCCGTGGGCCGTTCGGGCCGTTGGCGCCATTGGATCCGGATGTGGAGCTGGCCGAAGGTGAGTTCTATGAGCAGTTCATCCGGGGCCGCAGCGCCAAGGCGTGGTTCTGGAATGGCCATCCGATGGCGCTGGAGGTGCTGGCGCCGCCGATGATCACCGGAGACGGCCGGCGCAGTCTGCGCGAGATTGCGGCGCAGCCGCGCGGCAATTTCGATGTGGCGTTGAATCTGGACGAGTCAGTGCAGATTCTGGCGTGGCAGGGCGTGGATCTGGATGCCGTGCTGCCTGTCGGTATGGAGGTGATGCTGGACTACCGCTATATGACGCCGTACGACCGGGTGACGGTGACGAACCGCAATGTGTGGCGGTCGGTATCGCCAGAGATTGCCGGGCAGTTCAGCTACGCGGGGCAGTTGCTGTACCGCGGCATTGACGCAGCGGTGCGGCGCAATTCGGTGTTTACGCTGGATGCGGTGATCGACGCGGAAGACCGGGTCTGGCTGCTGGAGATGAACAGCCATCCGATGATTCACCCTAGCGTGTACCCCCATATGCTGGAGTCAATATTTGAGGAAGCGGCGCAGCCGGACGGGCAGGCGCCTGAAGACGCGCTCGCTTAGGCCGCCGCTACAGGCTGAGACGCCAGCACCGGCCCAGACCTGCTGCGTCAACGTCGGCCCCACGCGCCCGCTCAGCCTGCCGGCGGCCGCAGTTTCGCCTGCTCGACCAGCGGCCGCAGCGCGTCTTCATCCCACATCTTGAACACCAACACGCGACGGTCGCTGGGGCAGATGCGCGAGACGGAACGGCCGACGTGATGGGGGTCGCCGCGCAGGATGGCGATGCGGCCCGGGCGGGGCATGATGCCACCGCTGATTTCGCCGTTTTCATCAAAGATCAGCGTTTCGCCGGCCCAGGTGATGTCCCACTGCGGGCTGCAGTAGATCAGCACGGTCAGGTGAGCGGGCGCCACTGTGCGGTTGCGAAAGTCGAAGTGCGGGTTGCCTTCGGTGCCGAAGGTGTTGGCGCTGACGCTGCATTCGTACAAGCCCAGGGTGCCGCCGATCTTGGCGGCAACCATTTCCCAGGTTTCGCGCAGCACGTCCAGGGGCTCTTCCAGCACGTCCATCTGGTCTTCGACGCGGCCGAACAGCGCTTCTTCGGTGACGGCAACGGGGTAGTACCAGTGGATGTCCAGGGAGTGTGTTTCGAACCGGCTGACGCGGTTCAGGAAGTACATGGGCATCCAGTTGGATGCTTGGGTCAGGCGCTCGAGCAGGTCGGGCGTGAACCAGTCGTCGTGGACTTCAACGCCGGCGGGCAGTTGCATGGGGTTTCCTGGTGGAGAGGCGTTCAGGGAAAGGGATGGGGGAACGTCGACGCGGGATGGTGGCGGGCGACGCTGCCGCGCGGCTCCATGCCACTGCCGAACGCCATGGGCACCAAGCCGGGCGCAAAGGCGCGGGCCACGGCGAGGCGTTCGCCTGAACCTAGTGCGTTCTGGCTGGGGGTGATGTCGACAAACAAGGGGGTGATACCTTGCGCAGCCAGGCCGTCGTAGAGCGCTTGCGCGGTGGGCAGGTCGCGGCGCTCGGCCTGGGCGAAAGGCATGTGGGTAGCCGGCTTGGCCAGGTTGTCGGCGCGGTGGAACCAGGTGGGGCTGGCGTACAGGTTGAAATGGTCGTCGGGCGTGCGGACGTCGGCTGGGCGGATGCGGCCGATGGCGACGCCGTGCAGCAGCGAGAAGACGCGGGATTCCAGCTCGGCCAGGGCGGATTCCAGGGCGCGCTGCAGGCTTAGCCCGGCGCCGGCGCTGACGCAGGCAACGCGCCGCTCGGCATGGCGGGCCAACAGGAACACCACCTGGGAATAGGGTGACGGCAAGGTCTGGACCGAGACGGAGAAGCCCGTTTCGCGGATGGCCTGGACGCGGGCCTGGAACGCGCCCGGCAGCGAGTCGAACGGCATGCCCGTACCGGGCTGCTGGGCAAACCAATGGCGCATGAAGCCGTCGCGCTCAATCAGTTCCAGTGTGCCGGCCAGACGGGCGTCGGCCTGGGTGGTGCCCGCGGCGCAGCCGGAAGAGTTGCTATGCCAGTAAAACGCAGTTTGCCCATGGCTGGTGCGCAGGGCGTCGGCCGCGTAGACCAGATCGGCCAGCACGGCGATGCGCCGGCCGTCGGTGATGCGCTCGGCGTCGGCCCAGAGGTGTGAAGCGTGTTCATCGAATGGCACGCAAGGGAAGCCTTTGCGTCGGTACTGGTGTGCGGTAAAGCGCGCGACCTGTTGCGGATGCAGGGCGTCGGCCAGGTCGGCGTAGGCGGCTTGCTGCAGGTTGCGGGGTTCGCAGTAGCCTTGGCGTTCAATCGTCTCGGCGACGGCCTTGCGGCAGGCCAGGACGGGGTCGGTGTCGCGGCCCCAGGTGGGGCGGTCGATCGTGCCGTGCCGGAGTTTGGCGCGGCCGACGTAATAGGGCAGCGTGTAGGCGGCGGAAGGCGCATCGGCCCACACGAAATCCACGGTGGGCGCGCTATCGGCCTGCGCCAGCTGGCTCGCGGTGGGCAACGTGCCGAAGATCGCCGATCCCAGGATCAGGTGGTCCGGCGTGCGGCAAAGGCTGCGTACGATGGCCTCGTAGTAGCTGCCAAAGGCCACGAAGCCCAGGCCTTGGCGGCCAGCGGTCAGGGCGCCATTTTGCAACGCCATGCCGGCTTCGGTGTACAGGTATTGCACGGCACGATTGCGATAGCGCAGCGCGGCCAGTTGCGCATTCGCCGCCAGGAAGATCATGCCCGCCGCCGATTCCAGGAGCCAGGGCTTGGCGACGGCGCGTGGCAGCGTCGCCAGCGACGCATCGATCAATTCGTATTGCAGGCAATAGGCATCGGGATAGCGGACGCGGTAGAGGCCGGGCGCCAGCGTCTGGCCCGGCTGGCCGGCGGTGGGCCGCTGCAGCGCGAGGTAGACCTCGGTCAGGTGCATGGCGCCAGCGGACGGCGTGGTGCGGCGAGGCAGTACGTGGCCGCCGCGCTCGCGGGCGTTGCAGACAATGCCCGCCAACGACCAGGCCAACGCATCCAGCGCGTCTTGCGGTACGGGCGCATCGCCGTAGGTATAGGTCGAGCGGCGAGCATCGTGGGCCGCTTGCAGGGCATCATCCGGCTGGCGGGCGATGGTGCGTTGCAGGGCAGGCGTGGGCGACGCCGCGGCGGCGTCGCGGTCAGTGGCATTGTGCGTGGACGACACGGCAGGGCCTGTAAACCGCTGGCCGATGCGATCGGAAAGATTGTCGGGCGCAGGCTGGCCATAGGGGTTGTGGCCCCATGCGAAACCCATATTGGCAAGCAGGTAGCTGCCGGCGTCCACCAAGGCGCCGCTGTCGAGCAGGAAGGGGATGAACCGGCTCAGCCGGTCGCGTGTGTCGCGGTGGGCGACGCTGTCCAGCAGCTCCGTGATCGAGCGGGTGCCGTCGCACAAGGCGAAGGCCCGGCGCAGCAAAGCGCGGTCGGCGCGGATGGCGATGTCGCCCTGGGCGTGGCGCACGGTGAGCGTGTCGCCATCGATCAGTGCGGGGCCGGCCAGCATGGGGCATACCCTGGCGGGATCGTGGACGCGCAGGTCTTCTGCGGTGATTGGGGCTTCCGTCAGCATGCGGGGAGTCATCAAGGAAAGGGATGGGGAAATTTCGCGCGGCGATGCACGGCGTCGACCATGCCAAGGGGCTCCAGGCCCACGCCGAATGACAAGGGCACCAGAGACGGCACAAACGCCTTGACCACGTGCAGTGAGCGCGTGCCGTGGTCCAGCACGCACTGCGGGGTGGTGATGTCGACGATGACAGGCGTCAGCCCGTCTGCCGCCAGCCGATCAGCCAGTGTGCCCCGCAAGGGCGGTTGCGCCAGGTCGCGCCAATCGATGGCGGGGGCGTGGGTTTGAAACAGGGCGTCGGCTCGCCGGTAGTAGCGCTTGACGCCATACAGTTCGAAATGGTCTGCCGGGGAGCGCACGGCGGCGGGGTGGCTGATCGCGGAGGCGTGGCCTTCGGTCCAGGCCAACACGCGGGATTCCAGTTCGGCCAGAGCGTGTGCAAGGGCTTCCTGCGGATCAGCGCCCGCGGCGGCGCCCAGCGTCGTGAAGTGCCGGGTATCGTCGCGCGCCCAGACGATGAAGACGTGCGCCCAGTCCGAGTCCAGCCGTTGAATGCTGAGTTGGCAGGGAAGCGCGCGCAGCCGTTGCAGGCGCGCCTGGATGTTCGCGGGCAGGCTGGGTTCGGCCAGGGGGGCGCCGGGTCGCTGGGACAGCCAATGGCGCATGAATGCATCGCGCTCGATCAGTTCCCAGAGGGCGCGTTCGACTGCTTCGGGTTGCGTGGCGCCGGCCGCGCATCCGGAAGTCGTTGCGTAGGTCAGGGGCGGATTGACCGCGTGGCCGGCGGCGACCAGCGACGGTCGCGCGTAGACCAGGTCCGCCGGAATCCAGGCGGATCTACCGTCGGCGCAATGCGTGGCGCGGGTCCAGCCATAGCTTTGCATCAAAGAAAACTGCCGGAAAGGAAAGCCCGGCCGGCGGTATTGCGCGGGGTGGTAGAGAATGAAGGAGGACGGATCCAGAGCGCCGGGCAGGTCGTTGGCGCAGGCTTTCTGGGGCGTACCGGGCGTGTTCCACGCAAGGCGTTCGATGGCTTCGGCACTGGCCTTGCGGTAGGCGATGTCGGGGTCCGGGTCTGCGCCCCATGAATAGTCGCCGTCGGACGCGCTGCCCCGCAGCCGGGCGCGGGCCAGGTGCAGCGGAAGGTTGGTAGCTCGCGTCGCCTCGGTGGTCAGAAGGCCGGTGTCGATCCAAGAGAATTCCAGTTCCGGGCCGCGCTTGGTCGGGCGATACGCGTCTGCCTGGGGGCCGAACACCGCGGACCCCAATATCAACTGCTGGCCCGTGCCGCATAGGGACTGCACGGCTTCTTCGTCGTAGCAGCCCAATGTGGCGTAGCCCAGGCCCAGCGCGGTGGCGGCCAACGAGCCGTTGTGCAGCGCGGCGCCGGCTTCGGTGTACAGGTATTGCACCGCGCGATTGCGGTAGCGGGTCGCTGCTACCGCGACATCGCCTGCCAGGAACACCACGCCTGTGGCGGTTTGCACATGCCAGGGCTGGACGAAGGCGCGCACGAGCAGGGTGGCGTCGCTGATGCGCTCCAGCGCGACCTGGCTCGGCCCGGGATAGTGCACACGGTAGACGCCGGCCATGTGGCCGTCGACAGGGCGCCGCAAGGCGACATAGGGCTGGACCAGATGCAGGGCGCCGGCGGACGCGATGGTCCTGCGGGCCACGCCGGCGCCAAGGCGCTCGTGCGGCGTATGCGCAATGCCGCACAGGGCCCACAGCAAGGCGGCCAGGCTGCCGGGCGGCATGCCCGCCTCCGCGAAAACATAGCGCGACATTCGGCGGGTCAGCGTCGTCATCCACGGCGCTTCACCGACAGTGTCGATGCGCAAAGCGTTGGCCGCGGGCAGTGCACGCGGCCGTCGGCTGATGCGGTCGGTATCTTGCGGGGGGGCTGAGCGACCGTGGGGGGCCGCTTGGAAGGCGTATTGCAGTGCATGCGCCGTCAGGAGGTTGCCGTCGACCAATGCCCCCGCCGCGAGCAGATCGGCCAGGAACGCCGCGAAGCGATCGACGTCGATAGCGCCGGGCAACGCCGCCAGGATGGCGTCAACCGGACGGGTGCCATCGCAAAGATCCAGCGCGGCGCGCAGAAAGGCGGGCGGACCGGTAACGGACAGCTCGCCATCGGCGTGGCGGATGCGCAAGCGGCGGCCGGCCAGGATGGCTGTTCCAGTGACCGCCGGGCACATCATCGCTGCCGCATGCGGCGCCGGAATGCCGCGCGGCGTTGCAGCGTCGGTCTGTGGAGCCATGGGGATAGGACGTGGAAGAAAAATCCCTCACTACCGCCAGGCGGGCGAGGGATCGGGCAATGCGGAAAGCGGCGCAAGACCGCCGCAGATCAGTTGCTGGAGTCGTCGCCGCTACCGCCGGAACCGAGCGGCATGCCGACTTTGTGGGGCAGGCGCATCTTGTGCGTCACCGACCATTCGACTTCCCGGCGAGCTTTCTTTTTCTCGACCTTGACCGCCGCGCCCTGTTCAAGGGCCTGGGCGGATTCCGCACCCTGTTGGGCAGCGATGAGCGTCATTGACATCTCCTGATATGTGTAGACAAAGAGGACCTGCATCGACCTTTTTTGCCATCCTCGACAACATATCCGGTGCGAAGCCGAAAAGTTTAGGGGGGTGCCCTCGTGCCGGCGATTTCGCCGACCTTTCTTTCGATTACGCGAACCTCGAAGACTTCTACAACCCCCTACGCCTGCTCAGTTACGGCTTCATTCGCATCACCGACCGCATTCCCTCCAGAAACTGCTCGTCGGTGCTGTTCCAGCGGGCGTTCGCCAGGTATTCGCTGTCGGGCCCGGCGGGAAAACGCAGGCGGTCGCTGGTGTCGTTGGCGGCGGCATAGATGGCCCCGGCGACCTGTTCGGCCAATGTGACCGCGGCGGGGTTGGAGAGCGACTGCACGAACTGATCGGCGTAGGCCTGGTAGGCAGGGGGAAAGAGGCTGTCGCCACGGCTTTGAACATTGGCGGCAAAGCGCGTGCCGGGGGCATAGCCCGGTTCCACCAGTTTGACCCGCACGCCGACGGCCTCGAGTTCATAGAACAGGGCTTCGGTATAGCCTTCAACGGCCCATTTGCTGGCGGTATAAGGCGCCACCAGCGGCAGGCCGGCAAAGCAGACGCTGGATGTGACATTGACGATGACGCCTTCGCCGCGTTCGCGCAGGTGAGGGATGATGGCCCGCGTCATGGCCATGACACCGAAGGTGTTGGTGTTGAATATGTCGCGGATCATGGCGGCCGGGGTGGCTTCCACGGCCGAGAACAGGCCGATGCCGGCGTTGTTGACCAGCGCGTCGATCTGACCGAAAGCCAGGATGCCGGCGCGAATGGCTCGGGCGATGCTGGCTTCGTCAGTGACGTCCAGTTCCACGACTCGCAGGCGGTCGGATGCGCTGAACACGCTCGGGTCGGGCTTGCGCATGGTGGCGATGACGTTCCACCCCTGCTGCAGGAAATAGTCGGCGCTGGCTTGGCCGAAGCCGGACGAGGCGCCGGTGATAAGGACGGTTTGCATGGTGAGCTCCTGTTGATCCAGGCTGCATGCTAGGGTCTACGTGCAAGATGACCAATAACGTATAGTCTTTAAATCATGCGAGATCGTCTAAATAATGACCCCCTGGCGTCCATCGTGGCGCTGCTGCGGCCTCGGACCGTGTTGTCGAAATTCGTCAGCGGGGCGGGCCGCTGGTCCGTCCAGTATTCGAGCTTCGGGCACCCCAGTTTCGGCCTGGTAACAGAGGGCGCTTGCTGGCTGGCGTTCGAAGGCGCCGAGCCTTTTCTGATGCAGACCGGAGACTATGTGCTGCTGCCCGCAACTCCGGGCTTTCGGATGGGTAGCGATCTGGAAGCGCTGCAATACCCAACGCCTCGGGTGGCCGAGGTCTGCGAGATCAATGAGGTTCGCCACGGCGTCATCGAGTCAGAACCGGCGGTGCGGATGCTGGGCGGCTATTTTCTGTTCGACCCGGTCAACGCGCCGTTGCTCGTGGGGTTGTTGCCGCCGATCGTGCATATCCAGGCGTCTGATGCGCGCAGTGCCCGGCTGGGCTGGATCGCGCGTGCGATCGGCGAAGAGACGGCGGCGCAACAGCCAGGCGCCGATGCCGTCCTGGCGCGGCTGGTCGAGGTGATGCTGATCGAGGCCCTGCGTTGGAAGCCCGCGCAAGAGGCGTCGGGCTGATCGAGGCCCTGCGTTGGAAGCCCGCGCAAGAGGCGTCGCCGATGGCAGGGTTACTGGCGGGGTTGGCGGATGCGCGGTTGTCGCAGGCATTGCGGCATATTCATGACGATGTGGCGCGGCGTTGGACGGTGGCAGACCTGGCCGACAAGGTGGGCATGTCGCGTGCGGCCTTTGCGGCGCGGTTCACGCAGGTGCTGGGGATTGCGCCGATGGAATACGTGCTGCGATGGCGGATGACGTTGGCCAAGGATCTGCTGTGGCACGACGGCCTGTCATTGGGAGAGGTCGCGCATGCCATCGGGTATCAGTCTGCCAGCGCGTTCAGCGCGGCGTTCAGCCGGTCGATGGGAGAGGCGCCGGGGGCGTTTGCTCGGAAGAGGACATCAGCGTTGCCGGGTAGCCATCCGGCGGTGGCGCCCGGGATACACGACGTTTAGCGCGGATTGATCAGACGAGTCCGTAGCGGGGCTCGACGGGGCGAGTTGCCTGCGCGTGGACGCATTCAGGTGGGGCGGCGGGGAGTAAGCGCGTCTGTTTGCGGGGCGGCTTCGGGCGGCTGGATCAAGGCGCCTGGCGCTCCTGCGCCGGCCCCTCCGGGAGCAGCTCATCGCTGGCACGCGCAAATCGTTCGATCAAAAAGTCCAGCAGGCGCCGCACGCGCGGCGCCATGAACCGCGTGCTGTGAAAGACGGCGTGTACGCCGGCTTCGGCCACGCTGTATTCCGGCAACACGACTTGCAGGCGCCCGGCGCGCAGGTCTTCGGCGGCGTCCCAGATGGTTTTGCGTGCGATGCCGCGGCCGGCCAGCGCCCAGCTGCGAGCCAGCGCGCCGTCGTTGGTTTCCCAGGCGCGTTCCAGCGGGACGGTGACGGTCTGGCGCTGGCCGTCCTTGGCGAAATGCAATTGGTTCAAGGGGCCGGCGGCAGTGATCAGGACGATGAAGTCGTGCTGCGCCAGGTCTTCGGGCTTTTGGGGCCGGCCGTGACGGGCAAGGTAGTCGGGCGATGCGCACAGCACGCGCCAGTTGGGCGCCAAGCGCCGCGCCACCAGTGAACCGTCTTGGGGCTGGCCAAAGCGGATTGCCAGATCGATGTCGTCCTGCACCAGGTTCGATAGCGAGTCAGACAGGGTCAACGCGATTTTCAGCTCGGGATGTTGGGCGCTGAATGCTTCCAGCCAAGCATTGAGCAGGTTGCGGCCGAAGTCGGCGGAGGCCGACAGCCGCAGTTTGCCGCGCACGGTGTGCTGACCGGCCTGTAGCGCAGCTTCGGCGTCGTCGATGGCCTGCAGGGCGACCTGGCAGTGCGCCAGGTAGACGCGGCCTTCTTCGGTCAGGTGCAGTTGGCGGGTGCTGCGGTTGAACAGTTTGGCGTGCAGCGCGGCTTCCAGCTTGATGAGGCGTGCGCTGGCTGCGGCGGCCGACAGCCCCAGCTTGCGGCCGGCGGCGGACAAGCTGCCCAGCGCCGCCGCTTCGGTGAATAAGCGCATGTCGCCGAGTCGATCGGTGGCCATTTGAAATTTGGATTTGAAAGATATTCAAATTCTAGGCCAATTATCAAATAAAACAGCGGGTATCAAACTGGCGCTTCTTCAATCCGGGGCATGGCCCACGATGCAAGGAAAGCCAGAAATGAACCAAACCTCTCGTGCGGCGGCGTTGGCCGCCAGCCGGCCAGACGCGCCGGGCCTGCCCATGGCGGCGCTGTTGGCGCTGACGATGTGCAGCTTTATCGCGACCGCCAATGAAACCGTGCCCGCGGGTCTGTTGCCACAGATCGCGCAGGGGTTCGGGGTGTCTGAAGCCTGGGCCGGGCAGTTGGTGACGCTGTGCGCGTTGGGCTCGAGCCTGGCGGCGATTCCGCTGACGATCCTGTTGCGCGGTTGGCGGCGGCGGTTTGCGCTGCTGCTGGCGATTGGCGGGTTCGCGGCGTGCAATGCGGTCACGGCGTTGTCGCCGTCTTACGGTTTGACGTTGGCGGCGCGTTTGCTGGTGGGAATGGCGACCGGGCTGGCCTGGAGCCTGCTGGCGGGTTACGCGCGGCGCATGGTGCCCCAGGCGCAGCAAGGCCGGGCGATGGCGGTGGCCATGGTGGGTATTCCGCTGGCGTTGGCGCTGGGCGTGCCGTTGGCCGCTTGGCTGGGGGCATTCGTTGGCTGGCGGGGCATTTTTGGCATCTTGTCCGGGCTGAGCCTGGCGCTGATGGCTTGGGTGTGGGTGAAGGTGCCGGATTATCCCGGCCAAGCCGCGGCGCGCCGCGTGCCGATGCGGCAGGTCTGGAAGACGCCGGGTGTGCGGCCGGTGCTGTTGGTGATTCTGGCGTGGATCCTGGGGCACTACACCTTGTATACGTATATTGCGCCGTTCATGGCATCCGTCGGTTTGGCAGGCAAGGTGGATGTGGCGTTGCTGGTGTTCGGCGTGGCGTCGCTGTGTGGCATCTGGATTACCGGGCTGCTGGTGGACCGTTGGTTGCGGGCGCTGGTGCTGATCAGCCTGGCCGCGTTTGCGCTGGTATCAATGGGGTTGGGGCAGGGTGCAGTGTCGGCCGTCTGGGTGTATGCCGGGATCGCAGTGTGGGGCTTGAGCTTTAGCGGTGCGCCGACGCTGCTGCAGACGGCGTTGGCGGATGCGGCGGGCGATGGCGCCGAGGTCGCGCAGTCGATGCTGGTGACAGTGTTCAACCTGGCGTTCGCGGCCAGCGGGGTATTGGGCGGCGTGTTGCTGGAAACGGCGGGCGCGTGGGCGTTGCCGCGGGTGGTTGTGGTGTTGCTGGCGGCGGGGCTATTGGCGGCGGGGGCAGCCCGCACACATGGCTTCAAGCCAGGCAGGCGCACATTGGCGGGTTGACGGTACGCGCGGGCCTACGGGGCAAGGTAAAGTGGGCGGGCTTGGGGGGCGCAACGCCGCCGGCGCTTTATTTCCAGGATGCTTGCCGTGAAATCTCCGCGTGTTGTTTCTGTTGTGGTTGCCGTGTGCGCTGTCGGCCTGGCGTTGCATCCGGCGCTGCCGGCGTGGGCGCAGGCGGCGGTCAAGCCGGCCGCTGCCACGCGTGCGATGTCCCGCACGGCACCGGCCGCGCCGATCGCCGTGCCGGCAGCCGGGTCAATCGAAGTCGGGTTTTCACCCGATGAGGGCGCGGAAACGCTGGTGTTGCGCGTGATCGATTCGGCCAACAGGGAACTGAGGGTGATGGCCTACAGTTTTTCCAGCAAGCGCGTGACGGCCGCGTTGGTGCGGGCGGCCAAGCGTGGCGTGGTGGTGTTCGTGCTGGCCGACCATGACCGCAATCTGGTCACGGACCGCAGCGGCAAGTCAAAGGAAGCGCTGGGAACATTGGCCGAGGCCGGCGTGGACGTGCGCATCGTGTCCGCGTTCAAGCTGCATCACGACAAAGTGCTGATTGCAGACCGCGAGACAGTGGAACTGGGCAGCTTCAATTTTGCCAATTCCGCGGCCCACGAGAATTCGGAAAACGTCCTGGTCAACTGGAACAATCCGGCGTTGGCCAAGGCCTATCTGGCGCACTTCGAGCGCAACTGGGCCTTGGCGGAACCGCTGAGCGCGGTCGAGTGACGCGGCTGCAAGTTGGCCGCGCGAGCGGCCACCGCAGTAGCCATTTCAGCAGCCATCTCCGCAATCGCAGCGTTCATCCCCGCGTGGCCGGCATGTCCAACGCCGTGAACGTGTCGCGCACGCACTCGGCCATGCGCCGCGCCAGGGTATTGACGGGATGATGGTCGGACGTGACGGCGTAGCTGTGGAATTCGACCTTTTCTGAAAACGGGATTTCGTGCAGGTCCGGGATGCCCAGCGCACGCGGCACGACGGGGTTGACGATGGAGATGCCCAGGCCTTTGCTGACCATGGTGCAGATGGTGGTGGCGTAGGGGGTTTCAATCGACAGGATGCGGGCGTCGTCGGGAAAGTAGCGGTCGATGGCGGCGCGATTGAAGCTGCCGGCCGGTAGCGAGATGAAGTTCTGGTCGTGGAAGTCGGCGGGGGTCAGCAGCGCTCTGGCGGCCAGCGGGTGCGTGTTGGGCACGATGCCTGCGCCGTGGGCGGTGTTGATGCGTTCGTAGTGCAGGCCGGGCAGGTCGGTATGCAGCGAACAGAAGCCGATGTCGCAGACGCCGGTGGCGAGCCATTTGGCGACGACGTCGGAGCCGCCGGTGTTGACCACGACGGGGATGTCCGAGAATTTCTGGCGGAACAGGCGGATGGCGTCGGGCAGCACGCATTGGGTGATGGAGCCGACCGCGCCGACGCGCAGCAGGCCGGTGCCGCGCCGGCGGATGGAACTGGCGCTGTCGTTCAGGGATTCCAGGCCGATGAAGGCGCGTTCGACGTCGGCGTAGAAGGCCTCGGCTTCGGGGGTGGGGATGATGCGGGTGCCGACTCGCTGGAACAGGCCGAAGCCCAGGGTTTTTTCCAGCAGCGCGATCCAGCGGCTGACGTTTGGCTGCGAGGTGTGCAGCAGGCCGGCGGCGGTGGTCATCGAGCGCGTCATCATGACGGCGCGGAAGGCCTCGACTTGCTTGAAATTCATGCGGCAGATCCAAAAGCGGGCAGGGCGGAAATAGGCCGGCTGCGGATGGCTGCGGGGCGACTCCCGGCAACGGGCGGCCAGCGCTTCAAATCATATCATTTTTGTATGAGAAGCCGTAAGAATCTGATTTGACGCATGAATTGGCCCGGCGAGAGACTACGGTTTTCCTTGTTTCGCACCGGACCGATATGGAATCCAAAGTCAGCACCCGCTTGAAGCAACCCCTGGCCCCCCAGGTGCTCCAGCATCTTTTTCTTCCGCGTTTGAACCGGGAGTTTTTCGCCAATTTCGAGATGTTGACCCAGGTCAACCTGGCGCATCTGCTGATGCTGCGCGAGCAGGGCATCCTGGACCAGGACGCGTCGCAACGCCTGGCGCAGGCGCTGCTGGTGATGCAGGCGGATGGCCCCCACGCGGTGGAGCTGGACGCGGCGCGCGAAGAGGCTTATTTCAATTACGAAGCGCACCTGATCAAGGCGGTGGGGCAGGAACTGGGCGGGCGCCTGCACACGGCCCGCAGCCGCAATGACATCGGCGCCACGATCGACCGCATGCGGGCGCGCGATTTCGCGGCACGCATCGGCACCGCATTGGTCGGCGTGTCGCAGGCGGCGCTGGCGCAGGCCGAGCGCTACGCGGACTGTGTGATGCCCGGCTATACGCACATGCAGGCGGCGCAGCCGATTACCTACGGCTATTACCTGTCGGCGCTGGTGGACGCGTGGTCGCGGGATATCGGCCGGCTGGCGCATGCGCTGGAAACGGCGGACGCCTCGCCGCTGGGCGCTTGTGCGCTGGCGGGCACGTCGTTTCCGATCAACCGTGACACCACCAGCGCGTTGCTGGGGTTCAGCGGGCCGCTGGCCAATGCGCTGGATAGCGTGGCGTCGCGGGATTTTGCGCTGGAATTGAGCGCGACGCTGTCGATCATGATGATCACCTGCAGCCGCATGGTGCAGGACTTCTATATCTGGTCGACGCCTGAATTTGGCTACCTGACATTCCCGGACAGCATCGCCAGCACGTCCAGCATCATGCCGCAGAAGAAGAATCCGGCGGTGCTGGAGTATCTGCGCGGCAAGACGGGCCACTTGATCGGGCTGACGTCGGCGGCGCTGTCGACGGTGAAGTCGACGCACTTTACGCATTCGGGCGACAGCAGCCGCGAAAGCACGCGCACCTGCTGGGAGGCCTGCGAAGAAGCGCTGAAGGCGCTGGAGCTGATGCAGCTGCTGGTCGAGCAGGTGACGCCCAACCGCGAACGGATGGCGTCGCGCGCGGCGGACGATTTTTCGACGGTGACGGACTTGGCCGATCTGCTGGTGCGCCGCGCGAACGCGTCGTTCCGGGATGCGCATCACATCATCGGCGCGGTGGTGCGCCAGGCGCTGGAGCAAGGCTTGCCGGCGCGTGCAATTGCGCCGGCGATGATCACGTCGGCGGCGGCCGAGCAGTTGGGCCGCCCGGTGACGCTGGACGAAGCGGACATCGCCGCCTGCCTGGACCCGGTGCGCAATGTGGCCGCGCGCCAGTCGCTGGGCGGCCCGGCGCCGCAATTGGTGAGGGTGCACATCGGCGAACAACACGCACGGTTGGCGTTGCAGCAAGCGGCGATCGACACGGCGCAGCAACGGGCGGCCGATGCGCGCGACGCGTTGCAGCGCCAGGCGGCTGAGTTGGCGGGGTCCCAGGCTGGCGTAGCCGCGGCTTGAGACAGGCGTACTGAGACGGTCTCAAGACTTAAGACTCAAGACTCAAGACTCAAGACACACGGCACAAGGCGCGACGTCCTGCGCCGCCGTATAAATCAAACCAAGCAAGGGGAATTCAATCATGGTCAAAGCATTGCCGAAGTTCGCCGTGGCGCTGGCCGCGGTATGCGGGATCGGCCTGGGCGCAGGCGCTCAGGCGGCTCAGACGGGCTATCCCAACAAGCCGATCACGCTGGTGGTGCCGTTTGCGCCGGGCGGCACGGTGAACCTGATGGGGCGCCTGCTGGCCAACCACATGTCCGAAGCCCTGGGCCAGACGGTCATCGTGGAGAACAAGCCGGGCGGGGGCGGCAGCATCGGGGCCAATTTCGTGTCCAAGGCGGCGCCGGATGGCTACACGCTGCTGCTGGCGACGATGGGGCAGCAGTCGATCTTGCCGCTGCTGTCCAAGAACCTGCCGTACAACGCCTATAAGGATTTCGCGCCCGTGGCGTTGTTCTCGACGGTGCCGAATGTGCTGGCGGTGTCCAAGGATGCGCCAGCGACGACGGTGGCCGAACTGGTCGCCTATGGCCGCGCCAACCCGGGCAAGCTCAACATGGCGTCGGCGGGGATGGGGTCGGTCAATCACCTGACCGGCGAGCTATTCATGTTCCGTTCGGGCGCCAAGTTCGAACACGTGCCTTACCGCGGGTCGGGGCCGGCGACGTCGGACCTGCTGTCGGGCCAGGTGCAGGTGCTGTTCGCGAATCTGCCCAATGTACTGCCTTACGTGAAGTCAGGGCAGGTGCGGGTGTTGGCGGTGGCCAGCGATAAGCGCAGTGACTCCATCAAGGACGTGCCGACGCTGGCCGAGGCGGGGGTGAAGGATGCGGTGGTCGAGTCCTGGTATGGCGTGATGGCGCCGGCGGGCACCGATCCGCAGGTGATCCGAAAGTTGCAGGACACGGTGATCGCCATCGCCAATGACAAGGCGCTGGTGGGGCAACTGGCCGACCAGGGCGCGGTGCCGTTCCCCGGCACCAGCGAAGACCTGGCCAAGCTATCCAGCGAAGAGACCAGGCGCTGGAAGGAGATCATCGACAGCGCGAAGATCCAGCTGGACTGACGGCGGATCGTGTCGCTTGCTCGGGCCGCGGCGCATGGCGTCTGGCGGCCCGATGTCGTTGCCGTAGCGTTGGCAAAGGTCAGTCGGGCCGGGCGCTGCGCGACAGTAGGTCGGGTGAGGGGGGCTTAGAGCGCCATCACCATTTCATGCCAGGCCATGCCGCCGTGGTCGGACGGCGACGGCCGCACGTAGCCGTAGCCCAGCTTGCGGTACAGCTCGACGTGGCGTTCCTTGCACATCAGGTGGATGGTCTGCTTGCCCTGGTGGCGGGCATTGTCGACAAACGCGCGCATCAGCTGGCTGGAATAGCCCTTGCCCTGGTGGGCCGGGTCCACCACCACGGACATGATCACCACGTTGGGCGCTTCGGGGTCGTGGCCGACCAGTTCCTTGAAGGCCTCGTCCGACATGACCACGTCGTGGGCGCAGCCGCTATTGATGAAGCCGACGATCTCGCCGTCCGCTTCCAGCAGCAGGAATCCCTCGGGATATTGCGCGATGCGGGTGGCGATCTTGGCGTGGGTGGCGGCCTCGTCGCCTTCATAGGCGGTGGTTTCGATCTGAAAGCACCGGTCGGTGTCGGCGGGGCGGGGGGCGCGGAAAACCAGGGTGGGCATGGACGTAGGTAGGGGGCAGCGCCGGTCGGCAGGACCGGCAAAGGCGTTATGGTAGCCGTTTCGCCGCCTGCGATACGCGCCCAGTTCCATTGGCCCGCCCATAAAAAAAGCGCATTCCCCGGGGAGGGGAATGCGCAAAATAGCTGTATGGCGCAGCGCGAGAAACCTGATCGCTGCGCCCCGCCGGCTTGCGGTACTTCGGCCCGAGTCCGCGTACTGCTGCGGGATCTCGCGGCCAGCTTAGATACTGTTGGTCGCACGGCTATACCGTGCGTCTCAGTTTTGGCTTTTTCGCCCGGCATTTACTTTTTGTTATGCTCTGGGCAGCCCAGCCTGCAGCCATCCGCGCAGTGATCCTCAAGCATGAACCCCAATGCTTCCCTGGCCGGCCTGACGCCGCCGCTTTCGCCTGACATCGCCCACCATCATTTTGATGTTGCGGCGCAGGCGCCTGGACGCCGTTTGCTGGCCTGGCGCGAGCAGGTGGGGCACGTGGTAGACGTGGTGCCCAGCCGTGATGCGCTGCAGCAACCTTTCCATGCCTCGATCGACCGTTACCGCGTCGGTCACCTGATGTTCACCGATTGCCGGTCCGACGCGATGCGCCTGGAGCGTTCGCTGGTGCGCATTTCCCGAGACAACATCCGCGACTTCGCGTTCCACGTGTTCCTGGAAGGGGGCGTGGACGGCCTGTCGGTGCGCAATGGGCCGCGTGCGGGGGACGAGGGCGAAGCGGCGCGGGTGTTGGCGGTGGACCTGGGCCAGCCGGTACGGATGCTGCGCCACGCCTGCCGGATGCTGACGTTTTTTGTGCCGGCGGAACTGGTGCAGGAGGTGTTTCCGGACCCGCAGGCGATTCACGGCCGGATGCTGCGCGACACCCTGCCGCTGACCCGGCTGGCGATCAACCAGGCGGCCGCGCTGGGGCAATCGGTGCGCAGCTTGAGCGCGCAGCAGGCCCAGGCGGACATTACCGCCTGTGTGCGCCTGCTGCTGGCCGCCTTTGGCAAAGAGGCGGGGCTGGCGGGCAATGCCCGCGCGGCGGTGCGGGCGGCGATGTTCGGCGAGGTGCGGCGCTACATCCAGGCCAATCTGCACCAGGCGGGCCTGACGCCGGAATCCGTGGTGCAGGCGCTGCGTTTGTCGCGGCCGACGGTGTACCGGCTGTTCCAGCACGAGGGCGGGCTGGGCGCATATATCCGCCATCTGCGGTTGCGGCTGGCGGCCGAGGAACTGGTGCGCTATCCGCATCTGGCGGTGATGGAAATCGCCTACGGGCTGGGGTTCGGCAGCGCGTCGGACTTTACCCGGGCGTTCCGGCGGGCCTACGACCTGCCGCCGCAGGAATTCCGCGAACAATCCTGGATGTGGCCGGAGCGGGTCAAGCGGCGGGCGTAGGGCGGAATCGCGCCCGCTTGCCGCCTGGCCGATGCCCGCCATCGGGTCGCTACGGCGCGCACACCTGCCGCACGCATTCCCTTAACCAGCGGTGTCCGGCGTCGGCGTCCATGCGCGGATGCCACAGCATGGATACGGTGATTTCCGGTGTGTCGACGGGTAGCGCAAAGCTGTGCATGCCGGCGCGCAGGTTGCCGGTGTGGCGTTCGGGCACGCTGGATATCAGGTCCGTGCCGCGCGCCAGCGTCAACGCATCGGAAAAGCCCGCCACGATGGTCGCGATCTGGCGGGTCAGGCCCAGGGCCGCCAGCGCCTCGTCAATGGGGCCTTTATCCAGCCCGCGCCGCGATACCAGCACATGCTGGCCGGCGGCGTAGCGGGCGGGCGTGATCTTGCCTTTGGCTAGTGGATGGCCGGCCCGCACGGCGCCGATGAAGCGGTCGCGGAACAGGGCGCGGGTGCGGATTTCGGGGCTGCTGGCCGAGCCGACGACACCGGTTTCCAGGTCCACGCTGCCGTCGCGCAGCGGTCCACTGTTTTTGTCTGACTTGGCCACGAAACGCAGCGTGACGCCGGGCGCCTCGCGGCCGGCCAGCGCAATCAGGGCCGCCCCGAAATTCTCCACGAAACCGTCGCTGGTGCGCAGCGTGAAGGTGCGCGCCAACTGGCCGGGGTCCAGCAGTTCGGCGGGGCGCAGCACGGCGTGGGCTTCCTGCACCAGCCGGGCGACGTGTTCGCGTAGTTCGATGGCACGCGGCGTGGGCACCAAGCCGCGGCCGGCCCGTACCAGCAGGGGATCGCCGGTGGTCTCGCGCAGGCGGGCCAGCGCCCGGCTCATGGCCGAGGCACTCAGATGCAGGCGGCGCGCGGCCCGGGCGACGTTGCCTTCGGCCAGCAGGACGTCCAGCGTGAGCAGCAGGTTGAGGTCGGGGCGGGACATGGCGCGACGGTAGCACGGCGGTGGGCATAGGTGGCGTCTGGTGCAGGGATAAAGTGCAAATGCTGCGTCTTCCGCCATGCGTGGCGCGGGCCTACGCTCAGGGTTCAGGCCGGTCCGGCGGACGTCGGACGGCCGTTTGGATGCCAACCGCCGCAGAAAACCATGTCTGAATCTTTGCCGAACCCGAACCCGAACCCGAACCCGAACCCGAACCCGAACCCGAACCCGAACC
>JBEBOQ010000018.1:0-82549 GCA_040396375.1 Achromobacter xylosoxidans
CCGGCGAATTCGATGGCGTGGCCGGTGCCGCCGGCGGTGCCGATGATGCCGATGATGTGCAGGACCACGTCCTTGGCCGTACAGCCGAAGGGCAGTTCGCCTTCGACCTTGATCAGCATGCTCTTGGCTTTCTTCATGAGCAACGTCTGGGTCGCCAGCACGTGCTCGACTTCGGACGTGCCGATGCCGAAGGCCAAAGCGCCCAGCGCGCCGTGCGTGCTGGTGTGCGAATCGCCACAGACGACCGTCATGCCGGGCAAGGTGGCGCCCTGCTCCGGCCCGATCACGTGGACGATGCCCTGGCGCAGGTCGTTCATGCGGAATTCGGTGATGCCGTGCTTATCGCAGTTGGCATCCAGCGTGTCGACCTGCAGGCGCGAGACCGGGTCATCAATGCCCTGCGCGCGGTTCAGCGTCGGCACGTTGTGGTCGGCGACCGCCAGGTTGGCGCCGGTGCGCCACGGCTTGCGCCCGGCGATGGCCAGGCCCTCGAACGCCTGCGGGCTGGTCACTTCATGCAGCAGGTGACGGTCGATATAGAGCAGACAGGTGCCGTCTGATTCCTGGTGAACGATGTGGGCGTTCCAGAGTTTGTCGTAAAGGGTTTGGGCCATGGATGCGCTCTGCAAATAGACAGTCCGGCTTGGGCCTCGCGCGGTTCAAAGCAAATCGCTCCCGCGCCGGCCACTGCGGCATGAGGGGAATTATGCACACCCTCTGAACCTAGTACAACCACACCACACATACTAGTACTACCAATACCATGGTGGCCCACCGTCGGCACTGAATTACGCGGCCATCTCGGCTGTAAAAGCGTTGTCGGAAAATAATCACAAAACCTCGAAGTTAAAAACAAATTAGATACAAAATACGCAAACAGATATAATCACGTTTCAATGTGGCAAAGCAGAAACAGACATAATGCGCAACAAATCGCATTAATAGTTTTTGATTAATCCGTCCATATTGAATTTCGTCTAAATCACGTAATTTTCCGTCATATTCCGTGATTTTATTCGAAATAAATCCGACGGGCCGGCAGGTTGCGTCAAGACTTAACAAATCTTGTATCGCTATTTTTGACATCTGCAAACAATATGCCGGCTACTAATCCCAAACTCGACTCGCGAATAATTCCTATGGCTTCGTTTTTGCTTAAAACCACGGTTTCGGCCCTGGCCTTGGCGTTCGTCCCTGCCGCATTTGCCCAGCCTGCCACGGCGGATTCTCCTGCCCCGGCCACCGCACCGGGCGCCACCACCCTGAACCAGATCGTCGAGCAAACGCTGCTCAGCAACCCTGAAATCCAGGCCAAGTACCACGACTTCCAGGCCTCGCTGGAAGGCCAGGCAGTCGCCCGCGGCGCGTTCTTCCCGCAGGTCAATGCCTTGGGTTACGTCGGCCGCGAATATCGCAACAACGTGCCGGGCGTCGGTTCGCAGAATTGGAACCGCCCTGGCTACAACTTCGAGCTGCGCCAGCTGATTTTCGACGGCTTCCGCACCAACAACGACGTCAAGCAGGCCGGCTTCGACAAGCTGGCCCGCTTCTATGACGTGCTGGCCACCAGCGACACCACCGCTTATGCCGCCGTGCAGGCCTATATCGACCTGCAGCGCTACCGCGATATGGAACTGCTGGCCCGCCAGAACTATTCGCTGCACGAAGAAACCCTCAAGCAGATCGGCCAGCGCGCCGAATCGGGCGTGGGCCGGCGTGTCGACCTGGAACAGGCCGGTGGCCGCTTGTCGCTGGCTCAGACCAACCTGATGACCGAAACCGCCAACCTGCTGGATGTGCAACAGCGCTTCCAGCGCGTGACCGGCGCCTTCCCGCCCGAATCGATGCAACCGGTGCCCGACGTGGCGGACAAGCTGCCGACCAAGCCCGGCAACTTCAATGAATCGCTGCGCCGCAACCCCAGTTTCCTGTCCAAACAGGCAGCCCTGCAGGGCGCCGAGGCTGGCGTGGCGTCGTCCAAGGGTGCGTTCTCGCCCAAGTTCGAGTTCGTCGCGGCCACCGGCCGGGACCAGAACGATCCGACGCCCCAGAACCGCGACATCCGCAGCTCCAGCGTCCAGGTGGTGATGAACTACAACCTGTACCGCGGCGGCGCCGATTCGGCCCGCGTCCGCCAGACGGCTGCCCAGTCGTATGCGGCGCGCGACGTGCGCGACTACACCTGCCGCAATGTGCAGCAGGATCTGGCCGTGGCCTGGAACAACATCACCAGCCTGCAGGAAAAGCTGCCCTTCCTGCGCGACCACGAAATGGCCACGGCCAAGGTGCGCGATGCCTATCGCCAGCAGTTCCAGATCGGCCAGCGCACCCTGCTCGACCTGCTCAACACCGAAAACGAACTGTTCGAATCGCGCCGCGCCCTGACCAACGCGGTCTATGACCTGAGGCTGGCCCAGTATCGCTGGCTGGCGCTTTCGCATAAGCTGCTGCCGGCGCTGACGCTGCAGCCCGCGCGCAACGAAATGCCCGAGGAAAACGGCAAGCTGGTGGTGTCCGACGACGTCATCAAGCTGTGCAATTCCACGGTGCCTGATTCGGCCCGGCTGACCCCGGTGCGCGTGCAATACAACGAAGGCGCGCTGCCGCCCACGCTGGTGCCGCTGACGCCGGCCGCCAATCAACCGCGGTCCTGATACGCGCCTCAGCGCAAGGAGGCCATATGGCTAATCAGGGCAACGACTTTTCACAGTTGGATGCGGACTTTGTCCGCGTGTTGGAAGACTTGATCGACGCGTTGATCGCCAATGGCACCTTGCGCTTGACCGATTTGCCGATACAGGCCCAGCAAAAGCTCACCCAGCGCAAGCAACAGCGCGCGCGACTCTCGGAACATCTGGACCTGCTGGATGACGAAGATGGACAAGTTATCTGAAATGGAACAGACGTCTCGGGAATGGCGCGCCGACGCGCGCGTCGGGCATGACGACCCGCTGCTGGACTGCCTGGTTGAAATCACGCGCCTGCATGGGGTGGCGTCAACCGCGCAGGCCCTGTCCGCGGGGCTGCCGCTGGAAGCCCACAAGCTGACGCCCGCGCTGCTGCCACGGGCGGCGGCGCGCGCGCAGTTGTCGGCGCGGGTGGTCAAGCGCACGCTGGACAGCCTGCCGCCCGACCTGCTGCCGGCCATTCTGCTGCTCAATGGCGAGCGGGCTTGCCTGTTGCTGAAGAAGGACGGCGACAAGTATGTGGTCAGCCATCCGGAACTGGGCGGCAGTGCGGTGGACATGAGCGCCGCCGACCTGGGCGAGCAATACACCGGCCTGGTGTGCTTCGTGCGGCCGCAGTTCCGCTTCGACGCTCGGGCGCCCGAAGTCGGCAAGGTGCGCGAGCGCCACTGGTTCTGGGCCGCCATCATGGAAAACCGGCGGCTGTACCGCGACGCGCTCATCGCGGCCCTGCTGATCAACGTCTTCGCCATGGCGATGCCGCTGTTCACCATGAACGTGTACGACCGCGTGGTGCCCAACAACGCCGTGGAAACCTTGTGGGTGCTGGCCATCGGCATCACGCTGGTGGTGATCTTCAACATGATCCTGAGCACGGCGCGGTCCCATGTGGTGGACAGCGCCAGCAAACGGGTCGACGTACGGCTGTCAGCCCAGATCATGGAGCGCGTGCTGGACCTGCGGCTGGAAGGCCGCCCGGTCTCGGTCGGATCGTTCGCCGCCAACCTGCGTTCGTTCGAGTCAATTCGCGACTTCATTGCATCGGCCACCATCACCACGCTGGTGGACCTGCCTTTCATCCTGCTGTTCCTGGCCGCGCTGGCCTGGATTTCGCCGTGGATGGTGCTGCCGCCTCTCGTGGCCATTGTGCTGATTCTGCTGGTGTCTCTGGCGGCCCAGGCGCGGATGGAAGCGTTGACCATGGCGACGTTCCAGGCGTCGTCACAACGCAACGCCACGCTGGTCGAGGCCCTGACCGGCCTGGAAGCGGTCAAGACCCTGAATGCCCAGGGCGCGATCCAGCGCAACTGGGAGCGCGCCACCGAATTCATCGCCCAGAACGGCGGCAAGCTCAAGCTGATCTCCTCGACCACGGTGGGCTTCGTGCAAGCGGTGCAGCAACTGGTGTCCATCTCCGTGGTGATCATCGGCGTGTACCTGGTGCAGGACGCTGCCCTGTCGATGGGCGGCATCATCGCCGCGTCCATGATCGCCGGGCGTTGCCTGGCGCCGCTGGGCCAGGTGGCCGGCCTGCTGATGCAATACCAGAACGCCCGCACCTCGCTGGGGTCGATCGACAGCTATATGAAGCTGCCCATCGAACGCCCGCCCGAGGCCGAATTCCTGCACCGGCCGGTATTCCACGGCGCGCTGGAGTTCCGCGACGTCACGTTCGCCTACCCCGGCACCACGCAGCCGGTGCTGAAAAAGGTGTCGTTCAAGCTCAAGCCGGGCGAGAAAGTGGGCATCATCGGCCGCATCGGCTCGGGCAAGACCACGCTGGAAAAGCTGGCCCTGGCGCTGTTCCAGCCGACCGAGGGCGCGGTCCTGCTGGACGGCGTGGACGTGCGCCAGATCGACCCGGCCGACGTGCGCCGCGCCATCGGCCACGTGCCGCAGGATCCGCTGCTGTTCTACGGCAGCCTCAAGCACAACCTGGCCATGGGCGCGCCCTACGCCGACGACGCCAGCATCCTGGCGGCCGCCAACCTGGCCGGCGTGACCGAGTTCGCCAACCTGCACCCCAATGGCTTTGACATGGTCATCGGCGAGCGCGGCGAGTCGCTGTCCGGCGGCCAGCGCCAGTCGGTCGCCGTGGCGCGGGCCCTGATCAACGATCCGCCCATCCTGCTGCTGGACGAACCCAGCAGCAATATGGATCACCAGAGCGAAGCCCAGTTGCGCCGCCGCCTGGGCGAAGCCAGCGCCAGCAAGACCATTTTGCTGGTGACCCACCGCACCGCCCTGCTGGACCTGGTCGACCGGCTGATCGTCATCGACAACGGCCACATCGTGGCCGACGGCCCCAAAGAACAGGTCGTCGAAGCGCTGCGCCAAGGGCGCGTCGGACGCGGAAGCTGAGGCAAGCATGCAGAAAATTACAGGTGAAAAGCAGCCGGGCTTGCTCGGCGCGCCGTGGCGCAAGCTGCGCAATGTATTCGTGTATTTTTTCGACCGGCTGCTGGACGGCGCCGCAAAGGGCAAGCCCGAGCAACGATCGGACTATGTCGGCAACGCCGAGTGGGTCATCCACGAATCGCAGGCCCGCGGCGCGCGCGTCCTGCTGTGGATGAGCCTGCTGGCGCTGGCCGCCCTGCTGATCTGGGCGGGCATCGGCAAAATCGATGAAGTGGTGCGGGGCGAAGGCAAAGTGGTGCCATCGCGCCAGGTGCAGATCATTCAGAGCCTGGACGGCGGGATCGTGCAGGAACTGCTGGTGCGCCCCGGTCAGGAAGTCGAGGCTGGCCAGACGCTGCTGAAGATCGACAACACGCGGTTCGCGTCCTCGTTGGGTGAAAACAACGCCGAATACCTGTCGTTGCTGGCCAAAGCGGCCCGCCTGAAGGCCCTGGCCACCGGTGAACCCTTCATTGCGCCGGAAGAAGTGCTGGCGCAGGCGCCCGGACTGGCCGAGGCGGAGCGCAACGCCTGGCAGGCCCGCACCACCGAACTGAACGCGACCATCAACGTGGCGAGCGAGCAGCTCAAGCAGCGCCGGGAAGACCTGCGCGAAACCATCGCCAAGCGCGACCAGGCGTCGGCCAGCTGCAGCCTGACGTCGCGCGAGCTGCAGGTGACGCGTCCCCTGCTCAAGAGCGGCGCGGTATCCGAGGTGGACCTGTTGCGCCTGCAGCGCGACGTGGCCCGCTACTGCGGCGAGCAAAAAGGCGCCGAAGCGCAGATCGACCGCTTCCAGGCGTCCATCAAGGAGGCGCAGAGCAAGCTGGAAGAGTCCGAGCTGAACATCCGCAACGTCGCCCGCAACGAGCTGTCGGAAACCAACACCAAGCTGGCCACGCTGCGCGAAGGCAAGCTGGCGCTGGTTGACCGCGTGAAGCTGGCCGAAGTCCGGGCGCCGGTGCGCGGCACCGTCAAGACGCTGTTCAACAACACTGTCGGCGGCGTCGTCCAGCCGGGCAAGGACATCATCGAAATCGTGCCCAAGGACGACACCCTGCTGCTGGAAGTGCGCATCCTGCCGCGCGACATCGGCTTCCTGCACCCGGACCAGAAGGCCGAGGTGAAGTTCACCGCCTACGACTTCGCCATCTACGGCGGGCTGGAAGGCAAGGTGGAACAGATCGGCGCGGACACCGTCACCGACGAAAAGGGCAATTCGTACTACGTGGTGCGCGTGCGCACCGACCGCAGCACGGTAGGAGACAAACTGCTGCCGATCATCCCCGGGATGGTGGCCGAGGTGCATATCCTGACCGGCAAACGGACCGTGCTGCAGTATTTGCTCAAGCCGATATTGCGTGCCAAGGCCAATGCCTTTACCGAACGTTGAGGAGTGCTGGAAGGCGATATGAAATCCGTTCCTGTCTTATTGGTAACGCACGACGACCTGCTGTGGCAACACTGGCGCGCCCTGGATCCGGCCCGCTGGCTGGCCGCCCGTGGCCGCGGCCTGGCGGATCTGCAGCGCTGGCGCGAGCAGGGCCGCGCGCTGGCGGTACTGGATACCGGCCTGCCCCGTCTGCCGTCCTGGCAAGATCCGTCGTGGCTGCCCCTGCTGTCCGGCTTGCAGGTCGTGGTCGCCAGCCCCAGCCCCAATGACGAGCAAGGCGCGCAGGCTTTGGGCGCGGGCGCCCAAGGCTACTGCCACGGCTATGCTCCGACGCAGGCACTGGCCCAGACGCTGGAGGTCGTGGCCTCCGGCGGCATCTGGATGGGGCGCTCCCTGGTGACGCGCCTGCTCAAGCTGGTCACCGAACGGGCCCAGGATGCGGCGGCGTGGGACAACGGCACCCTGACCGAACGCGAAACCACCGTGGCGCGCCACGCCGCCAGCGGCCAGTCCAATGCCCAGATCGCGGACGCGCTGGGGATCACCGAACGTACGGTCAAGGCCCATCTGTCGGCGGTTTTCGACAAACTGGGCGTTACCGACCGTCTGCAGCTGGCGTTGCGGGTGCACGGCATTTCGGCGCCGGCGGACGCGCGCATCAAAATCCCCTCTTGAACCTGTCCTTGAGGACAATACCCCCGCGCGCTAGCCCCCTCTAGTATCTGGCCATCTTGGATAACTCCCTGAAACGGAACCGACATGGCCAACTCTTCTCCCGCAGTCGTCACTGAACTCTCCGGTCGCGCGTGGATACGCAATAGCGACGGGTCCTTGACCGAACTGCGTCAAGGCAGCAACGTACCCGCCGGCAGCGACATCGTCACGGCCTCGGGCGCCACGGTGGCCCTGCAAGTCGAGAATGGCATGCCGATCGTGATCGGGGAAAGCCGCGAAGTGGCCATCAGCGGCGACTTGGCCGGCCCCTTGGCCGACCCATCCGAAGCGGCGGTCGCCGCGCCCACGGGCACCGATTCCGACCGCCTGCTGGCCGCCCTGCAAGCCGGCCAGGATCCGTTTGAAGTGCTGGACCCCACGGCCGCCACCCTGACCGGCGGCAGCGGCGACGACGGCGGCGGCAGCTTCGTGCGCCTGGCCCGCATCCTGGAATCCACCAGCCCGCTGGACCTGGCCTACCCCAACCCGGGCCGCGGCGTTGACACGATTGACCGCGCGTCCAGCGGCGGCGGTGCAGGCGACGGAACTGGCGATGCCGCCGGGACTGGCACCGGCAATGGCGTCGGGACGGACACCGGCAATGGCGTCGGAACCGGCCCGACCATCCCCGCCAACAACGCCCCCATCGCCGTCAATGACTCGGCCCGCGTCGGCGAAAAGGCCACCACGAGCGGCAACCTGCTGGCCAACGACCGAGACCCCGACGGCGATCCCCTGACCATCGCCTCGGTCAGCGGCAGCACCATGACCCCGGGCGGCATCACCGTCATCGGCTCGAACGGCGGCACCTTCGTCGTGCAGCCGGACGGCAGCTACACGTTCGTCCCGGGCTCCAGCTTCCAGCACCTGCCCGAGGGGCAGACCGCCACCACCACGATTTCCTACGTCGTCACCGACCCGAGCGGCGCAACCTCGACCGCCACCGTGGAAATCACGGTCGTGGGCGTCAATGACGCGGCCCTGATCACCGCTTCCAAGGCGGGCGATGACGCCGGCACGGTCAAGGAAGACGAAGTCTCCACCGCTAACGGCAAGCTCAACGTCGTGGACCCCGACGACGGCCAGTCCTTCTTCGTGGCCGTGGCCGACCGCGCGGGTGTCCATGGCACCTTCTCGATCGACGCCAACGGCAACTGGGTCTACAACCTGAACCAGGCCGATCCGCGCGTGCAAGCGCTGGCCGTGGGCGAGTCGCTGACCGAGACCTTCACGGTCACCACGGCTGACGGCACCACCGGCCAGGTCGTCATCACGATCAACGGCACCAACGACGCTCCGACCATCTCCGGCGCGGCAGCAGGCAACGTCACGGAAGATGCCCCGGAAGCGTCGGTGTCCGGTCAGTTGACCAAGCAGGACGTCGACACCAGCGACACGCACACCTGGTCCGTCAACAACGACGGCAAGGGTACGTACGGCTCGTTCACTGTCGACCAGAACGGCAAGTGGACTTACACGCTGGACAACACCAGCGACAAGGTCCAGGCCCTGGCCGAAGGCCAGAAGGTCACCGACACCATCACCGTGACGGTTGACGATGGCCACGGCGGCACCGCCACCCAGACCATCACCATCGAGATCACGGGCACCAACGATGCCCCGACCATCAGCGGCACGGCTTCGGGCAACGTCACGGAAGATGCTCCGGAAGCCGCGGTCTCGGGCCAGCTAACCCAGCACGACGTCGACACCAAGGACACGCATACCTGGACTGTCAACAACGAGGGCAAGGGTACGTACGGCTCGTTCACCGTTGACGCCACCGGCAAGTGGACTTACACGCTGGACAACACCAGCGACAAGGTCCAGGCCCTGGCCGAAGGCCAGAAGGTCACCGACACCATCACAGTCACGGTTGCTGACGGCCACGGCGGCACGGCTACCCAGACCATCACCATCGAGATCACCGGCACCAACGACGCCCCGACCATCAGCGGCACGGCTTCGGGCAACGTCACGGAAGATGCTCCCGAGGCTGCGGTCTCGGGTCAATTGACCCAGCACGACGTTGACACCAAGGACACGCATACCTGGACTGTCAACAACGAGGGCAAGGGTACGTACGGCTCGTTCACCGTTGACGCCACCGGCAAGTGGACCTACACGCTGGACAACACCAGCGACAAGGTCCAGGCCCTGGCTGAAGGCCAGAAGGTCACCGACACCATCACTGTCACGGTTGATGACGGCCATGGCGGCACGGCTACCCAGACCATCACCATTGAGATCACGGGCACCAACGACGCCCCGACCATCAGCGGCACAGCCACCGGTAATGTCACGGAAGATGCTCCCGAGGCCGCGGTCTCGGGTCAATTGACCCAGCATGACGTCGACACCGGCGACAAGCACACCTGGTCTGTCAACAACGACGGCAAGGGTACGTACGGCTCGTTCACTGTCGACCAGAACGGCAAGTGGACTTACACGCTGGACAACACCAGCGACAAGGTCCAGGCCCTGGCCGAAGGCCAGAAGGTCACCGACACCATCACAGTCACGGTTGCTGACGGCCACGGCGGCACGGCTACCCAGACCATCACCATCGAGATCACCGGCACCAACGACGCCCCGACCATCAGCGGCACGGCTTCGGGCAACGTCACGGAAGATGCTCCCGAGGCTGCGGTCTCGGGTCAATTGACCCAGCACGACGTTGACACCAAGGACACGCATACCTGGACTGTCAACAACGAGGGCAAGGGTACGTACGGCTCGTTCACCGTTGACGCCACCGGCAAGTGGACTTACACGCTGGACAACACCAGCGACAAGGTCCAGGCCCTGGCCGAAGGCCAGAAGGTCACCGACACCATCACAGTCACGGTTGCTGACGGCCACGGCGGCACGGCTACCCAGACCATCACCATCGAGATCACCGGCACCAACGACGCCCCGACCATCAGCGGCACGGCTTCGGGCAACGTCACGGAAGATGCTCCCGAGGCTGCGGTCTCGGGTCAATTGACCCAGCACGACGTTGACACCAAGGACACGCATACCTGGACTGTCAACAACGAGGGCAAGGGTACGTACGGCTCGTTCACCGTTGACGCCACCGGCAAGTGGACCTATACGCTGGATAACGACAGCAAGAACGTCCAGGCCCTGGCCGAAGGCCAGAAGGTCACCGACACCATCACCGTGACGGTTGACGATGGCCACGGCGGCAAAGCCACCGAAACCATCACCATCGAGATCACCGGCACCAACGACGACCCGACGCTGGCCGGCAAGGTCACCGGCGACGTCACCGAGGACGGCACCACCACCGCCACCGGCAAGCTCGACGTCACCGACATCGATACCAAAGACACCCACACCTGGACCGTCGGCAACGGCGGCAAGGGTGAGTACGGCACGCTGAAGGTCGACCAGAACGGCAACTGGACCTACGAGCTGAACAACAACGACCCGAAGGTTCAGGCCCTGAAGGGCGGCGAAAAGGTCACCGACACCATCACTGTCACGGTCGACGATGGTCACGGCGGCAAGGCATTCAAGGACGTCACCGTCACCATCACCGGCACCAACGACACGGCCGTCGTGACCCCGAGCAAGCCGGGCGACGACAAGGGCAGCGTCACGGAAGACGACATCCTGACCACCGGCGGCAAGCTGAATGTGACGGACAAGGACGCCGGCGAAGCCGTGTTCAAGCCGCAAACCGATGCCGTGGGCAAGTACGGCACGTTCTCCATTGACGCCGACGGAAACTGGACCTTCAAGCTGGACAACGGCGCCAAGGCCATCCAGCAACTGGGCGCCAAGGACAGTCTGACCGAGACCTTCACGGTCACCACCGCCGACGGCACCACCAGCAAAGTGGTCATCACGATCAACGGCACCAACGACGCGCCCACCATCAGCGGTGAGGTTACCGGCGGCGTCAAGGAAGACGCCACCGACACCACCGTGTCGGGCCAGTTGGCCAAGCACGACGTCGATGCGACCGACAAACACACCTGGTCCGTCAACAACGAGGGCAAGGGCACCTACGGCACCTTCACGGTCGACCAGACCGGCAAGTGGACCTACGTGCTGGACAACAAGAGCGACAAAGTCCAGGCTCTGGCCGAAGGCCAGGCGGTGACCGACACCATCACCATCACCGTGAATGACGGTAACGGCGGCACGGCCACCGAGACCATCGTCGTCAATATCACTGGTACCAACGATGTCCCGACGCTGGCCGGCAAGGTCACCGGCGACGTCACCGAGGACGGCACCACCACCGCCACCGGCAAGCTCGACGTCACCGACATCGATACCAAAGACACCCACACCTGGACCGTCGGCAACGGCGGCAAGGGTGAGTACGGCACGCTGAAGGTCGACCAGAACGGCAACTGGACCTACGAGCTGAACAACAACGACCCGAAGGTTCAGGCCCTGAAGGGCGGCGAAAAGGTCACCGACACCATCACTGTCACGGTCGACGATGGTCACGGCGGCAAGGCATTCAAGGACGTCACCGTCACCATCACCGGCACCAACGACACGGCCGTCGTGACCCCGAGCAAGCCGGGCGACGACAAGGGCAGCGTCACGGAAGACGACATCCTGACCACCGGCGGCAAGCTGAACGTGACGGACAAGGACGCCGGCGAAGCCGTGTTCAAGCCGCAGACCGACGCCGTGGGCAAGTACGGCACGTTCTCCATCGACGCCAACGGCAACTGGACCTTCAAGCTCGATAACAACGCCACGGCCATCCAGCAACTGGGCGCCAAGGACAGCCTGACCGAGACCTTCACGGTCACCACCGCCGACGGCACCACCAGCAAGGTCGTCATCACGATCAACGGCACCAACGACGAACCGACCATCTCTGGCGTGGCTACCGGCGGCGTCAAGGAAGACGGCACGCTGACCACGAGCGGCCAACTGAGCAAGTCGGACGTCGATGCGACCGACAAGCACACCTGGTCCGTCAACAACGAGGGCAAGGGCACCTACGGCACCTTCACGGTCGACCAGACCGGCAAGTGGACCTATGTGCTGGACAACAACAGCGACAAGGTCCAAGCACTGACCGAAGGCCAGAAGGTCACCGACACCATCACCGTCACGGTGGACGACGGCAACGGCGGCAAGGCAACCCAGACCATCGTCATCGACGTCATCGGCACCAACGACGCCGCCCAGATCAAGCCCCACACCCCGGGCGACGACAAGGGCACCGTCACCGAAGACGTCAAACTGACCGTCAGCGGCAAGCTCGATGTCACGGACAAGGACACCGGCGAAGCCGTGTTCAAGCCGCAGACCGACGCCGTGGGCAAGTACGGCACGTTCTCCATCGACGCCAACGGCAACTGGACCTTCAAGCTCGATAACAACGCCACGGCCATCCAGCAACTGGGCGCCAAGGACAGCCTGACCGAGACCTTCACGGTCACCACCGCCGACGGCACCACCAGCAAGGTCGTCATCACGATCAACGGCACCAACGACGAACCGACCATCTCTGGCGTGGCTACCGGCGGCGTCAAGGAAGACGGCACGCTGACCACGAGCGGCCAACTGAGCAAGTCGGACGTCGATGCGACCGACAAGCACACCTGGTCCGTCAACAACGAGGGCAAGGGCACCTACGGCACCTTCACGGTCGACCAGACTGGCAAGTGGACCTATGTGCTGAACAACAACAGCGACAAGGTCCAGGCACTGACCGAAGGCCAGAAAGTCACCGACACCATCACCGTCACGGTGGACGACGGCAACGGCGGCAAGGCGACTCAGACCATCGTCATCGACATCGTCGGCACCAACGACGCCGCCCAGATCAAGCCGCATACCCCGGGCGACGACAAGGGCACCGTCACGGAAGACACTACCCTGACCGCCGTCGGCAAGCTCGACGTCACGGACAAGGACACCGGCGAGGCGGTCTTCAAGCCGCAGACCGACGCCGTGGGCAAGTACGGCACATTCTCCATCGACGCCAATGGCAACTGGAGCTTCAAGCTGGACAACAACGCCACGGTCGTTCAGCAACTGGGCGCCAAGGACAGCGTCAGCGAGACCTTCACGGTTACGACTGCCGACGGCACCACGGGCCAGGTCGTCATCACCATCAAGGGCACCAATGACGCCCCGACCGTCGCTGGCGCCGTCACCGGCCAAGTCAAGGAAGACGGCACGCTGACCACGAGCGGCCAGCTGACCAAGTCCGACATTGACGCCACCGACAAGCACACCTGGTCCGTCAACAACGACGGCAAGGGCACCTACGGCACCTTCACCGTCGACCAGAACGGCAAGTGGACCTACACGCTGGACAACAGCAGCGCCAAGGTGCAAGCCCTGGTCGAAGGCCAGACCGTCACCGACACCATCAAGGTCACGGTGGACGACGGCAACGGCGGCACCGCGTTCAAGGATGTGACCGTTACCATTACCGGCACCAACGACCTTGCCACGATCACCGGCCAGGCGACTGGCACGGTGATCGAAGACAAGACGCTGCTTGCCTCCGGCAAGCTCACGGTCTCTGACGCCGATGCCGGCCAGAGCAGCGTCGTGGCCCAGGCCAGCGTGCCGGGCAAGTACGGCACGTTCTCGATCGACGCCAACGGCAACTGGACCTACCAGCTGAACAACAGCCTGAAGGCGGTTCAGGACCTGCCGGCCGGCAAGGTGCTGAAGGAGACCTTCGAGGTCACCTCCGCCGACGGTTCGGCCAAGCAGACCGTCACGGTCGACGTGGTCGGCACCAACGACGCACCGGTCGCCGCCGACAACGCGACCAGCGTGAACGCGGGTTCGGGCCATGCCTTCACCACCGCCGAGTTCAACTTCAACGACGGCGCCGAAGGCGACCAACTGCAAAGCGTGATCATCACGCGTCTGCCGACCGACGGCACGCTGACCCTGAATGGCCAGGCGGTCTCGGTGAACACCGTGATCTCCGCCGCGGACATCGCATCGGGCAAGCTGGTCTACACGCCGTCGGCCGCAGGCCAGGACACCTCGTTCGGCTTCCAGGTCCGCGACAATGGCGGCACCGCCAACGGCGGCAAGGACACGTCGGGCGAATACAACTTCGCGATCAAGACCAATAACTTCATCTCGGGCGACAACGACGGCAGCGGTACCGGCACCAAGCCGCCCATCAACGGCGGCAGCGGCGACGACGTCATCCTTGGCGACAAGGGCGGCACCGTCACGACGGTCGAGCCGGGCAAGAACTACAACATCGCGATCGTCGTCGATACCTCGGGCAGTATGTCGGATGCGTCCGGCACGAAGGGCCTGTCGCGCATGCAGTTGACCATCGACGCGCTCAAGAACCTGGCCAACAGCCTGAAGGGCCACGACGGCATCGTGAACGTGGCGCTGATCGGTTTCGAATCGTCGGCCAGCACCAAGTACACGATCAACGGCCTGAATGCGACCAACGTCAACGACCTGATCAAGGCCATCGAAAAGCTGAGCGCCAGTGGCGGTACGAACTACGAAGGCGCGTTCAAGGAAGCGTTGACCTGGTTCAACAAGCAACCCACCTCGTCCAATGGCAAGACGTTCGAGAACGTCACGTACTTCCTGACTGACGGCGATCCCACTTTCAGCAATAACGGCAACAACGGCAGCGGCACCACCACCGACTACCGTGACATGAAGGATGCCGTCGACGCCTTCAAGGGACTGAGCGGCAAGAGCACGGTGCACGCCATCGGCATCGGCAACGGGGTCAACGAGGGCTACCTGAAGTTCTTCGACAACACTACTGTCACGGGTAACGGCTCGGTCAGCTGGCAAAACTGGTGGTCGACCGATACGGTCACCGGTCCTGTCGGCCAGCCGCAGATCGTCAACACCGCCAAGGACTTGGCCGCCGCCCTTCAAGGCGGTTCGTCCAGCACGGACCCGGCCGCGGTCGGCAACGACATCATCAACGGTGGCGCCGGCAACGACATCATCTTTGGCGACACGCTCAACACCGACGGCAGTGTCCTGAACTGGAGTTCCGTGGGCGGCCGCCCCAGCGACCTGTTGCAGGGTTCGGGCCTGAAGGCGCTGCAAGTGTTCCTGGAAATGCGTGACGGGCACGCGCCCAGCAGCGGCGACTTGTACCAATACATCAAGGACCACCACGCCGACTTCAACCTGGCCGACGACCCGCGCGGCGGCGACGACACGATCCACGGCGGCACGGGCAACGACATCATCTACGGCCAGGGCGGCAACGACACCCTGTACGGCGACGATGGCGATGACATCATCTACGGCGGCGCCGGCGACGACAAACTGTACGGCGGCGACGGCAATGACGTGCTGCACGGCGGTTCGGGCAACGACACGCTGGAAGGCGGGGCCGGCAACGACCTGCTGATCGGCGGCAAGGGCGACGACATCCTGATCGGCGGCGCCGGCAGCGATACCTTCAAGTGGGAACTGGGCGACCAGGGCACCACCGCCAAGCCCGCTGTCGACACCATCAAGGACTTCTCGCTGGGCAAGCCGTCGGATGGCGGTGACGTCCTGGACCTGAAGGACCTGCTGGTCGGCGAAAAAGACGGCACCCTGACCCAGTACCTGAACTTCCACAAGGAAGGCAACAACACGGTGCTCGACGTCAACACGCAGGGCAAGCTGGGCTCGCAGGGCGCGGACCAGAAGATCGTGCTGGAGAACATCGACCTGACCCAGGGTGGCCAGTTGAACAACCAGGCCATCATCAACGACCTGCTGCAGAAGGGGAAGCTGAACGTCGACCACAGCTAAGCCTTGCCCGGGAAGGGCCGCCCAAGGCCCTTCCCGGCTCGACGCACAGAACGCGCGGCATGCGGCCGTGCGCGCGGGGATTTTTTCCGGGCGACACCTGAATCATCCGGAAAAATGTGAAAATCCGTTTCATGCCATCAACCCGCCGTTTCCGCGTCACGCTGAACCTGTGCCGATGGGTTTTGCTCTGCCTGGCTTGCAGCTGGGGCGGCAGTTTCGCCCTGGAGATCAACGCCGAAAAGCTGCAAAGCCTGTCGGCCAGCCGTTATGGCGCCAAGGGTGCCAAGGCGGTATCGAATTGGCTGCAACTGCTGCACAACCCGCCGCCCGCGCTGGAAAAAGACAAGCTGGCGGTGGCGAACGATTTCTGGAACCGCGCGCTGCTGTCCGGCGACGACATCACGATCTGGGGCAAGGACGACTACTGGGCCACCCCGCTCGAATCGTTGGGCAAAGGCGCGGGTGACTGCGAAGACTACGTCATCGGCAAGTACTTCACGTTGCTGTCCATGGGCGTGCCGGCGAACAAGCTGCGTTTCATCTACGTGCGCGCGCGCATCGGCGGCCCGGCCAGCAGCAGCCAGGTCGCCCACATGGTGCTGGGCTACTACGAAACACCGAACGCGGTACCGCTGGTGCTGGATAGCCTGATTTCCACGATTCTGCCGGCATCACAACGGCGTGACCTGACGCCAGTGTTCAGCTTCAATGCCGACGGTGTATACGTCGACGGCAAACCCGCCGCACCAGTTGACCGCCTCAGCCGCTGGCGCGATCTACTTCAACGCATGGAACGGGAAGGCATACGCCCCTGATGTCCGGAACCAAGACTATGTCCATACTTCGACAGCTACTGCTCAGTGTCACCCTCGCGATCGGCGTGATCCTGTTGGGTACCCTGGCGCTCAGCGTCAACGCCGCCCGCGAATACCTGTCAGGCCAGTTGCAGGTGCAGAGCACCGACGCAGCCGTGTCGCTGGCGCTGTCCCTGTCACAGCCGGCCAACAATGACCCGGTGGTGCAGGAGCTGCTGGTGTCCGCGCTGTTCGACGGCGGTCATTTTTCGCTGGTGCGCCTGGCCGACCCGGAAGGCAAGGTGCTGATCGAACGTAAAGCCCCCGCCACCGGCGCGGCCGTGCCGCGCTGGTTCCAGACCCTGGCCCCGCTTGACGCCCAATCGGCCTCGCATGCGGTCAGCGACGGCTGGCGCCAGATCGGCGAAGTGACGCTGGTGGCCAATGACGCCTATGCCTGGGAAGCGCTGTGGCGCAGCAGCCTGCGCATGATCGCGCTGGTGGTGGGTGCGGGCCTGATCTGGGCGCTGTTCGCCTTTGCGCTGGTCGGCTGGATCAAGAACCGGCTGCTGCGCGAGATCAGCGACCACGTCCGCAGCATCGGCCAGGACACGCCTCCGCAGCAGATGCAGGCGCGCGTGCCTGAGCTGTCCGATGTGATCCAGGCCTTGAACCAGACCCGCGAACGCGTCTACGCCAGCGTCGAGGAGCAGAACGCCAAGATAGAATCCCTGGAACTGGAACTGAACCAGGATCCGGTCACCCGCCTGCCCAACCGCAAATACTTCGTCAACGAATTCCGCCGCGCGCTCGAAGCTGGCCCGGTACAGGGTGGTACCCCCACGCGCCCGCCCATCGACGGCGGCCATGTGCTGGTATTTCGCCAACGCGACCTGGCCGACCTGAACCGCCACATGCCGCGCGAATTCATCGACCAGTGGCTGCGCGCCGCTTGCGAACGCATCCAGGGGTCGCTCAAGTCGCTACATGTGGCCAACCCCTTGCTTGCCCGCTTGAACGGTTCGGACTTCGCGCTGCTGCTGCCGGGCTGCGCCGCGCCGCAAGCGATGATGATCGCCGAACAATTGCGGGCTGATCTGCACGCCTCGCGCATTCCGGTGGGCGAAGGTCACCTGTGCCGCTGGGCCCAGGCCATGGCCGACTACAGCCAAGGCAACCAGGCAGGCCCCGTGCTGGCGCGGCTGGACTTCGGCCTGATGCGGGCGGAAAGCGCCGGCAACGACCAGGTGGTGATCGCCGGCGCCGCGGATGCGCAGTCGCCGTCCGAATCGGGCGAACGCGCCTGGAAGGACGCGATCCTGTCGGCCCTGGAAAGCCACCGCTTTGAACTGGCCACCGAACCGCTGCGCCGCGCCGACGGCAGCCCCGTCCGCACCGAAGCCATGTTGATGTTGCGCACGGCCGCCGACCAGGCCCCGATCCCCGCCACCCTGTTCATCCCCCCGGCGGTGCGGCTGGACCTGGTAGCGGACTGCGATCTGCAAGCCGTCAGCCTGGGCCTGGACTGGCTGGCCGCCCACGAAGGCGAGCTGGCCCTGCGCGTCGCTCTGCCCTCGCTGCGCGGCCAGAAGTACCTGCGTCAACTGGCCTTGCTGCTGACCGAACGCCGTGCGCTGGCGCGCCGCCTGTTCCTGGAAATCGACGCGCACGGCCTGGTGGAATGCCACGAACAGATCGCCGCGCTGGCGCGCGTGGTCTCGGAATTCGGCGCCCATATCGGCGTGCGCCGCCTGGCGCAGCAATTCGGCGCGGTGGCGCAACTGCACACCCTGCCGCTGTCGTATGTGAAGCTGGGCGGCGGCTTCGTGGGTGGCATGTCGCAAAGCCCGGGCAGCCAGCAACTGACTGCGTCCGTGTTGGAAACGGCCCGCAAGCTGAACATCGCCGTGTACGCGGAAGACGTGCCAGACACCGAAACGCGCCGCATCCTGGCCGACCTGGGCATCACAGTGATGCGCGGCCCCGGCGTCAAGCTGCCCGCGTAGCCCGTCTCGACAGGCACAAAAAAAGGGCATCCGCGGCGTCGCGGATGCCCTTTGCACATTCAGGTTCAGCGAGCCGCGCGGCCCTTGGACTGCTCATACAGCGGCAGCACCTGCTGGGCCGCGGCCTGCAGGTCGGTGATGCGCGAGGCGGCCGACGGATGGGTGGACAGGATTTCGGGCGGCGCATTGCCACTGTCGGCCGCCCCCATCTTCTGCCATAGCGTCACCGCCGCGCGCGGGTCAAAGCCCGCCCGGGCGGCCAGCTCCACGCCCATGCGGTCGGCTTCGGTTTCGTGCGTGCGGCTATTGGGCAGCGTGAACATCACGCTGGTCAGCTGGCCGCCCAGGTCCGACGCGGCGCTGGAGCCCGTAGCGATGGACAGCACCTGCAACCCCAGGCTGGTCGCCATCTGCTGCGACACGCGTTCGCGCGCATGCTCACGCAAGGCGTGCGAGATTTCGTGGCCCAGCACCGCCGCCAGTTCGTCGTCGGTAGGTTTGATCTTGTTGATCAGACCGGTGTAGACGGCGATCTTGCCGCCTGGCATGCACCATGCGTTGATCTCGTCGCTGGTCAGGACATGCACTTCCCATTTCCAACCCGACGCATCGGGGCGGAACACCCCCGCCTGCGCGATCAGCCGCTGCGAGATGCTGCGGACGCGGGCCACCTGCTGGGCGTCGCGGTCCAGCAGGTTCTTGGCCTGGGCCTGCTTGAGGATGTCGGCGTACTGCTGGTTGGCTTCCTGCTCCAGCGCCTGCGACGGCACCATGCTGGACATGTACTGCGTGCGGTTGACGCCGATCGCACCCGACTGGGTGGTATTCATGCCCGTGCAACCGGCCAGGCCGGCCAGGCACAGAACGGCCGCCAGGCGGCGCAACGGATAGCGGTTACGGCTCATGTCGGCCTCCAACGGTTGCGAAAATCGGGGACCTGCCGGGCATCAAGCCCGATCGCCGCACTGCCCGCGATCGCGCAGGGCGTGGTCGATCAGCACCAGGGCCAGCATGGCTTCGGCAATGGGCGTGGCGCGAATGCCGACGCAAGGGTCGTGCCGCCCCAGCGTCTGCACCATGACCGGCTCGTTGGCCCGGTTGACCGAGCGGCGCTCGACCCGGATGCTGGATGTAGGCTTGATGGCCAGCGACACCGTCACCGGCTGTCCGGTGGAAATGCCGCCCAGCACGCCGCCCGCGTGGTTGGTCAGGAAACCATCGGGCGTGATTTCGTCGCCATGTTCAGAGCCGCGCTGCGCGATGCAATCAAAGCCGGCGCCGATGGACACGCCCTTGACCGCGTTCAGGCCCATCATCACGTGCGCGATGTCGGCGTCCAGGCGGTCATAGATGGGTTCGCCCCATCCGGCAGGCAGGTTTTCAGCCACGACCTCGATGCGGGCGCCGACCGAATCCCCGTCGCGGCGCAACTGGTCCATATAGGCCTCCAGCTCGGGCACGATCTCGGCGTTGGGCGCATAGAACGGGTTGTTCGGCACTTCGTCCCACGAGACGAAGGGAATCGAGATCGGGCCCAGCTGGCTCATGTAGCCGCGTACCTTCACGCCGTACTGTTCGGCCAGCCACTTCTTGGCCACGGCACCCGCAGCCACCGTGGGCGCGGTCAGACGGGCCGACGAGCGGCCGCCGCCACGCGGGTCGCGCAGGCCGAACTTGCGCCAGTAGGCGTAGTCGGCATGGCCCGGACGAAACGTGTCGGCGATGTTGGAATAGTCTTTGCTGCGCGCATCGGTGTTGCGGATGAGCAGGCCGATGGGCGTGCCCGTGGTCAGGCCTTCGTATACGCCGGACAGGATTTCAACCTGGTCGGCTTCCTGGCGCTGGGTGACGTGGCGCGACGTGCCGGGGCGGCGGCGATCCAGTTCAAGCTGGATATCGGCGGCATCCAGGGACAGTCCCGGCGGACAGCCATCAATGACGCAACCGATGGCCGGCCCGTGGGATTCGCCAAAATTCGTGACGGTGAACAGAGTACCGAGGGTATTGCCGGGCATAGGAAGTCAACAGGTGGGTTTGCAAGCAACCCCGATTATGACACCGCCGACGCCAAAGCCTGAATTTCCGCGGCCGGCGCCGGACGCCCCAGCAGGAAACCCTGCATCACGCGGCAGCCGAGCGATTTGAGGATCTCGCGCTGCCCCTCGGTCTCGACGCCTTCGGCCACGACCGGCAGGTGCATCGCCTGGCACAGCCCGAACAACGCCGACACCACTTCGCGGCTGCCGGCGTCGGACTCGAGCGCGGAGATGAAGCTGCGGTCGATCTTGACCCAGTCGATGGGCAGATGGCGCAGATGGTTCAGGCTGGAATAACCGCAGCCGAAGTCGTCCAGCGCCACGCCGATGCCCTTGGCACGCAGCGTGTTCAGGATCTTCACGTGCCGCTCGTAATGCAGGATGAAGATCGACTCGGTGATCTCCAGCACCAGCTTGCGCGGCGCCAGCTTGGTCGAGGCCAGCACGTCGGAAACCAGTTGCACCAGGCTGTCTTCGTTCATCTGCTTGACAGACAGATTGACGTGCACGCGCCAGGCGGGCGGCCACAGCGCCGCCTGCGAGCAGGCGCGCTCCAGGATCCAGGCGCCCAGCGGCACGATCAGGCCGCTGCGCTCGGCCAGCTCGATGGTCACGGCGGGGGAAACGCTGCCCAGTTCGGGATGATGCCAGCGCAACAGCGCCTCGCAGCCCTGCACCACGCCCGTGCCACTGTCGCAGACCGGCTGGTAGTACAACTCGAACTGGTCCATGGACGCCGTCGTCAGCGCCAGCCGCAGATCGTTTTCCAGCCCCTGCTGGTCGCGCTGGCGTGCCAGCATCCGAAAGTCGAACATGTTCCAGCCCGGCCCGCCCCGCTCTTTCAGCGGCACCATGGCGACCTGCACACAGCGTTGCAATTCTTCAACACTGCGACCGTGGTCCGGATACAACGCCGCCCCCACGCGGAACACCGCGATCAGCGGCCGGCCGCCCAGTTCGTAGGGCACCGACAGGTCTTCAAGCAGTTTGGACGACACCTGGGCCGCCCCCACTTCATCGACCTCGGGAATGCATACCGTGAACGTGTCGGTACCGCTGCGCGCCACCATGCCACCCAGCGCGCGGGTCAGCAGGCTGAGCCGATCGGCCACCATCACCAGCAAAGTCTGGTCTTCGCCAGCGCGCAGCATCGCGCTGATCTCGGCGTACTGGTCAAAACTGACCAGAAAGAACGCGCCAATGCCGCGCGCGCCCGTACGAGCGCGCGCGATGCCCAGGGATTCCCGCTCGCCTTGCGACGTGCCGCCCGGCCCGAACACGCCCCTGCCGGACTGCTGTTCAGCCTGGTTCAGCCAGGCGCGCGCGCGGCGCTGCAGCTCCTGCTGGCTCAGGACACCGGTCAATTCGTCACGCGTCAATCGTCCGCGCAGGACGCGTTCCCGGCGGACGAAAAACAAACATATCGCTGCAAGTGCGCCCGCGAGCGTCAGGCACAGTGCGAGCAGGTAACTCTCACGCACGGAGCCCCCTATCTAGAAACCCTTGGCGTTGTGGTCCGGAAAGAAACCCAAGGGCTGTAACATTTTTTAAATTATGCATTATTTTCGCAAAAAAACGCCACACTTCAGGAGCAACGCGCTCCCTTTCCTTCGATTCCTGCCCTGATCTGATTGCTCGCGAGGGGTCATGACGGTCCTTGGATAGCAGTCGCTGGCCGCTCCATTGCGCCATGCCGTGCCCTTACTACGACACCCTGGGCCGGAAAATTAATACGGCCTGTCTCAATAGTTATCATCCGGGCAATTATCACGATCGAAATAATTGCACAGGTTGTCTGATATCGCAGGTGTTTTCGTAATATTCTGTATGTTCTGTGACATGCGGAATTACAGCGTACGCGACGACACTGAGGTATTAGTAACGTGTGTCACGTTTCTTATCCAGCATTTTTCCCGATCGGGCACTTTCGCTGCCTGACGTTCCCCCTTTTACTGGCAGGCCGGCATTGCGCGGCACCGGCAACGGTGCGGGCCACGAAGGGAACCCCTACTACATGTCCACATTACGCCGGCTGATCCTCTGCACTGCCCTCCTGACTGCCTTCATTTTGCTCGGTGCGCAGGCGCTGGGAATGCTGGCTGCCCACCGCTACCTGAATACGCAGTTGGCCCAGCAAGGCCAGGCGGGCGCCAGCGCCCTGGCCTGGGCCCTGTCGCACGATGCCGGTGGCGCGCAGGACAAGGGCAAGCTGGCCGATGATCTGTTTGGCGCCGGGCTGTATTCGCTGGTGCGCATCACCGCAGAAAACGGGGACATCATGGCGGAGCGCCACAATCCGCCGACCGGCGCACCGGACCAGGCGCGCGATTGGCGCGATGTCTGGCTGACGATGGAAGCCCCCGCCGCCACCCGGCCCTTCCTGTCGCCCGACGGGCGTCAACGGGGCACGGTCACCGTCCAGGCGGACACGCGGCTGGCCCGCGACACGCTGTGGCAGGGCGGCGTCCGGGTCATCGGCCTGGTGCTGGCCGCCGGCGTCTTCTGGATGCTGTTCGCCGTCAATCTGCTGCGCTGGATCGAAGCGCGCACCTCGCGGGACATCTGTGAACGGGTGCGCGCGCTGGCGCCAGGCGGCGACCCCTCGCCCGGCCGCGCCTGCGAGCTGGCGGGCGTGGACCAGGCCCTGGTCGACGCCCAACGCAAAGTGGCCGCAACAGTGGAAGAACAGAACGCCCGGATCGAATCCCTGCAAAGCGAGATCTCTCGCGATGCCGTCACCCGCCTGCCCAACCGCAAATACTTCATCGACCATTTCCGGCAGGCGCTGGCCAGCCAGGAACCCGATGCGGGCGGCCATATCCTGATGTTCCGCCAACGCGACCTGGCGCAGATCAACCGGCACCTGTCGCGCGCCTTCACGGATCAGTGGCTGCGGTCCTCATCCGACCGCCTGCGCAAGCTTATCGATGGCTCCGGCGGCCCGGCCGCAGTGCTGGCGCGCATCGGGGGTTCGGACTTCGCGCTGCTGATGCCCCGCACGTCGGCGCCCCAGGCCGGCCTGCTGGCCGAGCGAGTGCGGCGCGAACTGCGTTCATTGCGCGTGCCGATGGACAAGCGAGGCTGGTGCCGCTGGGCGCTGGCGATGGCCGCCTACGCCCCTGGCGATAACATGAGCGACACGCTGGCACGGCTGGACCACGCGCTGATGTGCGCGGAAAGCGTCGACGACGACCAGATCGCTCCGGCCAGCCAGGCGGCCGACAGCACCCGCATCGGCGAATACAGTTGGCACGACGCGCTGTCCACGGCGTTGGAGCAGCACCGCTTCTCTTTGTCGGTGCAGCCCCTGGCGGACGTAGCCGGCGCCCTGCTGCACCATGAGGCCAGCCTGACCCTGCACGATGCCACGGGCGCCGACCCGGTGCCGGCCTCGATCTTCATGCCCCCTGCGGTGCGCCTGGGGCTATCGGCCGAATGCGACATCCAGGCCATTCGCCTGGGCCTGGATTGGCTGTATACCCACGCCGATGCGCTGGCGGTGCACGTATCGCAGGCCTCGCTGACCCAGGGCACGTTCCTGTCACGGTTGGACCGCATGCTGGCCGACCGGCCGGCCTTGACCGCGCGGCTGATCATCGAAGTGGACGCCGCCGCGCTGGTGGAGCATGAGGCCGACATGCGCCAACTGTGCCGCATCGTAGGCGAGGCCGGCGGCCGCGTCGGCCTGTCGCGCCTGTCGCAGCAGTTCGGCGCCATGGAGCATCTGCATGAATACTCGCTGTCCTACGTGAAGCTGTGCGGCGGCTTCGTCACCGGCATCCTGCACAGTCCCGGCAGCCAGCATCTGGCTGCCACGGTCGTGGCCACCGCCGTATCGCTGAACATGGCGGTGTACGCGGAAGACGTGCCCGACGCCGCCACCCACTCCATCCTGGAGACCATCGGCGTCCGCGCGATTCGCGGCGCTGTCGTAAACTTCGCCCGCGCGCATGACCTCGCGCCTGACCACCAATGGGTTCCTAGTTGACGGAAGGATTGTTTCTTCGCACCCTATGGCGCTTTCGCCATCGCCGCGCAGGCCGCGCCCCCCGCTCCCGCCACATGCGGCCAGGATGGCTGGCAGGCGCCCTGCTCTGGCCCGGAACCTTGCTGGCAGCCGCCCCCGGCGCTGGCTACTCGGATCTTCAAGCCGGCCTTGTCGCCGGTATCGCTCTGGCCTGTGCGGCCGCGTTCTTAGCCGCCTGGGCGTATACGCGCACCGCGATCTACGGTGCCGGCATGGCGTTCGTGCTGGTGGAAGGCGTCTTGCGCGCCCAGCCTTTGCTGTTTCCCGCCGGCGCCCTGCAGGCGGGCTCCTTCGCCGCATTGCTGGCTCTTTCCGTCCCGCTGATCTCGGGCAGCCCCGTCGCCACCCGGCTCGCTGCGGCATGCCGCTGGGCCTGCATCGCGCTGACGGGGCTGGCGGCGTTGGCATTGATCTTTGTGTATGACGCCGATGGCGGCATGTTGCCCAACCTGGTTGCCGCCGTGTGTGCGGCCGCCAGTGCGGCGCTGGCGGCGTGGTTCGTGGCCGCCGCGGCCCGCCCCGGGTCCCGGCGGGCCGCGGCGCTGGCGCTGGGCGCAGCGTACGCGCTATCGGCTTGGGTACTGGGCCACGATGCCTGGTCTGCCCAAGGCGACGGCGCATTGGTGCCTGAAGTGGCGCGACTGCTTTTGGTGCTGGCGGCGTTGCTGCTCGTGGGCCTGGACCGCGGATCGCGCCAGGATCAGACCGCCCACGACCCGGTTACCGCCGACCATCAGGTCCAGGGCGAATTGCGCCTGGCGGAAATGGCGGGCGCCCTGGATACCCAGCGCCAGATGAACGCCCTGATTTCGCACGAGCTACGCGCGCCGCTTGCCACCATCAGCGCCGCGGCCCAATCGCTGGACATGATCCTGTCCGGCAGCGGCGAAGCGGTGGACAACCGCCTGGCACGCATCCATCGTTCCGTCAGCCGCATGACTGAACTGATGGAGCAATTGCTGAACCAGGACAGGTTGGGCGAACCGGCATGGACCCCGCGCGGCGAACTGACCGACATGGCTGAACTGGTGGGCGACGTGGTGGCAGCCATGCAACCGGACACGGCGCACGCCTTGCTGCTGCAAACCGGGGCCGACACCCTGCCCGTCTATTGCGACCGCCCACTGACCAGTGTCGTGGCGCGCAACCTGATCCACAACGCCATCAAGTATTCGCCCGCCAGCGAACCCATCCGGATCGAAACCGGGCGGGCGCAGGAAAACGGCGTGCAGATGGCCTGGATGTCAGTCACCGACAGCGGTCCGGGTATCGGCGAAGAAGAACAGGCGCGTATCTTCGAGCCGCACTTTCGCCGCACGGCGCACCGCGAGACTCAGGGGATGGGTATCGGCCTATACCTGGCGCGGCGCATCTGCCAGAACCAGGGCGGCTCGCTGACCATGCAAAGCAAGGTCGGCGTGGGTACGCGGTTCGTGATCATGCTGCCCGCCCGGCCGCCCGAGGCGGACGGCCGCGATCAGGCCGCGAACACGTAGCCCTGACCGCGCACCGACAGCACGGGCAGCTTCAGCCCCGCGCTTTGGGCCTTGGCGCGCAAGCGGCTTACCAGCACATCGATGCGGCGCAGTTCGAAACCGCCGGGACTATCGGGCAGGAATAGTTCCGCCAGCGCCTGACGGCTGACGGCGGAACCCGCCGCATCCATCAAGGCCACGAGAAACGTGCGTTCCTGGGCGCTCAGGTGCAGCGAGGCGCCATCCGGCGCCACCAGGATCCACCCGCCATCCTGCAGCGACCACGCCGTATCGGCGGACGCGCGGGTTTCGGCGTCGACCGGACGCGGCACCTTGGCCAGACGCATGCGCCGCGCCAAGCTGCGGATCACCGAACTGAGTTCCAGCAGATCCACCGGCTTGGTCATATAGACGTCGGCGCCGCCTTCCAGGCCGCGCACCCGGTCTTCCAGCGCGCTGCGGCCGGTCAGCATGACAATGCCCACCGGACTCAATGCGCGCAAGCGCGTGGCCACGGAAAATCCATCTTCTCCGGGAAGATGAGCGTCAAGAATGACGATATCGCAGGGCTGCTCCTGCAAGCGGCGGTAAAACGCCGCGGCATTATCACAGGCAAACGCCACACGGAAACCGTACCCGCCCAGGCCCAACGCCAACTCCTCCCGGAAGTCCGCATCATCCTCAAGCAGGCCGATACACAGCAAACCATCTGCGCCAGGCATATTCAGAGTGCTTTATATTGAAAATTGTCGACAAATGCCCCAGTGACAGGCATGCCATCCTGAGTGTCCCGCAGGCGACAATCTTACGACTTTTACAATGGAAACGAATGATTGCAGAGAAAAAAACCGCGATTTTTCGACGCAATGCGCCAATTTTCTGCGACTTCCACCCTTAAAAGGCCGTTTTATCGTCAACAATCGGTCAAAACGAACATCAAGACGAACAACTGACTTCGATGCCGTTAGCCCAGTCCGGGGGCAGGCTCGCGTACTTTTCGTAGCCGGCTTGCGCCGTAAAGGGCGCCCGCAACAGTTTCATGAGCGTGTCGATTTCGCCGGCATCGCCGGTCTTGGCGGCGCGGATCGCCTCTTCGGCCAAATGATTGCGCAATACATATAGGGGATTGACCCGGTTCATGGCGTCGGCCACCTCGGCCGCGGGACGACCATCCTGCGCGTGACGCGCCAGCAGACGGTCCAACCAGGCCGCGGCGGCCGGACGATCGATGAACAGGTCTTCGAACGGCGCCCGGCGCCCCGACACCGCATCCGCCAGATGGCGCCACGTCAGGGTGAAATCCGCCTGGTTCGCGTCCATCAGCTTGAGCAGGTCGTCCAGCAGGGGCTCGTCGGCCGGACACCACGCCGCCAGGCCCAGCTTGGCGCCCATGCGGTCATGGAAGGCGCGGGTGAAGACGCCTTCGTATTCATCCAGCACGGCGCGCAGGCCGTCTACATCCTGCACCAGCGTGTGCAGGCTGCCTCCGAGGCGGTACAGGTTCCACAGCGCGACGGAAGGCTGGCGGCTCCAGGAATAGCGGCCTTCGGAATCGGAATGGTTGCAGACATGGCCCAACCGGAAGCCGTCCATGAAGCCGTAAGGACCGTAATCCAGCGTCAGTCCCAGGATCGACATGTTGTCGGTGTTCATGACGCCATGGCAAAAACCCACGGCCTGCCAATCCGCCATCAGCAGCGCCGTCCGCCGGGTCACTTCGCGTAGCAGGCCCATGTAGGGCGCGGCGGCGTCCGGGGGCTCGCCCGCCGACGCGGCGCGACATTCGGGGTAATAGCGGTCGATCATGTAGTCCGCCAATGCCTTCAGCATGTCTGGCTGACGGCGCGAGGACCAATGCTCGAAAGAGCCGAACCGCACGAAACTGGGCGACATACGGGTCACGATCGCCGCGGTTTCCACCGTTTCGCGCCAAACCGGGTCGTCTGATGTCACCAACGCCAGCGCGCGGGTCGTGGGCACGCCCAGACCGTGCATGGCCTCACTGGCCAGATATTCGCGGACCGACGATCGCAACACCGCCCGGCCGTCGCCCATGCGGGAATAAGGCGTCATGCCCGCCCCCTTGAGCTGCAATTCCCAGGCGCCTGCCGGCCCCTGGACCTCGCCCAACAGATGCGCCCGGCCATCGCCCAACTGCCCCGCCCAGACCCCGAACTGGTGGCCGCTATAGACGGCGGCCAGGGTATCGCCGCCCGGCAACGGTTCGGCGCCCGAAAAGACCCGCAGGAACTCGGGCGTATCCAACACGGCCGGGTCCAGCCCGATCAGGCTGGCCGCCTCGGCATTGGCATGCAGCAAGCGCGGATTGTTCAGGGGCTGCGGCGCCAGCCGCGTATAGAACGCGTCCGGCAATGCCGCGAACGAGTTGACGGCGTGCAATTCGGACAGGGAATGGGCGCTCATGCGCGTTGGCTCCTGGCGGCCCGCTTGGCCGGCCGTACGTAGAAAATGGCGCTCAGGAAGAACACCGTGGACAACAGGATCTCGCCCCAGGCCATCAGGACCGACAAAGGCGCCGGATCCGACATGGCGCGCACCGCGCCTTCCATCAGATACAGCAGTGACAGCATCGACGCCCACTGGTAGGTGTAGAGGTTGCCCCGCAGGATGCCGCGCAGCGGCAACACCAGCGGCACCGCCTTGAGCAACATCCAGGAACCGCCGGGACGCAGCGGCGCCACGAAGGTTTCCCAGGTCACGCACAACACAATCAGGGCGAACAGCGACACCGATGCTGCCAGCCGCAAGCGGGGGTTGAGTTCAGGGTTCATGCTGCTATTATCGCCTGATGAACCGCCCCGCCGAGCCTGCCGCCGCCGCGCCGGCGGCCACCGAGCCCCAGCCCCCACGCTCTTCATGGGCCGGACGGGTCGGACGCGCCTTCCTGTTCACCGCGCAGCGCGCCGACGAAGAAAAGCTGCTGCAGGTGGCTTCCAGCCTTACTTTCACCACGGTCCTGGCCATCGTGCCAATGCTGGCCGTGGTGCTGTCGCTGTTCACCGCCTTTCCCGTATTCCAGGAATTCCGGGTCGCGCTCGAAGACTTCCTGACCAACAGCCTGATGCCGCCGTCCGTCTCGGACAACATCATGGAATACCTGAACCAGTTCGCCCGCCAGGCCTCGCGCCTGACCGCCATCGGCGGCGGCTTCCTGCTGGTCACGTCCTTGCTGCTGATCATGACCATCGACAAGGCCTTCAACGATATCTGGCACGTGACGCGCCAGCGGCCGCTGCCACAGCGGGCCCTGGTCTACTGGGCCGTCATCACCCTGGGGCCGGTAGTGGCGGGCGCCAGCCTGTGGGCGACCTCGTTCGTGGCTCGCGAATCGCTGGGGCTGGTGCGCGACGTGCCCGAAATCGTCAGCGTCGCCGTGTCGTTCATTCCGCTGGTGCTGACCGGCCTGGGCTTTGCGGCCCTGTTCGTGGTGGTTCCCAACCGCGACGTGATGTGGCGCGACGCGCTGGTCGGCGGCTGCGTCACCGCCGTGGCGCTGGAAGTCATGAAGTCGGCGTTCGCCTACTACCTTACCCGCTTTCCCACCTATACCGTCATCTACGGGGCGTTCGCCACCCTGCCGATCTTCCTGCTGTGGATCTACCTGTCTTGGTTGGCCGTGCTGCTAGGCGCCACCCTGGCCGCCAGCGCCCCGATCATCCGGCTGGGGCGTTGGGAGTTCAACCGTTACCCCGGCGCCCCCTTCGTGGATGCGCTGGATGTGCTGCGGGTCCTGCGCCGCGCGCAGGCCGAAAGCCCGCCCGGCCTGCCAGCCAGCCTGCTGGCTTCCGGCCTGAAACTGCATCAGGACGAGCTGAACGACGTGCTGGAAATCCTCAGTGAAATGGGCCTGGTCACCCGCAGTCCGGACGACCTGTGGGTATTGACCTGCGATGCCCGCGAGACCTCTCTGGCGCCCGTGGTGGACCGATTCCTGCTGGACCGCGGCCAGCCCCGCGTACGCGACGATGCCCAAATCCTGCGAGTCGCCTCGGCCGTGATTTCCCAGCAAAATGCGCCTACGCTGGAAGAACTTGGCGGAGAGGCGCAAAATACCGGAAATGGCATCGCCCCGGTCTTGCAGCTGGAAGCGAACAAGAAATAGCAAATAGCATTAGGGCGCAACCCGCCCAGGAGAAACCGATGTTGAAGGTCAGCGAGATTCTGCGCGTCAAAGGAGACACGCTTTACACGGCATCGCCGGACATGCCCGTGTCCCAGGCCGTGCAAACCATGAGCGAGCAGGATATCGGCTCGCTCGTCATCATGGAATTCGGCACCCTGACCGGCATGCTGACTTTCCGCGAAATCATCCGCCACATGCACGCGCATGCTGGCGCGGGCGAAACCACCATTCGTTCCATCATGGACGACGCGCCGGTCAGCGTGTCGCCCAACACCAGCGCCGACGAAGTGCAGCGCCTGATGCTCGAAAAGCATGCGCGCTACATCCCGGTCATGGACGGCCCGACCTTGATGGGCGTGATTTCGTTCTACGACATGGCCCAGGCCATCGTCGCGGCCCAGCAGTTCGAAAACAACATGCTCAAGGCCTACATTCGCGACTGGCCCGCCGAAAGCGCGGAACCCGCGAAGTCCTGAGTCCAGCCCGCGGACAAGATCCGCGGGTTAGCCACTCAGGCCAGGACGTCAGTCTTAAACACCTGCCGGCGCCGTGGCAAACGCGGCGCCGCGCGTATCCGGCGCATGCCGCTGGCTACGCCAGGCGTCATAGATCAGCGCCGGATTGTTCGCGGCCAACAGCGCCGGATCCGACAGCATGCGGCGCCAGCGGCGCGCCCCGGATTGACCGTTCACCAGACCCAGCATCGGCCGCGTCATGACGCGTAGCGGCACGCCCTGCGCCACTTGGCGCGTGGCGTATTCCATCATGGCGTCGACGACCTGCGCATCACTGGGCAGCCTGACCGACGGCCACAGCCGCAACGACACTTCAGACAGCACCCGCGGTGTGTGCCATGCGGCCCGGCCCAGCATGACACCATCGAAATCGGCGGCGGCTTCCACGGACTGGTCGGCATCGGCCAACCCGCCGTTCAGCACAAAAACGCAATCCGGAAAGTCCTGTTTGAGCTGACGCACCACGTCATAGCGCAGCGGCGGAATCTCGCGGTTGTCCTTGGGCGACAAACCCTTGAGCACCGCATTGCGTGCATGGGCGACAAATACCCGACAACCGGTGTCGTAGATCTTGCCTACGAAATCGCGCACGAAAGAATAGGACTCGTCGTAGTCCAGCCCCAGCCGATGCTTGACGGTGACAGGGATATCCACGGCGTCCTGCATCGCCTTGATGCAGTCAGCGACCAGAGTCGGCTCAGCCATCAAGCAGGCGCCAAAAGCGCCCTTTTGCACACGTTCTGACGGACACCCGCAGTTCAGGTTGATTTCGTCGTAGCCCCACTGCTTACCCAACTTGGCGGACTGCGCCAGTGCATCCGGCTCGCTGCCGCCCAGTTGCAAGGCAACCGGGTGCTCGGCTTCGTCGAAGTCCAGGTGGCGCGCCACATTGCCAAACAGCAGTGCACCAGTGGTGATCATTTCTGTGTACAGACGGGCGCGCGGCGCCAGCAGCCGGTGAAAATAACGGCAGTGCCGGTCGGTCACGTCAATCATTGGGGCGACACACAGCCGCCAGTCGGGGGAGTCCAAGAATCGCTCAGTAAAACAAGGGGATGCGGTATTTTACGGTGCTTGGCGGATTTATGTCCGGCGGACGGATTGCCAAACCGGTGAACCCCTGCCCGCCATGTGGTCTAAAATTGCGCCGCCGCCGCGTACAGCCATGTCCGCCCGCCCGTTAACTCCCCTCTTTCCCGTACATCAATGGCCGTATTCACCCCCGTATCCGACGACGACGCGCGCGCCCTGTTGGCGCATTTCGACCTGGGCGAGTTCGTCTCGCTGCGGGGGATTACGGCGGGCATCGAAAACACCAATTACTTCCTGTACACCAGCCGCGGCGAGTATGTGCTGACGCTGTTCGAGGTGCTGACGCAGGCCCAACTGCCGTTCTACATCGAGTTGATGTACCACCTGGCCAGCCGCGGCATCCCGGTTCCACACCCGCAAACGCTGCGGGACGGCACCCGCCTGACCACGCTGCACGGCAAGCCCTGCGCCATCGTCTCGCGCCTGCCTGGTGGCTACGAACCGGCGCCCGGCGCCGCCCATTGCGGCCTGATCGGCGCCACGCTGGCCCGCGCCCACCTGGCCGCGCAAGATTTCCCGATCCAGCAACCCAACCTGCGCGGCCTGTCCTGGTGGGTCGACACCGCGCCCAAGGTCCTGCCCTTCCTGGATGCCGGCCAGGCGCAATTGCTGAAGTCGGAACTCGCTGACCAGCAGGCCGCCGCCGACAGCCCGGCCTGGCGCCTGCTGCCCGCCGGCCCGGCCCACTGCGACCTGTTCCGAGACAACGTGCTGTTTGCGGGCACCTTCGAAGACCCGCTCATGGGCGGCATCATCGACTTCTACTTTGCCGGATGTGACACTTGGCTGTTCGACGTCGCCGTCAGCGTCAACGACTGGTGCATCGAACGCGATACGGGTGAATTCGTCCCCGAACTGGTTCAGGCCTGGTTGGCTGCCTACGCCAGCGTGCGGCCGTTCACGGACGCAGAACGCCAGGCCTGGCCGCTGATGCTGCGCGCCGCCGCCCTGCGCTTCTGGCTGTCTCGTCTGTATGACTTTTTCCTGCCGCGTCCCGCCCAGACGCTGAAACCGCACGACCCCCGGCACTTTGAAAGAGTGTTGCTGGCGCGCCACCGCCCTGGCCTGCCGGTATTGCCGTAACCGTCACGCCCCCCATAATGGGGGTAGCACGTCCCTTATTGAGAGATCACTCCCCAAGAGAGCCATGCAAGCAGCATTCCTTCCCGCGTCTTCCGGCTGGCAATGGATTCGAGACGGCTTCCGTCTGTTCCGTAAGCAACCGTTGGCCATGTACACCTGGGCGTTGGTCAACAGTCTCCTGGTCATTTTCGCCTTCGCGGCACAAATCGTCGGCCCGATTCTGTTCATCGCGCTTATGCCGTCCGTCACGCTGATGAGCCTGGCGGCCTGCAAGCACGTCGAAGCAGACCGCGTGATGCTGCCTTCGATGTGGGGCAAGCCCCTGAAACAGCCGGGTGTATTCAGGAAGCTTTTCCTGATGGGCTTGTTGTACGCGGCCGTCAGCCTGCTCGCAGGGCTAGCCACATTCCTGCCGTTCTCGGCCGCTTTTGCCGAAGGCATGCGCATCGCCTCCATTGAAAACACCATGGAGCCGATTCTGCTGGCGATCCGCACGCCGCTTATCATCTTCACCGTCATTTACGTCGTGATCGCGGCGCTGTTCTGGTATGCACCCGTGCTGGTGGCGTGGCACGGACTGCGCCTGATGCAGGCCCTTTTCTTCTCTGGCATCGCCTGCTGGCGCAACAAATGGGCCTTTCTGGTCTATGCCGCGACTTGGGTCCTGATCGCGCTGTTCCTGGACCTGTGCTCCGGCTTGCTGGTCTACATCGGGCTGTCGCCGCAATTTGCCAGCACGCTGCAAATTCCGTTCACGATCGCGGCGGCAGGCGTGTTCTATTGCAGCTTCTATCCGTCGTACACCGCCGTATTCGGCATCAATGACGCCAGCCCGAACCTCGACAACGGCCACGGCGCTCAGGCATAACGCCACCCGGCAGGGCGCCAGCGCCCTGCGCACCCCCACCACCCTCAAGTCGCGCGACACGAACGCGACGTCGATGGCGTAGCGCATGCCGAAGGTATGCACCGCCCAGCAGGGCGTGAGCAAAATACCCGACCGCGCCCCCGGCGGGCGACGCCCCAAGAGGCCTCGCATCCTGCCCCACCAGCCCTTGACGCGCAGCAGCCTGAGCCGGTCCTGCGGCAAACAAAGGGGACCGTTCATTGCACCCCCTGAAGCAGTTGAATCGCGATGGGGAACCCCAGCACAATGAACGTGCACGGAAAAATGCAGGCGATCAGCGGCAGCAACATCTTGACCGGCGCCTGCATCGCCAGTTGCTCGGCGCGCACGTGGCGGTCGCTGCGGCATTGCACCGCCTGGGCGCGCAGCACCGGCCCCAGGCTGATACCCAGGGCTTCCGCCTGCGCCAGCGCCGCAGCCCAATTGCGTGCCAGCGGGCTATCACAACGGTCGGCCAACGCCTTGATGGCGGCAGACCGGGAAACGCCCGCACGCATGTCCGCCAGCGCGCCGGCCACCGCATCACGCAGCGGCCCCTTGGGGCCGCTGGCCGCAGCCAACTGCAAGGCGCCGTGCACGCTCAGCCCCGCCTCGACGCATAGCGTCATCATGTCGAACACGAACGGCAGGTCGCGTTCGATGCTGCGGCGCCGTTTGGCGCCCTGCCCCCGCAGCCACACCCCCGGCAACGCGCCGGCGGCGCCCGCGCCACACCCCGCCCAGGGTGCCCATGCCAGCATGCCGCCATTCTGTACCGCCAGCGCCAATGCGGCAGCCACCGCGGCCCCGCCCAACGCGGCGGTCGCGCTCAGGGCAGCCATGTGCTCATAGCGAATGTCCGCCGGCAAGGCCGCTTGCGCTATCGCGCGGGCCAGACGTCGCCGCCAGCGCCAGGAACACAGCGGGGCGACCAACGGCGCGACCGCCGAAACCCAGGGCCACGCCATCCGCCACCACCACGGCATTGCGTCAGCCACGGCGGGCTCATCCAGCAACAAGGGCCGCAAGACGATCCATGCCCCCCAGGCCGCGCCCAGCGCCGCCATCGCCACCCCAAAATGCAGCCACATCTGTCGCCTTCCCGTTAAAAATCGATGCGGACGATCCGCCGGATCAGCAAGACGCCCGCCGTTTCCAGCACCGCCACGATCGCCAGCACCGCCCACCCCAGGGGCGTGCGCCACAGCAGCCCCATGATCTCGGGTTCCAGCCGATCCAGCACGGCCAGCAACAGCAAAGGCAACGCGCCCACGATCCAAGCCTGCATGCGCCCCTGCGACGTCAAGGCCCGCAGCTTGGCCTGTAGTTGCAGCCTGGCGCGCACGGTCTGGGCGATGCTTTCAAGTGCTTCGGCCAGGTTGCCGCCTGTCTGCGCGGCAATGCGCATCGCCGCTACCACCAGTGCGGTCGAATCGGCCGCCATGCGGATATTCAGGTTTTCCAGCGCCTGGTCCCAGGGCACGCCCAGACGCTGCTCGCGCAGCATCAATCCGAATTCCTGGGCTAACGGCGCACCGCCCTGGTCCACCATATGGCGCAGGCCCGTCGTCAGCGCCACGCCGGCCCGCAGCGCCGACGCCAACATCAACAGCGCCATGGGCAATTGCTGTTCGAAGCGCCGGGCGCGCCGGCGCCGCAAGCCATCCACCAGCATGCGCGGCGCCCGCAAGGCAGCCAACCCAGCCGCAGCGGCGAGGATGCCGCTGGAGGTGGCGGCAAACACCAGCGTTGCGGCCAATGCGCCCCCCGCAACTGCGCCGACCCACAGTTGCGCGGGATCAATGAACAGAAACAGCTCGCCCAGCCTGACGCCCGCCTCCTGCGTGTACAGCTCGCGATAACGCCGCAGCGCAGGCGCGAACCAGCTCTGCGCCTGCCACGCCAGCACCATCACGCACACCATCGCGCCGCCCGCAGCCAGCCAGATCATGTCAAGGTCGCCGCAAAGCCGGGCGCCGCGCTGCCCGCATCACGGGAGCCGGAGAACCAGGCGGCGTCCACCGCCGCCCCCGCCTCCCGCCATTCCTGCGCAAAACTGGGCACGGCCCCGCAGCCCGTGAAGCCACCGGCCCGCTCATACCGAAACAGGTCCTGCAACTGGATGCGGCCGCTCTCCATGCCCGTGACTTCCGCCACCGACGTCACCACGCGACGCCCGTCGGCCAGGCGTGCCTGCTGCACAATGATGTCGATGCTGGCGGAGATGTGCTCTCGCACGACCGCCAACGGCAAATCCAACCCCGCCATCAGAATCATTGACTCCAGCCGCGCCAGGGCATCGCGGGTCGAGTTGGCATGCAGCGTGGTCAACGAACCCTCGTGGCCGGTATTCATGGCGGTCAACATATCAAAGGCTTCGGCCCCGCGGCATTCACCCACCACGATCCGGTCCGGCCGCATGCGCAGGGCATTGCGCACCAGTTCACGGATATCAATGCGGCCCCGGCCCTCCTGGTTGGCCGGGCGCGCCTCCAGTGCCACCAGATGCTCGTGGTTCAGGCGCAACTCGGCAGCGTCTTCAATCGTGACGACGCGTTCGCCGTCCGGGATTTCGTTGGACAGGATGTTCAAGAGCGTGGTCTTGCCCGAGCCGGTACCACCGGACACCACCAGGTTCTTGCGCATGCGCACGCACAACGCCAGGAACTGCGCCATGGCGTCGTTCAGCGAACCCGCCGCCAACAGGTCAGGCATCCCGGGTCGGCGCTGGGGAAATTTGCGGATGGTCAGGCTGGCGCCTTTCAGCGCCACGGGCGGAATGATGGCGTGCACCCGCGAACCATCTGGCAGGCGGGCATCCACCATTGGCGAACTTTCATCGATGCGGCGTCCCAACGGCGTCACGATGCGCTCAATGACCCAGCGCACGGACTGTTCGCTGGTGAACGCGCCCGCGTGACGCCAGAGCCGGCCTTCGCGCTCAACGTAGATCTCGTCGTACCGGTTCACCATGATCTCGGTGATAGCGGGCGCCGCCAGCAAGGGTTCCAGCGGCCCCAGCCCCACCGCTTCGTCCAGCACATCCCGGCACAGCGCCGCCCGGTCCGCACCGGGAGGCAGATCGTCGTCATCGGCCACGATCTGCGTCAACAACCGTTCGGCCTCGGCGCGCAACATGGCGTCGCTCATACCGGCGACATCGCGTCGGCGCAGGTCCAGCGCCCCCAGCAGTGCCGCGTGCAGACGCCGACGCTGCTGCAAGGACGGCAACGGGGGCACGGCCAATGCCGGCGGCGCATCCTGGCCCCACGCCTGCGGCGCCGTCTGCCGCGGCGCCATGGCCGGATGTGCCGGTTCATTGCGTTGCTCGTCCGGCTGCGCCAGCGCTACCCGCAGCCGACACGGCCCGATCAGGATCTCGTCGTCGGGCAGCACCGGCGCGTGCCGCACCACCCGCTGGCCGTTGACGAGCGTGCCGCCCAACGTGCCCAGGTCCTCGAGCACGATCATCGATGCCTCGCGCAACAGCCGCGCGTGCTGGCGCCCCACCCGCCAATTGGCGATGCGCAGGCCGCACTGCGCGCTGCGGCCGATCAGGATGGGCGCCGCCACCACGATCTTGCGGGTGGCTGCATCTTCAAACGTCATTTCAATGTCCAGCATGGCGCTACTCCTGGTTGACCGAACCGGGCGCGGGACCGCTTGTCCACTGCGACCCCTTCCCCGCGTAGGGATCCCACCCCGCCGCAGGCACGGCCGTGCCCAGCCGGGGTGGTTCCGGAAAGGCGGCGTCCACCAGGTCGCGGCCTCGCCGTACCCGGTCCGCCATGGCGGGCTCGTGACGCGACACGATCTTGGGCGTCACAAAAATGGCCAGCTCGGTTTCGCGAAGTTGGTAGCGGCGCGAAGAAAACAAGGCGCCCAGAATGGGAATGTCCTTCAGCAAAGGCAGGCCGCTGGTCTCGTCGGACCGCTCGCGCGACAGGAAGCCGCCGATGACCAGGGTGTCGCCAGACCGCACGTTGAACTCGGTCGATGCGCGCCGCGTCCGCAACGCCGGGCCGCCGGGCGCGGTCAATGCCATATCCACCGAGCTGGCCTCGACCTCGATCAAGGACCGGATGACGCCATTGCGATCGATGCGGGGCGTGATCCGCAGGGAAACGCCATAAGGCTTGAACAAAGTAGTGGGATTGCCGCGCGAATCGGTTGACGTATAGGGCACTTCTCCGCCCGCCAGGAAGGTCGCGCTGGCGCCGCTGCGGGCCAACAGTTGCGGCTGCGCCAGCATCACGGCTTCGCCGCTTTGGGCCAGCGCGGCAATCCGTGCCGACAACAGCGCGTTCACGCCAAAGTAGCCTGCCGCCGACGACACGGACGCAGGCGTTTCGATGACTTGTTCTCCGGGTCGACTCATCTTGCTGCGGGAGCCTCCATCCCACGCCAGGCCAGCATTCAGGCCGCCTTGCGTCATACCGTCCCACCGCACACCGAACTCGCGCAATCTTGAACTGGGAATTTCGACCACCTGCACGTCAAGCAGCACCATGCTGTCCCACCCCACCTGCCCAGTGAAGTCCACCACGGCCGGATAGCGATCCGCCAAGGCGGCGATGCGGGCCCGGTCGTCGTCGGATAAGTCGTCGCCTTCGATGACGATGCGCCCCCCGACCAGGGTGCTGCGCGTTCCAGGAATACGCGCCAGCAAGGACTCGACCTCGGCCCGCAGGCGCGGCGCGCCGGCGGGTACCACCCGCATTTCATAGGCCTTGACGCGGCCGCCCGCCCATACGTGCACCGACGACACGCCTTCGGCGCGTGCGAAGACGACGACCTCGCGGCCTTCGGTCGCTACTGCGCTGAGCACTTGGCCATTGCCGATCGCGACTCGGGTCACCCCAGGTTGCGGCAACACGCGCGTTTCTCCAACCTGCATTTCCAGCGCCTCATCGGCGGATCTGGCCGACGAGCACATCAGCCCCAGGCACAGCGCGGTCAACACCGCCACACATTGGATGTTCATGGGTGCTCCGATTCGAAACCAGCCAGGGCCGTGCCCGCCGCGCCATCCTGGGTGCCCAGGCGGTCGCCATACAGGATGACCACGCCCGGCTTGCGCCGCGGTTCGTGCTTCAGGCCGATCAGCGACGCCAGATCGCTTTGCGGCGCCGCGCTGACAGCCGCCGAATCGTCCCGGTTGCGCAACATCGCCGTCAGCGTGCCAGCCTGCCTGGCCGCGATATAGCGCATGGCCTCGTCCGGACTGGCCGCCAGCGTGATACTGGCGGACCCATCCCCGCCCGACGCATCGGCCGCTGTCAGCACCCGCATGCCTTGCAGCAGCGGAACGGTCACCTCGCGGTCGCGGTGCGAAAAGGACACATAGATATCGATGGCGTCCCCCGCCCGCAGCATGTCGGCCAGTCCCCCCAGGTCGGCTGCCGCGACCATGAAGGCGCGCTGCCCCGGCTTGAGCCGCGATGCCAGCGCCGGCGCCGGTGCAATAAAGGCCAGGTAGGCCTTGAGCACCGGCTCGCCCCGAGCCAGGTCGGCAGTCAGGTGCGCGCCCAGCACGCCGTCTATACCCAGCGGATCGACACTGGCGGCAGGCGCCCATTGCGCAGGAATCTCGCGCACGGCCAGGTGCGACTCGTCCAAAACCGTGCCTGCCGGCAGGTCATAGGCCGCCACCAGCCGACTGACCAGTGGCGTGCGGGCCTCGGCCTCCAACGCCTGAACCCGTTGCTGCACATGTTCGCGCACCGCCCAGGCGGACATCAAGCCTGCGGCCATCGCCAGCAGGTACACGGCCGCCTTGCGTAGGCGGCGCAAGCCTTGCGTGAACAGGCCCATCATGGCGTCCACCTTCTGACCCACAAACCACTGCCCATATCCAGCGGCACCAGCGTCCATTGCAGCCGCGCCCCACGGCGCCGCCACGATTGCCGGCCAGCGCCAGCCCCTTCATTGTCGGCTCGCCGCCAACCGTCGCGCAGCAGCCCCTGTTGCAGCAGCAACGCCAAGCGCGCCGGCGGCAAGGGATGCTGCCAGATGTTTTCGGACACTTTTATCTCCCCTTCCAGTACGGCGAAATCCAGCCTGAGACGGGCATTGGCCGGTAGCCAGGCCGGCATGTCGCCTGATGGCGCTGCCAGCGCGTGGACGGAAGAAATACTGCCGACGCTACGCCCGGTCTCGGGGCTTTCCATCTGCGCCACCCACCACGCGTCGCCGACGCGTCCGGACAAGATGGCCTGTCCGGGAAATACCTGAAGATCACCCAGCGCCGGTTGCTGGCGTGACAGGATGCGGATCAAATCAGGCGCGTTGACCGGCGCATCGAACACCAATATCTGAATGGGTGCGCCGCGTAGCCACATGCGGTCGGCCAAGGACTCGACACGCGACCCCGGCGGAAAGCGCAGTTCGGCCAAGGACGTCGCACCAGGACGCGGGCGGGCTGCATCGGCAGGCACCACGGGCTCAACCACCGCCCAGGATGTGGCGGGCAAGACGACCAATGCCGCGGCAATCAGCGTACGCAGCGGGCCGACCATGATGGCGCTTACGCTACCCCTGTCGCGCACGCCAGGTCGAGCCGCCCCCAGGATCAGGGAAAGTCGATTCATCGGTTTGCGCTCCTGCGTTTGCCCAGTCGGTCGGCTGGTACCACGTCCGCCCACGGTGACAACCAATCCAGGGAGATCGCCGGCCGGCGCCAGGGCGCGTCCACGCGTGCGGCCAACCCGCCCACGCTGCGTGCGAGCGACAGCGAATGATCCGCCGCCCGCCCCCAGGCTGTCGGGGCAGATCCGATGCGACGCCGCGTGTCGTCGTCGCCGTAGGCATGCCCCGCGCCCACCGCTACGCTGGTGCGACGCTGGATTTGCGCGGCCTCCCAGGGCCTCGCGCTGGACAACCTGGCCTGGGCTGTGACCGACACCAGCCGCTGATCCGCCCCGAACCATTCAGCCTGCAACCTCGCATTGCCCGATGCGATGGCGCCGGGCAACGCCCGGTCATAGCCCACCAGCGCAGCGCGCGCCAGCCGGCTCGCCACCGGCGCGCCGGCTGCAGCCGACATCGCAGCCTTGCGGCTGGCCTGCGCCATCTCTTGCGCAGCGAATTGCAGTTTGCCGACCCATGCCACGGCCAGGAAAGCCAGCATCAGCAACGGCAGCATAAGTAGCGCCTCGACCAAGGCCTGGCCGCGCTGCCTGAGGATGGGATTCATCGCGGCCCCTTGGCCAACAGGGCCTCGGCGGACGTGACGGCCGAAAGCCGCGCCTGCCAATACGGGCGAAACAACGTCGCCAGCTCGCCACGCCCGTCGGCTCGCGCCTCCGGCCGTGCGAAATAGGTTTCCGCGGCGCTGGTGACCGTCAACGCCCCGCTGCCGCTCAATGCGGCATATCGGAACCTGCCGGCAGGCGCCGTCACCGCGCTGGCGGCATCGGTGGTCGGCAGCGCACTGCCAGCCAAGCTGACCACCACGGCAAAACGCAAGGGCTCGTCACCGCGCCGCGATGCCACCTCGCGATAGCCCGGCAGCCCCAAACCCGGCCAGCGCTGCACCTGCGCCATGGCGTAGGAATTGGCCATGGGATTGGTCGCGCCGTCGAAGATGTTCCAATTCGTGGACAGCTCTACCCAGCGCCAGAAGTCCTGCGAGGAGAAGTCCTCGGGCGGCGCTTCCACGTACTCCAGATCGGGAGGCGCCTTGGATTTCTGGCCTTGCGCGGTGCCCCAGCCCATTGCGTATTCCCTGTAGTAGCAGCCCAGCCAGCGGTTCGATCGCAAGGCATGGAACGACTGGGTATCCAATGCGCCCCAGCGTCCGTCCGGACCGAGCCAGGTCGAGCCGCGACGCCGCAGTTCATGGCGCAATATCGGGCAATACATGCTGACGGGCCACGGATTGCGACGCGTCTGGTCGCGGCGTTTCAGAAAGCCGAAGCGCCCCGCGGCTTGCTCCACCGCCGGGCGCAAACCGGCTTGGCGCGTAGCGGCCTGGCGTTGAACGAATGCGGGCCAGCCATCGCTCAGTAGACGAAGAGTGGGCGCCGCACTGGCCCCCGCAGACCAGGCCAAGCCCATGCCGCCGGCAGCCGCCGAATAGTTGTCTTGCAGCACCGCCCGCATGAGCCGGTCGCGCGATGCCGGCAGGCCCGCTACGGCAGACGCGGCGCCCTTATCAAGCACCCGGTGCACGATGCGATCGTGCTCCGCATAAGCGCGCGCCAGATCAGCCTCCGCCCCCGGCTTGCCTTGCGCCGCCAGATAAGCCAGCCCCGCATCGGGACCGAACAGCATGGCGATCAGCCCTGCCGGCGGGTTGTTGCGGTTGCGCTGGCCCGCAAGGGTGCGCACGTACTGCGCCGACGCCCCCAGCGTGACCAGATGCGCCATGGCGACCTGATGCGCGATCTGGGTACGGTTCACGTAGGCCAGGAAATTCAGCTGACGCGCCTGCTCCAGCGCACCGCTGTAGGCGGCTGCGTCCGCCGCGTGAGTCAGGCTCGAGCGAGACTCAACCGTGCGCCCCAGGTTGTACAGCATGACCAGCGACACCGATACCGTGGCCGCCAGCAGCATGCCCAGTACCAGCGCCTGGCCGTGCTGCGAGGCGAATGGTGCGACACTCTCGAGCCGGGCGTTCACTTGTCGGCCGCGGCATTGCCGGTGAAGGACTTGAGCGAACGCGCCTTGGTCTGCGCGGCTGCCTTTTGCGCAGCTTGCTGCGCGGCGCGCGATTGCGTGCTGCCGTCTTCGCCCGCAAGCTCGCGTGCCATGGCCGCGGTCTGCGACCGCACGACTTGGCCGAAGTACTGGTAAACGGCGATCGCCGCTACCGCCACCAAGGCTACGACCACAATATATTCAGTCATGCCTTGGCCTGTTTGACGCCTACGATATGCCAACATTTCCGCTCTCCGCTCGCTGTGAATGAGGGTCCCAGTGTCGGCTTGGCGCCGGGACCTCACAATTCGCGGATGCCGAGGCGGACAAATGCGGCGCGTCGATCTTGACGGCCCTCAGGTAGTAGCGCAGCGCTGCCCGACCACCGTTGAATAGCCGCCGGGAAAATGTTGTAACCCCCTAATTTTCCTGGGGTTTTCCCTATTGCCCAGGCCAAAGGGCAGCAGTAGATTGAACTTGCCGGGCTGTCTGACACCCATCGCGTGCGAAGCCGGGCAGGAGCGCCTCAGACTCGTCTCGAGCTGAGGCGCTCTTCCGTTTTACGGCCCTGACATTTCAAGTCTCAGTCGGCTCGCGGCATTACAAAATCTATACAGAGTCGCGCAATCCCCTCACAGGGCCCTGACTAGCATTGCGGTTCCCCTACCAGGACAAACCGTCAGATGCTTGCCCACGCCCCCAGCCCCAGGGCCGAACGCCCCGCGCCGGGCGACTCCCGCAACCCCGCCATTGATGCCCTGCGCGGCGTTGCCATCCTGTGCGTCGTCCTGCTGCACGTGCAGATCCATATCCCGCAGGAGCAAAGCCTGTTGGGCAAAGTGCTGCCCCCAGCCCTGTTCAACATCGTCTTTCGCAGCGGCTACTACGGCGTCATCATCTTCTTTGTCATCTCGGGCTTTCTCATCACGCGTTCCGCCATTGAACGCTGGGGCAGCCTGGCGGCCGTGCCCTGGGGCACGTTCCTGTGGCGCCGCTTCGCCCGCATCTACCCTTGCCTGGTGTTGCTGCTGGTGGTGCTGGCGGGGCTGCATTGGGCACAGACGCCCGGCTTTGTCATCGACGGCACCACCCTGCCCCGCGCCGTTGTCGCCGCGCTAACGCTGCATATGAATTGGCTGGAAGCGCAAAACGGCTATCTACCTGCAGCCTGGAGCGTGCTGTGGTCGCTCTCGATCGAAGAAGCGTTCTACCTGGCCTTCCCTCTGATCTGCCTGCTGTCCCTGGCGGCGCGCGCGCGTACTCTGGTGCTGGCACTGTTGCTATTCGTGGCACTGGGGCCATTCGCCCGCGTCGCCTTCACCCGCAATGAGATCTGGGCGGACCACTCGTACCTGTCCGGCATGGATGGCGTCGCCATCGGCTGCCTGGCTGCGTTGTTCGCAGCACGGCCCGCCAACTCCGCCTGGCAAGGTCGCGCCATCCTGCTGGCGGGTACGGCGCTGTTTACGCTGGTGTTTTTCCTGAGAAAGGCCACGACCACGCTGGGGCTGACCTCGTCGGGCCTGAATGTCACGCTGCTGGAAATCGGCGTAGCTTGCCTGTTGCTCGGCTGGAGCCGCCGACCACCCCGACCGACGCGCCCCAATCCCCTGCTCGCCGCGCTCCGTTGGACCGGCCACAACAGCTACGAGATCTACCTGACGCACATGTTCCCGGTACTGCTGCTGGCGGCCGCCTCGTGCCGCAATTCTGGGGGTGTGGTGTCGACCTGGTGGCGTGCTGGCGCCCTGACCGCGGCTTGCGTCCTGGCCATTCTGCTGGCGACCATGCTGGGCGGACTGGTCGCCCGCTATTACTCGGCGCCAATGCGTCGTTGGCTGACCCAAAGGGCCTGGGCCTCGTCGCGATGAATCCGCCAGACCCGCATGCCAGGAAGCAGGAGCTAACCGGCGGCCGCCCGGCCCCCCGCCGAGCCGTTCAGGCTATCGGCATCCAGGCGCCTGAACACCAGCGCGGACAACAACGTAATCGCGCCGACGCACAAGAAGGTCAGCGTGAACGCCCAGCCCAACGCCGCATTGCCCGGACCCGAAAAAACGCCAACCAGGCCGCCGCCGATCGTCACGCCCAGGCCGATGGCCAGCATCTGCACCATCGAAAACAGGCTGTTGCCGCTGCCGGCGTCACGCTTGCTCAGGCCCTTGAGGGTCACGCTGTTCATGGCCGCGAACTGCATCGAGTTGGCCGCACCGAACACCGCCAATTGAACGACCTGCAACGCCATGGGCCAGCCGTGCGAGATGGCGGCGAAGGACATGATGGCCGCTCCCACCAGCACCGTATTGGCCAGCAGGAACGTGTCATAGCCGAATCGCCGCACCAACGGTGCGATCCAGGGCTTGGACACCGTCCCCGCAATCGCCGCCGGCAGCATCATCAGGCCCGACTGCAACGGCGTATATCCCAGCTGAAGTTGCAACAGCAAAGGCAGCAGGAAAGGCACCGCGCTGCTGCCGATCCGGCAGACCAGGTTGCCGACCAGCCCGACGCTGAAATTGGGTTCGCGAAACAGGCGCAATTGAAACAGCGGATTGTCGCGCCGCTTGGCATGCACCACATAGAGCAGCACCGTCAACGCGCTCAAGGCGAACAGTCCCGCCGACCAAGCCGCGCGCCCGTCACCGGCGGGCAGGTCCAACGCCAACGAAAAGGCCACCATGCACAACGACAGCAGCCCACAACCGAGCACATCGAACGGCGCGACGTCAGCCAAGGCATCCTCGGGCAAATAACGGCGTACGGCAAACAGACCTGCCAGGCCGATCGGCACATTGATCATGAAGATCCAATGCCAACTGGCCACCTGCACCAGCAGCCCCCCCAACGTCGGCCCGAAAATCGGTCCGACCTGCCCCGCGATCGACACAAACGCCAACGCAGAAATGTACTGATCGCCCGGCACCCGCCGCAGCACTGCCAGGCGCCCGATCGGCAGCAGCATCGATCCGCCCACGCCCTGGACCACGCGAGCGATGGTCAATTGGGTCAGGGTCTGCGCCAAACCGCAGAAGATGGACCCCACGGCAAACACCAGGATCGCGGCCAGATAGACGCGGCGCGTGCCGTACCGATCGGCCAGCCAACCCGACGCGGGCGTCAACATGGCCATCGTCAACGTATAGGCCACCACAACGGGCTTGAGCGCGAGCACGTCCTCGCCCAGGCTGCGCGCCATGGCGGGCAAGGCGGTATTGACGATGGTGGTGTCCAGCGTCTGCATGAAAAAGCAGGCCGCGACAACCCAGAGCAAGGCTCGTTGCGATGATGGTGGAGGCATGTCGCAAATGGTACTCCCGACCAGCCAACGAGCCGCTGACAGCGCCACACATCCCGTCGGGCCGAAGCCGCATGCAGGCTTTCGGTTATCCTCCGGATCAACCTAAAAAGGAAGATTCAACGTGAGCCGTGCTCATACCCTCCAGGCCGGAAAACTGGCGCTTATCCTGTCCAACCGGCTTGGCGATACGCTGTACCAAATGGCCATTGCCAACAACTTGCGCAAAGCCGGCCGGGACATCTCCGTCTATGGCGTCCACGGCTACGCCCTGCGCGAATGGTTCCCCGACTTCGACATCCAGCCGCTGCCAGCGGATACCGCCAGCCTGGCCCAATACGACACCATTGTGCAGATGGATCCGGACAGCCCGTTCGACGGCCTGAGCCGCGTCTGCACGCGTTTTCTCAGCACCAAGGAATGGGGCAAGATTCGAGCGACGCCGCGCAAGCACGCCTCGCCCAACGGCATCCTCGATGAATTCCGCAGGTTCTCCTTTGACGCCTTCGGCCTGACCGAATGGAGCGACGACAATGGCATGCGCGCGCCCACCCGCTACACAGCGCGCCGCCACCCCAAACGGGTGATCCTGCACCCCACCTCCAGCGAGGCAGAACGCTGCTGGACGCCGGGCAAATACGTCATCGTCGCCCGGCGCCTGCGCGCCATGGGCTACGAGCCCGTGTTCGTGCTGGCGCCGTCCGAGCGCGACCATTGGCTGCCGCTGTTGGAACAAGCCCATGCGGGCTATGTCCAGGCCCCATCCATTGACGGCGTGGCCGCCGAAGTCTATGAGTCCGGCTGGTTCATCGGCACCGATTCCGGCATCGGCCACCTCGCCTCGTGTTGCGGCCTGCCTACCGTCACCATCGTCGACCGTCCCCGCAACATGCCGCGCTGGCGCCCCGCGTGGGCCGCCAACGTCGTGGTCAAGCCTTGGTGGCTGCCGCTGCGCGCATTGCGCCGCAAATACTGGCGCGAAGCCACCACGGTCTCGGCGGTCATGCGCTGTTTTAGCCGGATGGTGCATCGCCCCCACCGCTGATCCCAAATGACAAGGCCGGCTCCCGAGTCATCGGGAAGCCGGCCTTGCGTTTGGCAGACGCCGCGCCGAAGTCTGCGGTCAGGCGACCGCCTCGACGGCCTGCGCAAGCTTCGCGTCTTGCATCGCGGTCTGGTACGCGCTCAGTGTTTCAGCCATTTTCTGCGACAACATCAAATGCCGGTCGGCGAATACGCGCGCTTGCGCGGCGACCTGAGCAGCCTGCTCCGGATGGCCCCAGATCCAAGCCAGGTGGTCAGCAAAACCGGCGACATCGCCCGCCGGCGCAAGCCAGCCGGTGCTGCCGGGATGCACAATTTCGGGTAATCCGCCCACCGCGCTGGCAACAACCGGGCACCGTGCCGCATAGGCTTCCGGCACAACCCGGGACCACGCCTCGTTCACCGACGGCACCAACACCGCGTCGGCGGCGTGAATCATATTCGCGATGTCTTCCCGATGGCCGGCGAACGTCACGTATTCGCCGATGCCCAGTTCCGCGACAAGATCATGCAACTGCCGGCCATAAGCAGCCGTCGCGCCGGTCGGCATCCCCACCACCAAGGCGCGAGCCGGCACACCGCGTTGACGCAACACGTGCACCACGCGCAACAGATCTTCCTGGCGCTTGTCGGGCCGCAACATGCCAATGGTCGCCACCACGAAAGCGGCGGGATCCAACGCCAACTCCTGCCGCACGGCGTGGCGCACTGCCCGCTTGTCCGTGTCCTTGAAGAAGCCGTGGTCGGCCCACTCCCCCACCACACTGATCCGATCGCGCTTGGCAAAGCCCGCCGTGATGATGTCCTGCGCACCGCCCTCACTCGTCGTGATGACACGATGGCAGCCCAAGCGCCACTCCAGCCTGCGCCGCCAGGACGTACGCAACGGCCGGGCGAAATGCCACGTCCTGACCAGCGAGCACAAATCCCGGCACAGCGCGCTGGCCTTCGCGTCGGGCGTGCCATGCGCATCGATAACCTGGATACGCAGGTCCTTCACGATTTGCCGCAGCGCAAGCACACCCGACCACGAATAGGGTGAGCTGAAATCCATGCCCACCGTCGCCAGCCCCCAACTACGGGCCAACTTGAGCGTTTCACTGGCGGGCGGCGCGGCGATCGCCACCGCATGGCCCTGCTCGCGAAGCCAGCGCGCCTGATCCAGGACGCGAAACTCCAGTCCGCCCAGATTCGGGCCTGAGAGCGTGTGCAGAATTTGCATGGGGATTTACGGGTACAAAGACTGGCGGCCGACATGAGCCGGCCGCGACAGCGACAGCAGCGCCCATCCGATACGCCGTTGCACTCGATTCGCAAGCACTACGCTGCGGCTAAAGCCACAGAAAAATCGAAGGAATCGCAACGACATGGGTGAGCGCGCTTGGTAAGATGCGTTCCGATTGCCTGTCACGAAGCGCAAAACTGCTCTCGAAACTGACTGAAACGCCTTTCTTGTTAAATTCAGCAATAAGCCAGGAATATAGGCGCGTCCCAGGGGCCGAATTAGAGTAAGTTTTTAATAATTGTTAAGATCTTTACTCTGTAAGTAACAAATTAATTCTAAAACTGCAGTAAAATACGGCGCTCAGTGGTAAGCCCACCCCTCCAGCTCGGATCGGTGCGTCGTTCAGATGTAACCAGACAGGGCCGATAACTCAAAAAAATGCAGGCCTTCTGCGAACACTCGACAAAAAATCCCACCATCCTGACGGCGGGATATAGCACCACCAAGGCCGTTCCTAACACCCACCAGCGCCGCTGCCGGCGAATGGTGCCGACAACACAGATAACCCACGCCAAGACCGCGGCCCAATAAGCCAAGAGATAGGGCCCAAGCGCCACCATCAGCCAATCGGTGTGGACAAGCAAAACCACGACCGCCGCGGTGGCCAAGAAGATCAGGATCGTCAGCCGGTTATCCGGTTTCGCTGGGACGCGGATAGGCATGGCGGCATCACTCCTTGAAAAGTATCGGCTGCTGCTGGATCGATAGCCGCACCCGCCATCAATCCATGCCACGCAGCCATCGAACGCTATTCTGCACCAGCGGATATCATCCCCGCAGCAGACAAGGGTTAGAGCCGTTGCCGCATCCATTGACACGTTGCATTGCCACTCTCATTTCAGGAACCTCATGATCGCCGTACGCAGAATCGAGCCCGCCGCCTGGGCGCAGGCCTTCCCGTTAATCGCGCAGTTGCGCAACCTGGACGAACAGGAGTTCCTGCGACGCGTGCGCAGGCAATCTCACAGCGGCTACGAACTGGTCGGCGCCTATAAGGACGGCGTGTTGATCGGAGTCATGGGCATCCGGCCGGTGCATACGCTGGCGCGCGGCCCCCATCTCCATGTGGACGACCTGGTCGTCGACCAAGCCGTACGCGGCAGCGGCGCCGGCCGCGCGCTGATGGCCTACGCCGAGGCCGACGCACTCGCTCGGGAGATGGGCGCCGTGTTCCTGGATGCCCGCCCCGACGCGGTCGCATTCTACGAACGCGAGCAGTACGCACTGCATCCGGCGCCTTCGATGAAAAAGGTCATCGGTCGATGAAAGAACCGGGCAGGTAAATGGCAAATCGGATCAGAACAGCCATGTTTTGGTCACAGCGGCGAGTTGATACCTACGGTTAGATTGGGCCGAAACTTGCACCATCCAGATCCCAAATGCAGGGGCAGCAGCCTGGGCCCCAGCAAAGCAGCTTCTGAGCAAAAGGCGGCAGCACCCGTGGCGTATAAGCTATCGACTCGCCGCTCTGGCACAGAGAAGCAGCTCACAAGATCGCCGTATTGCGACTGGTTCATACGCCCTCCTTGGGACGTAAAAAAACCCGCCGGAGCAGGTTGCTTATTCAGTTTCGAGTTCATGCGCTCGGCGCTAGGTCCTTCGCCGACTTTTGTGCTGCTGACGTAGCTTCGCCGGAAGGGAAGAGCCGTTTAGCCAGCTTGATGCAGGGTTCATCAACCAGTCGTGTGAAGACCAACGCCACGACGATGGTGGTTACCAAAGCTATAGAAAATGATAGGCCGGCCGATGCCACCCGCCCGAGACCCGCGCCATCGATGAACCATAGATACGAGCCGCAGGCCACACTCAATATGATCGGAAGGTGAACTAGATAGAGTGAATACGAGATCCGTCCCAGAAACTGAACCGGCCGGCTTCGCAGCAAGTTTGAAAAAACTCCGGCTTTTACGGCATACACAAGCATCGCCGCCCCAACGACAGCAAGCACCCCATTTCGCGACGGAGCGTCAATCGGGATATATGCGAGCCACGCGTACAATCTAGACCCGTCTATGCCGCCAAGGTATAAGCCGATCACCGCCAACAAGTACAACACACCGCGGCGCTTTGAGGCGGGCACATCATTGAGGTGGGTTCCGAGCAGAAATGCGAGATAAGCGACCCATTGCCCAGGCGCGATCGACGCCGTGAGAAGGATGTAGATGGCCGCCCCGACTATCTGGCTGCGTCGGCTCAAAGTGAGACATCGATATGCCAAGATCAACAGGGAGCCAATGAACTCAATCCGCATGGTCCAGAAGACCGGGTTATATGAAACCTCTCCGCGGAAAATTGCGCCGAACAGCCCTTCTCCGACAGCCTGGAAGAAATTTGGCGTGACATTCCACATACCTCTGAGCCACACAGACGAGGTCATGGCTGCGACATCGACCGAATAATATAGTCCCAGACTCATGAGGCTGAATGCGAATAACGCGCTCCCAAGAACAGGGCCAGCCAAGCGAACATATCGGCGAGCAGCCAAAGATCGGGCGATCGCCAAATCCTGCTTTTCGACCAAGGCCTTTGTAAGAACGTAGCCACTCAAGACGAAAAATACCGAGACCGAGAAGCTCCCGTTCCAAAGTACGGACAGCCCTGGTGCAGCCAAGATACTTTCCACGCGACCATAGATCGCTTCCGGGCCCGCGACCCAAGCAAAGTAGTGAGTGAACGCAGCGGGAAAGAAGGCCAGGATCAAGTGAGAGACCACAACGCCAACAGCTGCCAACCCCCTAAGCCCATCCGCACTGGCGTCTTTTGCCAACCTGTTCTCCTGCAATGTGGCTGGCATTATATAGATGCTGCGGGCTTCCGACACGCCCTGCCGACCCGCTGCGCCGCTCTCGTGGAAAACGCCGGCACTCCCCCCGATGCGGCCGGCACTCTTCATCAACCGAGCAGCGCCAGAACGTCACGGCGCCACCCGCTACCGCCAAGGAAAGCTTGGAGCGCTATCGCAAATGGCAGGCAAGGCAGGGCGAGGCTCGCAGTGCGACGCTAGAAGAAGCGGCGCGGGTTTGCGAAGACCAAGCCTCGCGCAAGCCAGACAAACATTGCGGGACTACGCCTGCGCCGCCATCCTGGCCGCCTACACACGCGGTCGAAGGGGGCGACGGGGATGTGGACATGGTGTTGGCGTCCGTCCATCGCCAGTTGACCAGACGCGTTAAGCACAACCACCGGTTCTGGCGGGCGCCGCAAGGGCAATAAAGGCCGGGCCCGCTCGGTAAACCGATTTGCGAAAATGCATCTGGATTGCAGAAATACAAAGCGGGCCTTGGATTGCTCCAAGACCCGCACGTTTCTTTGGTAGGCCCCCCGAGAGTCGAACTCGGCACCAACGGATTATGAGTCCGAGAAGCTACAAATCCCTGCAAACAATTATGTCTTATTAATCAGCAATTTGCAGAGATAGCTACCCTACAAAACCTGGACATATTCCCAGGGATTTGCAGCAATTTTGGCTCTTTGCCAGCCTTTGTGGTCAAGATTTGGTCAAAGTCAGTGCCGTTCCTCAATAGCAAATACAAGCATTGCCCACATTTCCAAAGCGGGCGGCGGGCAAGCCTGTTCAGCTGCATCCATTGCTGACGCTGCCTCCCCGTCTCTGAAGGCACGGGCGTATTCCGGCACGCCTAGTGGCCACTGCAGCCCCTTTCCCATCAGATTTTCTCAGGGCCGATCCCTTATGAGGTCAAAGCCTTTGGGGGACGCACAGGCGTCTCGCAGCGATGTCGCGCACTTTGAATACCCCTCCCGGCCCGCGATGCCCGCCAAGCGGCACGGCTCTGGTTTCAATCCGACACCGGTCTCACCGCCAAGCGGTTCCGGAGGGACTGCGATGGCCGGACAACGCTCCTTTGCAAGACAAGAGCCAATTGCAGGGATAATGGACACTTCTGGCCATAAAGTCGCGGTTTCCCGGCCCCAACCTCTTTCTACGAGAGAAACATGGCATTCAAAGCTGCCGCAGTACACGCTGCACCCGTGTTCATGGATACTGCGGCTTCAACTGAAAAGGCCATAGGCTTCATTGAAAGAGCGGGCAGGGAGGGAATCGAACTTCTCGTTTTCCCGGAAGTGTTTCTCCCCGGATATCCCTATTTCATCGAATGCTATGCGCCTCTTGCACAGATTTCCGCTCTTGCAAGTTACACCAAGGCCTCAATAGAAATTGACGGCCCCGAAATCAAAGCGTTGCAGACAGCCGCCAAGAATGCGGGAGTATCGATCGTCATGGGGGCCAGTGAACGAATGGCCGGCAGCCATACGTGCTTCAATTCCCAGGTTTTCATAGAAAGTGACGGCCGGCTTCTCGGAGTGCATCGCAAGCTGCAGCCGACCTATGCCGAGCGGATTGTCTGGGCACAAGGAGGCGGCAAAACGCTGCGTACCTTCGACAGCGCCTTGGGACGCATTGGCGGGCTGGCTTGCTGGGAGCACACCATGAATCTGGCCCGTCAAGCACTTATCGTGCAAGGCGAACAGATTCATGCTGCTGCGTGGCCCGGCCTATCGACAATGCGCGGATTTGAAACGGCCGCAGATACTCAGATCGACGCGATGATGAAGACCCATGCGTTGACGGCCCAATGCTGGGTCATTTCTGCGGCCAATCCAGTGGATCGTACTTGTCTGGAATGGATGGACAAAAACTTGGGGCCTCAAGACTATGTGACAGAAGGCGGAGGCTGGTCCGCGGTGATCCATCCATTCAACGCCTACCTCGGAGGGCCGCACACAGGTCTGGAGGAAAAACTCGTGGTTGGCGAGGTCGACCTGAATCAGCTACCTGGAGTCAAAGTCTGGCTTGACGCTATCGGGCACTATGCCCGGCCCGAGATTCTTCGCATGCAGACAGACCGCAAGAGCATCTGGCCGGACGAGGAATCCTGGACGTAGGGCTTAGCCGGCAGCGACTTACGGGTATGTCGTGGAACGATCTACCGAGGGCGTTGCGTTTCAGCGATGGCTTGCCGTACTGACGCTGTCATCAGCCCATCAATTCCTGAGACGCCGCCGTGCATATCACGATTGCTGCCAGAACCAACACCATGCAAACCAAGATGCCATGGTCACCACGCTATTTGTCAAAGCCACGGACGCGATGAGCAGCATGAACGGCACCGCCGGTCAGCAGCCACAGCGAGGCGGCAATACTGCGTCGATAGCCGCCGCATAGTAGACCGTAGCCAGGCTGTCGAATAGGGCCGGATCGCATCCCAGCGGCCGTAGCGCTTGGCGTCACCCTGTATTCACATTTATCTCAGAGGCGACCACAACTCCCGCGTCGCCAGCAGACACGCAATTAGTCCGCTCCCCATTTCTGCGCATCTGTCGCGCAACGCCGCAGCTCACTCCAGGATCAACATCATGAGGCCTCAAGTTCCGGCGGGCGCGCGTGCGTCCCGCTCCGTCGTTGCACCCCTAGAATTTCCGTCGACAGCTCGTGCCGCCCGGCACGCTGCCCGTCTGTGGTTCCAAGACCAAACCGACCTGACTGCCGCCCAGTTCCGAGACGGAGAGTTTCGGCAGCACTGTAAAGAAAGAGCATCCGACTCTCGTCTTGAGCGAGCGGCCCGCCAAATGACCTTCCGCCAAGCGTTCGCCGAAGCGGTGGGTCATATCGTGGTCGAGGAGGGCCGATTCCGTGCGACCCCTGCTTGAGTGTCCCGTCGCTTTCCGGCTGAGTGCCGAGACCTACCGCAAATATGAACAGGAGGCCGCCCAAGCGGGGCTAGATCTCTCAAAATACCTGCGCAATCGCCTGGAAGCGGAAGATTCCGTCGCCGAGCACGTCTCCCAGTTGCGCCTGGCCCTGATGGACGGTGGCGTTGCGCCACAAGACGAGGGGCCTGTGCTGCCGATCCTTCTGGAACTGCTGCTTCTGGCCCGTCGCCAGACTGCACCAGGCGATATGCGCGCCGTTCACTATGAGTTGGAACGGCTCGGCAGCAAGCCGTGGACGCCAGACCTACTCGCCCCAAGCACCGACGCCTAGCGCTGTTTGATGCTGACCCCGATTCCAGTTGCAGCCCCCTTTTCTGCCCTACGGGGCACGTCCCACATCTCAGCTCGGCTGAGCCTCACCAAGCTCCCCCGGAGTCTTCCCATGCAAATCTCTACCCTGGCTGCCATTGTCTCGGCGGCCTGCCTGCTTTCGGCCTGCGGCTTCGTGCCGCCGGCACCGCCCATGCCACCCGACACCAAGCGTGTGGCCATCAACCACGAGGATCCGCGCAAGCAGGGCGCCCAGCAACCGGCCGCCGCGCCGACTCCGACACCCGAACCGGTACCGATCGTCCTGGCGCCGCCACCGTCAGCGCAGGCCGCGGCTCAAAATACCGGTCAATCGGCACCGGCGAATACCACGGTCGATTCCTCTCACGACGGCAAGCAGCCCCCGATTCCGGTACCGCTGGCGCCTCCCGTTGCGAACCCGGCGACGCCAGCCACTCCGGCCCCCACCGCCGCGCCGACGCTCACTCCGATCGTGGTCACCGCCAACGCCATCCCGACGACGCAGGCGCAAGCCAGCCTGCCGCAGTCGGCCCCAGCGCCGCAGGAACCGATTGCAGTGGCCGCGCCTGAGCCCACCCCTGAACCTATCCCCGTGGTGGTAAAGGAAGTCTGGCGCATAGGACCGGACGACGGCACGGTGCGCCAGGCGCTCACCCGGTGGGCCGCCAAGGCGAACTGGACGTTCGGCCCCGACCAGTGGGAACTGAACTTCGACCTGCCCATCCAGGCCCCGGCAGAATTCGAGGCCGAGTCGTTCCAGGACGCCACGCAGGCGCTGTCCCAAGCGATCGCCATGACCGAGTCGCCGATACGGCCCTGCTTCTATGGCAACCGAGTGCTGCGCGTCGTCCCCTTCACCCGCAGTTGCAACCGATCCCCCGCCACGCAATCCTAGCCGTGGCCCCGACCAGGAAAACCCATGACTGCATACCGCCTTGCGGTGGCCTCACTCGCCCTCACCGCGCTGGCTGGCTGCTCCGCGCTCCAATCCACTGACCGGATCGCAGCACGCGCGGACACCGATGGCGCCTCAAGCGACCACGCGCTGAGCGCCTTCAAGGACCAGGCCCGTGACACCGACCGCGCAAAGGGCCAGGTCGTCGAGCTGCCCTGGATCGCGGGGCGCCCTCAACCCCTGGCCCGGGAAGTCACGTTGCCCCCGGCTCTACGGGCAAACGTCAACACGACCCTGTTGTTCGAGAACAATGCGGCCGATCTCAAGACACTCGCCGATCGCATCCAGATGGCCACGGGTATCCTGACCCACGTTTCGCCCGACGCCCTGCTGCCAGCCGAATACTTCCTGCCCAGGCTGGCCGCCGACCAGTCGATGGCGGTCACGTCGACCGCCACTGCGGCGGCCACCGCCGATACGCTCGTGCCCGCCCTCATCCCAGCCGCAGGCGTTGACCGCGATGCCGGTCCCGCCCTGCCCCAGGGGACTGCGCGCACGAGGATGGCACCGTTACCAGCGGGCAAAGCCCCCCTCGCTTCGGTTCTCGATTCGATCGCCCTGCGCCTCGGGGTGTACTGGCGCTATGACGAGAAGATTGGCGCCCTGCGCTTCTTTCGCACCGAAACCAAGACCTACGTGGTCCGAACGGCAACCCAGGCCGCCGAAGAGAACCTGCAGCGGGATCTGAATTCGCCCGCATCGATGCTGGCCGACAAGAACGGCAACCGTTCCAAGGATGAAGCCCGCGAGTTGGCGGCCGTCGTCACCAAGGTCAGCCAGTTTCTGACCCGTGCGGGCGTGATCAAAGCCGCCGATGGCGCTGCCAACACGATCGTCGTGACGGACACCAAGGACGCGCAAGACCGTATCGCGGAATTCGTCGAGGCCGAAAATCGCCAGATGACACGCCGCGTCCGTCTCGTGTTTGAGGAAATTACCGTGCAGCGTGATCGGACGCACCAGGCCGCGGTCGACTGGAAAATCCTCTTCAACAGCTTGGGCAGGGAGAACGCGGCAAATGGCATGGGCGTCGGCCCCCTGCTGGATGCCGCCAAAGCGGCCGGTAGCGTCGGCGCCAAGGTTGGCAGTGGCCCCTTCGCCGGATCCAACATTGCGCTGTCCGCCTTGTCGCAGATCGGCGCGATCGTGCGCCACACCAGCATTCCGCTGCTAGCGCAGAACCGCCGCCCCGCCAAGTACGCCACGCGCAATACGTTCCAGTACATCAAGGATCTGCAGCAGACGCAAAGCACCTCAAACACCAGCGCACCCACCGTCACGGTGACCCAGGACGAAAAGACCGTTGGCACCTTCCTGACGGTCGTCCCCGACGCCCAGGACGACGGTCAGGTCCTCCTGACCATCGCCTATGACGACACCCGACTCATCGAGCTGAAAAAGGAGCCGGTAGGCACGCGTGACGATCAGTCGTTCGTCCAGCAGTCCAACATCGGTGGCCAAGGCCGCGTGCAGCAGGTGCAAGTGCGGCCTGGCGAGCAGGTGGTCATCGGTGGCTACCAACAGTCGGCCGACACCTCCACCCGGCGGCGCTTGGACGACAACGCGCCGCTTGCTTTGGGCGGATCCAATGCGACACAGGAACAGCAGATTCTCACCGTCGTCCTGGTGACCGCCATTCCCGAAGAAGGCTTCTGACCATGGCAATACGACAGAAAGGCGCCCGGCGGGCGTCGGCCCCGCGTCCGAATTACCAGCTCGTCGCAATTCCGGGCACGCCCAATCAACTGGTGCTCGGCATCCGATGGCAAACCGTGCTGGGCGAGGATCTCCAGAAGGAGGCGCTACGACTGGCCCGCAAGGCGCGCGCGACGTACTACGTTCAGAGCGATACGCGCAGCCCTTCTGTTGGTCTGCTGGTGGCCCGAGGTCGGGAGAGCCGGGCCAAGACCCGCACCAGCCTGTTTTCAGCGGCCGCCGCCTTCGCGCAAAAGCACCGCCACGGCACCCACGTCGTGGCGTGCGCCTTAGCCGATCAGACGGTGTGGTACGCGGTCGTTGTGGACGGGGTCGTTCAGGCGGGCGGCGACGTGATCTTTCTGGATACCGCGAAAGCAGACGAGACGCTCGCTGATGTGAAGTCTCGCTATCGCGAAGTCCAGTTTCATAGCAATTACCTGACCGGCGCCAGCCCGTTTTCGCTACAGCAGCTCACGGCCCACGCAAATCCCCAATCCGCCCTGCGCCGGGCCGCGTTCAAGTTTTCCATGGTGTCGCCCAAGTGGTGGGTACTGCTTGCCCTCGTCCTTTCCTACGAGGCTTGGGACTACGGCACCACCTGGTGGGAAGAGCGCCAGGCCCGCGTTCAGGAGCAGATGCGGGCATCGCAACCCGAGCTAGACGCCAAAGCGCTTTGGAATAGAGCAATAGGCGCTTGGGGCCGCACGGTCAAAACCCTCGGCGAACCTGGAATCACCGCGCTCCTGGATCAGCTGGCCGAGGTACCGATCGAGCCTGGCCGGTGGCGGCTGCTCGAAGTGGATTGCCGACCTGGCACGGGCGCATGCACGGCGAAGTACCGTCGCAGCCGCCTTGCCGACAATCAAACGTTGGCCGCGGCGTTGCCTGAGAACTGGAAGGTCGCGCACACGGATCTGGATACGGCAAGCGCCAGCTGGCAGCTTCCGGCAGGTTTTTCGAAGCAAGCGCTGAAGCTGCAGGATCTACCCGCGCCCGAGTCGATACGGACGACCTGGGAACCCAGTTGGCAGGCCCTGCGACCCGCATTGCAGGATTTCACACTGGGTCCTGCCGCCCGGGCGCCGATTTCGGTACCCAACATCAAGCTGCCCAATGGCCTGGAGCAACCGGTACCGGTGCCCAAGGGCATCACGCTTCCCGCGAGCCGCGACCTGGTCATCAATGCGCCGCTGCGCTCCTTGTACGGCCTTGTCCTGCCCCCTACGTCCGAGATCTCGCAGCTGCAGTTGCGATATATGCCCGACACCACGCCGGGGCTAAATGTCAGCGCGTTCTCGGCCACCTTGAAAGGAACCATTCATGTTCAATCGCCGTGACGCCGATCGGCGGCACTTGGCCAGGCCCGTTCGCCTCGGCCTGGCCTTGGCCCTCGCCGTGCCCATCGTCTGCTGGGCGCAAGCCTCCAGTCTCGATGTCGCACCGAAGGCTCCCGACGCGCCTGTCAGCGGGCTGATTCGCCAGCTGCTGGAGGAAGACGCTAAACACGCCCTCGACCAAGAACGCCGCAAGGCCAGGACGCAGGCAACCCAATCGACAGCCATCACGGCCCCGGCCGACATCGCAGGCACGACGTCCCCGCCCTCGTCGGCACCAGCGCCCGGGCGAGGACGGCTGCTCGCCATTGCTGGGGTGGGCGCGAGGCTTCTCGTCAAGATCCAGAACGACGGGCGCCAAGCCGCGTACCTGTCCGGCTTTGCCGCGCCCGTGTCCGGCGCCGATCTGGGGCTACGCCTGCAGGAGATCTCGCCGCCCTGCGCCACATTCCTGGACCAGGCCCAAGAGTCTGTCCGCTACTGCATCAATGAGAGGTCACCATGATTACCCGTCTTCTACAGTGGCCGCGCAGGCTCGTGCGGATGCTGCGCGTCACCTTCCGTGAAATGGACGATGTGCCCGTCCTCGCCATGGCGTCCACGCCTGCCGCGCAGAGCGACACGCCTACGCGCCATCTGGAATCGTTCGCCGATATCGAAGCGATGCATCCGGCATTCGAGATGCTCAAGGTCGACTGGTGCGGCTCGGCCGCCGCCGTGACCGCTTGCGTGGCTGAGCTGGCGGGTGAGCGGTACGCCGTATTCGCCAAACCCAGCGAGCTGGACTCCGACATATTCCGCGCCGTTATGCGTCGGGCCGAAGAGGCCTCGCCCGGTCAACGGGTCGATATCTACACGATCAACCCCGTGGTTCTGTTGACGCTGGTACGCGAAAGAATGCAGGCCGCCGATGTGCGCCAACGCAGTTCGCGGATACGGGGTCTAGGCGAGCGCTCCGCGGTACGCCAAGGCTTCTACGATCTTGCCGCCTGGGGCGTGCGCAACGGGGCGAGCGACCTGCACCTGAACATCGACACGACAAGCGCCATCTCGCACGTGAGCGCCACGATCGACGGCCAGTACACCACCCCCAAGCAGCTTTCCATGCCCACCCAACAGCTGCTCGACATGGCAAACGTGGCCTGGCTAGACGTGAGCGGGGGCAACGGCCTCTTTCTGGACATGGCCAATGAGCAGCAGGGGCGTCTGTATGAAGTCGTCGATGAGCGCGGCTACATGTTGCGCTGGGGCTCGTTCATTGCCGACAAGGGGCCGTCGATCACACTTCGGATGCTTGATGTCGATGCCAAGGTGGAAGCTGTAGATATGGAGTCGCTTGGCTTTCTGCCCTCCCAGATTGCCCAGTTCATGCGGGCCTTGCGCAGCATGGGAGGCGCCATCGTCATCGGCGGAATCCCCGGATCCGGCAAAACGGTGACCAACGCGCAACTCATCGTGCGATTGCCAGACACGCGCAAAGTGATGACGATCGAAGACCCGGTTGAACTGACCATCCCGCGCGCATTGGCGGCCAGTGTCTCGCGGTCGCTCGACGGCTCGGACCGCGAGACAATGAAGGCCAAGCTCATGGCCCTCAAACGCGCCGCGGCCAGCGACGTTTTTCTCGGGGAGATTCGTGATCCGCTCACCGGCGCAGCGTTTCAGGACATTGTGCTGTCTGGCAGCAGCTTGTATACGACGACCCACGTCGGGAGTGCCCTGGCCATCCCCCAGCGCTTTGCGTCCAGCGAAATCGGCATACCGCGGGGCACCCTCGGCACGCCGGGCCTACTCAAGCTGCTCGCGCATCAGGCGCTCATGCCCGTTCTGTGCGGCTGCGCATTGCCGGCCAGTTCGCTCTTGGGCGGTGCGCCCGATAGGATGGGCGTCATCCAAGACCGGGCGACCTGGTCGCTGTATCTCGATGACATCGAAGCGCTCTATGACTTCGGCGCCGATACCGTCAAGGTTCGCAATCCCGATGGCTGCGAGCACTGCCGCAAGAAGGGCATCCCCGAGCTCTATGGCTACGCCGGCCGCACGGTGGTCGCCGAACTGTTTGAGCCCTCCAACGATCCCGACGCGCTTCGTGCCATCACGAACGGCGACGAAATCCGGCTTCGCGAGATCTTCGCCAGCCACCGGACAGCCAACTACAACGACCCTGACATGGAAGGCAAAACCACCATGGACTGCGCCGTTTACAAGATGAGCCAAGGCGTGATCGATCCACGCGACATCGAGCCGCACTTCATGGCATTTGCGACGCTAGCCCGCCAAAGGAAAAAGGAATGAAGATCCCTTTTTTCTTGACCCGGGTAGGTCAGGCGGCGCACAAGTTCGCACGCAGCCGGGCCGACTGGTACGACTACATGGCCGACATGGACGACGACACTCAGGGGCGTCGCACGTTTCTGAGCATTCTGGAAGCCGACGCGCAGCGCTACGGCAAGTCTGCGCGGGGCACGCTGTCGGCCTACTGGGCGCACCGCATTGTGGAAACCGGCGACATTGGCCGAACCCTTCACGGGACGCTTCCGGCCAAAGAGGTCGCCGAGTTTGTCTCGTTGCAAAAACAAGGCCAAGGGGTCTCCGCCGAAGGCTTGCGCGACATGGCCCGGGTCGTGCGCCTAGGCACAAGGTTGAAGTCCATTCTTGTCAGCACGCTGTTCGTAGCCGCGATCGCCATGGCGCTGCTGTGGGCGGTCGTCATGATTGGCATCCCGTACTTTACGGCCCCGATGATTCTGGATGCGTTGCCCGACATCCCCAAGGCCTATCTCAGCCCCGGCACGCAAGCGTTCTTCGACCTGGCGCAATGGATCCGCGACCATGGCATTCGGATATGGGTGCTACCACTGGTCTTTATGGTCGCGCTCCAGATGTCGTTCCCCTACTTGGATGGCAGGGTGCGGCGCTGGCTCGACAAATGGGGGCCTTACCGGCTCTATCGCGACATCCAAGCCATCGCGGTGGTCACCACCACCGCCACTGCGGTCAAGCCGCGCGCGGGCAAGACCATGCCGATCCGCGAGGCCATCGAGCTGCAGCTGGCCGGTGCCTCACGCTGGCTCACGCGGCGTCTGCAAGACATCCAAAACCGCCTGGATGACGCCAAATCTGGGGCCGCGGCGTTTGATGTGGGTCTCATGGATCGCGAGACCTTTTGGTACCTCGAAGACCTCACGAACACCCTTGGCCTTGATCTCGCCCTGCAAAAGACCCGCGCCCGGATGGAGACCACCATCTTGCAGCGGGTAGACGCCCGCGCCAAAACCCTGCGCTGGATTGCGTTGATCTTCGCCGTGCTCGTCATGGCCGGCGTCTTTCTTTGGCATCAGGCCGTTATCTGGGACATGCGAAACGCGCTGATGCTCGATGCGGCGATGTAGTTCGACGCCCCATCAATGTCGTTTGGCACCCCATCCGAGCGCGTCCGCTCCAACATCATTGCTCCAGATCCGCCTCATCTGAAATTCACCAATATGGAAACCAACATGAAACAGCAAAGCCCGGCCAGCATGCGGGGAATTCTCACCCTGCCCGCAGCCAGCGCGGCAGGTCAGCGTGGCTACACGCTGATGGAAGTAGCAATAGCCATTGCGATCGTCCTCGTCCTCGGGATCTTCGGTATCCCGGCGGTCAAGGGGATCCTTATTCAAGGTCGAGTGCCGGCCGTCGCGGGCGAGCTGCAGCGCTTTATGACCACCACCCGCGTGCTTGCGGAGAGCGACTCCGTCACCCCCTATGCCGGGATCGGCAATGCCGAGAACTTGGCGCCCTCGCTGCGCGACTCCACCGTTTTCAAAGTGAACGGCAATACGGTCGCACACCGGCTGGGCGGAAACGGCGTCGGATCGAACGGCACGATCTCGATTGCGCCGGCGGCGCTTGGCGGCGGGGCGGTCGGCAGCGCATTCTCCCTGACGCTCACGAACGTGAACCACAAGGCCTGCCCCGTGCTCGCCTCCACCTTGAACGGCGTCTCCGAAATGATGAGCGTCAACGGCACGGCGGCCAAGACCCTGGGGGCCAACAACGAATCCGGGTCGTTCAACCCGGTGACAGCCCAGAGCCTCTGCGTCAACGGCGACAACAACACGTTCGTCTTCGCGACCCGATGAACCTATCAATATGGGGGTGGGCCGTGCACCTCGCACGCCCGCCCGGTCTTCAGGTGGAAACAGCTATGCGGCATCCCCCCGCTTCAGATCCCCGCACGACACACGCGCAAGCGGGCTTCACCCTGATAGAGGTGATGTTCGCGCTGGTGATCGTCACCGTCGCCCTGGTCGTGGGCGCGGCAGCAGTCAAACGCAGCGCCGACGACAGCGCGGCAGAGGGCACCGGGCGCTACCTGATGCAGGTCAGAGGCGCCCTGGTCGACCTGCAGCTCAAGCATGAAGGCTGGCTGCGCGGTGAAGATCTGGCGGGCGCGCCGGTCGGAACCTACCCTCCCCCGCCGGGGCTCAGCTGGACGACCGTGGCGGGTGCGCAGGTTGCGCGTGGCGGCGTCGCTGATCTAACCGCCCTGGGCCTGCTGCCGGCAAGCACGCCCCGTTATCCGACGCTTGGCGATACCGCAAGGTTCATCCTCGTTCGCCAAGGGACGTGCCCAGGCGACGATTGCCGGACCAGCGCCTACGTCTACACCTGCCACCCGATCAGCGACCTGCGCAGCCTGCGCCAGAACGCCACGTGTACGCCGCCCACCGGCAATCGCGCCAGATTCATGCAAGCGCTGCTCGGCAAAGTTGTGATCGCCGCCGGCGGCTACGGTGGCCATGACTCGCGCGGAGGGACCAACGTGCAAGGCCCGCTGATGGACATCCCCCGAGCCTGGTTCGATTTCGACCCAGGCCCGGGCCATGCCGTTCTCGCGGCGGGGCTGGATGCAACGCCGTTCGGACAATTCGTGCGCCACGGCGAAACGCGCCCCGTCACGCTGCACAATACGTTGACGGTAGGCGGGGCAATTCAGAGCAATACCGGCCTGCTCCTGAATACCGCTGTCGCCCCGGGCGCCACGTGCACGCCGGAAGGCCTGTATGCGTCGACCGCGAACAAGCTGTTGGCCGTTTGCACGGGCGGAGTCTGGTTTGCCCAGACCGGGCATGTCATCACCGGCACGTACAGTGACCTGCCGCACGACGCTGCGATTCCGTCGCTGCAATGCCCCGCGGGCCTGACCCCTTGGCGCCAGGTGGCCCTGCAAGGGGTGGATGCGACGGTCCGCGGCGCCGATATCAACATCGCCGGGTCGGTGGGCGGCAGTATTTCCGGCTCAGGCTATGTCAACGCCGCCGGCACCGTCACCGTTGGCGGCGCGTTCAGCGGCACCTTCCAGAACGCCGGATCAAGCTTCGTTCGTGCGGCACAGCGCGTCACGATCGCTGCTGACCGTGTCGCAATTTCACCTGCAGACCCGGGCGCCCGCGCCTCAGTCATCCAGGGCTGCAAGAACTAACAGCACTCGCGTTCCTTCCATCGACAGCCCGAAGTTGGTTTCAACCACGGGCATTTCCTACCGGAGAACCTCATGTTCCTTCCTTCCCTAAAAGGAAAGGGCAGGCGCGGGCTCGCCCTGCTCTGCTTGCTCCTGTTCCCCCTCACCTTTGCCCAGGCCTCCCCCGACAATCAGGCCGACGTCGAGCTGCGCACCAACATCAGCACCATGGCGGTACAAATCACCCAGGGCGCGCCACTGCCTCCCGGCGGTTGCGTGTCGGGCTACCTCTGGCACACCACCTATGGTGGGTGCCGGCGGGCGCAAACGCAGTCTGAAGCGGGGCAATGCCCAGCAGGCTATACGGGCAGCAGAATCAGATACCGCACCGCATACATCCTTCAGGCCAACCCCGGCGACATCGCCTACGAGGGGTGGGGCGCCTGGCAGGATGGCTGCACACCGGCGCGAGCCGCAGGCGTTTTCGACACCGTCATCGCAAAAGTGCGGGGAGCCGAGACTGGCGGCACCATGCCCAGCACGCTGTACGGCAACATGGCCAGTCAGATGCAGGTGAACTACGGCACGATGTACGGCGTGACGATCTATCGGCCGACCGCAGAACTGAACTGCCTCTACGCATCGGGCACCACCTCGGGTAGCGGAGAATCAGCCTCCACGCTCTGGTCTGGCGCACTATCGGCGCCGGGTGCGTCGGTCACCCAGGGATCCGCCGGCTACTGCCAGCTCTCCAACGGCAACCGAACCGCCCAGCTCTATGGCAGCTGCGACAGCAGCTCCGGTGGCGATGGCGACTTCTGCCAGGGGGCAACGCGCGTGGTCAACATCACGTCGGCTGGTGGCTGCCTGGTCACTACCGAAACACGCCAAGATGGCCGACTGGTTGATGTCAACAGCTACTACATCTGCTACTAACCCCCGGGAGCACACCAATGCAACCAATTCGGCGCCTGATGGCGCTCTTTGTCCTGACCTTTCTACCAAGCCTCGCGCCCGCCCTGGCCACAGGAGTACCTGGCACCGCCGTCCCCGCCGACATACTGACTGGCGACACGCGCTTGGCTTGCGAAGCCATCCTTTGCCTGTCCAGCGGCACCCGCCCCGGCGAATGCTCTGCGTCACTTTCCCGGTATTTCGGCATCCAAAAGAAGAAGCTCTCCGATACGCTCAAGGCCAGGCGCAACTTCCTGGAGCTATGCCCTGCCTCCGAAGACTCCCAAGCCATGAAAGACCTGGTCAAGGCGATCTCGCAGGGCGCGGGCCGATGCGACGCCGATTCGTTAAATACCGCACTCGGGGCTTGGATCGGCGACAGCAGCGACGGCCGACCGTTCGTCAGCAATCAGCGCCCAAGCTATTGCAGCGTCTACGCCGCCCACGAATACACCGACTTCGCCGGCGAACTCCCGCGCTACGTGGGCAAGCCCGAAGACGGCGGCTACTGGGCCGAAGCCCGCGACTACGAGCGCGAGCTGGCCAAGTACGAGAAGGCGCTTGCCGAACGCCGTGAGCGCGAGGAGCGCGAGCAAAACGGCTACGGCTATGGCAACCAGGGGAATTGATCCATGGATTTTCCGACCTTAGCCCGCCAGTGCGCGCCGGACGTTCATATCAGTACGCTCTCCGCCGTGGTCCGGCACGAATCGGCATTCGACCCCTTGGTGATCGGCGTCAACGCCAAGCCCCACCGCAGCATTCGGCCGAAGTCCAAGCAGGAAGCCATCGAGGAAGTCCGAGATCTGATGGCCAAGGGCATTGATTTCGACGTCGGCTACGGTCAGATCAACGTGCGCAACTGGAAATGGCTGGGCGTCACGCCGGAATCGATCTTCGATCCCTGCACGAACCTGGCCTCCGCCCAGCGCGTCTTGGTCAACTGCTACCAGCGTGCCGCCAAGGTGCACGGCGGTGGGCAGGCCGCGCTCTACGCCGCGTTCAGTTGCTACAACACGGGAAATCTGACCTCGGGCTTTACCAATGGCTATGTCGGCAAGGTGCTGGCCGGGGCGGGATTGCCCGTTCCCGCCCTCACGAAGCGGCCGACCACTGCCGGCGCTGCCCAGGCATCCGCCCAGAACGACGGGACAGTCACTCGGCCCAACGGCCGCCCGGACGCCTTCACCGCGCCCAAAGCCGACGCCTTCTCATCACCGCGCCGCGATGCGTTCACCCCACCTGAATCCTCTGTGTTCGGCAGCCGGGTGCCGATTGCCCCCCAACGTTAGCCTCCCCCGGAGGCGCCCAAGTGTTTAGACGCTAAACCCGGCAGGCCTGGCCCCACTCAATCTCATCGGAATTCACACAAATGACTTTGCGCAAAAAAATCGCCCAAGCCATCACCCACGCCAACGGAAATGCAGATCAAGCCGCAATCGCCATCTGCCGCATCTTGGAGGACGACATCGGCTTGGCCGGTAACGGCTGGTTCGACGACGACCCGGAAATGTACACATTGCTCCAGACGGGCGCCGAATAGATAGATGGGGGTAGAACAGCCCTCCCTAGAAAAGCAACCTAAATAGCAATACTACGGTCCGCACAGCCACTCTCCCCAAACCGCCGCATCGCCAAGGCTAGCCCCCAATGGAGCCGCTAAGCCGCGGCGCCTAGCCCTTCCCCAGGGTTTCCCTCGCAATCATTCCCTCACTGCCGCCCCGCCTCGCGCGCCGGGCGGCACCTGCCTATGGAGTTTTCCCATGCGCCTGTCCTCGCGCAACCTCACCCTGCTCGCCTCTGCCCTGGTCGTCTTCGCCCTCTTCGCCTTGCCCACCCCGGTATTTGCCCAGCTGACCAAGGCGACCTCGGCCGTGCAGAAACTCAAAGACTGGCTCTGGATCATCCTGCCCGTCATCTGCCTGATCGCAGGCGGCATCTGCGGCCTGCTGTATTCCTTTGATGTGATCCGCAAGGAAACCGCCTACCAGTGGGCGCTGGGCGTCACGTTCGCCGGCGCCATTGCCGGCGGCATCATCGAGCTGGTGTTCTGATGCCTGGGTCCGCCACGCCAGCCCCACAACCCGCCCCGGCCACGGGCTCCCCGATCCCGCCCAACCGGTACCCGCTTTTCAAAGGCGCCACCCGCGTGGCCACGGTCAAGGGCGGCGTGCCCACGCGGGCATTCATCGGCTTGGTCTTTTTCGTCGTCACCTCGGCCATGTTCACAATCTTGGGCTGGCTTCTGTTCCCCATCCTCTACCCGATCATGGCCGTCATCAGCCGCAACGACGACCGCAGTTTCTGGATATGGGAGCTGTGGTGGAAAACCAAGTTTTCTGTTCCCAACAAGGCGTTCTGGGGAGCCGTCTCCTATACCCCGACCCCCTATAGCCGCAGGCGTCCCTGGTCCCGACTGATCGGAAATATCCCAAAATGAAAGACTCCCGCTCTGCCGCGCCGCCGCGCCACGAACCGGCGGTCAGCGACTACGTCCCGTTCTCCCACCACGTCACCCCTTCTATTGTCGCCACCCGCAACTGGGAGTATGTCTCGGTCTGGCGGCTCGACGGCCGCTCCTTCGAGGGGTATCCCGAGACCGACAAGTGCCGCTGGATCGAGGAGCTGAACAATCTGATTAAAGGTTTTCCGGCAGGCATGGGCCTGTGGACGCACCTTGTGCGCCGCAAGGTTCAGGAGTACCCGCAAAGCGAGTACCCCGACGCCTTCTCTCGCAGTCATGACGCCGCCTACCGGGCCACCTTCGACGGCAAGCCCCCGATGATCAACGAGTTGTATCTGACCACGATCTCGCGGGCCAGCATCGATCCGGCTCTGCGCCTGCTCTCCCGGTTTGAGAAGCGCACAGCACGTGACGTCATGGCCTGGCAGGAACGGGCTATCGAACAACTCGATGACATCAATCGCAAGCTCAAGGGGGCCTTGAAGCGCTATCGTGCAGACCAGCTGCAGATTGTCGAGCGCGGCCCGGACAAGCATCTGTACTCCGAGCCCGCCGAGTTCTTCGGTTTGCTCCTGAATGGCAAACTCGAGCCTGTCCCCGTCCTGGATGCTCGGCTCTACAACACGTTGCCCAGCAGCCGCCCCTTTTTTTCCATTCATGGAGAGCAAGGCGAGTTACGCGGCGTGGACTGGAGCCGACGGTTTGCAATGGTGGAGCTGCGCGAATATCCGGATACCACCAAGCCCGGGCATTTGAACAAGCTGCTGCAGCTGCCCCATGAGTTTGTGCTTAGCCAGTCTTTCGGCGCTCTGTCCAAGGCGGACGGCCTCGCCGCGATGGCGCGCCAAAAGCGGTGGCTCGAAGACTCCAAGGATTATTCAAGCACCCAAATCGCCGGGCTGCAAAACGCGCTCAACGAATTGGCCTCAGGAACGTTCATCATGGGCGACCACCACGCCACGGTCACAGTATTCGGCGAGGATGGCAATCAGACCTTACGTAGCGCTGCCGACGTCATCGGCGCGCTGGCTGAGGATCAAGTCATCGGCCGCCTGGTCGACCGCGCCCTGGTTTCAGCGTGGTGGGCGCAGTTGCCCTGCAACTGGAAGTGGCGCCCGCGCCCGGCTCCGATCACGTCGCTGAATTTTCTGTGCTTTTCGTCCATGCACAACTTTCTCTTCGGCAAGCCCAACGGCAACCCGTGGGGGCCGGCGGTCACGATGTTGAAAACCACAGGCGGCACGCCGTACTACCTGAATTTTCATGCCACGCTCGAAGATCTGGATGAAACGGGCAAGCGGCGCCTGGGCAACACCGCGATCATCGGCAAATCCGGCACCGGCAAGACCGTGCTGCTGGGGCACCTGCTGACCCAGGCGCGCAAGTTCGGCTACACCGGCATGGTCTTTGACAAGGACCGCGGTCTGCAGGTCGCCATCATGGCCATGGGCGGCAAGTATTTCCCGCTTCGTCTGGGGCATCCCACCGGCTGGAACTACCTGCAACTGCCCAAAACGTCGCAGAACCTGGCCTTCATGCGCAGGCTCACCAAAATGCTTGCGGCGGACGGCGATCAGGAAGCAACGCTCTCGGAACAGCGAGCGATTGACCGCGCCATCGGCCGACTCGTCGACCACATCGACCAGGGCGATCGGCGCTTGTCGACGCTGCTGCAGTTCGTGACGGTGACCCCGGCCCCGGAAGGCAAGCTAAATCTTCGCGAGCGGCTTGAGCGCTGGTGCGCCGGACAAGAGAACGGCTGGGTCTTTGACAACCCCACCGACGAGCTGGACTTCGCAGGCCATGATCTTTTCGGCTTTGACCTGACGGAGTTCCTGGAAGAGGGGCCGGTGCGTGATGCGGCGTTGACGTATCTGCTCTACCGCACCGACCAGGTCAATGACGGGCGGCGCTTTGCGTATGTCTTTGACGAAGTCCAGCACCCGCTGAAAGTGCCGTACTTCCAGACGTTCATGCAGGACAAGAACCGGGTCATCCGCAAGAGCGACGGCGTATTCATCTTCGCCACGCAAGAGCCGCACGCCATCATCACTAATCCTGTGGGCAAGACCCTGATCCAACAATCGGCCACGGCGGCGTACCTGCCCAACGACAAGGCGACCGCAGAAGAGTACATCGAGCACTTCAAGCTCTCGCCGGCCGAGTTCAAGATGGTGCAGGAGCTGGGCGAGTTCTCGCGCCAGTGCGTCATCAAGCAAGGCGAATCTACAGTTACCGCCATGCTGGATCTGCACCAGTGCCCGGACGCGCTACTGGTTTTCTCGGGCTCGCTCGACATGGCGGCCATCGCCGAAAAGGCCATTGAAGAACGCGGACCGGCCCCCGAGCAATGGTTGCCGCTTTACCTGGAGCGCGCCCGGGCGGCCACAAAGAAGTGACCCGGCACTCACCTCCAGTTCTTTCCTGCAGGGCTTTCCTTCATCTCAAAAGCGCCATTCCAGCGCGAGGAGCAATCCATGCCCAACATCCTGACCACCCTACGAACTTCGGCCTGGCGCGCGCGTGGCGCCGCGCTGATGGCGGCCGCACTGCTGGCCAACTCCATGGCGCCGGCGCACGCCAGCGGCATTCCGACCGTTGATGCGGCCAGCATTGCCGCCCGAGCAGCGGAACATGCGGCTTCCCTCGCCAAGTACATCGAGCAGATCGCGACACTCAAGGCCCAGCTTGACACTGCCCGAAGGCAGTACGAAGCAATGTCAGGAACACGGAATCTTGGCGACATCTGGAATGACCCAGAAATCCGAAAGGCCCTTCCCGAAGACGTCCAAGCAGTTCTCAAAAGCGCGGAGGAAAGCTATGGCTCAATTTCACGGTCAGTCAAACGCATCAAAAGCGAGGAGACCCTGACGGGAAACCATAAGCTAGACATGCAAAACCTGGAAAAGCGATCCTGGGACTTTGTGACGGCGGGCAAGGCCGCTTTGGAAGAGGCGACAAACAGCAACCGACGCCGATACAAGCAGCTTGACCAGTTACAAGGCCAAATCAACATGGCGACCGATCCGAAGGCAATCTCAGATCTGCAGGCGCGCATACTGGTCGAGCAGGCCAACGTCCAGGCCGATCAGATGCGGGCGGACCTTTTGACCCGTCAACTGGAGGCTGAAAAGGCCCTGATAGAACAGCAAGCTGAAAAGATCGCAGCGCAGTCGTTCAGCATCGACGCAATTCGAGCCCCGTTGCCCGGAGCGCGATAATGGCCACGGGCGCGGTTCAACTCACCAGCCTGGGCGGCATCGCACGCTGGATGGATGCCTCTGTCACGAAAATGCTCGAAGGTGTCGTCGCGCCCATGGTCAGCAATGCAACGGCCGCCATCTGGCCCTTCGTGACGATAGGGATGACCATCAGCCTCATGTGGTACGGGTGGCTGATCGCCAGCGGCGCCGTGGCCACGCCTGTATTCACGGCGCTGCGCCGCGTCGTCAACATCGTCATCATCGTCAGCTTTGCGGGGGCCGGCGGCCTGTATCAGACCGAGCTCGTCGGCATCATGCTTGATCTGCCAAGCGATATAACAAACGCATTCACAAAAGAGCCGTCGACGCCAGCACAACTATTGGATGAAGCAGCAAACAACGGTGCCGAAATCGGCACTCGGATCACTGACCGCTCACCCAACTCGGTAACCAGCCCAGCCCGTGCGTTTGCCTTCATAATTGTGTCGATCATAATCACGGTAATTTCCGCCCTTCTCAGCGCTGTCGGAATTATCGTACTAGTCGCGGTAAAGGCGGGAATGGGGTTGGTAGTGGTCGTAGGCCCCTTATTCATTCTGGCGCTGCTCTTCGACGAAACCAAAGGTTTTTTCAAAAACTGGTTGGGCCAGGCGCTGTATTACGCTCTATATGCTGCGCTCTTTACCGTTTTATTCAGCATCATCATAGGAATGTTCGGCTTGCTGCAGCAAGGGCTGATCGACACCACACAAGCGGACGAGATCAACATCTTTTCCATGCTCACGGCTATCGTCATCTTTATTTCGGGAGCGGTTTTTATGTTGTCCCAAGTCTCAGTGATGACACGACAAATTACCGGTGGCGCGGGGACTGGAATGAAGGTACCTTTTCTGGGCAGGATCGGATAATATGAATACTGCCGCTGCACCTTAATTTGATACCCAAGCCTACTGGAAGAGCCATGGCACTACCGCCCCTTGCACCGTTGGGAAAACAGCTATCTCAAAGCACATTGAGCGGTGGCAGTGCGCCCACCTCCGCGGCACCTACTGCAGCTTCTCAACCAGTGACCGCATTGCAATGGTTGAGCCTCGTACGTGCCACGTGGATGTGGATCCTGCGACCGTTGTGGTATCTCTGCTTCGTACTGCCTGGCAAGCTGCTGGGTGGACACGGCAGGTCGGATAGCGAGGAACAATACTTGCTCGACGAGCACTTTCGTAAGCACCAGCGGCGCTGAGAGCACTCGCATTCGCAACTGTCCAATGAAATAGAAACTCGCCGATTCATGCGGCGAGTTTCGCTTTACCCCTCCCACACCTGGCGTAGCAGCAGCTTCGCCTATCCAATCTAGCGCCCGCCTCCCGGGCGCTTTTCGTTTTTCCCCCTGGAGTCCCCATGAAGGCTGCCTTTGCGGCCGCGCCTCGCGCGGTCGGCCTCTCTTCGTCCATACGTTTTGCATGGGCGCCGCACGTCATTCTCTGCCCGGGAGAATCCTATGTCGGATCTTGATCCCAAACTGGCGCTCGGCCATGAGCTGCAGCGCGCCGGCGGCCTTGAGCGTGACCTGCTCACCGAACTCATCGCCTCCCGAACGCGGGCCTGGCGTGTCGCATGGGCGGCGATTGCCGTGGCGTTCTTGTCCAACACCGCCACCGCCACGCTCTTTCCCTTGAAGGAACCTCCGGTTCTCTATGCCGTGCGCGTGAACGACACCACCGGCGACATCAACAACGTGACCATGCTGCGCGATGCCCAGGAAGACTACGGCGAGCGCATTGCGCGCTACTTCATTCACCAGTACCTGCTCGCTTGCGAGAGCTACGACTGGAACACGATCCAGAACACGTATGAACGCTGCGGACTATTCAGCTCGCCAGAGGTCCAGCGCGAGTACTACAGCAAATTCGAGGGCGAGCGCGGCCTGGACAAGCGCTACGGCAATCACACCCGCGTGCGCGTCAATATCCGCTCGATCACGCTCGGCCCCAATCACAGCGCCACCGTGCGCTTTACCCGCGCTACCCAAGGCGGCAATCAGCCCATCCGCTCCGAGCAGCTGATCGCCACGCTCGCCTACCACTACGTCAACACCCCGTTATCGGAAGCGATCGGCCGGGATAACCCGCTGGGGTTCCAGGTCGTCAGCTACGCAACGGACATCGAAACCGAGAGGTAAGCACCATGAACAAAGCGCAAATCAACGAACTGGCTCGCCGACTCGAAGGCGCCGACCGTCTCAGCAATGCCGACCGCACAGCGCTCTTGCGCGATATCGAACGCTACGCCCGCAACGACCTCTACGAGGCCGCCCGGCTGTGCAAGGATCATCTCAACGAAAAATCCAACCTGCGTCTGCCCACCGTCGTCATGGCCGCTGAACGGGTTGGCACGCATTTCGAGATGCGCACCAAGGAAGCGCGCCGCCCCGTGGAACTGTACGGCGAGCAGGACCGCCAGATCCGCCAACCCGAGGACGGCCGCGACTACCGTGGCCCCATCATCGGCGCCACGCCGAACTGCGTGGTCCAGCGCGATCTGGACACCGGCGATTACATCGTCCACGCCCGCACCTCGCTCGCTCGTCCGTTCGAACCCGACGAAACCGACAAGGACATGTCCATCCGCTATCCGTTCAAGGCTGTCGGCGGCGTGGCCCTGGTGACCGAGGCAGAAAGCGGCCACCAGAAGTCTCACGAAACCCAGTTGTCGCACGATCACCAGCGGGCTGGCCACCACAATTCGATGGAAATGAGCCGATGAAACCGACTTCCCGGCCTCTGGTCGCGGCGCGGTTGGCCTCAGCCCTTGCCACGACCCTTGCCGCGGCGCTGTGCCTGGCGACAGGCCCGGCCTGGGCGCTGGAGCGCCCCACGGCGTCTCCCAAGGATCAGCGGGTACGCTGGGCCAACTACGATCCGGCCGATGTCATCCAGGTCGATACGGCCCTTGGCATCGCCACGCACATTGTGCTGGCGGACGACGAAGAATATGTTGACCACGCCTTTGGCGATAGCGGCGCCTACGATCTGGCCCAAACCGGCAAGCACGTCCTCATCAAGCCGAAGGCGGACCAGGCCGACACCAACCTGATCTACATCACCGACAAGCGCAGCTACACGTTCCTCCTGAAGTACGCCAACAAGCGCACCGGTCGCGAGTTCTTTCGGCTTGACTTGCGATATCCCGAGGACGATCTGGCCAAGACCGCGGCGCTTGACGAGAAGGGCTTCGTCAAACGCGAGCTTGACAAAGATGACCTGGCCATCAATTGGCAGAGCTACACGATGAGTGGGGACACCTCAATTGCGCCCGTCAATGCCTGGGACGACGGCGCACAGACCTGGCTGCGCTTTGCCCCTGGCCAGGATCTGCCGGTCGTCTACTTCGTGGATGCCGATGGTCAGGAAGTGATCGCCAACCGGCATATGGCTGATGAACACACGATCGTGCTGCAGCGCGTGGCCAAAACCTGGCATTTGCGCCTGGGCAACCAAGTCCTGGCGGTCCACAACGAAGGCGGCGTGCAGGCCCGCAGCCTGCCCACCCGCACGATCTCCCCAACGGTGGAGCGCGTGACACGCGAGGAAGCGGACAAATGAGTTTCTTCAAACTTCGCAGACGACGGCCCAAGGCCATCGATGCGGTCGCCGAATTCGAGGCCCATCAGGCCGAGGTCGCCAGCCGCGGGCGCGCAGATCTGCAAGATGCGGCCCGGCCGCTCGCACCTGGTGCCAAGGCGTTCATGTGGCTTCTGCTAGTGATCGGCTTCATGTTCATGGGTCTGCTGGCCTGGCGGGCGTTCAGCGTCAAGAAGGAAAAGGATCCGGACGCGGCCGCGGCGCTCAGAGCCGAGATCCGCAACGTCCTGCCAAACCTGAAGCTAAAGGCCCCTGAGTCGCAGCCGCACCCAGAGCCCGATGCGCCCGCCTCGACCACGCCTGCGCCCTCGTCGTCCCTTCCCGCCACCACGGCGCCGGACATTGGCAAGACGGCGGGGGTTGAACTGGATGCCATCGCGCAGCGGCGGCTGGCCAGCGGTCTCAAAGGCGAGCAGAGCAAGGGCGGCGATACGGGCTCAGGCACGGGTAAATCTGCAGCACCCGCCGCCGACAGCGGCCCCATGGCCAACAAGTTGCAGCCTCTAAAGCTCGCCAGTGCGCGGGCTGGCCGTTTGGCCAACCGGGACTTCCTGCTCACACAGGGTGCCATGATCGATTGCGTCATGGACACCAAGCTCGTGAGCGCCCAGGCCGGGATGATCAGCTGCTACGCCACCCGGGAAATCCGCTCCACCAGCGGGCGCGTGGCGTTGGTCGACCCGGGCACGAAGTTCGTCGGCTATCAGCAAAGCGTGTTGGCCCAAGGCCAGCCCCGTATTGGCGTGGTCTGGTCGCGCCTGGAAACCCCGGAAGGCGTGGTCGTCAACCTGGACTCACCGGGCACGGGGTCGCTGGGCGAGGCGGGCCTGGATGGCTACATCGACACCCATTTCGCCGAACGCTTTGGTGGGGCCATCATGGTGAGCCTGATCGGGGACCTTGGCGCCTGGATGAGCAACCGCGGCGGCGGCGACAACAAGAACAACACCGTGCGCTTCGATAACACGGGCAACGCCGCCAAGGATGCCGTGACGACGGTTCTGGACAACACCATCAACATCCCGCCCTCGCTCTACCGCAACCAGGGCGGACGGGTCGGCATCTACGTCGCCCGCGATCTGGACTTCAGTTCGGTCTACGACCTGCGGCCCGTTCGTCGCTAATCCACAGCGCCGCGACGAGCCCTCTCCCCATTGGCTGGCCTGCCGGCTTGCCCACCCACATCCCTGTTGCTGGTTCGTTTGGCGATGGCATCACGTCTCGCCGGGTTCCGCTCGGGGGTCGATTTCACCTTGGAGTGACATATGCAAGACACATTCAAACGGTGGCTGCCGATCGTTTCAATAGCGTTCATCATCGCCATGGCCACTACGCTGTATTTCGGCGCCACTCGCTTGCCCGCCTTAATGGCGCTCATGCTGCAAACGGCTGCCTACAGTGCCGGTATCGCCTACTTGATCCGTCGATACGACGCGCAACTATCCAAGCGCATCGCGGCGAACGCGCCCATCACCTGGGACGTTCATTTGAGCAAGGCCAGGATGGGCACATTGATGGGCACATTGACAGATGAGGAATATGCCCTCATGCAACGCGCAGCGCTACGCGACAACCGCAACGCGGCTGCACAGCTTCTCAATGTGGTCGAAGTCGTCCTCAACATCGTCCGCAGTGTTTTATCCACCATCCCCATGATGCTGATGTGGGGCTTGATTTTCGCCTTGCTCGTCTTTCCCGAGCAGTTTGTGACGACGATTCAAGAAATTCAGACGGCCGACACGACGCAGATCATCTTCGTGCTGCGGATCCTCCTGCAACTCTGCTTGATGGTAGCCGGGCTGATCATCTTCCTATCTGCGTTCAGCGGTATGCATTACGGATTTCGGAACTACTACACCGAAGCGGTCGGCCTCATGGCGAGAATCCATTGCAACCTGCCTGCGACCGGAGATATCCGCATCATCCGATCGAAGTCGTAATAACGCCCATGAAATGGTCCGAACACGCCATCAACATCGCTCGTCTGGCCAGCCTACGCATGTGGGAAGCCTACAAGCGCCTAGAGGATAGATGACTATGACCGATAGGAACAACGCCTCCCTGCCGGGCGCACCGATAGAGAGCTCGCCGAGAGGCGAGCAGGGAAGCCATGAAATGAATTTTAGAGAGCGTGTCTCGTATGACGTGCGAGGATTCCCCGATAGCGAGGCATTTCCATATGTAGATGGTGTCCCAACATTGAAGGAAGCAATCGCGATCGCCAAGACCTATCCGGGAGTGTATAGAGACGGCGCCGCCACTCACATTGTTCGCCGCTACTCAAAAGAATATCCCAGGGGCCACGAGTTTCACCGATATGCAAGCTCGACACACCGTTGGCGTGTCGACGCGAACGGAAGGCTTCAACTCACCGAAGCATGGGACCGTGGTTGGGGCTGTACGCCGACGGCCATGCGCGAATATATCCGGCGGCTGCCTCGTGTGCGCAATAAGGCCACCAGCCTGCGTGGCCAATTGGTCGACCTGGCACAGATCGCCGATCAGATTGGCCTGAACGATGCGTACAGCGCGCTGACGGCACACGTATACGGGTTTCGTCGCTTGCCCGATTTTTGCGGGTTCTTCAAGGATCAGGCTGAGGTGACGCCACAGCAGATCGATCGGGCAGCGATTTCGAGGGCTGACACTATCACGTGGCGAGAAGTTCTCGAACTCTTCATGCAGCCTCGCCCGTCCGGGGTGCGAGGACAACCTCGCACCCCAAGCCCTTCTGCAACGCCAGCACCAAGCTGTGCCGCAAACGGGATGCGTTTGCTCGGCAGCGCAATCCACCAGCTTCGACGAATTCTTGCCAAGTTCACCACGCGCCGCACTGGCCGTGCCCTCCCGAGGAAACGGTGATGCGTAAGCCGGTCAACATCATCCTCCCCTTCATTGCACCGGTCGGCACCAGCGGCTCGATTCAATTGCTGCACGATGGTCAATCCGGCGACATGCCCCACCTATTTATAGACATGGGGCACCCCATCAGTGGGAGCCACGCGGGCGCATCGCTGACGGTCGACAACATGCGTCAGCTAGTCGATGGCCTGATGGATTGCATCCACGCCGTGGAGCGCAAGAGACGCATCAACAGTGAGGCCTGCCATGGCTGAAAACAGCAAGATCGAATGGACTGATCACACATTCAACCCGTGGGAAGGCTGCCAGAACGTCGGCCCGGGTTGTGACCACTGCTATGCAGAGACCCGCAACGCCCGCTTTGCCGGAGGCCAGGCCACGAACTGGGGGCCGGGCGCACCGCGCCGGCGCACCAGCGCGACCAACTGGCGTAAGCCGCTGGCCTGGAATGCCGCGCACGGGAAGTTCTTCGCCGAGTACGGTCGCCGCCAGCGCGTATTCTGCGCAAGCCTGGCCGACGTCTTCGACAACGCAGTGGACTCTGCCTGGCGCCACGACCTATTCGACTTGATCGAATTGACGCCGGCCCTGGACTGGCTGCTGCTGACCAAGCGGATCGGCAACGTGTCGCGTATGCTGCCATCGCACGACTGGGCAACGCGCAGCAACGTCTGGGTGGGCGCGACGATCGTCAACCAGGAGGAGGCTGACCGCGACATACCCAAGCTGCTGGCTGTACCGGCACGCCGCCGGTTCGTCAGCATGGAGCCCCTACTCGGCCCAATTGACCTTGGCCCCGTCTGCCGGCGGATCGGCTTGCACCCAGGCGAGGCGCTGGATTGGATCATCGTTGGCGGCGAAAGTGGCCCCGGCGCGCGGCCGATGCATCCGGACTGGGTCCATAGCCTGCGCGATCAGTGCCAAGCAGCCAGCGTGGAGTTCCTGTTCAAGCAATGGGGCGAGTGGGCACCGGCAGTTGTCCGTGCCGGCGGCAACCTGGGCGCCGACATGCGCCGCGGTCAGATCCGCATCGTCAAGGTGCATGGCGAAAACGATGGGCACTTTCGGCCAGGCGATACGCTAATGCGTCGGGAAGGAAAACTGGCCACGGGCCGCCTGCTGGACGGACGCGAATGGAACGAGGTGCCGCGATGAAGGAGCGTCCTATTCCGTTTAGCGGTCCCATGGTGCGCACCAGCTTGGCGGCGCAAAGACGCAGCTGCCGAGCACCAACCCGTTCAGGTAATAGGATGCAACCACAATTGGCGGTTCCGGGTCCGGGTTGACCCTGGTGCGCAAGCTGTTGGACAGGCACGGTAAGACGACCAACTTGCCATTTGAGCCGTGGCCCTCAGCCAGCGAGAACGCGAGTTTCAAGCTGGATCCCCAGCTCGGCGTACCCGGCTCGTAGTGCTTCCTGCGCGCTCGCCCACGTCTGGATGCTAGTCACCACGGGCGGCATCACGAATCCCCGGCTATTCAGGAACGTCAGCTCAAAACCCCATAAGCCATCGACGTTAAACACTCGCACCGAGAAACCTGCTCCCCTACGTCTTCCCATCGTCCCTCCCTATATCGGCGAAAGGATCGTAGCTCATTCAAGGGACTCGCCTGACAACACGGCGAACCGCTTTGGCGGGCGCTCCGTCAACGATTGGCGGTAGTCGCCCGCATAGCCAAATGTCGGTGCCGGGTCCGGAAGGATGTACCAAAAATCAGTACGAGCGGCGACATCCGGCGCGCAAAACCAATGCGCCCGCCCATCTGCATCCATCGCCCACCAGTGCGCATGCCTAGGGGCTTGCCTCCAATCGACATCCGGGTGTGGCATAGCGATCTCCGCCGTCCTTGATGCCTCATCGTATCCCAACCATTTCCAAGGTGTCTGCATGGCTACCAAACATGACCCGCAATACCAAACCCGCGATCCTCTGGACTGCGCCGAATACCTCATGCTCGAAGCCGCCATCGACGACTTCGCCGACGTCTATGTCATGGTCGGCGAAGACGGCGAACCCGACCACCATCCGACCGATCATGAGCAGAACCTTCTGCGTGATGCACTACGGCGATGGATACAGGACGTCGGTGCGCAGGAATTAACGCAGTGCTTGCTGCGGGTGTTGCCGGGTGCGGCTGAGCCTGGCGCGCTGGCCGCGCACGACGCAAAGGGGGAGGACACCTGATGCCTTGCTACATCGAACGCACCAAGGGCGGCGGCCGCATGTTCCTCTGCGGCGACCTCGGCCCCCACTGCGCCGCAGAAAAGTGTGCCGCATCTTCTGACTTCCTCTGCGACTACCCCGTCGGCGAAGGCAGAACGTGCGATCTGCCCCTCTGCGCTAGCCACGCCTACGAGGTTGCCCCCAACGTCCACTACTGCCCAGGACATCTGACCCTGTGGAACGCCTTTCGGGAGGCTGGCGGCGTCGAGCGGGAATTGGCCAACGTCGTGCCGTTCAAAGCGGACCGTGACGGCAATCGCTGACCTGACGCCAGTCTCGCACTTCACTCTGCCCACCATGAACAACCTGATCCCAATCGGTGCCGGGATGCTCCTGGCCACGCTGTACTGCGCCCTCGTTCAAAAGCTACCGGCAGCCTGGTCGCTCCTCAAGATCGAATTGATAGTCGTCCTCGGGATCACCGCCCATTACGTGACGCAGGCGTATTTCTAGAACGCCCGGTTTTTCCCCGTCCCGCTTTCCCTTCCGCAGGAATCCCCCCTATGCAAGACTCTCCGACATCCCCGCCTGCGGGCGGGGTGGATCGCGCGCTCGCCCTGCGCCAAATGATGCGCCCGATTGAACCCTACATGGCCGACGACGCCGTGCGCGAGATCGCCATCCCGCGACCTGGCGAACTGTTCTTGAAAAAACAAGGCCGCTGGCACTTGTACGCAGAGCCCAAGCTGACCTTGGACTTCCTCCAAGCGTTGATCTCGGCCATTGCCAGCTACAACACCGTCAATTTCGGCCCGGTCATGTCGCTGCGAATGCCGGACGGCGAGCGCGTCCAGGTCTGCCAGCCGCCAGCGGTGATCGACGGCACGCTATCGATCAACATCCGTAAGCACAGCAGCGTGGTCAAAACGCTGGACGAACTGGACGCCGAGGGGGCCTTTGACTCCTGGAAGAACGTGAGCGGCCCCATCCGAGATCTAGCCGCCTTGACGGACCAAGACCGCGAGCTGCTCGAACTCTTGCGCGTCGGCAGAATCAAGGACTTCCTGCATCTGGCCGTGCAGTACTGCCGCAACATCATCATCGGCGGCAAGACGGGTTCCGGTAAGACCACCTTCGCGCGCAGTCTCATCGAACGCGTGCCCACCTGGGAACGGGCCATCACCATCGAAGACGTGCACGAGCTGTACCTACCCAACCACCCAAATCGGGTCCACATGATTTACGGCCCCGGCCTGGAATACATTTCGGCCACAGCCTGCATTGCGGCCACTATGCGTATGTCGCCCGACCGGATCTTTCTGTCGGAGCTGCGCGGCCCCGAGGCCTGGGACTATCTGAATGCCCTGAACACCGGCCACCCTGGCTCGGTCACGACCACGCACGCCAACAGCGCCCGCGACGTCTTCGATCGCGTGGCGCTCCTGGTCAAGCAATCCCCCGCCGGCCAACAGATCGATGTGCAGACGATCCGCCAGTTCCTCTACTCGACGCTGGATATCTCCCTGTACTTCTCGGCCTACAAGCTCGTCGAAGTCTATTTCAATCCCGAGCGCGCCTCGCTCGCCTGACCCTCATTTTTTTCCCTGGAGCAAACCGATGACTTCTGGCTCGGCTCGCCGCCACTCGCGCAGCCCGCGCGTTCTGGCCGCGTACAAAATCATGCAGCAGGTCTATGACACCTGCCAGGCCGCCGGCGACTCGCTGGAGAAGACCCACCTGGCTATCCGCAACGCCTACCCCTGGGGGCCGCGCCAGCGCTGGCCCTACAAGGCGTGGCTGATCGCCCGCCGCGAGTTCTACGAAGCGCACGGCCTGCCGCTCAAGGCCCGGCGCACGATCCGGGAATCCGTTGACGAGCACCTGGCGTGACCACCCGTCTTCTCGGCGGGCCTTCCGACCGGCCTGCCAGCCGCCTTCCTGCGCGGTGGGCCACAACACCCGATTTCCGGGTAAATGATCTTTATGCAAGGGGTAGGCGATGAGTATTGAAGCCTCCAAGTGGGCCCGCACGGCCGACGTTCAAAAATCCTCGTCCAAACTGGTCTTGCTCGAGCTGGCGCACCTGGTGCGCCCCTATGCGGCCGAATGGACGGTATTTGCCTCCATTGACCACTTGGCCAGGGTGACGCACCTGAACCGCAAGACCGTCATCGAAGCGATGGCACGCCTGCGCGAATTGGGTGCCATCCAGGACACGGGGCGGCGTGCCGGCGGCAACCGCAGCTGCGTCATTTACCGCTTGTGCCCGGCTAGCGTGCCGCTGATCGACGCGCCTGAAGTCCAGGTCGCGGCCGGTGCGGGCGCAGCTCGCCCGGATCCGCAAGGCGACCTGCCGTTGAAGAGCGGCCAGGACACGGCCATGGAAGATCACTTCGCCGACGATACCTCGGCTGGCCAACCCTGGACGGACGACGCGCCGCCACCACCGCTTGCCCCCGCTCATTACGATGACGAAATCTGGGCCGAGTCCGCTCCGTCCGTCGCCGAGATGGCCATCGAGACGGTCGCCGCCCCTGCCCCATCCTCAGTCGAGACCGCACAGGCGTACTTGATCACCACACCCGTCACATGCGCGCCCAGTGTTTCGCAAGCGGCCCAAGGCCTCGCCCAAGCTCCTGCGTCCGTCCCAGCAACCGCACCGGCCACCACCGTGATCGCAGCCCCGGCGACGGTACCGGCATCGGCACCCGCATCAGGCGGCCGCCGTCTCTCTCGCCCGCGTCGCGCCAAGCTGGCCAGGATCCCGTCGCTGTCCGCCGCGGGCGCTGGTGCCACGCGGCTACCGGCCGGCTGGGCGCTTCCGGCGCGCTGGCACGCCTGGACCCACCGCGAACGGCCGCACTGGAGCAAGGAGAAGATCGACGCTATGGCCACTATGTTCAGTGCGTACTGGCGCTCCAAGCCTGGCCCGGACGGGTTTTCTGAGGACTGGTTCGAGTCCTGGCGGCTCTGGGTGTTCCGTGAGCGGGACGCCACCAAATCCGCCGGCAAGCCGTGGCACGGCAGCTGGGGCGGCATCGTGGCCAAGGGCCGTCAGTTAGGCCTGGAGCAAGCCGCCAGTGAGCCCGCTCCGGATTTCCGGCTGCGAGTTCATCACGCTGCAGGTATGCCGCCGCCCCATTGATAGTTATCCACAGCCTGGCCCAATTTTGGGACCAGTACCGAAATTGGGCCAGGCCCGATTTCTCCTTCAGCTAGGCCCAATTTTTCCATTCGCTAGGCCCGAAAACGGCCGGCGCTAGGCCCAAAAACGGGACCCAATAGGTTTTATAGGTATTAAAAGGTTTTAGAGAGAGTCGCGCGCGAGGCACCTGCCTCAAATCGACGACCGCTCCGCCGCTTTCGGCGTCGGCCTGAAAACCCTTTGCTTGAGTCCCCCTCCCCATCGCTGCTGCGCACCGCCGGGCGGGGGAAAGGTAGCCCCCCTGGCGCTGCACGGGCCGATGCCCGTTCGCAGCGCCTTGCCCGCCACCACCGCGTCCTGAACCTCGACAGTGCCCTGCCACCGGGGTACCCGT
>JBEBOQ010000019.1:0-77696 GCA_040396375.1 Achromobacter xylosoxidans
CCGTTCGACCAATGGGGCGTGGAGTTCGGCAAGGCGCTGGCCAAGAACATCATCCGCGAGCTGGACTCGCCCGCCACGCAGGCCGCGCCCCAGGACCCCTCCACCCGATTCTGGATCGAAGCGATCGCGCGCCGCGACTGAGACTCCGCGCCGGGAGCCTGCTCCCGCCAGCGCGAGCCCCCTCTGGACAGGGCATGACGACGGGCCAATAATGGCCCGTCGTCCTTTCCGGAGCGCCCCCATGCATTCGCCCGTCCGCAGCACCTCCCGGTTTCTAGCCGCCCTGGCGCTGTCTGCCGCCGCAGTGGGCGCGCAGGCGCAAACCGCGTCCAGCATGGTCGCCGCCGCCAATCCGTTGGCCGCCGCCGCCGGACTGGACGCTCTCAAGCGAGGCGGCAGCGTCGTCGACGCGGCCATCGCGGTGCAGATGGTGCTGACGGTGGTGGAGCCGCAATCGTCCGGCCTGGGCGGCGGCTCGCTGATGTTGGTGTGGGACCAAAGCAGCAATACGCTGTCCGCGCTGGACGGCCTGGCCGCCGCGCCCGCCCGCACCACAGCCAGCCTGCGCACCGACACCAACGGCGATACCCTGCCCCTGAAAGACGTAGCGCGTTACGGCCGCCCGGTAGGCGTGCCCGGCACCGTGCGCGTCATGGCGCTGGCGCACCAGCGCTACGGCCGCCTGCCCTGGGCCAGCCTGTTCCAGGCCGGCATCCGCACCGCCGAAGACGGCTTCCCGATGTCGCCCTACCTGCACGACAGCCTGCAGCGCCTGCCAAAACTGGCGGAAGACCCTGCCGTCCGCAGCGTGTTCTTCGACGCGCAGGGCCAGGTGCTGCCGGTTGGCGCCACCGTGCGCAATCCACTGCTGGCCGATGCGCTGCGCAAGGTCGCGGCCGACCCCGACGCGGTCAATCACGGCGCACTCACCGCCGACATCCTGGCCGCCACCGGCGCCGGCAAGTATCCCAGCCTGATCCAGGCGCAGGACCTGGCCGCCTACCGCCCGGCGGAGCGCTCGCCGATCTGCGGCCCCTTCCTGTCCTGGAAGGTCTGTACTTTCCCGCCGCCCAGTTTCGGCGGCGTGTCCGTGCTGCAGCAGTTGGGCATGCTGGCGCAACGCGGCATCGACAAACTCGCCCCCGGCTCGACCGCGGCCGATCATCTGCTGATCGACACCGCCCGCATCGCTCGCGCAGACCGGCTGGCCTATATCGGCGACCCCGACCAGATCAAAGCGCCGGTGCGCCAACTGATCGCGCCCGACTACGTAAACCAGCGCGCCGCCCTGCTGTCCGCCAAGGCCGTCACGCACCCGCGGCCCGGTGTCTTTGCTGGCATGCCGCCCCTGGTTGGCGTCGAGGCGCCCGGCACCACCGAGACCAGTCAGGTCGCCATCGTGGACGCACAGGGCAACGCCCTGTCCATGACCACCACCATCAACCTGAACTTCGGTTCGTGGCTGATGCCGCACGGGTTCTTCCTGAACAACGCTCTGACCAATTTCTCGTCGGCGCACGGCAAGGACAGCCCCAACGCCATGGCGCCCAACAAGCGGCCGGTCACGTCCATGGCGCCGACCATGGTGTTCGACCGCGACGGCAAGCTGGTGCTGGTGACCGGCTCGGCGGGCGGTGGCTACATCGTCGACTACATCGCGCAGGCCGTGGTGGGCACCCTGGCCTGGGGCTTGCGTCCGGCCGACGCGCTGGCGTTGCCGCACGTTGCCGGCAACACGGGCCGCAGCCAGGTCGAAAAGGACCGCGTGCCGCTCGAAGCGGCCGCCCAATTGGCAGCCCAAGGCCACAAGGTCGAACAGGTGGAAATGAAAAGCGGCGCCGCCGCGATCCGCGTGACGCCGCAAGGGCTGGATGGCGCGGCGGATCCTCGCCGCGACGGCGCAGCGCTGGGCAACTAGTGTGCTGTCCCGTAGATGCGTCCACACTTCGTGCGGGCGTATCTGCGGGGCAGTACATTAGCGCTAAAGGCCCTACGCGCTCAGCGTGTCGTACAGATCCACATGGATGCGGGCAACGCGTTCGATATTGAACTCGCGCTCGGCCAAGGCTCTGCCGGCGGCGCCCATTGCTTGCCGCAGCGCCGGGTCGCCAGCCAGCCGGGCGATGGCGTCAGCCAATGCCTGCGGATCGCGCACCGGCACCAATAGGCCAGTCTTGCCAGGGTCGATGGCGTCGCGGCAACCGGGCACGTCGGTCGTCACCACCGCGCGGCCGCATGCGGCGGCCTCGATCAACGACTTGGGCAGCCCCTCGCGATAGGACGGCAGCACGGCGATATGCGATGCCGCATACAACTGCGGCACATCCGAGCGCTCGCCCAGCGCCTGTACGCAGCCTTCTCGCTGCCATGCATCCACCTCTGCCTGGGTGGCCGAGGCCGGATTGCCGGCGTCCACGCCCCCCACCAACTGCATCGTCACGGGCACGCCACGCTCGCGCAACAGGCGCGCCGCCTGGACAAATTCCTGCACGCCCTTGTCGCGCAGCAGGCGCGCCACCATCGTCGCCACCACCGGCGGCGCGGGGGGCTCGGGCAGCGCACGGTAGTCGTTCAAGTCCACGCCTGCCCCGCGGATCAACACCACTTGCTCGTCGCGCACCGCGCCCAGCGACTTGAGCATGTCGCGGTCGCTGGCGTTCTGGAAGATCACCCGGCTATTGGGATGCCCCAGGGCGATTCGGTACAGCCGGGCCACCACGGCGCGCACCAGGCGCATTTTCAGCGAATTGGACAGGAACACGAACCCCAGCCCGGAAATCGCCGCCACCATGCCCGGTACCCGGGCCAGACGCGCGGCGATGCCGCCGTATAGCACCGGCTTGATCGTCACCAGGTGCACCACTTGCGGCCGCAAGCGCCGGAACAGGCGCAGCAACGCCAGTAGCGTGCCCAATTCCTGCAGCGGATGCTTGCCGCTGCGCGTCATGGGAATAGCATGGTGTGTCATGCCCAGCGCCTGGATATCCGCCACCGCGGGGCCATCCATCGTGGCCACATGCACGTCGTAGCCCGCGTGCTGCGCGGCCTGCGCCAGCGGCAGCCGGTGTGACATGAAGAACGCCGGGTTGTTGACGACAAACAGCAAACGGCGGGCGGCGCTCATGCCGATTCTCCGGAGATGCGGCGCCACACCGCCACATAGCTTTGCACCATGCGCGCCAGGTCGAAATTCTCCAGCACCCGGGCCCGCCCGGCTTCGCCGGCGCGCCCTTGGCCGCGCGAAGCCACTTCGCGCAGACCGGTCTCGATGCCGCGCGCCAGCGCCTCGGGCTGCTCCGGCGGCACCACCACGCCGGTGTCGCCAATGATGTAGGCGGCATCGCCGACGTCCGTCGCCACGCAATAGACGCCGCAGGCCATCGCCTCGGCCACCACGTTCGGAAAGCCCTCGGCGCAACTGGACAGCACGTGCAGATCCAGCCCGTTCATCACCGCGGGCACGTCGTCGCTGGGGCCGGCCAGCACCAGTCGTTCGCGCAGGTTCAGCTTGTCGACCAGGGCCATCAGGTCGGCGTTTTCAGCGGTCATGCCACGCCCCACCAGCACGCAGCGCAGGCCGGCGTCGCGGCCATCGCGCACCAACGCCGCCACCGCACGCAGCAGGTTGGCATGGTCTTTCAGGGGGTCCCAGCGCGCCACGCAGCCGATCACTGGCACGTCGCCGGCCAGGCCCCATTGCGTGCGCATGCGTTCTCGCGCGGCGAGGTCAGGCGCGTAGCGCGACAGATCGTAGCCGTTGGGGATGACCACCATGCGGTCGCGGCGGTAGCCCTTGACCGCATGGCGTTCGGCGGCATCCTGCGCGGCGCAGACGATCGCCTTGGGCAACACGCCCGACAGCAATGCGCAAGCGCGCAGCACCATGCGCGCAGATCGACTGCTACGTTCGAGATGCGCGCCCGAATTGCGGATGCCCCAGGCGATTGCACGCACGCCCGCCAGACGGGCCGCCACGCCGCCGATCAGGTCGGCGTGGTACATCCAGGTCTGCACGGCATGGGGATTGGTTTGGGCGATCAGCCGGCGCAGGGCCATGAAGCCACCCAGGCTGACACGGCCGCGCGGCATGCCCAGTGCATGGACTGCGACCCCGGCGGCGCGCAGGCGCTCGCCATAGACGCCCTCGTCGGTCAGCGATATGACCACGTACTCAACCGCCTGCCCCGGATAGGTGGCCAGGCGCCACAACACGGATTCCGCGCCGCCCTGGCCCAGGCCGGCGATCACATGCACCACGCGCAACGCGGCTCCGCTCATCGCCCTTCCCTTACGGCTTCGAACAATTCATCCCATTCCGACAGCACGCTGGCCAGCGCGTAACGCTGGCGCACGGCGGTAGCGGCGCGCGCGCCCATCTGCCGGCGCAACGCCACATCGGTCAACAGGCGTCGCAGGGCCTCGCGCAGCGCGTCGCGATCACCCGCGGGCACCAGCAAGGCGTCCTGGCCGTCGCGCGTCATTTCGCGCGGGCCGCTGGGGCAATCGAAGGCGGCGCAAGGCAGACCCAACGCCATCGCTTCCAACAGCACATTGGGAAAGCCTTCCACCAACGAGCTGAGTACAAAGGCCTGCCCCCGCGCCAGTTCATCCCACGGGGCCTCGGTACGGCCAGGCAGGCTGACGCGCGATTGCAGGCCCAGGCGGGCGACCTGTTGCTCCAGCGCGCCGCGCTCGGGGCCCTCGCCCCAGATGCGCAGGTTCCAGTCCGGAAAATCGGGCGCCAGCTGCGCGAACACGTCGATCAGCAGATCGAACTGCTTGTCGGTCACCAGGCGTCCCATTGCCAGCAACGTGCGCGGCAATCCGTCGTCGGGCTGGGCCACCAGCGGTGCATCCAGCAGCGGCGCCGGCAAGGGGTTGGGGATCACGGCCAGGCGCTTGATGCCCGGCACCTGCCGCGAGAACGGGCCAGCGGTATCGGCCGCCTGCACCGTCACCATGTCGGCGCGCGGATACAGCAGGCGGCGCAACTTGCGCCACACCGTGCCCGTGGTGGTTTCAGCCACCGGATTGGTGCGTTCGCAGACGATCAGCGGCGCGCGCAGTCCGCGCGTGGCCAGGATGGCGGCAACATTGACGTTGGTCAGGAACGACACCACCACGTCTGGCGCGGTGTCGCGGATATGCCGGCGCAGCGCCAACAAGCGGCGCAGCGCGGCCAGCGGACCGGACACGCGCGTGCCCGCCAGATCGGCCAGCCAGTCCAGCTTGACCTTGTCCGACAGCGGATAAAAGCAGGAACCCTTGGACGAATAGGTCGGCGTCAGGGTGACATCGTCTCCGCGTTCGGCCCATGCGTTGACCAGCGTGGCGGCCACGCGTTCGGCGCCCCCGGCATGCATGGAACTGACCAGCATCAATATCTTCATTCGTCAGCGACTCCCAACCGTTCCTCCTTGCTCGCCACCGGCACGGTAGCGGTCCAGCCAAGCCTGCATCATCAGCACGCCCCAAAGATGACTATCCCAATTGCGGTGTCCCGACACGTGCTCGCGCCACTTGCGCAAGATCGGCTCCGGCTCGAACCAGCCGTCCTGGCGCAGGCGCGTCGGGTCCAGCAGGGCCTCGGCCCAGTCACGCAATGGCCCGCGCAGCCAGGCGGCCAGCGGCACGGCAAACCCGCGCTTGGGACGGTCCACCAGCGCCTGCGGCACATGGCGGTACAACACCTGGCGCAACAGCCACTTGCCGGTGGCGCCGCGCACCTTGTACTGGTGCGGCAGGCTCCAGGCGAATTCGTACACACGGTGATCGATCAGCGGCACGCGCGTTTCCAGGCTGACGGCCATGGCCGCGCGGTCCACCTTGACCAGGATATCGTCCGGCAGATACGTCACGGTATCGAGCTTCATCATGGACTCGAACGTCGAACCGCGCATCGCCTGGGCGAACTCGGAGACCGGTTCCACGCCACCCTTGACCACGCGGGCAGGATCCGACCAGTACGACACAAACAGACGGTAGAAGTCGCCGCGGTTATCGGCGCGCAGCAGTTCGCCCAGTTTGCCAACCTTGCCGCGCCAGGCGCCACGCCCCGGCAAGTGGGTGGACGCACTGAGCAAGGCGCCGGCGGGCGTACGCAGCAGCGGCGGAATCCGTTCGAACTTCTGCCACCAGTTGTTGACGCGGAAGTAGCGCGAATAGCCGCCGAAGAGTTCGTCGCCACCGTCGCCGGACAAGGCCACCGTGACGTGCTGGCGCGCCATGCGCGTCACCAGCGAAGTCGGGATCTGCGACGAATCGGCAAATGGTTCGTCGTACATGTCGGCCAGCCCGGGCACCACGGCCAGCGCATCGTCGGCAGTGACATACAGTTCGGTATGGTCGGTGCCCAGATGCGCGGCCACCGCCTTGGCGTGCTGCGCCTCGTCGTAGCCTTTTTCGTGGAACCCGATGGCGAAGGTGCGCACCGGTTGCGAGCTCTGGGCCTGCATCAACGACACGATGGTGGACGAATCGATGCCACCCGACAGGAAAGCGCCCAGGCTCACGTCGGACAACATTTGGCCGCCCACGGCCTTGGACAACACGCCTTCAAGCGCGTCGGTCGCCTGCGCGTCGGACTCGAACGACAGCCGCGATTGCGCAGCGGTGTCGGCGGCCTCGCGCGCCGACCAGTACACCCGCGGCTCCGGCATGCGACGGCTGCGGGTATCGTCGGCCGTGAACTCGACCCAGGTGCCCGGCGGCAGCTTGGCGATGCCTTCATAAATGGACTGCGGCGCAGGGATGTAGTTGTGCCGCATGAACGACGCCAGCGCGTTGCGGTTCAGGTTGCGGCCGAACCCCGGAATCGGCATCAGGCCCTTGAGCTCCGAGGCAAACACCAGCTCGGCGCCCGAATAGCCGTAGTACAGCGGTTTCTCGCCCATGCGGTCGCGAGCCAGCACCAGCTTGCGCGACGCCCGGTCCCACAGCGCGATGGCGAACATGCCGACCGACGCCTGCAACGTGGCCTCGATGCCCAGCGCGGTGAAACCCGCGAGCAGCGTTTCGGTGTCCGAATGGCCACGCCAGGAAGGCGCCAGGCCGGATTGCTCCAGCTGCTGACGCATGTCCATGTGGTTGTAGATCTCGCCGTTGAACACCATGACGTAGCGGCCGCAGGCGGACACCATCGGCTGGTGACCGGCCTCGGTCAGGTCCTGGATCGCCAGGCGCACATGCGCCAGCGCCAGTTCGGCGCCGGTGTCTTCCCAGAAGCCGTTGCTGTCCGGCCCGCGGTGGCGGATACGGCGGCAGCTTTCCGCCAGCACTTGCGCCTTATCGCCCAGGGGGCCCCAAATTCCGACTATTCCACACATGATCTAGGTTCTCGTGGTCACCGTAGCAACGGCATGCCGCGCCGGCCTATCGGCCCGGTCCGCGCACGCCGTCAAAAAGTTCTTCCCATTGGCCCAGCACCCGCTCGGCGGAAAAGCGGTCGCGCACCGCCGTGGCAGACTCGCCCATGCGTATACGGCCGGCCTCGTCAGCCATCACGGCATCCAGCGCGCGGCACAATGCGTCCACGTCGCCATTGGGCCGCACCAGCACGCCATCGACGCCTTCGCGCACGATTTCACGCGGGCCCGTATCGCAATCGAATGCCACCGCCGCCAAGCCGCTGGCCATGGATTCCAGCAAAGTATTGGACAGCCCCTCGAAGCGCGAGGTCAGCACATAGAGGTCGGCGCTTTGGTACCAGTCGCCCACATTGCCTGCCCGGCCGGGCAGGCTGACGCGGGCCTGCAAGCCGGCCTGGCGCACTTGTGTTTCGAGCGCCTGGCGTTCATCGCCTTCGCCCAGAATAACCAGATCCCAGTCCGGATGCGACGGCGCCAGTCGCGCATAGGCCTGCACCAGCAGGTCAAAGCCTTTGTCCGCGTGTAGCCGGCCCACGGCCAACAGGCGTTTACGCCCGTCGCCCGAGCGGGGCGCCAGCACAGGCTCGCCCTTGGGCAGCGGCCAATGCACCGGATTGGGAATCACCGCCAGCCGCGAGCCCGGCACATGCTGAGCCAACCAGTCGGCGGTGCCGCGGGTCAGGGCCACCACGCGCGCCGCGCGCGGATACGTCAGGCGGCGCAGGCGTTGCCACAACCCGGACAGAGTCTGCGACGGCGGATGGGTATGTTCGGTAGCGATGACCCGGCACGACAGCCCGGCCGTGGCCAGCACGGACAACACCGATGCGGTGGTCATCATGCCCAGCACGATGTCGGGCCGGAAGGCCTTGATCACGCGGCGCAGCGCGCGGACCCGTTGCACGTTGCTCCAGATACCGCGCAAGCCGCCGCCCTCACCCGCCGTGTGCAGCACTTCGCGGCGCACCTTGGGATGCAGGGTGTAGACATCGCCCTCGGCGCCGGCCTGCGTTACCACCATCACCTCGCGGCCCATGCCGGCCCAGTGCGCGCTCAGGTCAGCCGCGACCCGTTCGGCGCCGCCACCGTGCAGCGAGTGGATGAACAGCAACACGCGTTGCGCGCGGACGGAGTCGGCAGCAGGCATTCAATCGGCCTTTGGAGGGTCAGCGCGGCGCAGGGCCACCACCAGATAGCAGGCATAGGACAGCACATACATCAGGCTGGTCGCCAGCATGATGCCGGCCGCACCCATCTTGGGCGCCAGCAGCATATTGAGCCCGGCCTTCAGCGCGAAATTGCCCACCGCGATGGCGGACATGATGCGATAGCGGTTCTGGCTGGCCAGCAGTTGCACCAGGATCAGCACGCCGAAATAGAACGGCAACTGCAACAGGCCCCAGCGCAGCACATGCGCCACGGCCTCGGTATTTTCAGCAGTAAACGCCCCGCGCTGGAACAGGACGGATACGCCCCAAGGCGCCAGCAACCAGCCCACCGCCACTGCGGCTGCACCGGCCGCCACCATCAGCACCGACCATTTCAGCGCCATGGCGCGGGCGCGCGCCGTATCGCCGCGCGCCTGTACATCGGCCAGCACCGGCAACGCGGCGCGTCCCACCGACACCGCGCCGATGCCCAATACCAGCGACAGCAGCCGGCTGGCGTAGCCCAGCGTGGCGTTGGCGTTCGAACCCAGGTTGGCAGCGGCGTATTGGTCCAGCGGGCCGACAAAGCTCATGGCCACCTGGCCGATCAGCATCACACCGGCCGCGCTCATCAGTTCGGGCCAGTGCGGCGATTGAAACGTCAACCGGGGCGAGCCCCAGAAGCCGCCGTCCGCGCGCGCGGCCAGCCAAGCCAGCCACACCGTCTGGATCGCGTAGCCGACCAGCGTGCCCCACAGCAGCGGGCCGACGCCATCGGCGCTGGCCGCCAGCATGACCCAGGCCAGCGTGGCCACCGCCGGCACGCTGTCCAGCAGCGTATTGACATGGCGCTCGTGCGAGCGCAGCCGCGCGGCGCTGATGCCGGCCACCAGCAACAGGGCCGACACCGGCGCAAAGGCGATCAGCAAGTCGCCGGTCATGCCGCCGACGCGGGCAGACAGTCCCTGCCCCAACCCGCTCAGCACATGCGGCCAGGCGAACCAGGTCAACAAGGCCAGCGCAATGCCGGCCGCGGCGACCCAGCCCTGCAGCTCACGAATGAATTGTTCTCTTTCGGCGCCGTCGGCGCGGCGCAGGCGCACCAGCACCGGGATCAGCACCACCGACAACACGCCCACGATCGTGACCGGCAGCCAGGTGGCCATGGTCATCGTGAATTGATAGGCGTCCACCGCATCGCTGACGCCGTAGCGGTAGGCCACCGCCATTTCCTTGACGGCGCCGGCGGCCTTGCCCAGCAGCAGGAACACCGCCACCCGGAACGCGCCTTTGAAGATGCGCTGGTGGTCCGGGTGGATGCTGCCGAGTTTGCGGATAAGTGCTTTCAAATCAACGCAGGAATTGCGTGTACCAGGGCATCGCCACTTCCAGGCCCTGCAGCACCGTGTGCGTGGGCTGGTAGCCCAGCAGGCGGCCGGCCTTGCTGACGTCCGCCTGCGAATGGCGCACGTCGCCGGCGCGGAAGTCGGCGTAGACCGGCTTCTTGGCATAAGCCACGCCCTGGTTGCCCAGCGCCTTCACGAGGAATTCGAACAGCTGGTTCAGGGTGCTGCGGCCGCTGACCGCCACGTTATACACCTGGTTGCGGCCCTCGGCCGGCGCCATGGCGGCCAGGATGTTGGCCTGCACCGCGTTGTCGACGAAGCAGAAATCGCGGCTGGTCTCGCCATCGCCGTTGATGGTGACGTCCTGACCCTTGATCATCGCCGCGGTCCACTTCGGGATCACCGCCGCATAGGCGCCGTCCGGATCCTGGCGCTTGCCGAAGACGTTGAAATAGCGCAGGCCGACGGTCTCGAAGCCATAGGAGCGCGCGAACACGCTGGCGTACAGCTCGTTGACGTACTTGGTGACGGCATAGGGTGATAGCGGATTGCCGATGTTCTCCTCGACCTTGGGCAAGGCCGGGTGGTCGCCGTAGGTCGAGCTGGAAGCCGCGTAGACGAACGACTTGACCTCGGCGTCGCGCGCGGCGACCAGCATGTTCAGGAAGCCGCCGATATTCACCTCATTGGTGGTTATCGGGTCTTTCAGCGAACGCGGCACCGAGCCCAACGCCGCTTGGTGCAGGACGAAGTCCACGCCCTGCGTGGCACGGCGGCAGGCTTCCAGATCGCGGATATCGCCCTCGATGAAAGAGAAACGCGCCCATTGCTCGGCCGTGACCGAGCCGCGAACTTCGTCCAGGTTGCGTTGGTGGCCAGTGGCGAAATTGTCCAGGCCAGTGACGGTCTGGCCCAGTTTCAGCAGGGTCTCCACCAAGTTGGAACCAATGAAGCCGGCGCAGCCGGTAACCAGCCACTTGCGCGGAGCGGCGGCCAATTCCCGCGAGACAGTCTCGAAACGTGTGGTCATGCGACGTCCTCCTTTACAGGCGCAGATCGGATTCGGCGGGCGACAACACGTACTTCAGGTCATAAAGAATGTGTTCCGGCTTGCCCAGCTTGCGGATGCCCTCGGCGCCCATGTCCTTGAACTGATGGTGGGCCACGGCCAGGATCACGGCGTCGTACTTGCCCTGTTCGAGCTTGGCGACCGGCGTGATGCCGTATTCATGCACCGCCTCTTCGGTTTCCACCCACGGATCGTACACGTCCACATCGACGTTGTAGTCGCCCAATTCCTTGACGATGTCGACGATGCGGGTGTTGCGCAGGTCGGGGCAGTTTTCCTTGAACGCCAGGCCCATCACCAGCACGCGCGCGCCCTGCACGTGGATGCGGCGCTTGGTCATGGCCTTGACCAGCTGCGACACCACGTAGCCGCCCATCGAGTCGTTCAGGCGGCGGCCCGCCAGGATGATCTCGGGGTGGTAGCCGATCGACTGCGCCTTGTGCGTCAGGTAGTACGGATCGACGCCGATGCAGTGCCCGCCCACCAGGCCCGGGCGGAACGGCAGGAAGTTCCACTTGGTGCCGGCGGCCTGCAGCACGGCTTCGGTGTCGATGCCCATCTTGTTGAAGATCAGGGCCAGCTCGTTGATCAGCGCGATGTTGACGTCGCGCTGGGTGTTCTCGATCACCTTGGCGGCTTCGGCCACGCGAATGCTGGACGCCTTGTGCGTGCCGGCGGTGATGATCTGCTTGTAGAGCTGGTCCACCAGCTCGGCCACTTCCGGCGTGGAACCGGAGGTGACCTTCTTGATGGTGCTGACGCGGTGTTCCTTGTCGCCCGGATTGATGCGTTCGGGGCTGTAGCCCGCGTAGAAGTCGACATTGAACTTCAAGCCCGACACACGTTCCAGCACCGGCACGCAGTCTTCTTCGGTGGCGCCGGGGTATACGGTGGATTCGTAGATGACGATGTCGCCGCGCTTGAGCACCGCGCCGATGGTTTCGCTGGCTTTCACCAGCGGCGTCAGGTCCGGTTGCTTGTATTCGTCGATGGGCGTGGGCACCGTGACGATGAACACGTTCGCCTGGCCCAGTTCGGCGCGGTCGGCGCTGTAGGTCAGGTGGCTGGCTTCGGCCAGTTCCGTATCGCTGACTTCCAGTGTGTGGTCATGTCCGGCCTTCAGGGCATCGATCCGGCGCGTGTTGATATCAAAGCCGATGACCGAGCGCTTCTTGCCGAACTCGACCGCCAGCGGCAGGCCGACATAACCCAGGCCAACAACCGCGAGTTTCACATCCTGAATACGCAACATAACTCTCCCTTCACCGTAAAACGATTACGGCATTTTAAATATGGTCGGGGTAATGGATAACCGAGCCCCCGGCGGCTATCGCCGGGGCGCTCAAAACTAATCGGCCCGCAACACGGAAGGCAGCAACAGCCACCCCGGACGGCGCCAGGACACCAGCCGCGCGTACAGCCAGATGTAGACGCTGGCGAACACCACCAGGCTGGCGCCGAGCGCCCAGGCGTTGTCCCACCAGATGGTGGCCGGCACCAGGCCAATCAGCGCAAGCACCCACATGTAGGGCGACGCCAACGCGTTGCACAGCGCGGGCACCGCATGGCGGCGACCACGGCTGAAGGTCACGCGCACCAGACGGCGGAAGACCAACTGATGCAGGTGCAGGGCATCCGGTTGGTCCACCGGCACGCCACGCTTGAAGCGGCGGCGCCAGATGGAGAATCCGGTTTCGAATACGGGGTAGAACAACACGGCCAGCGCGTAGAACGGCGACACCGAGGGGTTGCGAACCACCAGCAGCACGGCCAGTTCGGCCAGCATGAACCCCAGGAAATACGCCCCGCCGTCGCCCAGGAAGACACGGCCGAACGGGAAGTTCCAGACCAGGAAACCCAGCGTGGCGGACGCCAGCGCCGCCGAGATCAGGAAGATCGGCACGTCGCCCACCTGCAGCGCCACCAGGCTGATGGAGATCGCCATCAATGTAGCGACCATGCCGGCCAGACCGTTCATGCCGTCGACGATGTTCAGGGCATGCGTACAGCCGCCCACGGCGAACATGGTGAACACCAGGGAAACCGGCCAGTACGACAACACGTAGTCCACAGGCGCCATGCCGACTCGGCTGACACCGCCCAGCAGCCACCAAGCGATGGCAGCGGACAGGAAGGCGGCCAGCAAACGCTTGCTTGCGCCGATGTCCTTGGTGATGTCTTCGAGCAGGCCCGCCACGAACACCGGCAGCGCCGAGACGAACAGGGCCGGCCACAACCAGGTCAGGGTCATGTTGTCGGGCCCGAGCACGAGCAGGCCCAATAGCGTACCGGCGAGCACGGCCAAGCCGCCCACGCGGGGCGTGGCGCGCGAATGGTTCGCTTGCGGCTTATTGAGGTCGGTGTCGCCGGTGAAGGCGCCATGCCAACGCTCCGACGCCACGATGAGTCCGCCCACCATGAACGCGACCACGCATATATACAGCCAGGTCACAGGGTCACCTTTGGTTGGTCTATCGAGACAGGCCCGCCATTATCAGCGGCAGGTGTAACGCCCATATATGGGAGGAATAAGGAAGTGCAATGCACCGGGACAGAACGTAACACCAGGCATCCCGGCCTGCGCGCGCGTTTGTCTCCCCGATTAGCGGGGGTTATTGCGGCGCGGCGTTGGTCGCGCGGGAATACGGATTTCATGAATTAATTGTAGAGCTTTCCGCCCGGGCGCATGCGAAATATCCAAGGGAAAACGCCGAGTTGATTACGGGGGAATTCAGGGTCGACGAACCGGCTTGCGGCACCCCGATATGCTCACCCTTTGAATAAAATGGGGACGCATTAATTTTGCTTAAAAAAAAGCCCGAGATCGTAAGATCTCGGGCTAAATCCACCAAAGGAGGAGGGTGGAGGAGACAACCGTGGCATGTTGGGAGCGTTTCGCTCGCTGCGCTGTCGGGGTTTGGCACCGCGCCGACTGCGTTTCAACATCCGATGAGATGCATAGTATCGGGTTTTTTTGTGCGATGCAAGAATTTTTTTAGGCGGGGTACGGCGGTGCTTTTCACGTTGCATTTTTGCCGCAACGCGACCCGCACCTGCCCGGAAAGCCGCAGCCAGCAATGACCTTGGAAAATGGCGGGTTTTTGCCGAAGGGGTTAACCCCTTGCGGACTTACCCTAGCGGCTGCCGGGTAATCCCGCCCTATGATTTGCACCAGAAAGGTGCATCCGGCACCAATATGCGGCAAATATTGCGCATCGCAACATTTTTCCAGATTCGCTTCAAATCCAGTACGCCGTGGTGGTCATGACTTTGGACATCGCCCGCATGGCCGTCTTGACCGGACCAGGCAGCGGCACCCCCCCGGCGGCTTCGGCGCTGGCGCGGTGCTGGGCTTCGTCTTCCTTCATCTTCTGCACGATCTGGCGCGAACGGGCATCTTGCTCGGGCAAGGTGCGCAGGTGTCCGTCCAGATGCGCCTCGACCTGCCTTTCGGTTTCCGCCATGAAGCCCAGGTTGCGCGGCACCCCGGCATAACTGGCCAGCACGCCCAGTGCGAACGAGCCCGCGTACCAGACAGGGTTCAGCAGGCTGGGCCGGCTGCCCAGTTCGGTCAGGCGCTGGTTGCACCACACCAGGTGGTCGACTTCTTCGCCTGCGGCCTCCTGCAGCAGCGCGCGCGGACCGGGTTCGCGGCATGCCGCCGCCTGCCCGCGATACAGCGCCTGGGCGCAGACCTCGCCCACGTGGTTGACCCGCATCAGCCCCGCCGCGTGGCGCTTTTCCTGCACGGACAAGGTGTCCGGCGCCTCGTCCGCGGTGGCCGGATTGGGCCGGCCGGCGCTGGCGTTGCCGGACAGCACCCGCAGTGCGCGGTCGGCTTCGGCCAACAGGGCATCCAGCGGGCTGACCCGACGCAGGAAAGAAGCGGGGCCGGATTGGAACAGGGCGGTGGACATGGACAACTCCTGGAATGGGGCACGCACACCCCTGATGTGGGGCGGGGCTCTCGTGCCTGGAATTGTACGCAACGGGTATCATCAGCCATTGACTGCGCACAAGCACAAGGACACTGACAAATGGAATGCACGATCGACTGGGGCGGCCCCAACGGCATGCTCTTTACCGCCAGCACCGGCAGCGGCCACGTGGCCGTGATGGACGGCGCCGTGGACGGCGGCGGCCACAACCTGGCGCCACGTCCGATGGAAATGCTGCTGGCCGGCACCGGCGGCTGCACCGCCTATGACGTCGTGCTGATCCTCAAGCGTGGCCGCCACGCCGTGACCGGCTGCAGCGTCAAGCTGCAGGCCGACCGCGCCGATGTCGACCCCAAGGTGTTCACGCGCATCCACTTTGCCTTCACGGTCACCGGCCGCGACCTGCCGCGCGCCGCGGTCGAGCGCGCGGTGCAGCTGTCGCACGAAAAATACTGCTCGGCATCCGCGATGCTCGAAAAAACCGCCGAATTGACGTTTTCGGTGGACATCGTCGACACCCGGGACGCCGCCGCTGCCTAGCGCGCCCCGGCCGACACGCCGCCATTTCAGCCTTTTCTGATTCTGTACCCATGAAACAATACCTGGACCTCGTTCAATCCATCCTGGACACCGGCGCGTGGCAGGAAAATCGGACGGGCATACGCACGCTGAGCATGCCGGGCGCCTCGCTGCGCTTTGACCTGCAGCAGGGCTTTCCGGCCGTCACCACCAAGAAACTGGCCTTCAAGTCCGCCATCGGCGAGATGGTCGGCTTTTTGCGCGCCTCGCGCAGCGCCGCCGAATTCCGCGAACTGGGATGCAAGGTCTGGGACCAGAACGCCAACGAAAACAGCCAGTGGCTGGCCAATCCCTACCGCGAAGGCCCCGACGACCTGGGCCCGGTCTATGGCGTGCAGTGGCGCCAATGGCCGGCCTACAAGGTTCTGGACGCTGACCGCGAAGGGCAGATCGCCGACGCGCTGTCGCGCGGCTACACCAAGGTCGCCGACCTGCAGGAAGACGGCGCCCCCAAGGTGCTGATGTATAAGGCGGTTGACCAGTTACGCCAGTGCCTGGACGCCATCCACGAGCGCCCGGGCGACCGCCGCATCCTGTTCCACGGCTGGAATTGGGCGCAGATCGAAGAAATGGCGCTGCCGCCCTGCCACCTGCTCTACCAGTTCCTGCCGAACGCGACCACCCGCGAAATCTCCCTGTGCCTGTACATCCGCTCGAATGATGTCGGGCTGGGCACGCCGTTCAACCTGACCGAAGGCGCGGCGCTGCTGCATCTGGTCGGCAGGCTGACCGGCTACAAGCCGCGCTGGTTCACGTATTTCATCGGCGATGCCCACATCTACGAGAACCACCTGCCGATGCTGCGCGAACAGCTGACGCGCACGCCGTATGAAGCGCCCCAGCTCGTGCTGTCCGACCGCATTCCCGATTTCGCCCAGACCGGCCGCTACGAGCCCGAATGGCTCGAAAAGGTGGAACCGGGCGATTTTTCGCTGGCGGGCTACACCCACCACGCCCCGCTCACCGCGCCGATGGCCGTTTAAGACCGTGGCGGTTCGGCCGGCTGGCGGCCGCCCGCCATGCCGGGGCGCGCAGGTGAAGATTGGTGAGCTTCTGGAAGCGCGTTTTCGGTATAACCCATCCCTTAGCCTCGGACGCGCGTCCAGCAAGCCCCGCGCGCCGTTGCTTCTGAACGGCCCATGCCGCGCCGTGCCTGCCGCTCGCCGCGAAACCGGGCGCCCCGCCCGGCATTGCCGGCCGCCTGCACCGCAGCGCCGCACCCCCCATCCAGACAAGAGAGTACGTGAATCGCCAGCGTCGACAGCAGGATTCCCTTGCGGCCCAGTTGCAACTGTTGACTACTAATTGATTTGAATTGAGGCCGGCGCGGCGGCTGTATGCGCTCAGGACAGGACCCCAAAAATGCTCGTTGGAACATATAACCCTTCGCTCGTCCTCGTATCCCTAGGGGTCGCCATCCTGGCGTCGTATACGGCGCTGGGCATGGCCAACCGCGTGCGGGCGGCGAGCGGACTGCCGGCGGCGCGCTATTGGCTGGGCGGCGGCGCGCTGGCGATGGGCATCGGCATCTGGTCCATGCATTTCGTCGGCATGCTGGCGTTCAACCTGCCCATTCCCATGGGCTACGACCTGCCGCTGACCGTGCTGTCGCTGGCCATCGCCATCGGCTGCTCCGCCTTCGCGCTGTGGATCGTCTGCAAGGACGACCTGCCCTGGCCCCGCCTGCTCAGCGGCGCCCTGCTGATGGGCGCGGGGATTGCCGCCATGCACTATATCGGCATGGCGGCCATGCGCATGATGCCGGGCATCGTCTACGACCCCGCCTGGTTCGCCCTGTCCATCGCCATCGCGGTGGCGGCCTCGGGCGCGGCGCTCTGGATCACCTACCGCCTGCGCCACGACGGGCCGCGGGTGGCGCTGTCGCGGCCGCTGGCGGCCGTGGTCATGGGGCTGGCGATCGTCGGCATGCACTACACCGGCATGGAAGCCGCGGGCTTTCCGGACGGCAGCATCTGCATGGCGGCGGACGCCGGCATTTCGGCCGGCTGGCTCGCCATCGCGGTCACCGCCGTCACCCTCAGCGTGCTGGCCATCGCCCTGGTGGTGGCGGTGCTGGACAACCGCCTCGAAGCCCGCACCTCGGCGTTGGCCTCGTCGCTGGCCGAGGCCAACGAGGAACTGGTGCAGCTGGCGCTGCACGACACGCTGACCAAGCTGCCCAACCGCATCCTGCTGGAAGACCGGCTGGAACAGGCCATCGAAAGCGCCAGCCGCCGCAAGGGCTATTTCGCCGTGCTGTTCTTCGACCTGGACGGATTCAAGGCGGTCAACGACGCCTACGGCCACCATACCGGCGACGCCCTGCTGATCGACCTGGCCCAGCGCATCCGCCAGACCCTGCGCACCCAGGACACGGTGGCGCGCCTGGGCGGCGACGAATTCATCGTGCTCAGCGAAGTGGTGGAACCAACCGACGCCGCCAATGTGGCCGACCGCCTGATCGAAGCCATCGCGCGGCCGGTGATGGTGTACGGCCACGAGGTGCTGGTGACCTCCAGCGTCGGCATCGCCATCTACCCGAATGACGGCGAGGACACCCATGCGCTGCTGACCAACGCGGACGCCGCGATGTACCACGCCAAGCGCCTGGGCGGCACCGGCTACAGCTTCTTCGAGCCGTCGATGAACGCCGACGCGCATGAACAGATCGAGCTGCTGCACGACCTGCGCCTGGCGCAGGAACGCGACCAGTTCGTGCTGCACTACCAGCCCAAGTACGAGGCGCCGGCCGGCCCCATCATGGGCGCCGAGGCCTTGCTGCGCTGGAACCACCCGACCCGCGGCCTGGTGGGTCCGGACCAGTTCATCCCCACTGCGGAAAAGACCGGGCTGATCCTGTCGATCGGCGAATGGGTCATCAATGAAGCCTGCCGCCAGATGCGCGAATGGATCAACGCCGGGCAGGGCCACTGGACCATCGCGGTCAACATTTCCGCGCTGCAGTTCGCCCACGCCAGCCTGGTCGAGACCGTGCGCGCCGCGCTGGCGCGGCACGATGTGCCACCATCCTGCCTGACGCTGGAAGTGACCGAATCGACCGCCATGCGCGACGCCGAAGCCAGCCTGACCGTGCTCAAGCGCCTGTCGGGGCTGGGCGTGACCATCTCCATCGACGATTTTGGCACCGGCTATTCCAGCCTGCTTTACCTGAAGCGGCTGCCAGCCACCGAACTGAAGATTGACCGTGGTTTCGTCAACCAGCTGGAAAACGACAACGAGGACGCCGCCATCGTTTCGGCCATCGTCGCGCTGGCCCAGCAACTGAACCTGCGCATCGTGGCCGAAGGCGTGGAAACGGCGGCCCAGCAGAAATTCCTGACGGGCCTGGGCTGCGACTCGCTGCAGGGATTCCTGCTCGGCAGGCCGATGCCGGCCAACGAGTTCCTGGAACACGCCGCGATCTGAATCCGGGCTGGCGCGGCGGCGGCCTGTGGATGGCCCGCCCCCGGATGGCCGGCCCCCGGATGGCCGGCCCCCGGATGGCCGGCCCCGGCCGCGCCCCCTGCAAAATTTGCTACGCTTGGGGCCTTCCCGCCGGCCTCGCCGGCCGACTTCTATTTGCCTGCCGCCCGCATGTCCGCCAGCCTGACCCTGATCGTCGCCTACTCCACCAACCGCACCATCGGGCGCGACAACGCCCTGCCCTGGAAACTGCCGGGCGACCTGGCGCATTTCAAGCGCAGCACATTGGGGCATCCCATCATCATGGGTCGCAAGACCTGGGATTCGCTGGGCCGTCCCCTGCCCGGCCGCACCAATATCGTCATCAGCCGCAACCCGGCCTTCAGCGCCGCCGGCGCCACGCTCGTGCCCACGCTGGAAGCGGCGATTGCCGCCTGCGGCGACAGCGCCGAGGCCTTTGTCATCGGCGGCGCGCAGATCTATGCGCAGGCGTTGCCGCTGGCCGACCGCATCCTGGCTACGGAAGTCCATGCCGAGGTCGAGGGCGACGCCTTCTTCCCGCTGCTGCCCGGCTTCCAGTGGAAAGAAACCGCGCGCGAGCCGCAGGCCGCTGAAAATGGCTACGCCTACGACTTCGTCACCTACGAACGCGCCTGACCGCAGCCAACGCACAGGGCGCTAAGCGGCGCCCACGTTGCGCATGAAGCGCCACAGCGCGGGCGCCTCGGAATAGGCCACATTGAAGCGCACCCAGGGCGTATCGGCTTCGTCCGCCTCGAAATACGACCCCGGCGCCAGCCAGATACCGTCTTTCAGGGCCAGCTCGGCCAGGCCGTTGGCGCCGCGTTCGCGCCACTGGCCAGCCACTTTGGCCCACAAGAACAAACCGGCCTGGGGCCGCGCGTAGACCTCGAAACCATGCTGCGCCATCTGCCCGGCCACGGTGGCGTGCGCCTGGGTCAAGCGTTCGCGGGTGCGTTCGATATGGGCCCGGTAGCGGCCTTCGCGGATGACCTGGTGGACGATGCGCTCCATGATTTCCGGCGACGTCAGGCCCACCGCCATCTTGGTGCGCGCAATGTCGCGAGTCAGATCGCGATGCGCCACGACGTAGCCCACCCGCACGGACGGGCTGATGACCTTGGAATAGCCGCCCAGATAGACCACGCGCCGCCCGCCGTCCAACGCGGCCAGCATGGGCGTGACACCCGGCGCCAGTTCCCGCGAGATGTCGTCTTCCACGACCCAGAGCCCGTGGCGTTCGGCCAGTTGCAGAATGCGAAAGGCATTGGCCATGCTGATGCTGGCGCCCGACGGGTTCTGCAGGGCGGTGTTGACGAACAGGGCCCGCGGCCGGTGCTGCACGGCCGCGCGCTCCAGCGCGTCGCAGTCCAGGCCATCCAGCGTGCGCGCCACCGGCACCACGCGCAGGCCCGCCAGTCGCAGCATCTGCAGCAGGTTGGCATAGGCCGGCTGCTCGACCAGCACCGTATCGCCCGGCCGCAGCAGCGTGCGGATCACCATGTCCAGACCGTGAGTCACGCCCTGGGTCAGCAGCACCTGCGAGACCTCGACCTCCATGCCCTGCGCGCTGAGGCTGGCGGCGATGGTCTCGCGCAGTGGCGCGTAGCCATAGGGATGGCCGTAGTGGGCGATCCGCATGGCCGGCACCCGGCCCATGTGGCGCAGCGCCATGTGCAGCCCTTCTTCATTCAGCCATTCGCCCGGCAGCCAACCACAGCCCGATTTGATGGGGATGGAGTGGTCCGCGAAGATGTCCGACAGCAGCCAACCCGCGTTCAACCGCGGCGGCTCCCAGGATTGGGGTTCGCCGCGGCGCGCGGGCGCGTCGGGCTGGGCCACCCGGTAGCCGGCGCCCGGCCGCGCGGCGAGCCAGCCCAGCGACACCAGGCGGCTGTAAGCGCTGGCCACGGTGAACGTGCTGACCTCGTACTGGCGCGCGAACTCGCGCACCGAGGGTAGGGACATACCCGGACGCAGCACCTGCGCTTCGATGGCGCGCAGGATGGCCGCCACCAATTGGTCCACCAACGTCGGGGCTTGACCGCGGGCGCGTACGGGCTGAAAGTCGATCACGGCAAGGCTGCTATCTGTACAGTTGTCATGCCCGCAACTATACAGTTAGCCCGGTTTGCGTGGATTGTATATTTTCAATCCGCCCGGGACGCACCAGAATCAATCGCATCCGCCGGCTGCCTATTCGAAACGCACGCAGATCCGGCGCCTGTCACCCCCTGGAGCCGCCATGAACGCCCCCGCCGAGTTGCCCGACCTGTCCCATCTCTGGATGCCTTTCACCGCCAACAAGCAGTTCAAGGCGCATCCCCGCATGCTGGCGTCGGCCAAGGGCATGTACTACACCTCGGTCGACGGCCGCCAGGTGCTGGACGGCACCGCCGGCCTGTGGTGCGTCAACGCCGGCCACGGCCGCCAGGAAATCGTCGAGGCGATCTCGCGCCAGGCCGGCACCATGGATTACGCCCCCGGCTTCCAGCTGGGCCACCCCCTGGCCTTCGAAGCGGCCACGGCGGTCGCCGGCTTCATGCCGCAGGGCCTGGACCGCGTGTTCTTCACCAACTCGGGTTCCGAGTCGGTCGACACCGCGCTGAAGATCGCCCTGGCCTATCACCGCGCCCGCGGCGAAGGCCAGCGCACCCGCCTGATCGGCCGCGAGCGCGGCTACCACGGCGTGGGCTTCGGCGGCATCTCGGTCGGCGGCATCTCGACCAACCGCAAGACCTTCTCCGGCGCGCTGCTGCCCGCCGTGGACCACCTGCCCCACACGCACAACCTGGAGCAGAACGCCTACTCCAAGGGCCAGCCCGCCTGGGGCGCCCACCTGGCCGAAGAGCTGGAACGCATCATCGCGCTGCACGATGCGTCCACCATCGCCGCGGTGATCGTCGAGCCCATGGCCGGCTCCACCGGCGTGCTGATTCCGCCCAAGGGCTACCTGGAGAAGCTGCGCGAGATCACCTCCAAGCACGGCATCCTGCTGATTTTCGACGAAGTCATCACCGCCTACGGCCGCCTGGGCGCCGCCACCGCGTCCGAATTCTTCGGCGTGACGCCGGACCTGATCGCCATGGCCAAGGGCGTCAGCAACGCCGCCGTGCCCGCGGGCGCCGTCGCCGTGCGCCGCGAAGTGCACGACGCCATCGTCAACGGCCCGGCCGGTGGCATCGAGTTCTTCCACGGCTACACCTATTCGGCCCACCCGCTGGCCGCCGCCGCCATCCTGGCCACGCTGGACATCTACCGCCGCGAAGACCTGTTTGGCCGCGCCCGCAAACTGTCCGGCGCGTTCGAACAAGCCGCGCACAGCCTGAAGGGCGCGCCGCACGTCATCGACGTGCGCAACCTGGGCCTGGTGTCCGGCATCGAACTGGCGCCGCGGGCCGGCGCTCCCGGCGCACGCGCCTCGGAGGTATTCCAGAAATGCTTCGACAGCGGCCTGATGGTGCGCTACACCGGCGACATCATCGCGGTGTCGCCCCCGCTGATCATCGACGAGGCCCAGATCGGGCAAATCTTCGAGCAGATCGGCAAAGTGCTTAAAGAAGTCGCGTGATTCCCGCCGGCCCCGACGCCAAGCACGCTTCGCACGCGTGCCGCTGCCGAAGGGGCCGCGCTTGCCCCAGCCGCACGGCGCCAGGCAACGCGCGCATTGACTCAAAATAGCGGGCGGCCCTGGGCCGCCCTCCGACATTTTCAAAGTATTCCGTCCCGAGCTCCTCATGAAGAAGATCCCGCATTTCATCAACGGCCAGCACTACGAAGGCCGCAGCAACCGCTACGCCGACGGCTTCAATCCGGCCACCGGCGAAATCGCCACGTCGGTGCCGCTGGCGTCCACCGACGAAGTGGCGCTGGCCGTGGCATCTGCCAAGGCCGCCTTCCCCGCCTGGTCTGAAACCCCCGCGCTCAAGCGTGCCCGCGTGCTCTTCAACTTCAAGGCCCTCCTGGACAAGCACCAGGACGAACTGGCCGAGTTGATCACTCGCGAACACGGCAAGGTCTTCTCGGACGCCAAGGGCGAAGTCATGCGCGGCATCGAGATCGTGGAATTTGCCTGCGGCATTCCACAACTGCTCAAGGGCCAGTACTCCGACCAGATCGGCGGCGGCATCGACAACTGGAGCATGCGCCAGGCGCTAGGCGTGGTGGCCGGCATCACGCCGTTCAACTTCCCCATGATGGTGCCGTGCTGGATGTTCCCTGTGGCCATCGCCTGCGGCAACACCTTCGTGCTCAAGCCTTCCGAACGCGACCCGTCGGCCTCGCTGCGCCTGGCCGAACTGCTGACCGAAGCCGGCCTGCCCCCCGGCGTCTTCAACGTGGTGCATGGCGATAAGCAGGCCGTGGATGCGCTGATTTCGCACCCCGATGTCGAAGCCCTGTCCTTCGTGGGTTCGACCCCCATCGCCGAATACATCTACGCCGAAGGCACCCGCCGCGGCAAGCGCGTGCAGGCGCTGGGCGGCGCCAAGAACCACTTGGTGGTGATGCCCGACGCCGACCTGGACCAGGTCACCGACGCGCTGATGGGCGCGGCCTACGGCTCGGCCGGCGAACGCTGCATGGCCATCTCGGTGGCCGTCGCGGTGGGCGACGTCGCCGACAAGGTGGTCGAGCGCCTGATCCCGCGCGTCAAGGCCCTGGTGGTCAAGGACGGCATGAACGGCGACGCCGAAATGGGTCCGTTGGTCACGGCGCAGCACCGCAACAAGGTCATCGGCTACATCGAGGACGGCATCGCCGCCGGCGCCGACATGCTGGTCGACGGCCGCGGCCTGAAGGTGCCCGGCAACGAAAAGGGCTTCTTCCTGGGCGGCACGCTGTTCGACAACGTCAAGCCGGCCATGAACATCTACCGCGAAGAAATCTTCGGACCGGTACTGTGCATCGTGCGCGTGCCCGACTTCGCTGCGGCGGTGGAACTGATCAACGCCCATGAATTCGGCAACGGCGTGGCCTGCTTCACGTCCGACGGCGGCGTGGCGCGCGCCTTCGCCCGCCAGATCAAGGTGGGCATGGTCGGCATCAACGTGCCGATCCCGGTGCCGATGGCCTGGCATTCGTTCGGCGGCTGGAAGCGTTCGCTGTTCGGCGACCACCATGCCTACGGCGAAGAAGGCATCCGCTTCTACTCGCGCTACAAGAGCGTGATGCAGCGCTGGCCGGACAGCATCGCCAAGGGCGCGGAATTCACCATGCCGGTGGCCAAGTGACCATGTAGACGCGTTCACCGCCCCGAGCCGCCAGGCGGCCGGGGTTTTGCCGAAAGACACACAACAAGGGGAATCCTGATGCGCATCGGGATAGGCGGCTTTCAGCATGAAACCAATACGTTCGCGCCGTCCCGCGCGACGTGGGAAGACTTCGCGGACAAGGGCGGGGGCTGGCCCAAACTGGTCAGCGGCCCGGCCATGTTCCAAGCGGTGGCCGGCGCCAACATCCCGGTGGCCGGCTTCATCGAAGCCATGGGCGGCCACACGCTGCTGCCCGCCACCTGGGCCGCGGCCAGCCCTTCCGGGCACGTCACCGAAGACGCATTCGAACGCATCAGCGCCCTGATCCTGCAGGGCCTGTCGCAGGCTATGCCGCTGGACGGCGTCTACCTGGACCTGCACGGCGCGATGGTCACCGAGCACCTGGACGACGGCGAAGGCGAACTGCTCAAGCGCGTGCGGGCGCTGGTCGGCCCCGACGTGCCGGTGGTGGCCAGCCTGGACCTGCACGCCAACGTCACGCAGGCCATGGTGCGCCACGCGGACGCGCTGGTCTGCTATCGCACCTATCCGCACATCGACATGGCCGAAACCGGCCAGCGCGCGGCGGCGCTGCTGTCGCGCCGCCTGGCGGGTACGCCGCGCAGCCACGTCGCGCTGCGCCAGTTGCCTTACCTGATCCCGCTGTGCTGGCAGTCCACCGACATCGAACCGTCCCGCAGCCTGTACCAACTGGTGGGCGAGATCGAAAAGCGCGGCGCGCAGAGCGTGTCGTTCGCCACCGGCTTCCCAGCGGCGGATTTTCCCGACTGCCTGCCCGCGGTCTGGGCCTACGGCGCCACGCAAGCTGCCGCGGACGCAGCCGCCGACGAGATGGCGCGCGCCGTGCTGGACGCTGAACGCGATTTCGGGGGCACGCTCTACACCCCGGACGACGCCGTGACGACGGCCTTGCGGCTGGCGCAGGACGCCAGCGCGCCGGTCGTCATCGCCGACGCGCAAGACAACCCGGGCGCCGGCGGCAGCTCCGACACCACCGGCCTGCTGCGCGCGCTGATCCGACATAACGTTCGAGACGCTGCCATCGGCCTGATCGTCGACCCAGCCGCTGCGCTGGCCGCGCACCGCGCCGGCGTGGGTAAGACCGTCCGAATTTCATTGGGTGGACATTCGGGTATTCCTGATGACGAACCGCTGGACGCCGAGTTCATCGTAGAGAAAACTTCGGATGGGCGTTTCGATACGCATGGCGCGTTCTACCGCGGATTCCACATGGACCTGGGCCCCAGCGCCTGTCTGCGTATCGGCGGTGTACGCATCGTGGTGGCCTCCAGCAAGGTGCAGATGGCCGACCAGGAAATGTTCCGTTTCGCCGGGGTCGATCCGCGCCGCGCGGCCATTCTTGCCGTGAAGAGTTCGGCGCATTTCCGGGCCGATTTCACCCCGATCGCCCACACGATCCTGGTCTGCGCCGCGCCGGGCTCGATGCTGATGGATGCGGCTAAACAACCATGGACACGGTTGCGTCCCGGCATCAGAATGGCGCCTTGCGGCCCCGTCTTTTCTGGACCCGCAACCGCCTGACCCTCGCACGCCGCGCCTTGGCGCGGCGCGTTAACGACGTAGCGGCCGAAAACAGTGCCGCTAACTACGCTTCAAGGGGAAATCTCATGCTCAAGTTTGTCCGAGCGGCCGCGTTGGCCGGCGCAACCCTCATGATGGCCCACGGCGCCTATGCCGAGACCGTCATCAAGTCGGTGATGCACTCGCCTTTGCGGCTGACCGATCCGCACGCCACCACCGCGTACATCACGACGTGGCACGGCTACATGATCTACGACACCCTGCTGGCCACCGACGCCGACAACAAGATCCAGCCGCAGATGCTGGAAAAGTGGGATGTCTCGGCCGACGGCAAGACCTACACCATGACGCTGCGCCCGGGCCAGAAATGGCACGACGGCAAGCCGGTGACGGCCGAAGACTGCGTCGCCTCGATCAAGCGCTGGGCCGCCGGCGACGGCATGGGCCGCACCCTGCTCAAGTTCACCGACAAGATCGAAGTCATCGACGACAAGAATTTCCGCATCGTCATGAAAGAGCCCACGGACCTGGCGCTGCGCGCCCTGTCCAAGCCCACCGGCACCGCGCCCTTCATGATGCCCAAGCGCATCGCCGAACAAGCCATCGGCCAGCCCATCACCGACATGACCGGCTCGGGTCCGTTCAAGGTCATCGAGTTCAAGCCGGGCGTGAAGACGGTCTACGCCAAGAACGCCGACTACGTGCCGCGCAAGGAACCCGCCAGCGGCCTGGCCGGCGGCAAGGTGGTGAACGTGGACAAGGTGCAATGGGATGTGATGCCCGACGCCCTGACCACCGCCAACGCCCTGCTGGGCGGCGAAATCGACTTCGTCGAGCAGTTCCCCTATGACCTGCTGCCGATGATCGAAGGCAACAAGGACCTGAAGGAAGAGTCGCTCAGCCCGGTCGGCTACTTCACGATGTACCGCTTCAACTTCAAGTACCCGCCCTTCAACAACAAGAAGATCCGCCAGGCCGCGATGTACGCCATCGGCCAGGAAGACGTGATGAAGGCGCTGGTGGGCAATCCCAAGTACTGGAAGACCTGCGCCTCGCTGTGGGGCTGCGGCACGCCGCTGGAATCGGACATCGGCAAGGACGTGGTGGTGCCCTCGAACATCGAGAAGGCCAAGGCCCTGCTGAAGGAAGCCGGCTATGACAACACCCCGATCCTGGTGATGCACGCCACCGACGTCGGCACGCTGTCGGCGCAGCCGGTGGTGATGGCCCAGGCGCTGCGCAAGGCCGGCTTCAACGTCAACCTGGCCGCGATGGACTGGCAGAGCGTGGCCACCCGCCGCGCCTCCAAGGCCGCGCCGGCCGAAGGCGGCTGGAACATCCACAACACCAACTGGTACGCCACCGACGTGATGGACCCGGTGCGCTCGGCCCCGGCCGCGGCCAACGGCGACAACGCCTGGTTCGGCTGGCCCGACTTCCCCCAGGTCGAGGAACTGCGCACCAAGTTCGCGCTGACCTCCGACCCGGCCGAGCAGAAGAAGATCGCCGACGAACTGCAGCGCATCGGCATCGACGAAGGCCTGTACGTGCCGCTGGGCCAGATGTCGGTGCCCACCGTGTACACCACCAAGCTCTCGGGCCTGGTGCATGCGCCGGTGTTCGCGTTCTGGAATGTGAAAAAAGCCCCTTGACGGGCAAGTAGTTCAGGGGGAAATACATGCTGGCATTCGTCTCACGCCGGCTCCTCGCGACCATCCCCGTTCTGGTGATGGTCGCGGTGGTGGTCTTTGCGATATTGCGTCTGAGCCCGGGTGATCCGGCCATCATCATGGCCGGCGACGGCGCCACGCCCGAGCGGATCGAACAGATCCGCCAGACGATGGGCCTGGACCAGCCGATGGCCAGGCAGTTCTTCATCTGGGGCGGCAAGCTGCTTCAGGGTGACCTGGGCACCTCGCTGATGTCCGGCGTGCCGGTCACCCAGCTCATCGGCCAGCGCCTCGAACCGTCGTTGAGCCTGGCGCTGTTGACGCTGGTCTTCACGCTGATCGTGGCGATCCCGCTGGGCGTGCTGGCGGCCTGGCGCCAGGGCCGGCTGCTGGACCGCGCGGTCATGGGCTTTTCGGTGCTGGGCTTCTCGGTGCCGGTGTTCGTCACCGGCTACCTGCTGATCTGGGCTTTCGCCATCAAGCTGGGCTGGTTCAACGTGCAGGGCTACACGCCGCTGGCCAATGGCTTCTGGTTGTTCCTGCATCGGCTGATCCTGCCGTCGCTGGCGCTGTCCACCGTGTACATCGCCCTGATCGCGCGCATCACGCGCACCAGCGTCATCGAGGTGATGGGCGAGGACTTCATCCGCACCGCGCGCTCCAAGGGGCTGACCGAGACCGGCGTGCTGCTGGGCCACGCGTTGCGCAATGCCGCGGTGCCCATCGCCACGGTGGTGGGCCTGGGCATCGCGCTGCTGATCAGCGGCGTGGTCGTGACCGAATCGGTATTCAACATCCCCGGCCTGGGCCGGCTGGTGGTCGAAGCCGTGCTCGCGCGCGACTACCCGGTCATCCAGGGCCTGACGCTCTTCTTCGCGTTCGTCTACGTGTTCATCAATCTGGTTGTCGATTGCGCCTACACGGTGTTCGACCCCCGTATCCGATACTGAGGCCACGCCATGCAAACGCCAACCGACGCCGCCGCGCAAGCGGCCGCCGATCTTCCCGGCGGCGGCACGCCCCACGTCACCGCCTGGCGCCAGATCCGCCAGGGACTCAAAAGCTGGCCGGTGATGCTGGCCCTGGTGGTGCTGCTCATCATTGTCGCCATCGCCCTGTTCGCCCCGCTGCTGGGCACGGTCGACCCGACGTCCATCAATCCCGGCGCGCGCCTGAAGCAGCCGTTCACCGATTACCTGTTCGGCACCGACGCCTTCGGCCGCGACGTCTGGTCGCGCGTGGCCTACGGCGCGCGCGTCTCGCTGATCGCGGGGCTGGGCGCGGCGGTCATCAGCGTCACCATCGGGCTGGTGGTCGGCGTCATCGCCGGCTGGTTCCGCTCGCTCGACGGCATCATCATGCGCACCATGGACGCCATCATGGCGATCCCCGGCATCCTGTTGGCGATTGCCCTGGTGTCGGTCACCGGTGCCAGCCTGATGACGGTGCTGGTGGCCATCACCATCCCCGAGATTCCACGGGTGGTGCGCCTGGTGCGCGGCCAGATCCTGACCGTTCGCGGCGAGCCCTACGTCGAAGCGGCGCTGGCGCTGGGCACGCCGCTGCCGCTGCTGCTGTGGCGCCACATGGTGCCCAGCACCATCGCGCCGCTGACCGTGCAGGGCACGTATGTGTTCGCTTCGGCCATGCTGACCGAGGCCATCCTCAGCTTCCTGGGCGCGGGCATCCCGCCCGAGATCGCCTCCTGGGGCAACATCATGTCCGAAGGCCGCATGTACTTCCGCATGCTGCCCGGCCTGATTCTGTTCCCGGGGCTGTTCCTGTCGCTGACCGTGCTCAGCGTGAACATCCTGGGCGACGCGCTGCGCGATGCGCTGGACCCGAAAATGGTGCGCAGGATCTGATGCCGATGACCTACTCTCCTACTCCCCCCGCGGGCGACACCTCGCCCGCCATCCTGGCCATCCGCAACCTGTCGGTGGAGGTCGCCGGCGCCGGCAACCGCGTCGTGCGCAACCTGAGCCTGGACGTGCACGCCGGCGAAACCGTCTGCGTGGTCGGTGAATCCGGCTCGGGCAAGTCCGTCACCTCGCTGGCCGTCATGGGCCTGTTGCCGCCGGGCGTGCTGAGCATCAGCGCGGGCTCGATCCGCGTCGAAGGCGAAGACGTCGCCACCGCCACGCCGCGTCGCTTGCGCGAAATGCGCGCCACCCGCATGGCGATGGTATTCCAGGAACCCATGACCGCCCTGAACCCCGTGCACACGGTGGGCAAGCAGGTCGACGAAGTGCTGCGGCTGCACCGCCGGATGTCGGCGGCTGAACGCCGCGCCAAAGTGCTGGACATGTTCCGGTCGGTGCACCTGCCCGATGTCGAACGCATTTTCGACGCCTATCCGCACCAGTTGTCGGGCGGCCAGCGCCAGCGCATCGTGATCGCCATGGCGCTGATCCTCGAACCCAAGCTGCTGATCGCGGACGAACCCACCACGGCGCTGGACGTCACCACGCAGAAGCAGATCCTGCTGCTGATCAAGGAACTGCAAATCAAGCACAAGACCGCCGTGCTGTTCATCACGCACGATTTCGGTGTGGTGGCCGAGATCGCCGACCGCATCGTCGTGATGAACCGCGGCGACCTGATCGAAAGCGGCACGCGCAACGAGATCCTGGCCGAACCCAAGCAGTCGTATACGCGGCGCCTGGTGTCATCGGTGCCCAGCCTGGTGCCGTCTCGGCGCGAGGCCCCCACGGGCCAGCCGGTGCTGCACGTCAAGGGCCTGGGCCGCACCTACGGCGGCAAGTCGGCGCTGTTCTCACGCCGCGCGCCGCAGAATGTGATCGCCGCTTCGGATGTGAACCTGACCCTGCGCAAGGGCGAGATCCTGGGCATCGTGGGCGAATCCGGCTCGGGCAAGTCCACGGTGGCGCGTTGCATCGTGCGCCTGATCGAGCCCACCGCGGGCCACATGATGATGGGCGGCGAAGACCTCAGCACCCTGTCCGGCGCGGCCCTGCGGCCGGTACGCCGCCGTATCCAGATCGTGTTCCAGGACCCGTACCGGTCGCTGAATCCGCGCCGCACTGTCGGCGAATCGATCATCGAAGGCCTGCTCAACTTCGGCATGCCGCGCGACCAGGCGCTCAAGCGCGCAGGCGAAACACTGACCGTCGTGGGCCTGAGCCCCGACGCGATGCGGCGCTACCCGCACCAATTTTCGGGCGGCCAGCGCCAGCGCATCTGCATAGCGCGCGCGCTGGTCATGGACCCGGAAATCCTGGTGGCTGACGAAGCCGTATCCGCGCTGGACGTTTCGGTGCAGGCCCAGGTGCTGGAGCTGCTGGAGCAAGTGCGCCAGCGCACCGGCGTGGGCGTGCTGTTCATCACCCACGACCTGCGCGTGGCCGCGCAGATATGCGACACCATCATGGTCATGCAACGCGGCAAGGTCGTCGAGACCGGCGCCGCCGAATCCGTGCTGACCGATCCCCGCCACGAGTACACCCGCGCCCTGATCGACGCGGCGCCCGGGCGCGACTGGGACTTCCGCAACTTCCGGCCCGTGGCGGCCGGGCTGGCGGCCCCCGCCGCCTGAGGCGTCCCAATCAACCCAGGCATCCCACGCAATCGGAATCCGCCATGTCGCAACCGCATGAACTCTCGGCCCAGGAGCTGCTGGCCGCCTACCGTAACAAGACCCTGTCGCCGGTCGAGGCGACCCGCTCGGTGCTCGACCACATCGCGCGCTGGGAACCGCACATCCACGCCACCTACGCGCTCGACCCCGACCAGGCGCTGACTCAGGCGCGCGCCTCCGAGGCGCGCTGGATGAAGGGCGAGCCGCAGGCTTGCGGCGGCTACTCGCTGGACGGCGTGCCCGCCACCATCAAGGAAAACATCGCCACCCGCGGCGTGCCGGTGCCGCTGGGCACGGCCGCCACCGACCTGACGCCGGCCGCGGCCGACGCGCCGCCAGCGGCGCGCATGCGCGAAGCCGGCGCGGTGGTGCTGGGCAAGACCACCATGCCCGACTACGGCATGCTGTCCTCGGGGCTGTCGAGCTTCCATGCGCTGACGCGCAACCCCTGGGACCTGAGCAAAAACCCGGGCGGCTCCAGCGCCGGCGCCGGCGCGGCCGCCGCCGCGGGCTACGGCCCGTTGCACATCGGCACCGACATCGGCGGCTCGGTGCGCCTGCCGGCCGCCTGGTGCGGCATCGCCACGCTCAAGCCCAGCCTGGGCCGCATTCCCATCGACCCGCCCTTCATGGGCCGCTGCGCCGGCCCTATGACCCGCACGGTCGCCGACGCCGCGCTCATGATGGGCGTGCTGTCGCAGCCCGACGCGCGCGACCACATGAGCCTGCCCTTCCAGGACTTCGATTGGCTCAACCTGACGCAGGACGTGCGCGGCCTGCGTATCGGTCTGCTGTTGGACGCGGGCTGCGGCCTGCCGCTAGACCCTGAAATCCGCGAAGCCGTCGAAGCCGCCGCGCGCCTGTTCGAGGCCGCCGGCGCCATCGTCACCCCTATGCAACCCTGGATGACCCCGGACATGCTGGACGGCGTCGACCGCTTCTGGCGCACCCGCTCGGCCATCGATCTGGGCGCCCTGCCCGACGCGCGTCGCGCCAAGATCCTGCCGTTCATTCGCGCCTGGGCCGAAAGCGGTGGCGGCCAGTCCGGCGAAGCCGTGTTCCGCAGCTACTACGAAACGCTGAACGTGCGCGCCAAGACGGTTGCCGCCTGCGCGCCTTACGACTACGTGCTGTCGCCCGTGGCCCCGGTGGTGGCCTACAACGCCGAGTGGGCCGCGCCCACCAACGAAGTGGCCACCACCATGCACCACATCGGCTACACGCTGCCCTACAACATGAGCGAGCAGCCGGCGGCGTCCGTCAATTGCGGCTATACCCGGGCGGGCCTGCCGATCGGCCTGCAGATCGCCGGTGCGCGCTTTGACGACCTGGGTGTGCTGCGCGTCGCCCACGCCTGGGAACGCATGCGCCCCGCGCAGCACCCTTGGCCGCAGCCTCCCGGCGCAGCCTGATTTTCCGGGCCGACCGCGTCCGGTCGGCCCTTGCCCCTTTCAGTCTCTCCCCTTTGGCAACCCACAGGACTCCCCATGCGTTGGCTTCTGGCAATGATCAAGCACGAGACGAACACCTTTTCGCCCGTGCCGACCCCGCTCGCGCGCTTTTTCCGCGGCGCCCCTGACATCCTGGAAGGCGAGCGCGCCATCCGGGCCTACGAAAACACCGACAGCGGCCTGGGCGGCTATATAGAAGTAGCGCGGCGCGTCGGCGCCGAGATCGTGGTGCCGGTGGCCGCCGAATCCTGGCCCAGCGGCCCGGCCAGCGCCGAGACCCACGAGCTGCTGTGCAAGCGGGTGCTGGACGAGGTCCGCAAGGGCGGCTACGACGCCATCCTGCTGGACCTGCACGGCGCCATGGTGGCCGAGGGCGTGGAAGACGCCGAGGGCGACCTGCTGCGCCGCCTGCGCGAGATCGATCCCAAGACGCCGGTGGCGGTGACGCTGGACATGCACGCCAACATCTACGCCGACATCGTCGACAACGCCACCGTCATCAGCGGCTTCCATACCTATCCGCACGTGGACATCCGCGAGGCCGGCGTGCGCGCGGCCAACGTCATCGTGCGCACGCTCAAGGGCGAGATCAAGCCCGTGATGACCTGGGGCGGCAAGCCCATGCTGCCGCACGTCATGTGCCAGGGCACCCACGCCGATCCCAACAAATCGCTGCAGGAGCGCTGCCGCCAGCTGGAGGCCGATGGCGTTCTGGCGGCCTCGGTGTTCGTGGGTTTCCCCCACGCCGACATCCGCGAGGCGGGCCTTAGCGCCGTGGTCTGTACGGACGCCAACCTGGCCCAGGCGCAGCAATACCGCGACGAACTGCTGGAGCGCGCCTGGAACGACCGCGCCAAATGGGTGTTCCATTCCGAGCCGCTGGCGCCCACCATTGCCCGGGCCAAGGCCATCGAGCAAGGCCCGGTGGTGTTGCTGGACCACTACGACAACACCGGCTCCGGCGGCACCATGGACACCACCGCGGTGCTGGCCGAGGTGCTGCGCCAGGAATTGGACAACGTGGTGTTCTATGCCATCTGTGATCCGCAGGCGGCGCGGGAGGCCGCCACGGCGGGCGTGGGCAGCACCGTCACGCTGCCGCTGGGGGGCAAGGTCGACATGCCCGCCATCAATCGCCGCGGCGAACCGCTGACCGTGACGGGCCGGGTCAAGCTGGTGTTCGACGGTGTCTACCTGAACCGCGGCCCCATGTACCGTGGCGTGCGCAATGACACCGGCCTGACGGTGGTGATCGATACCGGACGGGTCGAGATCGTGGTGGTATCGCGCCACCAGGAGCCCTTCGACATCAATTGCCTGCTGTCGGCCGGCATCGATCCGCTGCAAAAACGCTATGTGGTGCTCAAGAGCCGGGTCCACTGGCGCGCCGGCTTCTCCGAGATGGCCACCGAGATCATCGAGTGCACCGGCGTGGGCGTCACCACCTCCGACTACGGCCAGCTCGACTTCAAGCACGTGCGCCGGCCGATCTACCCGCTCGATCCCCTGTAAAACACGCGTTGTCGACAATATGGCCGGCGCCCGAGGGCGCCGGCTTTCATTTTGAAATCTTCGGTAACGGCGAGCACTGCAACTGGCTACCCGCCTCGGTATACTCGCCGCGGGTCCTGACAGGCCGATGAATATGTCCCATTGCCCGCGCCGCTCGACGGCGCCGCGCCGCAGGGACAAGACTCGACAATCAACGACAAAGCAAAACATGAAAAAGAGCGTAGCGATCACCTTAGCCGTGGTCATAGTGGGAGCGGGAAGCTGGGTGGGTGCTACCTGGTACACGGGCAAGCGCATCGAGGAAGGCGCGCAGCGCCGCCTGGCCGAGGCCAACGAGAAGCTGGCCAAGATCACGCCTTTGTTCGGCCTGCGCATCGACCAGATCAAATACGAACGCGGCCTGTTCTCGACGCAGGCGCGCTACGGCGTGTCGTTCGTCAAGAGCGACAAGAGCCTGAGCGACATGCCGGACGGCATGTTGGAATTCGATGCCCAAATCGAGCACGGCCCGTTCCCCAAGAGCGCGCTGGCGCGCGGCGCCATCGCGCCCAAGCTGGCTTTCGTCCACACCGAAATGGCCAAGACGGACAACGTCAAGCCGGTGTTCGAGCTGACCAAGGACGTCTCGCCCCTGGTCACCGATGCCATGGTCAGCTTTGGCGGCAGCACGGCATCGACCGCCCGCATCGCGCCGGTGAAGGTGACGCATGAAGGCAATTCGGTCGATTTCAGCGGCATGGAAATCACCGGCACGTTCGACCGCGGCCTGGCCGCCATCACCGCCAATGCCAAGACCGACACCCTGGCGGTGGACGGCACCAAGGGCAGCGATCCGATCAAGATGGCGATGTCCGGCCTGACCATGGACGTCGACAGCCGCATGGGCAAGTTCGGCCTGTCGGTCGGCGACTCGGGCATCAAGATCAAGCGCATCGAAGTGATCAAGCCGGACGCCGACGCCAAGGTGATCCTCGACAACTTCAGCTACACCGTCAAGCTGGCCGAGGACGACAAGAACATCAACATCCAGGCCGCCTATCAGACCGGCGACATCAACGTCAACGACGTGCCGCTGGGCAACGGCCAGGCCGTCATCAAGCTGGCCCGGCTGGACGGCGCCGCGGTCAAGCAGTTGTCCGATACCTACAACCAGCTGATACGCCAATACATGGCCGATGCCCACGACGAGGGCCTGAACGACGAACAGTTCCAGGTGCTGCTGGATAACGCCGGCAAGCTGCTGGCCGGCAATCCGTCGTTCAGCATCGACCCGATCAGCTGGAAGACCGCCAAGGGCGAAAGCAAGCTGACCTTCGCGCTGGACCTGGCCAACCCGCCCAACGCCAAAGACCTGACCCCGCAGGAAATCGTCGTCCAGGCCATCAAGCGGATCGACGCCACCCTGATCATTTCCAAGCCGATGGTGCAGGACCTGATGGTGCAGTACGCCGTCAAGAAAGAAGGCCTGACCGCCGAGAAAGCCGCCGCGGAAGCCGCCGACAACGTGCGCAGCATGTCCGGCATGGCTGAAATGTTCAACGTGGGCAAGAACGACGGCGACAACATCGTTGGCAAGTTCCACTTCGCCGATGGCATGGGCGACCTGAACGGCAAGAAGATCCCCGCCGAAGAACTGTTCTCGGGCCTGATGGGCTCGATGGGGATCAACCCGAGCGTGACCGACGACGGTGACGAAGACGCCGAACCCGCCGTCGGCGCCACCTCGGGCATGGACGGCGACACCACGTCGGCCACCGCCGGCGAGACGCTGCAGGAGTTCAACGTCGACATGGTCGTCAGCATGCTCGACGACATGGGCTACACCACGCGCAAGACCGATGGCGACGAAGGTCCCGTGCTGATCCTGGATGCAGGCAGCACCGGCGCCACCGACCTGCGCATGGAATTCCTGTGCAACGACTTCACCGAGAAGTGCTACGACCTGGTCGCCACCGCCACGTACGCCACCAAGAAGCCGACCACGCTGAAAGCCATCAACGCCTGGAACCGCGAATACCGCTGGACCCGCGCCTACCTGGACGAAAAGAACCAGGCCGTGCTGCAGATGGACATGAATGCGGAAGGCGGGATCGGCAAGAACAACCTGCAGATCCTGATCAACACGTACTTCAGCATCACGGAAGACTTCGCCAAGGCCATGAACGCCGGGCCGGCGAAGTAAATCGTTCCACCGTGGCCGCGCTCGCGCGGCGGCGGACGACACGATAGGCAGAGGGCCGCACAAATGTGCGGCCTTTTTTGCGACCGCCTCGAAGACACCAGAGGGAATATTTCCGCACGGGCCTGCATCGCACCGCATGAAAAAGCCCCTGCTTGTCCAAGCAGGGGCTTCGCGGGTGACGCTGCGGCGGCCGCCTGACGGCAGACCCGCTAGTTCACGTTATGCGTACGCTTCCACCGGCAGGCAAGCGCACACCAGGTTGCGGTCGCCGTAGGCGTTGTCCACACGGGCCACGGGCGGCCAGTACTTGGCGTCGCGCAACGAAGCCACCGGGTAGGCGGCCTGCTGGCGCGGGTAGTCGTGCAGCCATTCTTCGGCCAGCAGCATCTGCGCGGTGTGCGGCGCGTTCTTCAGGACGTTGTCCTCGCGGTCGCGTTCGCCGCGCTCGACCTGGGCGATTTCCTCGCGGATCGAGATCATCGCGTCGATGAAGCGGTCCAGCTCGGCCACGCCTTCGGATTCGGTCGGCTCGACCATCAGCGTGCCGGCCACCGGGAAGCTCATGGTGGGGGCATGGAAGCCGTAGTCCATCAGGCGCTTGGCGATGTCCTCGGCGCTGATGCCGCTGGTTTCCTTGAGCGGACGCACGTCCAGGATGCACTCGTGCGCCACGCGGCCGTTGCGGCCCGCGTACAGCACCGGGTAGTGGTCGCGCAGGCGGGTGGAGATGTAGTTGGCGTTCAGGATGGCCACTTCGGTGGCGCGGCGCAGGCCGTCGGCGCCCATCAGCGCGATGTACACGAACGGGATCGGCAGGATGCCGGCCGAACCGAACGGCGCGGCCGAGACCGGGCCGACCTTCGCTTCGCCGGGCAGCTTGCCCTGTTCGTTGACCACGCCCGGCAGGTACGGCGCCAGGTGGGCGCGCACCGCCACGGGGCCCACGCCCGGGCCGCCGCCGCCGTGCGGGATGCAGAAGGTCTTGTGCAGGTTCAGGTGCGACACGTCCGAGCCGAACTTGCCCGGCTTGGCCACGCCCACCATGGCGTTCATGTTGGCGCCGTCCAGGTACACCTGGCCGCCGGCCTGGTGCACCAGGTCGCAGATCTCGGTCACGGCTTCCTCGAACACGCCGTGCGTGGACGGGTAGGTGATCATCAGCGCGGCCAGCTTGTCGCCGACCTGTTCGATCTTGGCGCGCAGGTCGACCAGGTCGACGTTGCCGTTCGAATCGGACGCCACCACCACCACGTCCATGCCGGCCAATTGGGCCGACGCGGGGTTGGTGCCGTGCGCCGACGACGGGATCAGGCAGATGTTGCGCTGGTGCTGGCCGTTGGCCTGGTGGTAGCCGCGGATCGCCAGCAGGCCGGCGTATTCGCCCTGCGCGCCCGAGTTGGGCTGCAGGCTGATGTTGTCGTAGCCGGTGATCTCGCACAGCGCGGCCGACAGGCGCGTGATCAGCTCGTCATAGCCCTTGCTCTGCGAGGCGGGCGCGAACGGATGCACCAGCGCGAACTCGGGCCAGGTGATGGGGATCATCTCGGCCGTGGCGTTCAGCTTCATGGTGCACGAGCCCAGCGGGATCATGGTGCGGTCCAGGGCCAGGTCCTTGTCGGCGAGCTTGCGCAGGTAGCGCAGCATGTCGGTTTCGGACTGCACGCTGGAGAAGACCGGATGCTTCAAGATGGCGCTTTCGCGGGCCACGGCGGCGGGGATGCCGCTGGCGGCCGCGGCGTCCAGCGCGTCGACGTCGAGTTCGACGTCATCGCGCTCCAGGCCGGCGGCGAACACGTTGACCAAGGCTTGCAGGTCAGCGGCGGTGACGGTTTCGTCCAGCGAGATGGCCAGGCGCGCGCCATCGACGCGGCGCAGGTTGATGTGCTCGCACTCGGCGGCCGTCAGGATGGCCGGGGTGGCGGCGCCGGTTTCCAAGAGCAGCGTGTCAAAGAAGGTGTCGTTGGCGACCTTGATGCCCAGCTTGCCGAGTTCGGCGCGCAGGATGGCGGTGTAACGCTGCACGCGGTGCGCGATGCGGCGGATGCCGGCCGGGCCGTGCCACACGGCGTACATGCCGGCCATGACGGCCAGCAGCACCTGCGCGGTGCAGATGTTGGACGTGGCTTTCTCGCGGCGGATGTGCTGTTCGCGCGTTTGCAGCGCCAGGCGCATCGCCGGGTTGCCCTGCGCATCCTTGGACACGCCGACCAGGCGGCCGGCCATGTTGCGCTTGAAGGCGTCCTTGCAGGCCATGAAGCCGGCATGCGGGCCACCGAAACCGAACGGCACGCCGAAACGCTGGGCCGAACCGACGGCGATGTCGGCGCCCCATTCGCCCGGGGCCGCCAGCAGCGCCAGCGCCAGCAGGTCGGTGGCGACGGCCACCACGGCGCCTTGGGCGTGGGCGGCTTCGGCCAACTTGCGGTAGTCAGACACCGAGCCGGTGCTGTGCGGGTACTGGAGCAGCACGCCGAAGCATTCCGGCAAGCCCTCGGCTTCGTCGCCCACGGTGATTTCGATGTCCAGGCCTTCGGCGCGCGTGCGCACGACTTCGATGGTCTGGGGATGCACGTGGCGCGAAATGAAGAACACCGGGCTTTGCGACTTGGCGCCGCGGCGCGCCAGCGTCATGGCTTCGGCGGCGGCGGTGCTTTCATCGAGCAGCGAGGCGTTGGAGATGTCCAGCCCGGTCAGGTCGGCGACCATGGTCTGGTAGTTCAGCAGGGCCTCCAGGCGGCCCTGCGAGATCTCGGGCTGGTACGGCGTGTAGGCCGTGTACCAGGCGGGATTCTCGAGAATGTTGCGCAACACCACGTTGGGCGTCTGCGTGCCGTAGTACCCCTGGCCGATGTAGCTGCGGTAGACCTTGTTGCGGCCGGCGATCTGCTTCAGTTCGGCCAGCACGTCGGTTTCGCTGCGCGAAGCGGGCAGCGCCAGCGGGGCCTGGCTGCGGATCTTGGGCGGCACGACTTCTTCGATCAGGGCGTCCAGGCTGGCGCTGCCGATGACGGCGAGCATGGCGGCCTGGTCGGCGTCGGAGGGGCCGATGTGGCGGGGGATGAAGTCGGTGTGGGTGTCTAGGGCGCGCGACATGGGGGATCTCGAGATGGCGGTGTCGTCGGGAGGGACGGACGGTGATGCATGGACGGGCGGCGGCGCCAGCGCCGCGCCCGCCCTGACGGGCTTAGCCGTTGGCGACGGCTTCGTAGCCGGCGGCGTCCAGCAGCTTGTCGGCATCGGCGGCGTTGACCGGCTTGATCTTGAAGATCCAGGCGGTGAAGGCCGATTCGTTGATCAGGTTGGGGTTGTTTTCCAGCTCTTCGTTGAACGCGACGATCTCGCCGGCCACGGGCGCGTAGATGTCGGAGGCGGCCTTGACCGACTCGACCACGCCGGCGGTTTCACCGGCGTTCAGCTTGGCGCCGACCTTCACGTCGCCGACGAAGACCAGGTCGCCCAATTGGTCCTGGGCGGTATCGGTGATGCCGACGACGAACACGTCGCCTTCGGCTTTGACCCATTCATGGGACTCGGTGTACTTGCGATCGGTGGGCAGACTCATGGGAACTCCTGAGGGATTCGAGTAGAAGAATGGTGTTGCGCGCCTCGCGCCGGCGGCCCGCCCGCCAAGGCGGACCGGCAGCGCGAAGCTTCGAGTTTACGAGTGTTCGACGGCTTTGCCGTTACGGACAAACGGCAGCTTGCAGACCAGGGCGGGCACCCACTTGCCGCGGATGTCGACCTCGACCGTGTCGCCCGCGACCACGCCTTGCGGCAGGCGGGCAAAGCCGATCGACACGCCCAGCGTCGGCGACATGGTGCCGCTGGTGAGTTCGCCCACGCCCTGCACGGTGCGCACCGCCATGTGGGCGCGCATCACGCCGCGTTCCTGCAGCTTCAGGCCGACGAAGGCGGCGGGCGTGGCGAACTGCTCCAGCGCGTCGCGGCCGATGAAGCGGCGCTCGGGGTTCTTCAGGGACACCGTCCAGGTCAGCGCGGCTTCGCCGGGCTGGGTCAGTTCGTCCATGTCCTGGCCATACAGGTTCATGCCGGCTTCCAGGCGCAGCGTGTCGCGCGCGCCCAGGCCCGCCGGGCGCACGCCCTGGGCCGCCAGGTCGCGCCACAGTTGCACCGCCTCGGCGGCGGGCAGCACGATTTCAAAGCCGTCTTCGCCGGTGTAGCCGGTGCGCGCCACCAGCGTGTCGTCACCGACGCGCGCGGCCACGAACGGGGTCAGCGGCTCGCTGGCGGCCTGCCAGGCCGGGCGCGCGGCCCAGACCTTGGCGCGGGCGTTGGGGCCCTGCACGGCGATCATGGCCAGGTCGCGGCGCGGCGTGATGGTGACGTCGAACTTGCCGGCCTGCTTGACGCGCTGCATCCAGGCCATGTCTTTGTCGGCGGTGCCGGCATTGACCACCACGCGCCATTGATCGGCCGCGAAGAAGTAGACGATCAGGTCGTCGATGACGCCGCCTTGCGGGTTCAGCATGCAGGTGTAGAGCGCTTTGCCTGGCACGGTCAGCTTGGCCACGTCGTTGGCCACCAGGCGCTGCAGGAAGGCGAAGGCATCCGGACCGACGACATCGGCGTTGAGCATGTGCGACACGTCGAACATGCCGGCGTCCTGGCGCACCGCGTGGTGCTCTTCCAGTTGCGAACCGTAGGCCAGGGGCATATCCCAGCCGCCGAAATCGACCATGCGGGCGCCAGAGGCGATGTGTTCGTCGGCCAGCGGGGTGCGTTTGAGGGTTGCGGACATGCGCGGAAACTCCGGAGCGGCAGCGGTGCCAGGGTTACGGAATGCCGCTGCGGCCAGGCGACAAGCGCCCACGCAACGGCTGAATTTTCCGCCCCTCTGTCCTTTTGCCTGAGAGTTGCCCCGCATGGCGGGTTTGCACCTTCGGCGCCTGGGCTGCACGCTATGTCCCTGATTGGGCAGCGGCGCCAGGTCTCTCCAGAGTACTGCTTTGCCGCGTCCGCACGGTGAAAACCGGGACAGGGCAAACATGTGCGGTATGGGATACCTGAGCGATTCCGGGCGAATTGCGCCTTCGGCGGCGGCCGCCTATGGCAGCCGCTCTCTCCCGCAACATGCGTGACAGCGGCGAAAGCATACCGCGAAACGCGGCCGCCGCCCAGCGCTGCGCGGGCCTGCGCCCTGCCCCTACCCCAGCGCGGTATCCAGCAACATCATCAGCACAAAGCCCAGCATCAACCCGCAGGTGGCGTAGACCTCGTGCCCCTTGCGGTGCGATTCGGGAATGATCTCGTGGCTGATCACGAACAGCATGGCGCCGGCCGCAAAACCCAACCCCCACGGCAACAGCGCGGCCGACCAGCCCACCACTGCCGCCCCCAGCACGGCGCCGATCGGTTCGACCAGGCCGGACAGCATGCCCAGCGCCACCGCGAACGAGCGCTTGTAGCCGGCGGCCAGGAGCGCGACGGCCACCACCAGGCCCTCGGGGATGTCCTGGATGGCGATACCGGTGGCGAGCGCCGTGCCGCGCACCGGGTCATTGCCGGCGTAGCCCACGCCGATGGCCAGGCCCTCCGGCAGGTTGTGCAATGTAATGGCGAAGACGAACAGCCAGGTGCGGCGCAACCGGTGCGCCTCGATGCCCTCGCGGCCCTTGATGAAATGCTCATGCGGCAGCAGCCGGTCCATCAGCAGCAGGACCGCCGCGCCCAGCAAAATGGCCGCGCCGACCGTCAGGCCCGCCCCCCAGGGGCCGGCGCCCTGCGATTCGGCCGCCGCGATGCCCGGCGCCACCAGCGAAAACGCGCTGGCGGCCAGCATCACGCCCGCGCCGAAGCCGAACATGCTGTCCTGCATTTTCTGGGGGATCGTGCGCGCGAAAAGAATGGGCAGCGTGCCCGCAGCCGTGGCGCCGGCGGCGACCATGCCCCCCAGTAATGCGTCCGCTACATGCGGCGCGTTGGCGTCGAGATAGACCCACAGCTGGTGCAGGCCCAGGCAGGCTACCAGCACCGACAGCGTCCAGACGCTGACGCTGGTCGCGGCGGGCCGGATGCGATGTCGGCTGAATGTGTTCATGGACCTGCCCTCGCGCCAGGCCGGATCAGCCCAGGGCGGCGGCGTAGCGGCGCGCCACCTCGGACCAGTCGATCACGTTGTAGAAGGCGCCGATATATTCCGGCCGGCGGTTCTGGTACTTCAGGTAGTAGGCGTGTTCCCAGACGTCCAATCCCAGGATCGGCGTGTTGCCCTGCATCAGCGGGCTGTCCTGGTTGGCGCTGCTTTCCACCACCAGTTTGCCTGCCGGCGTCACGGAAAGCCAGGCCCAACCGCTGCCAAAGCGGGTCAACGCCGCCTTGGTGAAGGCTTCGCGGAAGGCAGCCAGGCCGCCCAGTTCAGCATCGATGGCGCGGGCCAGCGCACCCTGGGGTTCACCGCCGCCCTGGGGCGACATGACGGACCAGAACAGGCTGTGGTTGGCATGGCCGCCGCCGTGGTTGCGCACCGCGCCGCGGATCGCCTCGGGCAGTTGGTCCAGACGGGCCACCAGGGCTTCCACGGGCTCGTCCGTGACGATGCCGGCGCTGTCCAGGGCGGCGTTCAGGCTGGTGACGTAGGTCTGATGGTGCTTGCTGTAGTGAATTTCCATCGTCATGGCGTCGATATTGGGTTCGAGCGCGTCATAGGCGTATGGCAGGGTCGGCAGGGTGTAGGCCATGGCATGTCTCCGTCAGGACGGCGCCGCGGAATGCGGGGCCGTATTGATTATCGAAAACATAAATGATATGTATTTTTATTTAATATCACAATGGCGGCGTTGCAATTGCTGTCATAGAGACGGGCTATGCCCGCCCCGCCGCCACGCGGCCGGACCGCTGGCGTGCAGGGGAAATCATCAGGAATGCATCAGGAATGGCAGCCCGCGGACGCGGGCGCCGGGCCTACAGCGCCTTGCCGCAGGCTACGCCCGAGGCCCAGGCCCATTGGAAGTTGTAGCCGCCCAGCCAGCCGGTCACGTCCACGGCTTCGCCGATGAAGTACAGCCCGGGCGTGGTCTTGGCTTGCATGGACTTCTGGTCCAGCCCGCGGGTGTCGACGCCCCCGCGCATGACTTCGGCTTTTTTGTAGCCGGCGGTACCGCTGGGCACCAGCGTCCACTGGTGGATGTCCTGCGCCAGCGTGCGCAGGGTCTTGTCGGGCGCGTCGGCCAGGCGCAGGGCCGCCAGGCCAGGCTTGCCGCCCTGCTCGGCCAGGTGCAACCAGCGGTCGGCCAGCCGCTTGGGCCACAGGCCTGCCAGCACGGTGTGCAATTGCTGGCGGTTGCCGGACTTTGACGCCAGCAGTTCGTCGGCCAGATCGCGGCCCGGCGCCAGGTCAATGACGATGGCTTCGCCCGGCTTCCAGAAGCTGGAAATCTGCAAAATGGCCGGACCCGACAGCCCACGATGGGTGAACAGCAGGTCTTCGAGGAATTCGCCGCGGGTCTTGCCCTGCCCCGTGTGCAGATTGACCTCGAGCGCCACGCCGGACAGCTCCGCCAGGGGCTGCCATTGTGCCGGGTCGAACGTCAGCGGAACCAGCGCGGGGCGCGGTTCAACCACTTTCAGGCCGAACTGGCGCGCCAGTTTCAGGCCGAAGTCGGTCGCGCCCAGTTGCGGAATCGCCATGCCGCCGGTGGCGACCACCAGCTTGGCGGCCCGGATCGGGCCTTGGCTGGTGCGCAATTCGAAACCGGCCTCGCCGTGGGCCACCTCGGCCACCTGGCAGCCCATGCGCCACTGCACGCCGCCCGCATCGCATTCGGCGCGCAGCATCTCGATGATGGATTCGCTGGAATCGTCGCAGAACAACTGGCCGCGATGCTTCTCGTGCCAGGCGATATGGTGGCGCTTGAGCAGCGCCAGGAAATCCTGCGGCGTGTAGCCCGACAGCGCCGAACGACAGAAATGCGGGTTGTCGGACAGAAAATTGGCGGGTCCGGCCCCGATGTTGGTGAAGTTGCAGCGGCCCCCGCCGGAAATGCGGATCTTCTCGGCCAGGCGCTCGGCGTGGTCGACCAGCACCACGCGCAAGCCACGCTGGCCGGCGACCGCTGCGCACATCATGCCAGCGGCGCCGGCGCCTAGAACGGCAACATCAAACATCGGAACTGTCGGCCCCGCTCAATCTTCGATCAGGCAGTCGACGTAGTAACGCTTCTCGCCGTCCGGACCCAGTTCGTCGGCCAGGCCGTGGATGTAGGTTTCGAAGCCCGGGAAGCGCTCGTTGAACTCGCGCGCAAACTGCAGGTACTGGACGATGGTGCGGTTAAAGCGTTCGCCCGGAATCAGCAGCGGGATGCCCGGCGGGTACGGCGTCAGCAGCACGCCGGTGACGCGGCCTTCGAGCTGGTCGATGTCGACGCGCTCGACCTCGCGGTGCGCCATGCGGGCAAAGGCGTCGGACGGCTTGAGCGCCGGCACCATGTCGCTCAGGTACATCTCGGTGGTCAGGCGGGCCACGTCGCGCTCGCGGTAGGCTTCGTGGATCTGCTGGCACAGGTCGCGCAGGCCCATGCGCTCGTAGCGGCGATGGTCGCGGCAGAATTCCGGCAGGATGCGCCACAGCGGCTGGTTGCGGTCGTAGTCGTCCTTGAACTGCTGCAAGGCGGTCAGCAGCGTGTTCCAGCGGCCCTTGGTGATGCCGATGGTGAACAGGATGAAGAACGAATACAGGCCGGTCTTCTCGACCACCACGCCGTGCTCGGTCAGGTACTTGGAGACCAGCGCGGCCGGGATGCCGGTTTCGCCGAAGCTGCCCGACATGTCCAGCCCCGGCGTGATGACCGTGGCCTTGATCGGGTCCAGCATGTTGAAGCCTTCGGCCATTTCGCCGAAGCCGTGCCAGTGGTCGTTGGATTCCAGCACCCACTCGTCGCGGTTGCCGATGCCTTCGGACACCAGGCGGTTCGGGCCCCAGACCTTGAACCACCAGTCGTTCTTGCCGAACTCGGATTCCACCTTGCGCATGGCGCGGCGGAAGTCCATGGCTTCGCGGATGCTCTCCTCGACCAGCGCGGTGCCGCCCGGCGGCTCCATCATGGCCGCGGCCACGTCGCAGGACGCGATGATCGCGTACTGCGGCGAGGTGGACGTGTGCATCAGGTAGGCTTCGTTGAAGACGTTGCGGTCCAGCTTGCGGGTCTCGGATTCCTGCACGATGATCTGCGAGGCCTGCGAGATGCCGGCCAGCAGCTTGTGCGTGGAGTGGGTGGCGAACACCATCGCGTCCTGGCTGCGCGGGCGGTCCTGGCCGATGGCGTGCATGTCTTTGTAGAACTCGTGGAACGAGGCATGCGGCAGCCAGGCTTCATCGAAGTGCAGCGTATCGACATAGCTGCCGAGCTGCTCTTTGATCATTTCCACGTTGTAGATGACGCCGTCGTACGTGCTTTGCGTCAGCGTCAGGATGCGCGGGTTCTTGTTCACCGCTTCGCGCGCGAAGGGGTTGGCCTCGATCTTCTTGCGGATGTTGTCCGGGTGGAACTCTTCCAGCGGGATCGGGCCGATGATGCCCAGGTGGTTGCGCGTGGGGCGCAGGAACACCGGGATCGCGCCCGTCATCGTAATGGCGTGCAGGATCGACTTATGGCAATTGCGGTCCACCACCACCACGTCGCCGGCAGCCACGTTGGCGTGCCACACCACCTTGTTCGAGGTGGACGTGCCGTTGGTCACGAAATAGCAGTGGTCGGCATGGAAGATGCGCGCGGCGTTCAGTTCCGATTCGGCGATGGGGCCGGTGTGGTCCAGCAACTGGCCCAGTTCGTCGACCGCGTTGCAGACGTCGGCGCGCAGCATGTTTTCACCGAAGAACTGGTGGAACATCCGGCCCACCGGGCTCTTCAGGAACGCCACGCCGCCGGAGTGGCCGGGGCAGTGCCAGGAATAGGAACCGTCCTGCGCGTACTTGACCAGCTCGCGGAAGAACGGCGGCGGCAGGCTGTCCACGTAGCTGCGCGCTTCGCGGATGATGTGGCGCGCCACGAATTCGGGGGTGTCCTCGAACATGTGGATGAAGCCGTGCAGTTCGCGCAGGATGTCGTTCGGGATGTGTTCAGAGGTGCGCGTTTCGCCGTACAGGTAGATGGGGATATCGGCGTTGCGAAAACGCAGTTCGCCGATGAACATGCGCAGGTTCTTGATCGCGCTGGCCACGTCCTCGGGCGAGTCCACGTCAAACTCCTCATCGTCGATCGACAGGATGAAGGCGCTGGCGCGGCTTTGCTGCTGGGCGAACGAACTCAAGTCGCCATAACTGGTCACCCCGATCACCTCGACGCCCTCGGCCTCGATCGCTTCAGACAAGGCACGAATACCCAAACCGGACGCGTTCTCGGAACGGTAGTCCTCGTCGATGATGAAAATAGGGAAGCGGAATTTCATGCAGGCGCTCCTGGGGGCAAGGCGAAACGGACCGTTATGGCGGACGCGAGTGTACTTCTAGGGAAAAACCGTCTGATGACAGGCGGCGCGAAGGCCCCGCCAGGCTGGCGGGAATGGCGGAATTGTAGGGCGGATTTTCTCCAGACCCTATGGTTTTCCCGAACAGGGGCGCAGAAGGCGGAAAAACCTAGCGGATCACGCGGGCCTCGCCGGCCTGCAGCGCGGCGATGAAGAGGTCGAAGTACGGCGGGATAGCCTCGTCGACGCCGTAGCGGATGCGCCGTTCGACCTTGGCGATGGCGCCGAAGCAGACCTCGGCCTCGGGTTCGCCGCACACCAGCACAACGGGATCCTCGTCGTCGCAGACCTCGTACAAACCACCGTGGGCCCGGCGCGCCACTTCGTACAAGTAGGCGGCCGCGCCGACGGTTTGCATGGGGGTGAGAGGCAGCGAGCCGAGGTGGGCGGCTTCGAGCGCTGTGTCGAGCGCATGGACGCTGGACAGCGTGTAATCGAGCCCGACGCCGGAGGCTCCTGCAGCGTGGACGAAATCCTGAGCGGCGTTGACCACGCGCGCCACGAACTCTTCCTGGACTTCGTCGCGCTTGACGTCCTGGTTTATCTTGAGGAAACCAAACATCATTGGCTCCTTTGTGAAAACCGCAAGCGGCGTTAGTCCCATTATAGGCAGCCCCCCCGCCTATACTGACCGGTAGCCTCCCTGACCGTACCCTATTCCCAACACTTCGCTCCATGCCGTCCACGTCCGCCCCACTTGTCCGACGTCTTACCCCCGCAGACGCCCTGTCCCTGCGCCAGTTGCGCCTGGACGCCCTGCGGGAAACCCCTGAAGCATTCGGATCAAGTTACGAAGAGGAACACACGCTGACACTGGACGACATCCGCGGCTGGATCGCCCCGGCCGACGACAGCGCGATGTTCGGCGTGTTCGCGCACGACGCGCTGGCCGGCATGGTCGGCGTGGCGCGCCAGCGCAAGCTGAAAATGCGCCACAAGGCACATATATGGAGCATGTACGTGGCGCCGGACCGGCGCGGCCAGGGCCTGGCCCGGCTGCTGATGCGGTCGGCGATCGACCACGCCGCCGGCATGCGCGGCGTGCGCCAGGTGCAATTGAGTGTCACCGCCAACAACGACGCCGCCTTCAATCTGTACGTCACGCTGGGGTTCGAGGAATACGGCCACGAATGCGAGGCCCTGTGCGTCAACGGCGTGCTGTACGACGAACTGCTGATGGCGCTGCCGCTGGCCGGCAAGTAACGCCCCCGCCGCGTCAGCCCGCGCGGCGCCTTGCCCCGTAGGCCCAGACCTGGTTGCGGCCGCCGTCCTTGGCCTTGTAGAGCGCCTGGTCGGCCGCTTTGATGACGGCGTCCGGCGCGCGCAGCGCATCGCCGCGTTCGGCCACCCCGATGCTGACCGTGACCCGCAGCGGACGCGAATTGCGACCGCCGCGCCCGCCGCGCCGACGCTGGCCGACCTGGTCCGCCTTGGGCCGCGCCGGCTTGTCGCGCAGGCGCATCTGATAGGCCTCGATCGCCCTGCGCACGGTTTCCAGGTGCGGCATGGCCTCGACGGCGGTCTTGCCCGGAAACACCAGCGTGAACTCTTCGCCGCCATAGCGATAGGCGTAGCCACCGCCCGCCACGCGCCGCAATTGCGACGCAACCATGCGCAGCACCTGGTCGCCCACGTCGTGGCCATGGGTGTCGTTGAACGCCTTGAAGTGGTCCACGTCGGCCATCGCCAAGGTGTAGACGCGGCCCATGCGCTGCAGCCGTTCATTGAGCGCACGGCGGCCGGGCAGGCCGGTCAGCTCGTCGCGGAACGCCATGTGGAAGCCTTCGTGCGCCAGCGAAATCGACAACGCAGTCAAGGCGGCCGATGCCATCACGGCCAGCTCCAGGGGATGCTGGGCGCCGCGCGGCAGCGCCCACGCCATGCAGACAAAGCCCAGCCACTGGCCGGCCTGCTGCGGGCGGCCATAGCGCAACAGCAGCAAGGTCAGCGTCAAGGCGGTCACGAGCAAGGCCGCCAGGGCTTCCGCCGGCAGGCCCAGCCGGGCCAGCATGCCCTGCACCGGCAGCGTGCCGAACAGCCCGGCGACGCCGTCCTTGCCGGCCAGCGCGATGGCGGCCGCGCCGACCGCCATCAAGCCGATGCGGGCGGCCATATCCAGCAGCAGGCTGGAACGCTCGGCCCACAACGCATTGATGGTATAGGCCAGCGACCACCACACCAGCGCCGGCCCCAGCGCCCAGGGCGCCTGGCTGGCTAGCGTGGGCCACAGGGCCACGGCCGCCAGCACGCTGAGCATGAGCGACAGCGTCTGCGAACGTTGGTACATCAGGCAGATCGCCGCGCCCACCAGCGCCATGACCCACGGCACGAAAGGCACGATCTGCGTCAACGCCGGCGGCCATTGCCGCCATAGCAATAGCCCGGCCGCCGCGAATACCGGCAGCGCAGGATAGAACAACAGGGGCAGCCAGGGGATATGGGGGTAACGCACGGATAGGGCCTTGCTCACGCTTGCTGAGATGACGTCGCCAAATCGGCAAACACATATCCCTTTTTACGGTCGCGGGCCGGGGTTCTTTAGCGCGGCAACGATCTCGGCCGGGCCAGCCCGCCGCGCCGGGGCTCGTGCTATGTTTTGCGCCTGGTCACGGCGGAAGAACTCCATGCGAAACCTGATCGACAACGAGCCCCCCGATATCGGGCAAGCCCACGTCAACGAGCGCGGGCCGACGTTGCGCGCCGCGCCCGTCGTGGAGAGCGACTTCGAGGCCCTGCTGGCCATCCGCATCGCGGCCATGCAGGAAAGCCTGGAACGCCTGGGCCGTTTCGATCCCGAGCGGGCGCGGGCGCGGCTGCGCAGCACGTTCCGGCCGGACCATACCTGGTTCATCGAGCGCGACGGCGCCCGCGTCGGCTTCTATGCCCTGCGCCCCGACGGCGACGGGCTGCGGCTGGACCATTTGTATGTGGTGCCCGCGGCGCAAGGGCTGGGCGTGGGCGGCCAGGTGCTGGTCCGCCTGCTGCAAGACGCCGACAGCCGCGGCCTGCCGGTGCGCGTGGGTGCGCTGCGCGGCAGCGACTCGAACCGCTTCTACAGCCGGCACGGCTTTGTGCAGGTCGAGGAAAGCGAGTGGGATATCGATTACTTGCGCCCCGCGCCGGGGCGCGGGGCTTGAGGTCCGAGGGGGTTCAGGGCCGACCGGCCCGACGCCCCCAGCGGGGACAGGCTCAGGTACGCGGCAGCGTGACGCCGGTCTGGCCCTGGTACTTGCCGCCGCGGTCGCGGTACGAGGTCTCGCAGACTTCGTCGCTTTCCAGGAACAGCATCTGCGCGCAGCCTTCGCCGGCGTAGATCTTGGCCGGCAGCGGCGTGGTGTTGGAGAATTCCAGCGTGACGTGGCCTTCCCATTCGGGTTCCAGCGGCGTCACGTTGACGATGATGCCGCAGCGCGCATAGGTGCTCTTGCCCAGGCAGATCGTGAGGACGCTGCGCGGGATGCGGAAGTATTCCACCGTGCGGGCCAGCGCGAACGAGTTCGGCGGAATGATGCAGACGCCGCCCTTGAAGTCCACGAACGAGCCTTCGTCGAAATTCTTCGGATCGACGATGGTGGAATTGATGTTGGTGAAGATCTTGAATTCGTCGGCGCAGCGCACGTCGTAGCCGTAGCTGCTGGTGCCGTAGCTGACGATGCGCCCGCCATTGGCCGTGCGGACCTGACCCGCTTCAAAGGGTTCGATCATGCCGGCTTCGGCCTGGCGGCGGATCCAGCGGTCGCTTTTGATGCTCATGGTGGCAGAGTGCTTGGGGATTGAATGGGCCTCATTTTATCCCGAGCGCGCCGCCCCGTCCCCGACAGGGGGGTGGCGGCGCCTCGGTCAATCCCCAAAGAAGGTGCGGTAGACCAGCGCGATGCCATTGACCGAGCCGCCCTTCAGGTCCAGCGACAGGCCCCGCGCCAGGCGGTAACTGGCCCGCCCCACGGTGTCGCTGCCCGCCAGCGCCTGCTCCACGCTGAGCGTAATGCCGTTGGCGAACGACTTGCTGGCCACCAGGAACTGCGTCGCCAGCTGGCTGTCGCTGTCGCGGTTGACGTCGCCGGCAACGGTGCGGTCGGGCAGGATGCTGCCGGAACTGCCCAGGTTGCCGGTGCGCACGCTGACGTCGTCCAGCCCGAACTGCTTGTAGAACGGCTCGCCGCCCCCCAGCAGGGCCGTGCCCACCGACAGCAGCAGCGCGGCGTCGCTGCCGCTTTCGTCGGGGCCGCGCCCCAGCAGCAGCCACGACAGCTTCTCGACGTCGCTGACGTCCGGGTACGACACCAGGTCGATGCGCGGGCGCTGCGCGGTCCCCACCACCTTGACGCCGGCCTCGACCTGCTCGCCGGTGCGCAGGGCCTCGATGTCCAGCAACGGATTGTCCAGGCGCCCCTGGAAAGTCAGCGTGCCGCGCCGCAGGCGCAGCTTCTGGCCATAGGCCTCGATGCCGCCGCCGCGCGTGCGCAGCGCGCCCACGCCGGTCAGGCGGCCGTCGTTCAGCAGGATCTGGATCGACCCCAGCAGGCCGGCATCCAGCCCCATGCCCGTGATGTAGAAGCGCGGCCCCATGTCGAACTTCAGGTTCATGCTGGTCTGCAGCGGCGTGGACACGGCAGAGGGGTCGTCCCCCGCGCGCCGCACCTTTACGTCGTCATCCAGCGAGGGCACGCCCTGCAGGATTTCAAGGCTGAACCAGCCGGCGTCCGCCGTCAGGTCGCCGACGATGTCGATACGCGGCATTTCCGCCTTGAGATCGACCGTGCCCGAGATCATGGCGTAGCGGTCCGACCGCTGCAGTGCCGGGAAGCGATACAGCGTCAGGCGCACGTTGCCGCCGCCCTCGATCAGGTTCCATTGGCCTCGCGCCTCGGCGTAGCCGCCCTTGGCCTCGGGGTTGGTGGTGATCCATTCCTTGGTGCGCCATTCGTCCGGCATGACCCGCAGCGACGCCGGGAAGCGCAGGCTGTCCAGCACCAGCTTGTCGCCATCCAGGCGCGCCGACAGCGTACCGTCGAGCATCCGCACGCCGTCGTCGATCCGCACTATGCGCAGTTTGTCGCCGCGGATCGCGCCGCTGGCGCTCCATTTGCCAGCCAGCGTGCCCTGGGCCTCGAGGTTGGCCTTGACCTGGCCACCGATTTCCATCGAATCGCCCACGAACAGGCCGACCCAGGCCAGATCGGTGATGTCCGCATCCAGCTTGGCGCGGATGGGCTGACGAGAATCCAGCGCCATGCCGCCCTTGGCGTCCACCACCAGCACCGCGGTGCCGCTGCCGGCGACCTTGCCCATCTTGTCCGTGGCCAGGTCCAGCTTGGCGTCCAGGCGGCTGGCGTTGGCCGAGGTGGGCGTGGCGGTCAGGTCCAGGACCAGGGCCTTCACGCCCAGCGGGATGGGCGGGTCGCCCGGGATCAGCAGATCGCCGTCGCGGCGCGCGATGCGGGCGCGGCCAGCCAGCCGGCCGTCGAATTTCAGGTCCCACAACACATCCAGCGCGATGCGGCGCTGGCCTTCCGCCACCACCGCGTTCACGCGCTTGGGGCCCTTGTCCAACCGGGCGGCAGCCTCGGGGTCGACCGCGGCGATCACCTGGCGCGCCATGACGGCGGTGATGACAAGGTTGTCGGCCTGGCCGGCGGTTTCCCAGCGCTTGGCGTCGCCACGCGAACCCTTGTGGGCCACGCTGAGCTTTTCCTTGCCAGGCAGGGTCACGCCCAAGACCGTCTGCCCCACCTGCCACTGCCATTGCGGCGCGACGGCCGAAGGCAGATAGGACAGCGTGACGGGGCGCTCCGTCGCGACGGCGAAACCGGCGGTGTCGGCCGTCAGCCGCGAAAACGTGCCACGCCAGCCGGTCAGGACCGCCTCGGCGTCGCCGGCCGGCCCCTTGCCCCAGCCGCCGGCGAACGTGATGGCAGCTTGCACCCGCGCCTGCCCCAGCACGCCGGGGCGCGGCTTGGGCGGGTTGTAGCCGGCGGAGAAGTCGCCCTTGTGCGCGGCCGGCGTGCCGTTCAGCTTGCCCTTCAGGTCGGCGCCGCCCGGCAGGCCGGGCCAGAAGGCATCCAACTGCGGCGCTTGCGCGTCCAGCGTCAGGGCCCCGTCGGACTCGCTGACTTCGCCCTGGGCACGGATGCGATTGGCGCCCAGCTTCAGGTCGATATCCAGGCCGTGGACCCGCAGGCCCGCCAACACCTCATCGATGGGAGTGCCTGCACGCTTGGCCGGCGTGGCGGGCGCGGGACTGGCGGACGCCGCCTGGGTGGCGGTGGCGGTGGCGGTTGCGCCGCCCGCCGTGTCGGCCGGCGGGGTGGCGCCACCACCCGCTGGCGCGGCGATATCCACTTGGGCCTTGACCGCGCCCGTCAGCGGCTGCTTGTTCCAGCGCGCGCCGTCTTCAAAGCGCAGGTCGATGGCGGCCTGCCGCAATTGGCTCAGGTTCTCGAATTCGGCGCTCAGTTGCGCGTTGGCGCTGACCACCGCCTGCGGGATCGCGTCGCCCAACCAATGCGACAGGTCCAGGCCCCGCGCCCCGATCGTGCCGGCAATGCGATCGCGGCCAGGTCGGTCTGCCACCGCCTGCAGATCCAGGCGCGCCGACAGGGTGGACTTGTCCGGCAGTTGCGCGTCGGCCCGGGCGCTGCGCAGCACCAGGGGCGTGCGCGGCGCCAGGTCGGCGACCACGTCCAGCACCAGGCCGGCGCCGGTGCCGTCCAGCTTGGCCTGGATGCTGTCCAGCGAGCCCGCGGCATCCGCGCGCAACACCACCTGGCAGGCCGGCGCCGGCGGGCCGACCAGCTCGGTCGATGCGGTGGCAGCGGGCGCCTTGCCTTTAGTGGCAGCCTCAGCCGACGGCTTGGCCGTCCCTGCGGGTGACTTCGATGTATTCGCCTGGGCCCGGCCGGCGCCCGCCTGCGCTTTGGCAGCGCCGGCCGGCGCCTTGGGCGCGGGCTTGGCCGCGTCCGACTGCGGCTTGGGCGACGGGGCGAACTTGCCACTCAGTTGATCGGCCTGGCACAACGGCGAGTCCGGGCCCGCGCCTCGCGCCGTCACATCCAGGCGCGCAGCGAACGGCCAGGGGTCGGCCAGGCCCAGCAATTCGGCCTGCCCGCTGACCTGGGCCTGCCCGATCTCGTGGCCCACGCGCAAGCTGGCAATGCGCAGTTGCGCGCCGTTGGGCCCCGCGGCGAAGGTGGCGACCAGGTCGCCCAGCGTCACCGGCAACGCTTGGCCGTCCTGCAGCAGATGGAATTCGCCCAGGGCCAGGCGGTCCACGGCGATGGTCACTGGCAGCGACGGCAAGGTGAAGGGTTCGTCGGTTGCGGCTTCGGCCGGCTTGCCAGCGGTGGACGTCAACGCCACATCGACCGTGCGCGCCGAGATCTCGCGCACATGCAGCAGCCGGTCGCCCAGCGCGCGCCAATGCACATCCAGGCGCAGATCGCTGATGCCGATGCGGGTGCCGCCGATGTCCAGGTCCAGGCGGCCAACGTCCAGGCCCCGCAGGATGGACCCGCGCACGTCGAGCGCCTGGCCATCCAACTGCTGGGCGGCGGTGGTCAAGAGCAGCCGCGAGCCAGTCTGCGAGGCCAGCAGCCAGAACACGAAGCTGCATGCCAGCACGGCCAGCATGGCCAGCCCGGGCAGCCACCACACCAGCACCTGGCGCAGAAACTTTCGCAGCACCCTCAAAACGCGATCCCCAGCGAGAAGTGCAGGCGCAGATCGCGCTCGCGCTGGCCGTAGGCCACATCCAGGAACAGCGGGCCGGCCGGGGTGCGCACGCGCGCGCCCACGCCGTAGCCCACCGACATCGACATGTCGCTGAAGGACTGGGCCGCATCGCCGGCGTCGACGAACACGCCCATGCCCCAGCGTTCGTTGAAGTAGTGGTCGTATTCGATGCTGCCGACCACCAGCGAGGGCGCGCCCACCGTGGCGTTGTCGCGCTTCAAGCCGATGCTTTGGTACTTGTAGCCGCGAATGGAACGGGCGCCACCCGTGCGAAAGCCAAAATCGTCCGGCACCTGCACGTTGCCGTTGGCCCAGACGCGGCCCACTTCGCCACGCACGGTCAACACGTCCAGCTTGCCGATCGGCCACCACTTCTGGGCGCGAAAGCGCGCGCGGGTGTAGGGCTCGCCCGTATCGAGCGTGACGCCCACGCCCCCGCCCAGCGCGATCAGGTTGCCCTCGCGCGGGTCATACTTGTTGTCCACATCGCGCCGCAGCCACTCGCCGGTGGCGGTCAACGTGGGCAACGTGTATTCGTCGCCGCCGTCGATCTTGACATGGTCTTGGGCCAGCAGCAGGCCCCAACGAGTTTCGTAGGTGACGCGGCTGTCGCCGGCGCCCTTGCGTTCCTGGCTGCGGGTGGCGCCCAGGGCATAGCGGGTGACGTCCAGGCCCTGGATGTCGGAGTGCTGCGCCAGCACGCCGATGGAATCCTTGTAGCCGCGCTCGGTCGGCGGCAGATACACGTCGGTGTAGACGCGCTGCTGCAGGCGGTCCACGCTGAAGCCGGATTCCATCGTGACCGGCTGGCCGAACACCACGTTCTGGCGATACAGGGATTCAAGCCGCACGCCGGCCTCGTCGTCGACGCCCAGCGACACGGTAAAGCGCTTGGGCGGCGCCTCGACCACCCGCACCTGCACCGGCAGCGTCACCTCGCCGTCCGAATCGTAAGTGGCGGGCGGCGGCGGCATGGCGCCGGACACCACCGGGTCGCCAGCGGGCGCGGATTCGGCGGCGTTGGCCGCCCCCGGCGCCCGCGCACGGTCCGAGGCCGGTTCGGCCGGTTGCTGGGCACTGCCCGGCTGGCGCAACGCCACGAAGGCGCCGCGGAAAAACGCCGTGGATTGAAGATCCTGCTGCCATTCGTCCAACCGGTTCTGGTCGTAGGGCGACCCCGGCGAATAGCGCACGTAACGGGTGATGAGCTTGTTCGGTACCCGCTCCAGTCCTTCGGTGCTGAGTTCGCCCATGCGGACCTGCGGCCCGCTGTCGATGGTGACGCGCAGCGTGGCCGAGGCGGTGTCGGCCTGCACTTCGGCTTCGGACGCGGTCATGCGCGCCAGCATGAAGTCGCGCACCGAGACCTCGTCCAGCAAGGCGGACTTGGCCTTGTTCCAATCGCTGTTGATGAACGGCTGGCCGACCTTGAGCAGCCAATCGTCGCGCAGCTTCTGCACGCGCGGCGCGTACTCCGGCCGCGTGATGCGGCCCGTGAAGGTCAGGTTGACCGCGGACACCGTGGTGCGCTTGCCGGGGACAATGCCGATGTCCCAGGTTTCGCCGCCGATATCGGTGCCGGCTTCGAGCGTGACGGTGGGCGTGAAATAGCCCTGCGTGGCCAGCGCGGCCAGCGTGGCGTCGCGCGCGCGGCGTCGCAGGCGGTTGATTTCGCCGCCGTCCTGGTCTTCGGCCAGGCGCGCGATGGCGTTCACCGCCTCGGTGATCGCCTGCAGCGCGGCCGGCGGCACGCCGCCGGGGTCGACGATGATCTCAGGGCGTTTGGCAGCGGCCTCGCCCCCCACTATGCAAAGTCCAGCCAAGAAGGCCCGGGCTGCCCACCGCATGCGTCAGGTCGGCTGCTGCACGACGATGGACGGGAATTTCCCGGCCATGTCGCGCGGAAGCGCCGCGACCCCCGCCGCCAGTTTCCGGGCAATGCCGCGGTACAGGCCGGCAGCTTCGCTGGCCGGGTCCGCCACCACGGTAGGCGTGCCAGCGTCGGTCTGCTCGCGGATCGCCAGCGTCAGCGGCAAGCTGCCCAGCCAGGGAGTCTCGTATTGGGCAGCCATGCGTTGGCCGCCGCCTTCGCCGAAGATGTGCTCGGCATGGCCGCACTGCGAGCAGATGTGGATGGCCATGTTCTCGACCACGCCCAGGATCGGCACGTCGACCTTCTGGAACATGCGCAAGCCCTTGCGCGCGTCCAGCAGGGCCACGTCCTGCGGCGTGGTGACGATGACCGCCCCCACCACCGGCACCTTTTGGGCCAGCGTCAGCGCCACGTCGCCGGTGCCCGGCGGCATGTCGACAATGAGGTAGTCCAGATCGCGCCAGTTCGTCTGGCGCAGCAATTGTTCCAGCGCCTGCGTGACCATCGGGCCGCGCCAGATGGCGGGGGAATCGGCGTCGATCAGGAAACCGATGGAATTGGCCTGCAGGCCGTGGCCCGTCAGGGGCTCCATGCTCTTGTTGTCCAGGCTTTCAGGACGGCCCGAGATGCCCAGCATGGTCGGCACGCTGGGGCCGTAGATGTCGGCGTCCAGCAGGCCGACCTTGGCGCCTTCGGCGGCCAGGGCCAGCGCCAGGTTCACGGCCGTGGTGCTCTTGCCCACGCCGCCCTTGCCGGAGGCCACCGCAATAATGTTGCGGACATTGGGCAGAGGCTTGAGCCCCTTTTGCACGGCATGCGCCGCGACTTTCCAGGTGATGGTTACCTGGGCGCCCGGCGCGCCGGCAGCGGCCAGCGCCGCCACGGCTACGTCGCGCACCTGATCGCGGACCGCGTCGGCGGGATAGCCCAATTCGAGCGTCAGGGCGACACGGTCGCCCGCCAGTTGAATGTCACGATCTTTTACAGATACACCCAAATCCAGGCCGGTGTTTGGGTCGTGCGCAGCGCGCAGCGCGGCGCGGATGTGTTCTATCGTTATACTCATATCACTGTGGTTCCGTAGGCAGCGCGGCTTCTGCGGGCCGCCATCCCCTAAAGGATAGCGGATACCCGGGAACCTTTCGCTGCGTTTTGCATCCGATCTTCATGACCAACACACTTATCCGCTTCTTTCGTGCCGTCCTATTCGCCGCCCTGGCCTTGATCGGCATGGCGATGGCGCTGGTGTTCATGCTTTCCACGGCGATCGCCGTGGCGATCCTGTACGTGGTCGCCAAGGTGCGCGGCAAGCCTTTCGGCGTGCGCGCCTATTGGAGCCAGCGCCAAGGCGTCCGTCCGGGTCCTTTCCAGTCCGCCAACGCCCCGTTCGCCACGCAACCGCGCGGTGACGTGATCGACGTCGAGGCCCGCGAGATCCGCTAAGCGCGGCTTCGCAGGCACTGCAGCCGGCCCGCCCCGCGCCCCGGCTGCCGCGCCGCGTGCGCGTGCCCACCTCCCCAACCCGCCTGGCGCGTTTACGCGACCGGCGGGTTGCGTCGTTTCAGAGGTGTGCCCGGGCCGACCCCGACGCATCCCCGCCGTTGCCCTAAAATGGCCGGCCAACCCCTCTTTTCCCCTCAACCTCTATCGACAACCATGTCTCGCACCCTTTTTGTCACCACTGCGCTGCCCTACGCCAACGGATCTTTCCACATCGGCCACATCATGGAGTACATCCAGGCTGATATCTGGGTTCGTTCGATGCGAATGGCGGGCCACACGGTGCACTTCGTGGGTGCGGATGACGCGCACGGCGCGCCGATCATGTTGAAGGCCGAAAAAGAAGGCATCACGCCCCAGGCGCTGGTCGCCCGGTACGCGGCCGAGCGCCCGCAGTACCTGAACGGCTTCCACATCCGCTTTGACCACTGGCACAGCACCGATTCGCCCGAAAACGTGGCGTTGTCGCATGACATCTATCGCGCCCTGAAGGCCCAGAACCTGATCGAGACCCGCTCCATCGAGCAGTTCTACGACCCGGTCAAGGGCATGTTCCTGGCCGACCGCTACATCAAGGGCGAATGCCCCAAGTGCCACGCCAAGGACCAGTACGGCGATTCCTGCGAGGTCTGCGGCGCGGTCTACGCGCCCACCGAGCTGATCAACCCGTACTCGGCGCTGACCGGCGCCACGCCGGTGCTGAAGTCGTCCGACCACTTCTTCTTCAAGCTGTCGGACCCGCGCTGCGTGGAATTCCTGCAGCAATGGACCAACGGCAGCAATGCCCACGGCGGCAAGCACCTGCAGCCCGAAATGCTGGCCAAGACCCGCGAATGGCTGGGCGCCGAAGACGGCGAAGCCAAGCTGGGCGACTGGGACATCTCGCGCGACGCGCCGTATTTCGGCATCGAGATTCCGGATGCGCCGGGCAAGTATTTCTACGTCTGGCTGGACGCGCCGGTCGGCTACCTGGCCTCGCTGAAGTCGTACTGCGACGCCCGCGGCCTGGATTTCGACGCGCTCTTGGACCCGGCCAGCACCACCGAGCAGGTGCACTTCATCGGCAAGGACATCGTGTACTTCCACGCGCTGTTCTGGCCCGCGATGCTGAAGTTCGCCGGCCGCAAGACGCCGGACGCGGTCAACGTGCACGGCTTCATCACCGTCAGCGGCGAAAAGATGTCCAAGAGCCGCGGCACCGGCATCTCGCCGCTGCGCTACCTGGAACTCGGCATGAACGCCGAATGGATGCGCTACTACATCGCCGCCAAGCTGAACGCCCGGGTCGAAGACATGGACTTCAACCCCGAGGACTTCATCGCCCGCGTCAACAGCGACCTGGTCGGCAAGTACGTCAACATCGCCAGCCGCGCCGCCAGCTTCATCACCAAGCACTTCGACGGCGCCCTGGCCTATTCGGGCGACACCGCCGCGCTGGCAGCGGAATACGCCGAGCAGGCCGAATCGATCCGCGCGGCCTTCGAAGCGCGCGAGTACAACCGCGCCATCCGCGAAATCATGGCCTACGCCGACCGCATCAACCAGGCGTTCGACACGGCGCAGCCGTGGGTGCTGGCCAAGGGCATCGCCACCGCCGACGACGCGCAAAAGGCTGCCCTGCAAGACATCTGCTCGCGCTCGCTGGCCGGCTTCAAGGCCCTGTCGGTGATGCTGGCCCCGGTGCTGCCGGCCTTGGCCGAGCGCGTCGCGCGCGAACTGTTCGCCACCGACGCCAACTTCACCTGGGCCGACGCCGCCGTGCTGCCGCAGCGCGTGGCGCCGTTCAAGCACCTGATGCAGCGCGTCGAACCGCAAATGCTGGAAGACCTGTTCGAGCCGCCCGCCGCGCCCGTCGTGGTGCCCGGCGGCGAGCCGCTGGCCGAAACCATCTCCATCGACGACTTCGCCCGCGTCGACCTGCGCATCGCGCAGATCGTCAACTGCGAGCACGTCGAAGGCTCGACCAAGCTGCTGCGCCTGACGCTGGACGTGGGCGAAGGCCGCCACCGCAACGTCTTCTCCGGCATCAAGTCGGCCTACCAGCCCGAAGACCTGATCGGCAAGCTGACCGTCATGGTCGCCAACCTGGCGCCGCGCAAGATGAAGTTCGGCGTCTCCGAAGGCATGGTGCTGGCCGCCAGCCACGCCGACGAGGCGGTGGACGCCGGCATCTACGTGCTGGAGCCGTTCCCCGGCGCCAAGCCCGGCATGCGCGTGCGCTGATCCGCGCACCCGAGCCATGCAAAAAAGCCCGCAATCTGCGGGCTTTTTTCATGCGGCGGCGGCGCGCCGGTCCTCGCGGGACGGGATCAATCCTTGCTCGGCGCCAGCGCCGGGTCGAGCGAGATGCGCTCGTCGAACACGAAGCACTTGCCGTCGAACCCCGGGCCGCCGGTTTCCTCGAAGTACTTGAGGATGCCGCCGTCGAGCTGGTAGACGTTGTCGATGCCGGCTTCGTTCATGTAGATCGCGGCCTTCTCGCAACGGATGCCGCCGGTGCAGAAGCTGACCACGGTCTTGCCTTGCAGTTCGTCGCGGTGCGCCTGCACCGCCGCGGGGAATTGCGTGAAACGGTCGATGCGCCAGTCGATGGCGTCGCGGAAGGTGCCTTCGTCCACTTCAAAGGCGTTGCGCGTGTCCAGCATGACCACGGGGCGGCCGCTGTCGTCGGCGCCCTGTTCCAGCCAACGCGCCAGCGTCTTGGCGTCCACGCCCGGCGCGCGGCCGGCCTCGGGCCGGATCGTCGGGTGATTCATGCGGATGATTTCGCGCTTGATCTTCACCAGCAGCTTGCGGAACGGCACCTGCGCGCTTTGGCTGAACTTCACTTCCAGGTCATTGAACCGGGCATCGGCGCGCAAGTCGTGCAGGAACGCGTCAATACCTTCTTGCGACCCGGCCAGGAACAGGTTGATGCCTTCTTCGGCCAGCAGCACGGTGCCCTTCAGGGCGGCTACGCCGGCCTGGGCCAGCAGCTGGGCGCGCAGCCCGGGCAGGTCATCCAGCGAGACGAATTTGTAGGCGGCGATATTGACGATGGATGACATGGTAAAGCGGGACGAATAGACGGAAACGGGGCAACGAGGCGCCGGCAAGCGACCGACGAAGGCCGTAATAGTAAACGCTGCCCCGCCCTGGCCGTTTGCCGCAGGTCAAGCGCGGGCGAGGTCCGCCGCGATCATTGCCGCACGATTTGCTGCTCGACCACCGTATCCAGCACCCAGCGCAGCCCCGATGCGTCGGCCGGCGGGTTGGGGTCTTTGATCTCGACCACGCGCAAGCGATAGAGGACGCCGGGCTGGAACGTAAAGCCGGTGATGTCGCCATACCAGAGTTGCCAGGGCTGCGACTGGCTGTCGCGTACCTGGTAGCAGGTGGTGCGCCCGGCGCCGGCGTTGCACGGCACGCGCTCGGAATTGACGTAGATCAGCTTGGTCGGCCCCACCTGCCCGCCGGCAACCGGGTCGATGCGACGGCCGAAATCCAGCGTATCGCCCGTGCTGAGCATCCAGGTCATGCGCTGCGGATTGTTGGTGTTGTCGAACGAGGTAGCCGTGATGCGCGTGAGGCCCGCCAGGAATTCCTGTTCGAGCTGCATGTTCACGGGTGCGCAGGCCATCATCGTCGCCACGGGGTTGGACTGGATGATCAGTTGGCCATTGGCCACGGTGTAGGGCGCGCTGTACTGGTTGCAGCCGGAAAAACCGCCCGCGCGCGGTGCGCCTTGGTCATGAATGAAGCTGATGGTCAGCGGGCGCGAATTGGACGACGGGTGGGGAATTTCGCGTAGCGCGCCGCCCGGGCGGGTCCAGCGCGCCAGGTCCCAGCTCGTCTGCACCAGCACGTCCGACGCGGCGGCGGGCTGAAAGCGCGGGTCGCGGCCGTCCGCGGTGCGCTGCGGCGGCGCCGCGCAGGCCGCCAGGCCAAGACTCAACACGCAGGGCGCAATCCAGCGCAACGACGAGGACAAGGACATGGAATGCTCCCGCAAGATATCAGGGCGCCCGCCACGCGGCATCAGCGCCAGCGCCGGGCAGCGCCCATTGTAGGCGCGCCTCGGGCCGGCACTTGGCCGCGCAAAACATACTGAAACACCTAGGCTCAGGGCGTAGGCGGGTCCTGGCGGCGCTCAAATTCCAGCACGTCGCCGCCGCGCAAGTTGAATGTCAGGTGACGCGGCGCGCCGCCACTATCCAGGGTGAAGGTGTCGATCGAGGTCAAGCCACGCAGATAGTCGTTTTCCAGCTTGGCGCGCTCGGCCGGCACGCAGGCCATGCGAGTGGCGGCGGGCGCATCGATGAACAGCTTGCCGGCGTCCAGCTTGTACGAGCCCATGTAGCGGTTGCAGCCCGAAAAGCCCTCGGCGCGGTATTGCTTGCCCTGCGCCAGGAACGTCAGCTGTATGGGTTCACCGTTGTCGCCATGGGGAATGTTGCGCAGCCCTCCCGCGGACTGGGTCCAGCGCACGAGCTCCCAGCTGGTCTGGGCCAACGAATCGGCGCTGGTGGCCGCGTTGGCCGCGGCAGCGCCCTGGGCGCGCGCGCCCCCGGTGGAACTGGCGCAGCCCGCCAACGCCAGGGCCAACACCCCGACGCCAAGCAGGCGGCAATGCGAGGACAGGAAGGTAGACATGGACAGCACTCCTGAAAAGACACCCCCCGACTGTAACCGCCATGGCCCCCCTGCGTCCCGGGCCTCCCCCCGACAGCCGAATCCGAAAGCTGCACGCCACGGCCCGCGCCGTCCTCCCCTCGCAGGGGGTGCTGCACACCGTATGCCGCATGGCGGCAGCCCTGGGCCGCGCGCAGAATCGGCTGACACCCCGCATATGTCCGGCGCCAAACCGGCAGCCGCGCCGGGCAGCAATAACAACGACGACCGGAGACACAGCGATGGGCATCTTGAGAACCTTGCTGGCGCTGTCCGTCGTGCTCGACCACCTGGGCGGCGGCACGACCGATTGGCTGGTGGGCGGCCGCCTGGCGGTGCAGCTCTTTTACGTGATCTCCGGCTTCCTGATTTCCTATGTGTTGACGGCCACCGACCACTACCAGGGTGCGGTCGGCAGGTTCTACGCCAACCGAGCGCTGCGCCTGTATCCGATCTATCTGGCGGTGGCGGCGCTGACGCTGCTGGCCTATGCGGCCGGCGGCGGCACGTTCTGGCGCTTCTACGAACACCTGCCCTTTGCCGCGGAGCTGTTCCTGGGGCTGTCGAACCTGCTGATCCTGGGCCAGGACTGGTTGATGTTCTTCGGTATCGAACACGGCGCGCTGGCCTTCACCGGCAGCTTTGCCCACAGCGAGGTGCCGCTATACCAGGGGCTGCTGGTGCCCCAGGCCTGGACGCTGGGCGTGGAAATGAGCTTCTACCTGATCGCGCCCTTCGTGCTGCATTCGCCGCGCCGCCTGTTGGTGCTGCTGGTAGCCTCGCTGGCGCTGCGCGCGGTGCTGATCGCCACGGGCGTCGGCCTGTCAGACCCGTGGACCTATCGCTTCTTTCCCACCGAGCTGGCGCTATTCCTGACCGGCTCGCTGTCGCACCAGGTGCTGCTGCCCCGCTGCCAGGCCTGGACCCACCGCTTCCCGCGCCTGCCCGAACTGGGCACCGGGCTGCTGCTGCTTTATGCGTTGGTCCACTTCTCTATCGGCCTGCCGCATACGCTGCGCGACGGCCTGGCGGTACTGCTGTTCGCCGCCCTGCTGCCGCTGGCGTTCCTGTTTCAGTCACGCCACCGATTGGACAAGGCCATCGGCGAGTTGAGCTACCCGATCTACATCTGCCACGCGCTGGTCATTCTGTTTTTCGGCTGGCTGTTGGACGGCGCGCAGAAACAGCAGCCCGCGATGTTCACGGCGCTGGTGGTGGCGGGCTGTATAGGCTTGGCCGCGCTGCTGAACGGCCTGATCGCGGATCCGGTGGAGCGGCTGCGGCGGCGGTTGCGCGCGCGCGATCCCAGACCCGACACGCTCGACCGGCCGACCCCAGCCCCGTCCGTGGGCCGACCCAGCGCCACGCGGACCGGGGGCATGGTGGATGCGCCGCGCGGGCGCGCCGCGCCGTCCCGCCGGGCGGTGGGGACTATTCGCCGCGCGCCTTGATGTAGGCCGCCAGCACCTGTTCAATCTGGCGCTTTTCTTGCAGGCTCAGGCGGGCATAGGTGGCGTACGAGACCGTTTCGAACGGCCAGGGCGGCTGCACGGGGCATTCACCCACGCTGGCAGGGGGCTCGGCGTAGCCGGGATGGACCATTGGCCCTTCGCCGGTGCTTAGCCACATGGGATTGACCCGCAGCGCCCGGGTCAGCTTGATGAGCGCGTCGCTGGAAGGCTGCAGGCGCTGGCCGCTTTCGTAGTTACCGATGGCGCTCTGCGACAGGTTGCTCGCGACTGCCAAGTCCTTTTGTGTCCATCCCTGAAGCATTCTTGCATTGCGCAGACGATGGCTAAACGTGTCCAATCGATCAACCTGAGACATTAATATGAATTTATTTATTTGATTAAAACATCTCAATACTGCCGCCAAATAAACGGATTGCACCCCAATTCCGTGGCTAATCCGTAAATCGCGGCGCCCTCCTCCCGGCCCCGTGCGGGCCCCTGCCCCGCCACCGCGAAACTGACCCGCGGCGATGCAAAAAAGCCCTTTCTATCATCGGCTTGCGGTCGGCACGGCGCCATCCCGACGGCACCTGCCGCGCGCGGACGCGCGACGTTGGCGCGGGGTTAACGCCGGCCCGAGTTTATGGTTTTTCGGCGTGTGAAAATAGAAAATAATGTATCGGTAATACTTAATATCTTCAGGTCTCAACCACGCAAAACAAACAGCGTTCCAAGCGCCACGCGGAAATATGCCTCGCGTCAATTGTTACCACCAGAAACTACAGAAACGTATCTTCACAAAAAAACACGCCCGTGTTTAAATGAAACACGGGCGTGACTTCCATGCGGAATCGGATCATCGGCGGCCAAAGCGGAACACGCTTGAGCCAAGCGCCGCCCAGACCCCGACCTCGGCCTCACCCGGCCGCGGCCCATACGCTGACCAGTAGTCCTGACCTTCGCCCGCCACCAACAACACCGCCAGATGCCGCCACATCATGGCGCGCAGCAAAGGGAGAGGGCATGACACGCAATGATCACGCTGTCGTTGGCGCAGGCGGGCATCCATGAACAATACGCTGGATGTCATCTTTCTCGGCCAAGACGATGCCAGGCACGCCCGGCTGGTCGAGGCTCTATCCCACCTGGGCTTCAGCGTGCGCCGCTGCCACGACCTGGCCGACGTCTACGACCGCTATTCGCGCCGCCCCAGCCCGCTGGTCATCCTGGAAGCGCCCCTGCCCGATATCCATAACGCCGCAGTGCGGCTGCGCGCGATCGACCGCAGCCTGGGCATCGTCGCCATCGCGCCCTTCAGCGCCCAGGAAAACCGCATCCGCACGCTGCTGTGCGGCGCTGACGCCTGCCTGCCGCCGGAAGTCACCGGCCTGGAGCTGGCCGCCGTACTGCAAGCCCTGGTGCGCCGCGCCGTGGGGCTGGACGGATCCGACGCTGCAGCCGAATCGTCAATACACGACGAGCCGCTGCAAGAAACCTGGCGGCTGGCCAACAAGGGGTGGACGTTGATAAGCCCGGCGGGCCGCAGCCTGGGACTGACGACGGGCGAACGCGATTTCCTCAGCAAACTGGTCAAGGCGCCGGACCGCAAGGTCAGCCGCGACGCGTTCTATCCGGACGGGGCCGAAGACGCGGACGGCGCCATTACGCGCCGCCGTTTCGTGGACGTGATGATCAGCCGCTTGCGACGCAAGGCGACCGCCAACCACATGACGCTGCCGATCCGCGCCGTGCATGGCTGGGGCTATATGTTCGCGGCGGATATCACGCTGGAACTGGACAATCGGGAGGGGGGAGAGGAAGGTCGTCCGGAAGGACAAGAGGACTGGCGCCGTTATGCGCTGGATGCCAACGCGCCGTCTTACTGATACGCTACGGGCCAGGAGGCTGGCGCCAGGCGAAAAAAACGCGGCGCTGCCCCGAAGGTAAGACGCCGCGCTAAAACAACACGTGAGCCTGGAGTCATCAGCCGGCACTGATGCCTTCTACCTAGATCACGCGATTCCAACATTCGTGCCTCATACTACTCACGCACGGACTGGCCGTGAGCCCGGTTGGGGTCTCTAGTCCCCACCCAAGCTGCAGCGTGATAACGCCCGGGGATTTCGTCCGCCCTGGCAGCTGGCGGGCTTGTCGCCCGTATCAGCGGCGTTCCTCTCGGATAGCCGCGTGATGAAGGCAGTTTAGGACGTCGGGCGCAATTCAAGTAATTCTTTGTTGATAGCCTTCTATACATATTGGATATAGCAAGCTCCTGGCCGGCGCCTATAGAATGCAGGCAAAGGATGCCCCTGCCATGCCCAATCCCCTGACCGGCCTCGCGCGCCGCCTGCGCCGTGTGATCTCCCTTGTGCCGCCCAACTGGTGTCTCGCCATCCTGGTGGCCCTGGACGGGTATGCCTTCATGCATCCGGTGCTGCGCGAAGTGCGGACGCGCGAGTATTCGTTCTGGCTGGCGCTGGACAACTGGCGGGACGTGATGCAGGTGGTCGGCCTGCTGGAGATCCCGCGGCTGGTGCTGGGGGTGGGGCTGCAGATCATCGCCCTTGGCCTGATCCTGAAGGCGCGCATCGCCTGGGCCTTCTCGCTGGTGCTGCTGATCGGCATCGGCACCTTCGCCATCCTGGGCGACAGCGGCCGCGCCGGACTCGGCATCTATACGCTGGTGCTGGTGGTGGCACTGGTCGTCTATTGGCGCCGCTTCGATCGCGCCAGCGTCACGGCCGGCTCGCTGTTCGCGCTGGTCAGCATGGTGTCGCTGCTGATCTATGCGGTGTTCGGCACGCTGTACCTGGGCGAGGAGTTCAATCCGCCCATCAAGGACGCGGCGACCGCCCTGTACTTTTCCATCGTCTCGATGTCGACGGTGGGCTATGGCGACATCACGCCGCACAGCAACGCGGCGCGGCTGTTCACCGCGTCGATTATCATTCTCGGCATCACCGTCTTCGCCACCTCCATCAGCGCGATCGCCGGCCCGGTGATCGGCGGCAACCTGAAACGGCTGGTCAAGGGCCGGTTTTCCACCGCCATGAGAAAAAATCACATCATCATCGCCGGCGCCACTCCCCTGGCCATGAGCGTCTACGACGGCCTGCGCCGTCGCGGCGACGAGGTCACGGTCATCGTGCCTGTCGGCGCGCCGCAGGAATACCCCGCCGCCACCGACCTGATCGAGGGCGACGCATCCAGCGTGGAAGTCCTGCGCAACGCGGGGGTCACCCGCGCGCGCTATGTGCTGGCGCTGCGCGAGGACGACGCCGAAAACGCCTTCATCGTGCTGGCCGCCAAAGAGGCCGTGGGCGAACAAGGCGCCAAGACCGTCGCCCTGGTCAACACCAGCAAGCACCTGGAAAAAATCCGTCGCGTGCAGCCCGACCTGGTGTTCTCGGTGCAATTGCTGGGCGCCGAACTGCTGGCGCGCGCCATCAATGGCGAGCCCCTGGATAGCCAGTCCATCACGGACCTCTTCTTCGCCAAGGCCGCGCCGCAAGCCAAGGCGGGCTGAACCTGCCGGGCGCCTCTGCGGGCCGCACGAGTCCCGGTCGCGCGCTGCGCAACAGGGTTGCCCGCGTTATGTCGCCCCAGGCACCGGTGGTTCGGCCGCCTTTTGCGCATACCAGCGCACGAAGTCGGACGACGGCATGGGCCGGGCGAACAGATACCCCTGAATGAAGGCAACGCCACGACGCGTCAGGTAGGCGAATTGTTCCGGCGTTTCGACGCCTTCGGCCACCACCGCCAGGCCCAGGCGATGCGACAGCGTGATGATCACGTCCAGCACCGGCGCGTCTTCGCCACCGGGCTGGATGGCATGCACGAAGCCCTTGTCGATCTTCAGGTAGTCGACCGGAAATTTTTGCAGGTAGGACAGCGAGCAATGGCCCGTGCCGAAGTCGTCGATGGCGACGAGCACGCCTTCGGCCCGCAGCGCGTCGATGTTGCGACGGGCCTGGCCGTTGTCGGTGATGAGGCTGCGTTCGGTGATTTCCAGCACCATCTGCGACGGCCGGATGCCGGCGCGGAAAGCCCGCACGTCCGCCATCAATTCCGGGCAGGACAGATGCTGCGGCGCGAAGTTGATCGCAATGTGGAAATCGGGCGGCGTGGCCCAGTTCCGCATGTCGCGCTGGATCAGCTGGAGCAGGTGCTGCGTCAGCGGCACGATCATGTCCTCGACCTCGGCCGCCGCAATAAAGATGTCCGGACGCACCGCCCCCACGCCGGGCCGGTTCCAGCGCATCAGCGCCTCGGCGCCTTCGCAGCGGCCCGTGGCCTTGCCATAGACAGGCTGGTATTCAACATGGAACTCACCGGCCGCCATGGCGCGGCGCAGTTGCTCTTTGAACGATTGGCGGTTCACTTGCAGCCGGTAGGCGCCGAACGCCAACAGCGCGCCCAGCACCAGGGCCACCGGCAGATACGTCATCAACAGTTGTTGCCAGGCGCGCACCACGGCTTCGGGCGGCGCCATGACCTTGACGGTCAGGTCCGCGCGGCCAGCGACGCTGGTGGCAGCCTGGAACAGCGGCTGCGATGACACCGGCGCCTTGCCCCAGGAATCGCTGCGGATGGGCGCCCCCTGGCCCAACGTCACCTCCAACTGATATTCGCCCAGCGAGGCGACGGAGTTCAGGATGTCCTGGACATAGCGCCCGTCGATGGCCACCACACCGCCACGGCCGTTGGCGGCGGCCATACCCAACAGCAGGGCCGGACGATCAGGCGCCAGGGGCGTGCCCGCCACGCTGAGGAACCATTGCACCGGTGCCACATCGACAGGCCATTTGCGGAATTCGCCGGTGACTTGGTCCACCCCACCCAGCATGGACGAGCAATAGATATGGTCGCGCTCGACCAGGATCAGCGAGCGGAAATAGGGGTTGAGCGTGCCCCAACGGTACAGGTCGGGCAGCGCCTCGTCACAGGGCATGGACGTGAGCGCCGCGACCCGCGGCAAAATGTCCAGGGCGCGGGCCAGGATCTGTTCTGTCTGGACCCGCACGATACGCGCGGCCGTGGCCGCCTCGGCCCGTTCTTCAGCCTGCGCATGAAACCACGTCCAGCCGACACAGGCGACCACAGGTAGCACCAAGGCCAACGCCACCGGAAAATAACGCCAGGAAGGCATGCGGACGATCATTCCGGAGGTAGGCAAATCGTCCTCGCTGCTTGGGTCGTGGAAGTAACGCAAGGATACAGGGCCGCGCAACGCCACGGGTACCGTATGCACGAGCTGACCCGCCCGAGCGATTTTCCAATATACTAAATGATACTTATTCCTATTGTTTGGTATGGTCCCCATGGGAAAGCACCCCGCCTTCTCCACCCTCGCTTCCCTGTACGTGGACTATCGCCCCTGGCTGGTGGACCGTCTGCGCTTTCGGCTGCGCAATCATGCGGACGCCGAAGACCTGGCGTCGGAAACGTTCCTGCAGATGGCGTCGGCCCGTGAGCCCGCCGCGATCGCCGAACCGAAAGCGTATCTATCCACCATCGCCCGGCGCCTGCTGTTCCATTTCTGGCGGCGGCGCGAGCTGGAACAAGCCTATCTGCAATGGCTGGCGCTGCATGCCGCCGACACCTCCCCTTCCCCCGAGGCCCAGGCCCTGGGCATGGAAATGCTGCTGCGCGTGGACACCATGCTGGCCGGTCTGCCGCCTGCCGTGCGCGCGGTGTTCCTGTATAGCCAATTGGACGGGCTGAGCTACGCCGACATCGGCCGGCGCATGGGCCTGTCGGTGCGCACGGTGCAGCGCCATTTCGCCTTGGCGCTGGAACGCTGCCTGCGGCTCCAACGCGAGCAGCGCGCATGACGCCCGATATCGATCGCCAAGCCGTGCAATGGATGGTGCTGCTCAGTTCGGGTAGCGCCAGTGCCGCCGACCAAGCCCGATTCCAACGCTGGCGTGAGGCGGCGCCCGCCCACGCGCTGGCGTGGCAGGCGTTGCAGGCGGGCATCGGCATTCCCCTGCAAGCCTTGCGCGCGGCGGGCCTATCCACCGCCGACAGCGCCCCCGTGCGCGACCTGCTGGCGCGCGGGCCCACGCGTCGCCAATTCCTGGGCAAGACCCTGGCGCTGGCCGGCGTGGGCATCGGCAGCGCGTGGCTCGGCAGCCGGGTGTGGCGCGACCGCAGCGACTGGAGCACCGCCACCGCGCAGCGCTTGTCCATCGACCTGGAAGACGGCAGCCGGTTGCTGCTGAACGCTTGCAGCAAGGTGCGGCTGGAATTCACCAGCGCCGTGCGACGGGTGCGCCTGTTGCAGGGCGCGCTGGTGGCGTCCGTCGCACCGGACGCCGAACGGCCGTTCGGCGTCACCACCGAAGACGGCACCGCCTGGGCGCGCGGCACGGAATACATGGTGCGCAAGGAACTGGATCACAGCGTGGCGGCGGTGCTGCAGCACGAGGTCCGTGTCAGCAATCGCGCAGGTCAGCAGTTGGATCTGATGCAGGGCCAGGCGGCGCGCTACGACCTGGACGGCATCCAGCGGCTGGACGCGGACTCGGCCGCCACGCTGGCGGCCTGGCGCCAGGGCCGGCTGGACGTGCTGGACGCGCCGCTGGCGCAGGTGGCCGATGCACTGCGCCCTTATATGCCCGGCGCACTGCACCTGTCGGACCGCGCCGCCGCGCTGCGGGTGCAGGGGGTGTTCTCGCTGGATCGGCCCGAGCAAGCCTGGGCCGCGCTGGCCGCAACGCTGCCGCTGAAAGTGACGCGGTACGGCGGCTGGCTGACCTGGGTCGACCTGGCCTGAGCCGGGCGGCCGCCCGTCTTCCCGCCAACATACAACCACTTACACTTTCGTTGTCCGGTTTTTTGGCGCCGATACACCTCCGGGTAATTCCACACTCTTTACCGTTCCCGGAGTCCGACCGCCATGCCCCGTATCCCCCGCGCCAGCCTGCTCTTTCTGGCCGCGCTGATCGCGCCCGCCGCCGTGGCGCAACCCGCCCTTCATGCCTACGACCTGCCCGCCGCCCCGCTGGCCGCCACGCTGAACCGTATCGCGGTGCAGAACGACCGCGTGCTGTCGCTGGACCCGGCGATGGTGCGCGGCCTGGACGCCCCCGCGCTGCGCGGCAGCTACACGCTGGACGAGGCGCTGCGGCGCGTCACCGCGGGGTCGGGACTGGAACCCGTGGTGCTGCCTGGCGGCGCCCTCACGGTCAAGCGCAGCACGCAGCCGGTCGCCACGCTGGCGCCGATCAACGTCACCGGCACAACTGAAAGCGCCTGGGGTCCGGTGCAAGGCTACGTCGCCCGCCGCAGCGCCACCGCGACCAAGACCGACACGCCCATTATCGAGACGCCGCAATCGATCTCGGTGATCACGGCGGACCGATACAACGCGCAGGGCGCCACCACGATCAAGGACGCCCTGGCCTATACGCCCGGCGTGGCCACCACCACCTACGGCGCCGACTCGCGCTATGACTGGATTTCGCTGCGCGGCTTCGACGCCTACACGCCGGGCTTCTACCTGGACGGCCTGCCGCTGCGCAATACCGGCAACTGGGGCATCTGGCAGACCGAGAACTACGGCGCCGAACGCATCGAACTGCTGCGTGGCCCCGCCTCGGTGCTGTTCGGGCAGACCGGCCCGGGCGGCGTGGTCAACGTCGTCAGCAAGCGCCCCCAGGAAGAACCGCTGCACGAGCTGCAGGCGCAGTTGGGCGACCATCAACGGCGCCGCATTGCGGCAGACTTCACCGGCCCCGTCGACGAGGACGGCAAGTGGCTGTACCGCTTTGTCGGCATGGGGCTGGACGCCGAGCTGCCGTCCCATGGCATGAACAACGACCGCCTGTACCTGGCGCCATCGCTGACCTGGCGGCCGTCTTCCGACACCACGCTGACGCTGCTGGCCCAGTACGCCACCAAGCGCGGCGGCACCTATACGCGAGTGCGGCCTGCGGAAGGCTCGCTGGTGCCGACGCCGGCCGGCACGCACATCCCCACGTCGCTGCTCGTGGGTGAACCGGGCTACGACCATTTCGACCAGACCCAGTGGATGGCCGGCTACGAGCTGGAGCATCGCGTCAGCGACGCGCTGACGCTGCGGCAGAATCTGCGCTACGGCCGCCTGAAGGTGGACTATGCCGCAGTGCAGTCCCCTGGCTACGTGACCGTCAACGACGACGTCACCGACCCCGCCAACTACCAGGCGCTGCGGCGCACCGTGTCGGGCAGCCGCGAACACATTTCCAGCTTTACCGTGGACAACCAGGCGCAGACCGACCTGACGCTGGGCAACTGGCGCCACCGCATCCTGCTGGGCGTGGATTACCAGCGCAGCCGTATCGACCAGTTCAGCTTCAATGGCGGCAGCGCCCCCGACCTGGACATCTATGACCCGGTGTACCACCGCGGCCCGATCGTGCGCCCGGCGCCCTGGATGGACGCCGACCTGACCCTGACCCAGACCGGCCTGTATGTGCAGGACCAGATCAAATGGAACGAACGGTGGGTCGCGACCTTGGGCGGCCGCTACGACAGCGCCGACAGCAAGATCCGCAGCCGGCTGGATGGCAGCAATACCCGCTATCCCGACCACAAATTCACGGGCCGCGCCGGCCTGGTCTACCTGGACCCGACGGGCTGGGCGCCGTATGTCAGCTATTCGGAATCGTTCATTCCCACCGTAACGCTGGACCCGGTGACGGGCCAACCGTTCAAGCCCGAGACCAGCCGCCAGTACGAGGCGGGCCTGCGCTACCAGCCGCCCGGCACCAAGGACAGCTACAGCGTGGCGATGTTCGACCTGCGGCGTCAGAACTACATCAGCTATGACGCGCAATCCATGCCCAAGCAAACCGGCGAGGTCACGGTGCGCGGCGTCGAGTTCGAAGCCACGATGCAGCCGATTCCGCGCATGAACGTGATCGCCTCGTACTCGTGGACGCCCAAGGCGGTGGTGACCGCCAGCAGCAACCCCGCGGAAATCGGCAAGCAGGCTACCGCCGTGCCGCTGAACCGGGCCTCGCTGTGGGTCGACTACCGCTTCGAATCGCGGGTCAAGATCGGCGCGGGCGCGCGCTTTACCGGCGCCAATTACGGCGACGGCGGCAACACGCCCGCGCAGGTGCCCTCGTTCGTGCTGGTGGATGCGCTGATCGGCTACGACATCAATCACTGGAATCTGGCGCTGAACGTGCGCAACCTGACCAACAAGACCTACATCGCCAATTGCGGCTACGGCAATTGCTATTACGGCGAGCCGCGCACGGTGGTGGCCACGGCCACCTATCGCTGGTAGCGGCGCGGGCCGCGCTGATCCGCGGCTACAGCAGGCCGCAGATCAGCGCCACGTGCGCCTCGCGCCGCTCCGGCAGGTTGATGCGTTCATCCGGGCCCAGCAGGATCGCCATGAAAATGGCGTGGACCACGGGCGACAGCAGCAGCCACGGGTGCTTCATCGCCACGCCATCGCCGCACAGCCCGCGCTCGCGGGCCTGTTGCAGCAACAGCGCGATGTCGGCCTGGTGCGCATCGGCGGTCTCCAGCCGCCAGCGCCGCGCCAGGTGCGGCACGCGGCCGCTCTCGGCCAGCAGCAGGCGCATGGTGGCGACCATGGCCGGATTGGCCAGGCTGGCATACAGGTGGTTCACGATGCGCTCGGCCAGGTGCCTGGGCGTAGCCGCGCCCTGCACCACCGCATGGGCATCCAGTCGCGGCGGGCAAAGGTGGCGTTCGAGCAGCGCTTCGAACACCTCTTCCTTGCTGGCGAAATGCGCATACAGGCCCCCCTTGGACAACCCGGCGCGCAAGGCGATGTCGTCCATCCGGGCGCCGGCGTAACCCGCGGCCGAGAATTCCTGCAGCGCGGCGTCGAGGATCTGCCCGATGCGCACGGTCGGGGGGAGGCGCCGACGTTGCGTGTCCATTACTACGGTTCCCTGTGCACGTTGGCGCACGGCGTCAAAGCCGGCCAACCACTCCATTAAAAACCGACCAGTCAGTCGCTAACTTGATTTCGCTCAAGGATCGGACGCGGCGGCAACGGCACAATCAATTCAGGACATTTGAAACCGGGGAGAAATACCGCATGACTCGCCGTCCGCTTCCGGCATGGACCGCCGCCCGCCTGGCGCCGGCCGCCCTAGCCGTGCTGCTGGTGCAGGGCTGCGTGTCGATGGCCCCTCAATACGTGCGCCCCGCCCTGCCGGTGGCCGCCACCTATCCCACCGATAACGACGCCGGCGCGGCGGCGCGTACCGTGCAAGCCGCGGCCGCCCAGGTCGACTGGCGCGAGTACTTCTCGGACCCCACCCTGCAAGGCCTGATCGACGACGCGCTGGCGCACAACCGCGACCTGCGTGTGGCCCTGCTGCGGGTCGAAGAGGCACGCGCGCTATATGGCATCCAGCGCGCCGACCAGTTCCCCACGATCGGCGTGCAGGCGGACGGCGCACGCACCCGCACGCCGGGCGACCTGAACCTGACCGGCCGACCCCAAGTGACCAGCCAATATCAGGCCGGCGTGGGCATGGCCACCTGGGAGCTGGACTTCTGGGGCCGCGTCCGCAGCTTGAAGGACGCCGCGTTGGAAAACTACCTGGCATCCGACGCCGCCGCCCGCGCCGCCACGCTGAGCCTGATCGCGCAGGTGGCCGACAGCTATCTATCGCTACGCGAACTGGACGAACGCCTGGCCCTGACCCGCGAAACCATCGCGTCGCGCGAAGAATCCCTGCGCATCTTCCGCCGCCGCTACGAGGTCGGCTCGATCTCCAAGCTGGACCTGACCCAGGTCGAAACGCTGTGGCAGCAGGCCCGCGCGCTGGGCGCCGATCTGGAGCAGGCGCGCGCCACGCGGGCCCATGGGCTGGAGCTGCTGGTGGGCAAGCCGCTGAATTTGCCGCTGCCGCAGGCCGGCCTGGACGACGACGCCGTGATGCGTGACCTGCCGGCGGGGCTGCCGTCGGACCTGCTGACCAACCGCCCCGATATTGTCGCGGCCGAGCATCAGTTGCGGGCCGCCAACGCCAATATCGGCGCCGCGCGCGCCGCGTTCTTTCCCCGCATCACGTTGACGGGCGCCTTTGGCACCGCCAGCGCCGAACTCGACGGCCTGTTCGGCGGCGGCAGCCGGGCCTGGAATTTTGCGCCGAGCATTGACCTGCCGATCTTCGACGGCGGCCGCCGCAGCGCCAACCTGGACCTGGCCGGCGTGCGCCGCGACCAGGCCGTGGCCGGCTACGAGCAATCCATACAAAGCGCGTTCAAGGACGTGGCCGATGCATTGTCAGCGCGTCGTTGGCTGGCCGAACAGGTGCAGGTGCTGCGCGCCACCGTGGCCGCGCAAAGCGAACGCGCGCGCCTGGCCAAACTGCGTTACGACCACGGCGCCTCGCCCTATCTGGAAGTGCTGGACGCCCAGCGCGACTTGCTGGCGGCCCAGCAGACGCTGGTGCAGACGCGCCGCGCACTGCTGTCCGCCCGCGTCGGCCTGTATGCCGCCCTGGGCGGCGGCACGCAGACGCCCATCGCGCCATCGCTCAACCCAGGATCCGCACCATGAAGCTGCCTACCCGAAAACTGATTCCCGTCCTGATCGTCCTGGCCGTGGCCGCCGCCGGCTACGGCGGCTGGCGCATGCTGTCCGACAGCGGCCCCGGTGCGGGTTTCATCAGCGGCAACGGCCGCATCGAGGCCACCGAGATCGACGTCGCCACCAAACTGGCCGGCCGCGTGCAGGACGTACTGGCGGCCGAAGGCGATTTCGTCGCCGCTGGCCAGCCGCTGGCCCGCATGCAGATCGATACGCTGAACGCGCAGCGCGAAGAGGCCCGCGCCCAGCATCAGCAGGCTATCAACAGCGCCGCCAGCGCCAGCGCCCAGATCGCGCAGCGCGAAAGCGACAAGCTCGCCGCCGAAGCCGTGGTGGTGCAACGCGAAAGCGAACTGGATGCCGCCCGGCGGCGCCTGGCGCGGTCCGAAACGCTGTCCAAGGAAGGCGCCTCGTCGATCCAGGAACTGGACGACGACCGCGCACGCGTGCGCAGCGCCCAGGCGGCGGTCAATGCTGCGCGTGCGCAGGTCAACGCCGCGCAGGCAGCGATCGAGGCCGCGCGCGCCGCCCAGGTGGGCGCGCAATCGGCGGTCAACGCGGCACAAGCCACCATCGCCCGCATCGAGGCCGACATCACCGACAGCGAACTGCGCGCGCCCCGCGCCGGGCGAGTGCAATACCGCGTTGCGCAGCCCGGCGAAGTGCTGGGCGCCGGCGGCAAGGTGCTGAACATGGTCGACCTGGCCGACGTCTACATGACCTTCTTCCTGCCCGAGCAGGCCGCCGGCCGTGTGGCGCTGGGGCAGGACGTGCGCATCATCCTGGATGCCGCGCCGCAATACGTAATCCCGGCCAAGGTGTCGTTCGTGGCCAGCACTGCGCAGTTCACGCCCAAGACCGTGGAAACCGCCAGCGAACGGCAAAAGCTGATGTTCCGCGTCAAGGCGCAGATCGACCCCGCGCTGTTGCAGCAGCACCTGACGCAGGTCAAGACCGGCCTGCCGGGCGTGGCCTGGCTGAAGCTGGACGGCGACGCGGCGTGGCCCGCCAACCTTGAAGTCAAGGTGCCCTGATGACCGCGACCGCGACAGCCTCGTCCCCCGCTCCGGTGGTGCAGCTGTCGGGGGTGACGTTGCGCTACGGCAAGACAGTGGCGCTGGACGGCATCACGCTGGACATTCCCGCCGGGCGCATGGTGGGCCTGATCGGCCCGGACGGCGTGGGCAAGTCGAGCCTGTTGGCCCTGGTGGCCGGATCGCGCGCGGTGCAAGAGGGCTCGGTCCGGGTGCTGGACGGCGACATGGCCAGCAAACACCACCGCGACGACGTCTGCCCGCGCATCGCCTACATGCCGCAGGGCCTGGGCAAGAACCTGTACCCCACTCTGTCGGTGGAAGAAAACCTGCAGTTCTTCGGCCGCCTGTTCGGCCACGACGAGGCCGAGCGCCGCCGCCGCATCGACAGCCTGACGCGCAGCACCGGCATGGCCTCGTTCCTGTCGCGCCCGGCGGGCAAGCTGTCCGGCGGCATGAAGCAGAAGCTGGGCCTGTGCTGCGCGCTGATCCATGATCCCGACCTACTGATCCTGGACGAGCCCACCACCGGCGTCGACCCGCTGGCGCGCGCGCAGTTCTGGGACCTGATCAACGAGATCCGCCACGAGCGTAGCGGGATGAGCGTCATAGTCGCCACCGCCTACATGGACGAAGCCCAGCGCTTTGACTGGCTGATCGCGATGGACGAAGGCCGCGTCCTGGCCACCGGCACGCCCGATGAACTGCAACAGCGCACCGGCACGGATGCGCTGGAGGCAGCATTCATCGCACTCTTGCCCGAGGAAAAGCGGCGCGGCCATCAACCCGTGGAGATCACGCCGCTGGCGCTGGACGACGATGCCCCCATCGCCATCGAGGCCCGCGACCTGACCATGCGCTTCGGCGACTTCGTTGCGGTGGACCACGTCAATTTCCGCATCCGCCGCGGCGAGATCTTCGGCTTCCTGGGGTCCAACGGCTGCGGCAAGTCCACCACCATGAAGATGCTGACCGGCCTGCTGCCAGCCAGCGAGGGTCAGGCCTGGCTGTTCGGCACGGAGGTCGACCCGAAGAACATCGATACGCGCAGCCGGGTGGGCTACATGTCGCAGGCCTTCTCGCTGTATGGCGAGCTGACCGTGCGGCAGAACCTGGTGCTACATGCGCGGCTGTTTCATGTACCCGAAGCCGAGATCGCGGCCCGCGTGGACGAGATGGTGGCGCGTTTCGACCTGGCCGACGCGCTGGACGAACTGCCGGACAGGCTGCCGATGGGCGTGCGCCAGCGCCTGTCGCTGGCGGTGGCCATGGTGCACAAGC